>NZ_JABFCQ010000001.1:1056232-1868421 GCF_013087625.1 Rhizobium changzhiense
CAGCGTGTCATGGCCGGCGCCGCCGGTGATCATATTGGCCAGCGCATTGCCGGTGCCGGTGAAGTTCGCCGATCCCGTGTAGCTCAGGTTCTCGACATTGATCAGTGCAGCGATCGAATAGGCTGCAAGCGACGTGCGGATTTCGTCGGTGCCGGCACTGGCCAACTCGGTGACGATGTCGCTCGCACTGTCGACCACATAGATGTCGTTGCCCGCTCCGCCGACCAGCGTGTCATTGCCGGCACCGCCGTCCAGCAGATCATTGCCGGCGCCGCCGATGATCGTGTTGGCGAGCGCATTGCCGGTGCCGGTGAAGTTGGTCGATCCCGTATAGCTCAGAATCTCGACATTGTTGCCGAGCGTATAGTTTGCCAGCACGGTCTTGACCGTGTCAGTTCCCGCGGCGGCGTTCTCGGCAACGCTGTCGCCAGCATTGTCGACCATATAGGTGTCGTTGCCCGCTCCGCCTATCAGTATGTCAGCGCCAGCCGCACCATCCAGGGTGTCGTTGCCGACACCACCAGTGATCGTGTTGGCAAGGCTATTGCCTGTCCCGACAAAGGCTGCCGTTCCGATATAGGTGAGGTTCTCGACATTGGCTCCCAGTGTGTAGGCGGCCAGGGCCGTGCGAACCGTGTCGGTTCCCGCGACGGCGTTCTCGGCAACGCTGTCACCGGCATTGTCGACGATATAGGTGTCGTCGCCCGCACCGCCGATCAAGCTATCGGCGCCTGCCCCGCCATTCAGCGTGTCATGGCCGGCGCCGCCGGTGATCGTGTTGGCGAGCGCATTGCCGGTGCCGGTGAAGTTGGCAGATCCCGTGTAGCTCAGGTTCTCGACATTGATCAGTGCAGCGATCGAGTAGGTCGCAAGCGACGTGCGGATTTCGTCGGTGCCGGCACTGGCCAACTCGGTGACGATGTCGCTCGCACTGTCGACCACATAGATGTCGTTGCCCGCTCCGCCGACCAGCGTGTCGTTGCCGGCGCCACCGTCCAGCGTGTCGTTGCCGGCGCCGCCGGTGATTGTGTTGGCGAGCGCATTGCCGGAACCGATAAAATCGCCGGCGCCGATGAAAGCCAGGTTTTCGACATTGGCAATATTGGTCAAGGCATAGGAAGAAAGCACCGTCCTGATCAGATCGGTTCCTGCATTCAGCCCTTCGGTGACCACGTCGGCCAGATCATCGACGATATAGGTGTCGCTGCCCGCTCCGCCGATCAGCATGTCTGCTCCGGCCTTCCCGTCCAGGGTGTCGGCACCTGCCCCCCCGGTCAGGATGTTGTTCAACGCATTGCCTATGCCGGTAAACGTTCCCGTGCCGATATAGGTGAGGTTCTCGACATTAGCACCAAGCGTATAGTTTGCCGATGTCGTGCGAACCGTGTCGGTTCCCTCATCGGCGGCTTCGGTGACGACGTCGAAAGCATTGTCGACGATATAGGTGTCGTCGCCCGCACCGCCGATCAAGCTGTCCGCACCGGCTCCGCCGTTCAGCGTATCGTTGCCGGCGCCGCCGGTGATCGTGTTGGCGAGAACGTTGCCGGTGCCGGTGAAGCTGGCGGATCCCGTATAGGTCAGGGTCTCGATATTTTCGCGGAGCGTATAACTTGAAAGCGCCGTCCGAACTGTGTCCGTCCCCTGATTCGGGCTCTCGATCACAAAATCGAAATTATCGTCGACAACATAGAGGTCGTTACCCGCCCCGCCCACCATCCAGTCGGAACCAGCCCCTCCAATCAATGTGTCAGCGCCGGCACCACCATAAAGGGAATCATTTCCGGCATTGCCCCAAAGCGTATTGTTCGCTTCGTTGCCTATAATGTTGTCGTTGCCGGAGCCGGCCTGAACGTTCTCGATCAAGGACGCAACGTTGCCGTTATAAAGAAGTGCGTTGAAAATGTTGCCGCGGGCATAGCCATTGTTCGGCCCACCCCACAGATCGGCCAACTGGCTCTGGGAAAAGACCGAATACCCCCCTGCTTGCAAGTCGATCTTGAGGGCGGTGGTATAAGCGCTCAAATCATAGGTATCGATACCACCGCCGTCCCAGATTGTCGCGAAGATCCGGTTGGCATCGGGGGTGATGGCGGCCACCCCGTCGACATAGGTGACGCCTTCGTTCGGATTCCACTTATAGACGGTATCGCCATTGTTCGTCGTGTAGTCCGCACCATACATTTCCTGCAGGGCGGCGATGTCGAGCATCATGAATGTCTGTGGCGCCCCGTCATGTTCATACTCGTACCCGTCTCCATTATCTCCGACATATGTACGGTAGGTCATGATCGTGTATTCGACCGAATCGTAGGCGCGCGGAACGACCGTGGGATTGTAAAAGAAATCCGGTTCGTGAGCATGTTTCAGCCCGAGAGCGTGACCCAGTTCATGCGCCAGGGTATGTCCCGCATAATTGCCGAACTCCGGATAGCGATAGTCGGATTCCGTGCCGGCATATTCCGTCCCGAACCAGATATCGCCGCCGCTGATGCCAGCATCCGGATAATAGGCCCATGCCGTCTCAGGTAGCCACGATTGAGCGAACCGCACCGTTGCGGTATCCGCGCTTCCGGCCTCAAAGTTGGCGTTCGTAAACCCCTCAACCGAAAAGCCGTCATTTGCCGCGTTTCCATAGGATTGCTCCATAAAAAATAAGGCTACAGACTGCTGTTGCGAGGAAATCGACGAAAAATCGAAATCTTTCTCGCCGCTATAGGAATACGATGTCGAGAGAGTGGGAAACGCATAGGTTATCGTTCCGTCCCAGGCAACGCCGCTGAGAAGCCCGTCAATTCTCTGATTTCCAGTCGAATTGACGTACTTCATCCAAGTAATAAGGTTCGTCATAAAATACCCGTTTGCCTATTCAATTCGGCCGCGCCTAATGCCAGTTTCCCTCTGCCGCAAATCAGGGGAAAATTCAACTAAAAGCTTTATTTCTCTTCAGGAAGTTTTTGACCCAACTAACGCTCCTGAAGCGCTTTCTCCGCAACCTCTATCGAAGGCCAGAAGACATATTCTAGGATTCTGTGCTCGCCGGTCCGAACCTCCGCCATTGCTGCCACGACGGCACTTAAATTGACGTTACGGTCATATGCTGAAATTTAATAAGTCTCAGGCTCGGTGATATCGGGAAAGCGAGAGGTCCGCATTGTTTCGGCGCCGCCGAACATTGTCTCGCCTGTCGTGCCGCGGGCTCGCCCTCACGACGTGCCGCGTCGGGTTCGAGGATCGCGTCTGCCGCAATCTTGGTGACGTGCGCTGTGACGTTCCGTAGCGAGTGAAGAGAAAGGCTTTGAGCTTGACGACAGCGTGCTGTCCGACCGTGATGAAGCCGGTCCTTGTTCAAAGCGTCAATTTGAAGCTCGAACGTGCTCCCCAAGAAAAACCGGCGAAGCTGAAGGCCAGCTGAGCTGATCAGCTTGAAAGCCTGCTCCGGGCGTTCTCCGCCAATTCCTGTACCCGGTCTGCCGGGATGCGGCCGATCAGCATGAAGGCGTGCGTCGCATTCGACCAGTAGACGACATTCATACCTTTGCGGTGTTCGAGGTCCGGCGCTTTCGGCCCCTTGTCAGACTCGACGATGCAGAGCGCCATCGGCCCGGTCTCGGGGTCGAGATAGGCGATCTGGGCGAGCGCCTTACCATCATATTGCAGCAACAGGGCGCGTTTGAAATCAATCCCCGGCAGCGAGACGGCTTCGGGGGAGAGTGAGAGGCCGAGCTTCTCGTCAAGACCGGCGAGCTGGGCGGCCTGGTCCTCCCTGCCAGGGACGGGGCCGGCGAGCGTTTCGGCGGTATAGAGCGAGATATAGTCGGCGACCACGGCGCGCCATTCGCTGTTTTCGTCCTTTGCCGAAAAGCCTTTGCCGATGCCGATGACGGCGCGGTCGATCGCGATGCCGGCGGCCAGCGAGGCGGCGAGCGCGCCGAGGAAGCGGCGTCGAGTGGCGAATGCGGGCGTGGGACCGGATCTTGCGCTCTGCTGCACAGGAAGGGCGGCGAGCATCGCCTGCAGCTTCTCGCGGGGGGCTTCGGCGAGCAGCGGGGCGAAGGCTTGTTCGAAGGGCAGGTTGGCGCGCGCCAGAAATTCCAGCCGTTCGGCGGTGCTCTCGTCTTCGTTCACAATGGCTTCAATGCGCGCAGCCTCTTCGGGCGTCAGTTCGCCGTCGATGAGGGCGGTGAGGTCCTCGTCGGAGGGAATGGTGTGTTTCGTCGTCATTGCCGTCCCCCTTCCGGTCCGGCGTCGGAGAGCTTGGCGCGGGCCGCCGCCAGCCGGCTCATCACGGTTCCGATCGGGATATCCAATATGCCTGCAACCTCGCGATAGGAAAGTCCTTCCACATAGGCGAGGAAAACCACTGTCCTCTGCGCCTCGGGCAGCGCATTCACCTGCTTCAGCACCTGACCCGCCATCACATGGGTTTCGGTGTCGTGGGCGCCGTCGAAGGTCAGCGTCTCCCCGGCATCGACGAAACCCTGGCCCTGGCGCACCCGGCGGGAGCGGATCTCGTTCAGCCAGATCGAGTGCAGGATCGAAAACAGCCAGCGGTCGAGCCGGGTGCCGGGGATGAACTGATCGGCGCGCTCCAGCGCACGGAGGCAGGTCGCCTGGACCAGGTCGTCGGCGACATCGCGCTGATGCGAGAGAACGAGACCATAACGCCAGAGCCTTGCCAGATTTTCCGTCAGGCCGCTCCTGATATCCGCTTCGCTCGCGATGGCCGCCTCCGCCGGTCCTGCATTCTTCGAAACCGCCGGATGAACCGGCGATTCCATTCTCGCGCGACTATAGGCAGGAAAATGGGTGCGCGCGACCGACATTCTTACATCCCTTTCGTGCTTCCATTTTCCCGCCCCGTGGCCTGCTGATCAGATCTTAGAGGGATCGAGGATTGCAGCGTTCAGATCCTGATATTCCTCGCAGCCGGTGCCGCAGATCGCCTTGATTGACTGCAGCTGGTCCTTGGCGAGATCGAGCTGGCCCTTGATGACATAGGCTTCGCCGAGATATTCGCGGACCTTGGCGTATTGCGGGTCCATCTTCACCGACTGCAGATAATAGGAAATGCCTTCGTCGGTGCGGCCAAGCTTGCGGGTGGCATAACCGCGATAATTCAGCACTTCGGCGGTGTTCTGATCCTTGACCGTGTCGAGCACGGCAAGCGCCTCCTCGTAGCGGCCGGCCTTGGCCAGCGAATAGGCATAGTCGGCGCGGTTCTCGTCGGAGACGTTGGCGCTCTGCTGCTTGACGCATTTCTTGGTCTTCTGGTCGTAGATCTCGCCCTTCTTGCAGGTCGGCGTCGTGCTGCTGTTATCGCCGATCGCAAAGACCGGGCCGGAGAGAACTGAAGCGGCGAGGCAGCCGCCGAGAAGGATGGAGGCGATGCGGATTGTCGTGATCGTCATGGGGAAACTCCTCAAAGGTGACGTTGCGAGGAGAGAACACCGCTGCATCTGGCTTTATTCGCCGGCGTCTCCATTTTCTCCATCACTGCTTCGTGAAGCAGACGAGGTCGAATAAATCATCGGCACCGCGTGTTTTTCGTTCCGCCGGGAACGACAAGGAGAATTCTGTGACCGATACCGTGAAACTCGTCAGCCTCGCCATCGCCGCACCCGAACATGTCATTTTCCAAAAACAGGCGGTCGAAGCCTCGGCCCGACTGTTTGCCGACCGTTTCGAGGATTTTCGCCATCTTGCCCGCGTCTTCGATAGCGCAGGCATCGATAAGCGCCATGCGGCGCGGCCGCTTGCCTGGTTCGACGAGCCACATGGTTGGCAGGATCGAATGCAGGCCTATGCCGAGGTGGCGGGCGGGCTTTTCGTCAAGGCCGCCAGCTCCGCCCTTCGCCAGGCACGGCTTGAGGCCGGCGATGTCGACTGTGTCGTGACCGTTTCCTCCACCGGTTTTACGACACCGAGCCTTGATGCGCAGCTTAGCCGCAGGATGGGTTTCAGACCCGATATCGAGCGCGTGCCGGTCTTCGGGCTCGGCTGTGCCGCCGGCGTGTCAGGCTTTGCGATCGCCTCGCGACTGGCGCGGAGCCGGCCGGGCACTGTTGTGCTTTTCGTCTCGATCGAGCTTTGCACGCTCGCCTTCCGGCTGGACGAGCTGACGCGGCCGAACATCATCGCGACGGCGCTTTTCGGCGACGGCGCTGCCGCCTGCCTGCTGCGATCCGGCGAAGGCGGGCTGGCGGAAGTGGAATCGACCGGCGAGCATCTCTTTCCCGACACGCTCGACATCATGGGCTGGAAGATCGATGACGGCGGCTTCGGCATCGTGCTGGCGCAATCGCTGCCGCCCTTTGCCGAACGCGAGCTCGGGCCCGCGGTAGCGGCCATTCTGGCGCGCAACGGGCTGAGACGGGAGGATATCGACCGCTTCATCTGCCATCCCGGCGGCATGAAGGTGCTGGCCGCGATGGAAAACGCGCTGTCGCTGGCGCCGGGCTCGCTCGATCACGAGCGCGCCGTGCTGGCCGAATATGGCAACATGTCCTCGCCAACCATCCTGTTCGTGCTGGAGCGGGCAATCCGCGCCGGATTGCCGGCGCGCGCCGCGATGATCGCCATGGGGCCGGGCTTTTCGGCCAGCTGCGTGACGCTCCGGAGAGCGGCATGATGTGGCCGTCAATCGCGCTTCTTGCATTCGTAACGCTGCAGCGACTGGGGGAGCTGGTGCTTGCCCGGCGCAACACGACGGCGCTTCTTGCCAGGGGTGCTAGAGAGGTGGCACCCGACCACTATCCAGTCATGGTGGCGCTGCACGCGGGCTGGATCATCGGCCTTTGGCTGCTTGCCCCCGGCAGGCCGATCGCGCTCTTCTGGTTTCTGGTGTTCATGGGGCTGCAGGTGCTGCGGCTCTGGGTGCTGGCGACGCTGAAAGGCCGCTGGACGACGCGTATCATCATCCTGCCCGGCGCGCCGCTCGTCGGATCGGGGCCTTATCGCTTCCTCCGGCATCCGAACTATACAATCGTCGTCGGCGAGATCGCCGCCCTTCCCCTCGCCTTCGGCCTGCCGCTTTACGCGATCGTCTTTTCCCTTCTCAACGGGCTTGTCCTCTATGTCCGCGTAAAGGCCGAAAATGCCGCGCTGAAAGGCGCAATGATTTTGAAATGAACGCGATTTTCCGTTTGCGTTGCGGTATCGGCACGGGCATTTTTACCCCGATAGACAAAGCGGAATGCAAGCGGAAATGACGAAGAACGCAATCGTGCTCGGCGCCGGCATCGTCGGGGTTTCCACGGCCATCCATCTTCAGCGGCGCGGCCGGCAGGTGACGCTGATCGACCGCAAGGATCCGGGCAACGAAACCTCGTTCGGCAATGCCGGCCTGATCCAGCGCGAAGGTGTGGCGCCTTACGGCTTTCCCCAGCAGCTCGGCCTTTTGCTGCGCTATGCGCTGAATAACCGCATCGACGCGCATTATCACCTGCGCACGCTGCCGAGCCAGATCGCCTTTCTCGCCCGCTACTGGTGGAATTCCAATGCGCGGCGCCACGCGATCATCACCCGGGCCTATGCGCCGTTGATCGAAAATTCGATTGCCGAACACAAAGACCTGATCGAGGCGTCGCAGGCCGAAGGGCTGATCCGCAAGGACGGCTGGATCAAGATTTTCCGCACTGAAGCCAAGCGCGACGGGGCTCTTGCGGAGGCCGCACTTTGGCAGAATGAATTCGGCGTGGAGTATGACAGCCTGACTCCGGCCGACATTGCCCACATCGAACCTCATATGACCGGCGATTTCGCCGGCGGCATCCGCTGGCGCGATCCCTGGTCGGTGCTCGATCCGCATGCGCTGACATCGGCCTATCGCCGCTATTTCGAAAGTATCGGCGGCCGCTTCGTCACGGGTGACGCCGCCTCGCTCGGCCCGTTCGGCTCCGGCTGGAAGATCATGACCGCGGAAGGTCCGCTCGAAGCCGAGGATACGGTGATGGCGCTCGGCCCCTGGGCGGCCGTTGCAACGCGCCGGCTCGGCTATTCCTTTCCGCTCGGCGTCAAGCGCGGCTATCACATGCACTATGCCGCCGAGGGCAATGCCGTGCTCAACAACTGGACGCTCGATGCCGAACGCGGCTATCTCCTGGCGCCGATGCGCCGCGGCATCCGCCTGACGACAGGGGCGGAGTTTGCAACGCTCGACGCCCCGAGGACGCCGGTCCAGCTCGACCGCGCCGAAGCCGTGGCGCGCACGATCTTCCCGCTCGGAGGCAGGCTCGATCCCGAACCCTGGATGGGCGCGCGCCCCTGCACGCCAGACATGATGCCTGTTATCGGCAAGGCGCCGCGCCATCAGGGCCTGTGGTTTGCCTTCGGCCATGCCCATCACGGACTGACCCTCGGGCCGGTGACCGGCCGCGTGCTTGCCGAACTCATCACCGGCGAGACGCCGTTCATTGATATCGCGGCCTATTCGCCGCAGCGTTTCAACCCGTAACGCCGAGCGCTGAAAGGCCCTTGAGCGCCGTTGCCGCGATGCCTTCGATCGTGTCGTCGATATCGACGGTGACGACACCCGGCTCGCCTGTAGGCACCTCAAGCGTCGCCAGCTGGCTGTCGAGCAGCGAGACCGGCATGAAATGTCCCTTGCGCTCGCCCATACGCTTCATCAGCAGCGCCCTGGAACCTTCGAGATAGACGAAGAACAGATTGCCGCCGGCGGCAGCCCTCAGCCTGTCGCGATAGAGGCGTCTCAGCGCCGAGCAGGAAACGATGATGCCCTCGCCTTTCTCCAGCGAGGCCTTGATGTCTTCGCCGATGCGGTCGAGCCAGGGCATCCGATCCTCATCGGTCAGCGGGATGCCCTTCGACATCTTCTCGACATTGGCGGCGGGATGAAGCGCATCGCCTTCGACGAAGGCCAGGCGCAGGGCTTCGGCAAGCTTCTCGCCAACGGAGGATTTACCGCAGCCGCTGACCCCCATGACGATGATCGCATGAGGCCTGTTCATCTGCTCATCCGGCATGTTTCCTTCCCCAGCATCTAACCTTTTGTCTGCGCAATTCCGGACGGAAAACCGCTACACACTTTTCCTGGAATTGCTCCGGCTCCCACTTAATCGAGCGGGAAATGACAGGCATATTGTTGTGCGCCTTCTCCCCTCAATTCGGGAGAAACCTGGCGACAATAGTCCTGCGCCTTCCAGCAGCGCGGATTGAAGTGACAGCCGGACGGCGGCCTCAAGGGCGACGGCAGTTCGCCCTGCAGGCGGATGCGGGTCTTCTCGCGCTCGGGATCGGCGATCGGGGTCGCCGACAACAAGGCGGCCGTATAGGGATGGCGCGGCCGGGCGAAGACTTCAGCGGCAGGACCGGTTTCGATCGGGCGGCCGAGATACATGACCATCACCTCGTCGGCGATGTGATGGACGACCGAGAGACCGTGCGAGATGAAGAGATAGGCAAGGCCCATCTCCTTCTGCAGGTCCATCAGCAAGTTCAGCACCTGCGCCTGGATCGACAGATCGAGAGCCGAAACCGGTTCGTCGAGCACCAGCACCTTCGGCCGCAGCATCAAAGCGCGGGCAATGGCGATGCGCTGGCGCTGGCCGCCGGAGAACATATGGGGATAGCGGCCGTGATGCTCCGGACGCAGGCCGACGCGGGCCATCATCTCCTCCACCTTGCGACGGCGGGCGGCGGCATCGAGATCGGTATTGATCTTCAGCGGCTCTTCGAGGATCGCGCCGACCTTCTGGCGCGGGTTGAGCGAGCCGTAAGGATTCTGGAAGACGATCTGCACCTGGCTGCGCAGGCTACGGTCGCCGACGCGGGCGGGCCTGCCGTCGATCAGCAATTCGCCGGCCGTCGGATCCTCGATCATCGTGACCAGGCGGGCGAGCGTCGACTTGCCACAGCCGGATTCGCCGACGACGGCAAGCGTCTTGCCGGAATGGAGACTGAAGCTGACGCCGTTCAGCGCCTTGACGGTGGCATCGGCTTTGAAGAGACCGCGGTTGACGGTGTAGAAGCGGGCGAGATCCCTGCCCTCGAGAACAGCGCCGGTCATACCAGGTCTCCTGCAGTTTCAACGGCCATGATGCCGGGATGCCCGAGCGGCTTGCCGTCCTTCAAAGGATAGTTGCAGAGCGCCAGCCCGAGCTCCGGCCCCTGGCGGACGACGCCGCGATCGCATTCGACCGTGGCGTAGCCGCAGCGCGGCGCGAAAAGACAGCCTGTCGGGCGGCCATGTTGGCCGGGCACGACACCGGCGATCGAGGGAAGGCGCTGGCCGACTTTGGCGCGCTCCGGCAAAGCGGCGAGCAGGGCTGCCGTATAGGGATGGTGCGGATCGCGGAACAGCGCCCTCACCGGCTGCTCCTCGACCTTTTGGCCGGCATATTGCACCTGCACACGCTCGGCGGTTTCAGCAACGACACCCATGTCGTGGGTGATCAGCACCAGCGCCATGCCGTGCTCCTTCTGCAGGCGCACGAGCAGATCGAGGATCTGTGCCTGGATGGTCACGTCGAGCGCGGTCGTCGGCTCGTCGGCGATCAGAAGCTTCGGATTGCAGGCGAGCGCCATGGCGATCATGACGCGCTGGCTCATGCCGCCGGACATCTGATGCGGGAAGTTCGACAGGCGGTCTTCCGGCGCCGGAATGCCGACGAGGTTCAGAAGCTCGATCGAACGTTCGCGACGTTCCTTCCGGTTGAGGCCCATATGGAAGCGCAGTGTCTCGCCAAGCTGGAAGCCGACCGTGAAGCACGGATTGAGGCTCGACATCGGCTCCTGGAAGATCATCGCCATGTCCTTGCCGATGATCCTGCGGCGCTGGCGGGCGGAGATGCCGCGCAGATCCTGGCCATCGAACTGCATGCGATCGGCGGTGATCTTCGCCGTCCAGGGCAAAAGCCCCATCAGTGCCAGCATGGCAACGGATTTGCCCGAGCCGGATTCACCGACGATCGAGAGGATCTCGCCCTTGTCGCAGGTGAGCGATACGCCATCGACGGCGCGGAAAAGACCCGATGACGTCTGGAATTCGACAGTCAGATTTTCGATTTCGAGAAGTGGCATCACGACCTCTTCAGCTTGGGGTCAAGCGCATCGCGCAGGCCGTCACCCATCAGGTTGATGGCGAGAACGGTGATGAGGATGGCAAGACCCGGGAATGTTACGACCCACCAGGCGCGCGAGATGAACTCACGGGATTCGGCCAGCATCGTCCCCCATTCGGGTGTCGGCGGCTGGGCGCCCATGCCGAGGAAGCCGAGGGCAGCGGCATCGAGGATCGCGGCCGAAAAGGCGAGCGTCGCCTGAACGATCAGTGGCCCTAGACAGTTCGGCAAAATCGTCTTGAACATCAACCGGAAGGTGCCGGCACCGGCGACACGCGAAGCGATCACATATTCCTTCTCACGCTCTGAAATGACCGAGGCGCGCGTCAGCCGGACGAAATGCGGCTGGTTGACCAGCGAAATCGCGATCATCGCATTGGTCAGACCGGGGCCTAGCACGGCCACCAGAACGAGAGCGAGCAGCAGCGACGGAAAGGCCAGGATGATATCCATCAGGCGCATGATTGCCGTATCGACCTTGCCGCGGAAATATCCGGCGACGAGGCCGATCAGGACGCCTGAAATGACCGAAAGCGTGACGACGACGACGCCGATGAAGAGCGAGAACCGCGCGCCGTAGATCAGGCGCGAGAGGATATCGCGGCCAACGGCATCTGTTCCGAGCAGGTAGGAGGCGCTGCCCGCCTCCATCCAGAAGGGTACGGCCAGCAGCACTTGGCGGTTCTGCTCGTTTGGCGCATGCGGCGCAAAGAGCGGCGCGAGGATTGCGACGACCAGGATGATGACGAAAACCACCAGGCCGATGACGGCGCCCTTGTTGCGGGAGAAATAATGCCAGAATTCCGCAAGAGCGGATGGCTGGCCGGTTTTGACGGTGACCGTGCTCATGGACCGCTCCTAATGACGAATGCGCGGATTGATGAAGCCGTAAAGAACATCAACAATCAGATTGACCAGCATGATGACGCCGGCGATCAGCAGAAGGCCGCCCTGGACCACGGCGTAGTCGCGCTTGAAGACCGAATCGACCATCCATTTGCCGATACCCGGCCAGGAGAAGATCGTCTCGGTGAGGATGGCGCCGGCAAGAAGAACGCCGATCTGCAGACCGATCGTGGTGATAACAGGGATCATCGCATTGCGCAGCGCATGCACGCCGACGACACGCAGCGGCTTCAGTCCCTTCGAGCGTGCCGTGCGAACATAGTCCTCACCCAGCACCTCGAGCATCGCCGAACGCGTCTGGCGGGCGATAACGGCGAGAGGGATGGTTGCCAGCACGATGGTCGGCAGAATGAGGTAGCTGACGGCCGAGGCGAAGGCTCCCTTCTGGCCCGACAGCAGACTGTCGACAAGCATGAATCCGGTGACCGGCTTGAAGAAATACATCAGCGAGATGCGGCCGGAAACCGGCGTCCAGCCGAGATAGCCGGAGAAGAAGATGATGAGCAGCAGACCCCACCAGAAAATCGGCATGGAATAACCGATGAGGGCAACTCCCATCACGCTCTGATCGAACCACGTGCCTCGCTTGACGGCCGCAAAGACGCCGGCGGGCACGCCAAGACAGACGGCAATGATGATGGCACAGAGCGAAAGCTCCAGCGTTGCCGGGAACAATGTGAAGAACTCGCCGAGAACGGGCCGCTTGGTGACGATCGAGGTGCCGAGATCGCCTTGCAGCACTTTTCCGAGATAATCGAAATACTGCACATATAGGGGCCGGTCGAAACCGAGATCGTGCATGATCTGGGCGTGACGTTCCGGCGCCATCACACGTTCACCCGACAAAAGCATGACGGGGTCGCCGGGGATCATGCGGATGAACGAGAAGGCTATCAGCGAAACGCCAAGGAATGTCGGGATCAGCACCGCGAGGCGGCCGATGAAAAAACGCAACATAGCAGGTTTTCCAATAGTTTCCGGCGGTCAGGGGAACCTGACCGCCGGCCGCACCCGGCGTTGACCGGGCAGTTTACAGATTTTTTATTATTCGGAAATGTCCACGCCGTCGAAGCGGTGAATTCCGAGCGGGTCCATGAAGAATCCCGAGACCTTCTTGCTCATCGGAACGAAGACCAATGAGTGGTCGAGCGTATTCCAGGGAGCTTCCTTCTTGAAGATCAGCTGAGCCTGTTCATAGGCCTTCGTGCGCTCGGCGACGTCGGCCGTCTGCTTGGCCTTCGTCATCAGATCGTCGAATTCCTTGTTGCACCACTGAGCGCGGTTGTTACCGCCGACAGCGTCGCAGCCAAGCAACGTATCCATGAAGTTGTCAGGGTCGCCATTGTCGCCGGTCCAGCCGAGGATGACGGCACCGTCGCGATTCTTGTCGGACGAGAGCTTCAGATATTCGGCCCATTCATGGGTGACGATTTCCACATCGACGCCGACCTTGGCCAAGTCGGCCTGCATCAATTCTGCGGCGCGACGTGCGTTCAACATGTACGGACGCGAAACCGGCATCGCCCAGATCTTCATCTTCAGATCCTTGACGCCGGCATCTGCCAGCATCTTCTTCGACGCATCGGGGTCATACTTGTCGTCTACGACGGCATCGTTATAGGACCACATGGTCGGCGGGATCGGGTTCTTGGCAACGGCCGCAGCACCCTGGAAGACGGCGTCGACGATCGCCTGCTTGTTGATCGCCATGTTCAGCGCCTTGCGGACTTCGGCCTTGTCGAAGGGAGCAATCAAGGTGTTGTAAGCGAGATACGAAACGTTCAGGCCGGCCTGCTCGAGCACGGTCAGGTTCTCGTCCTTCTTGAGTTCGGCGACGTCAGCCGCATTCGGATAAGGAATGAGGTGGCATTCGCCGGCCTTCAGCTTCTGCGCGCGGACGGCGGCATCAGAGGTGATGGCGAAAACCAGATCGTCGATCTTTTCCTTGCCCTTGAAATAGGTTTCGTTCGCCTTGTAGCGGATGACGGCATCCGGCTGGTAGGCGACGAAGGTGAACGGGCCGGTGCCGAGCGGCTGCTGATTGAGCTGCGCCATCTTGCCGTCGGCGGCGAGCTTGTCGGCATATTCCTTGGAGACGATCGAGGCAAAGTCCATGGCGAGGTCGGCAAGGAACGGCGCTTCGGGATGGTTGAGCGTGAACTTGACGGTGAGGTCATCGACCTTCTCGATCGACTTGATCAACTCCGGGAAGCCCATGCCGGCCGCGTATTCGTAGGAACCGCCCTCGACATATTTGTTCCACGGATTGTCAGCCTTGAGCTGACGCTCGAACGAGAAGATGACGTCGTCCGCGTTGAAGTCACGTGTCGGCGTGAAGAAGTCGGTGGTCTGGTACTTGACGCCCGGATGCAGCTTGAAGGTATACTCCTTGCCGTCGGCCGAAACGCTCCAGCTGTCGGCCAGGCCGGGCTCGATCTCGGTTCCGCCATGCTTGAATTCGACGAGGCGGCTATAGACCGTGCGCGACGACGCGTCGAAGGTCGTGCCTGCCGTATAGAGGCTGGGGTCGAAGCCTTCCGGCGAGCCCTCGGAGCAATAAACAAGGGTCTTGGACCAGGCCGACGTCGCCATGACGGAAATCAAGGCCGTCGCTGCCAGCAGGACAGAGATCTTTTTCATAATATTGTT
Source organism: Rhizobium changzhiense (assembly GCF_013087625.1). Classification (NCBI taxonomy): domain Bacteria; kingdom Pseudomonadati; phylum Pseudomonadota; class Alphaproteobacteria; order Hyphomicrobiales; family Rhizobiaceae; genus Rhizobium; species Rhizobium changzhiense. Next base: position 1,070,866 of record NZ_JABFCQ010000001.1, read on the forward strand.
TCCCGGTTGTTCTTTTTTGATGTTTGGAGACCGTAGATTGCCATCCCGGTCGACGGTCGATGGAACGATATTTATTTACTGAAAGCAACGGGCTACGCAGAAAATTTTTCCAGCTGGACAATTTTAGAAATTTTCCGTCAAAAATCAGCCTCATTCGGAAATATTCGCACAAAAAAGACCGAAATTTTGTCGCATTTGGTATAAAAGCGCGCCCGTCGCGACACGCAGCCGGCATTTCCCCGTTCTGGAGCCCACGGAGATGCCCCGCAAAAACAAAAACCGCGGTTGCCGGGGCAACCGCGGTTCAGAAGTTTGTGCTGGTCTTTTGATCAGGCGGCCGGGGCGACGATCGCGGGTTTGCGATAGGCCGGCTCGCCGGTGATTCCGAGAAGGAAATTGATCTGCGGACGCGCCTTGACGAGATCGTCAATCGAGTATTCCGAAAGCACGGCAAAGAAAGCGTTGAGCGCCTTGCGCAGCGCCGAATTCAAACCGCAGCTGTCGACCAGCGGGCATTCGACCTCGCCGTCGTCCTCGAAGCATTCGGCCATGGCGAAGCTATCTTCCGTCACCCGAACGACGTCGAAAAGACTAATGTCGGCGGCCGGCTTGCCCAAGCGCACGCCGCCGTTGCGACCGCGCACCGTTTCGACCAGACCCGCCTTGTTCAGCGGCTGGAGGATCTTGAAAAGAAAGAGCTCGGAAACGCCATAGGCCTTGGCGATTTCCGGAATCCGGCTCAAGTGCCCGTCGTTGGCAGCACAATACATCAACATGCGAACCGCATAGTTCGTCTGCTTCGTCAACCGCATGCCATTCTCCTGACTCGTCTGTTCAGACCTATATAGGCGGTTTGCTAGTTTTGAACAATTCCAAAATATGAAATTCGCATTCAGCTTATGAGGCCATTTGCCGCGACGTCAATCCCGCCTCAGGATCTTCTGGTTGCAATCCATGATGACCTGCCGGCGCTCGGGCGGGCCGGGACAGTGAAAGCATGCCGGTGCGGCGTGCGCTTGGTTTCCAAGATCAAATAGAACGGGGGCCGAAAGGCCCCCGAATTGCAGATTGGAATGTCGTAACGATCACTTCATCGTCGGCATGACGAATTCGGCGCCGCTCTTGATGCCGGAAGGCCAGCGGGCGGTGACGGTCTTGGTCTTCGTCCAGAACTTGATCGAATCCGTGCCGTGCTGGTTGAGGTCGCCGAAGCTCGAGGCCTTCCAGCCGCCGAAGGAGTGATAGGCGAGCGGAACCGGGATCGGAACGTTGATGCCGATCATGCCGATATTGATGCGCGAGGCGAAATCGCGGGCGGCATCGCCGTCGCGGGTGTAGATGGCGACGCCGTTGCCATATTCGTGCTTCATCGGCAGCGACAGCGCTTCCTCATAGTTCTGGGCACGAACGACGGAGAGGACGGGTCCGAAGATCTCGGTCTTGTAGATGTCCATCTCGGGCGTGACGTGGTCGAACAGGCAGCCGCCGACGAAATAGCCGTCTTCATAGCCCTGGAGCTTGAAATCGCGGCCGTCGACGACGAGCTTGGCGCCTTCTTCGATGCCGCGGTCGATCAAGCCGCGAACACGGGTATAGGCTTCCTTGGTGACGAGCGGGCCCATGTCGGCCTTGTCGTCGGTGTAGGGGCCGATGCGCAGGGATTCGATCTTCGGCGTCAGCTTCTCGACGAGGCGGTTGGCGGTCTCCTCGCCGACCGGAACGGCAACCGAGATCGCCATGCAGCGCTCGCCGGCCGAACCATAGCCTGCGCCCATCAGCGCGTTGACGGCCTGATCCAGGTCAGCATCCGGCATGATGATCATGTGGTTCTTGGCGCCGCCGAAGCACTGGGCGCGTTTGCCGTTCATCGCCGCGGTGCCATAGACGTAGCGGGCGATCGGCGTCGAGCCGACGAAGGAGACGGCGCCGATATCGGGATCGGTGAGGATCGCGTCGACGGCACCCTTGTCGCCATTGACGACGTTGAGGATGCCGGCCGGCAGGCCGGCCTCGATCATCAGTTCGGCGAGACGGATCGGCAGGGAGGGATCGCGCTCGGAGGGCTTCAGGATAAAGGCGTTGCCGCAGGCGATCGCCGGCGCAAACATCCACATCGGGATCATGCCCGGGAAATTGAAGGGCGTAATGCCGGCGCCGATGCCGACCGGCTGGCGGATCGAATACATGTCGATCGCAGGCCCGGCGCCCTCGGTGAATTCGCCCTTGGCGAGATGAGGAATGCCGCAGACGAATTCGCAGACTTCGAGGCCGCGGATAACGTCGCCCTTGGCATCCTCGATCGTCTTGCCGTGTTCCTTGGAGAGGATTTCGGCAAGCTCGTCCATGTGCTTGTTCAGGAGTTCGACGAATTTGAAGAAGACGCGGGCGCGGCGCTGAGGATTGGTGGCGGCCCATTTCGGCTGCGCAGCCTTGGCGTTTTCGACAGCGGCGCGCAATTCCTCGACGCTTGCGAGTGCGACCGTCGCCTGCACTTCGCCGGTTGCCGGATTGTAGACGTTGCTTACGCGGCCGCTGGTGCCGGCAACCTGTTTGCCGCCGATGAAATGACCGATCTCACGCATGGGTGTTCCTCCTGTTTTTGGATGGCCGACAATCGCACTTCAATTTGCACAAATCAATGCGCTGATGTAAGCAACCGTTGTGCGTAAATTATAGCTCTATCGTTGCATCAGGCGCTGCCGCTGCTTTCAAATTTGGTACGGCACGCCCACAAGTCAAACGACGACAAGTTAAACCGTAGGGAGGTCAAACCGATGAACCGGAAACCCGTCGTCAGAATGGCGGAGCTGGAGATCGATCCGGAAACGCTTGAATCATATCGCGCATTGCTCAAGGAAGAAATCGAAGCGTCCGTCGCGCTGGAAGACGGCGTCCTTTCCCTGAGCGCTGTCTCCATCAGGGACAACCCAAACCGGATCCGTATCCTTGAAGTCTACGCCGACCAGAAAGCATACGAGGCCCATCTGCGGACACCGCATTTCCTGAAGTACAAAAACCAGACGGTGCATATGGTCACATCGCTGACACTTACCGAGGTTGATCCGATCGCAATGCGTGCCAAGCCATGAACTGGGACGATGTTCGGATTTTCCTCGCCGTTGCCCGTACCGGGCAGATCCTTGCCGCCTCGAAGCGGCTGGGGCTCAATCACGCGACACTCTCGCGTCGACTGACGTCGCTGGAAGAGGCGCTGAAGACGCGGCTTTTCATCCGCCGCACGAATGGCTGCGAGCTGACGGCCGAAGGTGAAGTGTTTCTGGCATCCGCAGAGCGGATGGAAACGGAAATGCTCGCAGTACAGGCCAGCCTCGGCCACACCGATACGGCAATTGCCGGAACCGTGCGTGTCGGCGCGCCCGACGGCTTCGGTGTTTCCTTTCTTGCGCCGCGCATGGGCAGGTTGATCGAGCGCCATCCGGCACTGAAGATCCAACTCGTGCCGGTGCCGCGCTCTTTCTCACTCTCGCAGCGCGAGGCCGATATCGCCATCACGCTGGAGCGACCGGACCAAGGCCGGCTCGTTTCCTCGAAGCTGACGGATTACACACTCGGCCTTTATGCCTCACGGGATTATCTGGCGTCACAGGGAGCACCTGCCGATATCGACGCGCTCAAGGAGCATCGCCGCATCGGCTATGTCGAAGACCTGATCTTCACTGCGTCGCTGAATTTTTCCGGCGCAGTCATGCGAAGCTGGGATGCAGGCTTCGAGATTTCGACGGCGATCGGACAGACGGAGGCGGTACGAACAGGCGCCGGCATCGGCATCCTGCACGACTATATCGCCAGGCAGTATCCGGAACTCCAGCGCATTCTGCCGGAGGTTTCGATCCGGCGCGCCTACTGGACGACCTATCACGAAACGGCGCGCGACCTGCTACGCGTCCGGAGCGTCATCGATTTCCTGCAGGAACTCGTCAGCGCCGAACGGCAAATTTTTCTTTAGGAGACGTGCTTGGCCGGCTCGTCGTTCTCATCCGGGTTCGGAACCGGCGCTTCATCAGGAAGCCTGTCCGGCTCCGGTTCCTTGATCGGCGGCACCGGCTTCCAGCCGGGCCCGGGCATCGGCGGCTGATCAGGAATGGGTTCGTTGGGCACGGACATGACCGCCTCCCTTTTCATGATGTTGGAATAAACGCGACGTTCGACCGGGGCTACTTGTCCGGCTTCAACGATTCGGCAGCGCGCATCGGCATGCTGTCGATGATGGCGAAAAGCTCGCCATCGGTGATCGGCTCGCTGACCTTGAGCTTGACGGTGCCGTCCTTGCCGACAAGGAAGGCGGCGAATTCGCCGACCTCCGTCGCCTCGAGATCGCAGCGGATCGCTTCGCCGTCGAGGCCGTCAGCCGCACCGAAGAGCGGTCGAACGCCGGCGCCGGAAACCTTCAGCACCACCAAGTCACGCTCATCGAGGGCCGAGCGGTCGGCGAGCAGGTGATTTTCCTGCCGGGCGGCGCGGGAATTATCCCTGTCGGCGAAAAGGATGAAGACGCGGTTCTTCCACTGAAACTGGGCGAGACTTTCGACCGGCGCGTAAGCGCTGTTGGTCTCGTCGATTTTCGTCGCGCCGTAGAGCAGGGTTTTCGACATGCATATTCTCCCGTTAACATGAGAACGACCCGATGCCGCATGGGTTCCATCGAAACGATAGGAACCAGGTTTTCATTCTGATGGTGGGGGAGATGGTACGGTTGGGGGGTCTCGAACCTCCGACCTCAGGTGCCACAAACCTGCGCTCTAACCAACTGAGCTACAACCGCATAAATCGCGCTTGGCGCGACGGGGGTCACATACGAGGACTTGGCGAGGAATTCAAGTCCCATTCCTCGTCAATATACAAAAAGGCTGGACGCGAGGTCCAGCCTTTTATCTCCGATCGGTAAGGACCGATCAGGCAACCTTGAAGGAAGCCATGGCCTTTTCGGCGGCGTCCTTGGAGGGCTTTGCGAGCTTTTCGGCCACCTGCTTGGTGGTTTCCTGGATCGACTTCGCCTGCTCGACGGTGAGTTCGGCCTGCTTGCGGATGAACGAGGTCTGCAGCTCGAAGAATTCGGCCGGCGACTTGACGCCGAGCAGCGCTTCGAAGTGCGACAGCGAGTTCTCGGAATTGATGCGCAGGATGTCGATCGCCTTCAGGCCGATCTCGACGCTGCCGGCCTGTGCCGTCTGGACGGTGGCTTCGAGCGTCTTGCCGGCTTCCTCGCCAGCGGTCTTCAGCTTGGCATATGCATCCTTCGACTGCTGAGCGCCCTTTTCGGCGAATTCACGGAAGGATTCCGTGAACTTGGACGGGTCGAAAGAAGCGATTGAAAAAACGTCGTCGGTCTTTATGGTAGCCATGGGTCGCATCCTTTGGGTTGAGGCAGCCGCTGCCTGCATAGTTGGGATGATGCTTATATAAGACATTTTATTGTGCATTGCAACAATTATTGTGCAGTGCACAAGACGTTAACCTTTCCGGCCGAAAACCCCCTCCTCTTCTGGACCGGCATGCGCCCCGCAGTTATTAATAAGCCGTTAATTTAAGAAGGCCGACAGCGACAAGGTTCGAACATGCCCGCAGTCCAATATCCGTTCATCGATATCGCCGTGCACGCACGGGTGCGGGAACGCTTTTCACGCGGCGAGGCCATGGTGCTGTTTTCGGCCGATCTTGCGCGCCTGCTCTGGGCGAACGGTGCGGGTGCGGAGCTTTTCGGCCATTCGGCAGTCTATGACCTGCTCGATCAGGGGGTCGACCGCACCGACATCACCTTCCGCCAGCTGGAAACCGCCGCGCGCCAGCTGACCGATATCGGTGACAACAGAAGCCTGATGATCCGCGTCGCCAAGGGCTTTCAGCGTGCGCAGGTGCAGGCGGCTGCCGAACTGATCCGGCTTTCCCAAGGCGAAAAGGCCATCCTGTTTTCGGTGCCGGTCTCGGCAAAGCCACTCGCGGCCGGCGCATCGGCCGCTCAGATGCTACAGGGACTTGATGATCCCGACACGCATATGGCGGTGATCGGCGCCAATGGCGAGGTTATCGCCGCTTCTCCGGGCTTTGCCTCGCTCGGGATCTCCGAGCTGACGGCAAAGACCTTGATCAACCTTGCCGGCGCGCATCCCGACCGGCTGGTGAAACGACCTGTCGCCACCGGCAGAGGCAATCTTCCGGCCGCGGTCGGCAAACTCAGCGACGATCCGGCGCTCAATCTGCTCTTTGCCGTGGAGACTGCGATCGGTCATCTCGACGCGGTCGAAGCGCCCGCGCTCGACGCGATCGATGCGCCCGCACAGGAAGAAAGCGCGCCGCCGGCCGAACTGCGTCAAGACGAACCTGTCGCCGTCGCAGGCTTCACCGAGATCATCGACGCGGTCTCGGGGATCGAAGAGGTCGAGGAGACGCTCGAGGAGATCGCCGGCGAAAACGAACAGCCCGCCGAAACAGCCGCGGCATCCGCAGACGAGGCGATTGAAGAGACGCATCCTGCCGCGGATGCGGAGCCGGAGAGCGACGGCGACATGATCGATAGCAGCGCGGATGAGGCCACCGAGCCCGCCGCGGTCATCGAGGACGATGTGACCTCCATTGCGGAGACGGTGGAAACGGCTGCGGCGGAGCCGCCTGTTGAAGCCAGCGAAACGCCTATCGAAGACACGCCGGAAGCGGTCCGCGAAGAGCCAGCCATTGAAACGCCTGTGGTCGCCGATGCCACCCCTGCCCCTCAGCTTGCGGCTGAGCCCGGCTTCGTCTTCAGGCCGAACAGCCGTGCCACACGCTTCGTCTGGAAGATCGACGCCGAAGGCCGGTTCAACGAGGTCAGCCACGAATTTGCAGAGGCCGTCGGTCCGCATGCGTCCGACATCATCGGCTCTGCCTTCGGCGATGTCGCCGCCCTCTTCAATCTCGATCCCGACGGCAAGCTTTCCGAGGCGCTCGCCCGCCGCGACACATGGTCGGGCAAGACGATCCTCTGGCCGGTCGAAGGCACCAGTCTCGTCGTTCCGGTCGATCTGGCAGCACTGCCGACCTATACCCGCAACCGCGACTTCGATGGTTTCCGCGGTTTTGGCGTCGTTAGGCTTTCGGATGCGCAGGAAGATCCGCTGGCGCTCGGCCTGACACTCGGCCCTGATGCTATCGGCCATGATGCAGCGAGCCTCGGCCCGGTGGCCGAGCCCGTCGCCGAAGTGGCAGATGAAGCGGAAGCCGCCCCCCAAGGGGTCTCGGCCGAAACCATTGCAGCGGAAGAGATCGACGACCAAGCGTTTACGGCAGCCGAGCCGGAGACCGAAGAGACAGGATCGGAAGAGATCACTGCCGAAGAGGCGATCGTGGAGACATCAGCGCCGGAGAGTGCCGTAGAAGAACAGGCGGTCGGCGCCGACGAAGCACCTGCCGCCGAGCCGGCAGCGGATGTTTCGGACGAGCCGCCGGCGCTTCGGATTTCGGAAACGCCCAATCGCCGTTTCTCCGACAAGATCGTTCAGCTCCACAACAGCGGCGCCGGACTGACGGCTGCCGAACAGGCCAATTTCCGCGAGATCGCCAAGCGGCTCGAAGCCTTCGGCACGCGTAAGGAAGAGCCTGTCGCCCCGGCGCCGATGGAACCCAGCGCCGCGGCGCCGGCTGAACCCGCCGTCACTGAAACGGCCGGCTTCGAAGAGGCCTCCGGACCCGAAGAGTTCGAGGCCGAAACTCCCGCCGACAAGGCTGATATACCGTCGCCCGAGGAAATCGCGCCGCAGCAGGCGATCTTCGAGAATGCCGTCGAGGCAGAGCACGAAGACGACGGTGCCGCTGAAGAACCGATTGTCATCGCCGAGGACGAGGCGACGGAAGGGCTGGAGGAGACGGCCAGCCAGATCGAGGTTCTCACCAGCTTCATCCCGCCGCGCATCAAGATGACGGACGGGCTTTCGATGGGCACGGTCGATCAACTGCCTGTCGCCGTGCTCATCCATATCGGCGATGCGCTGATCCATGCCAATCCGGAATTCATGCGGCTGACGGGCTACGGTTCACTCGACGCATTGCGCGAAGTGGGCGGCATCGAAGCCCTGCTGCAGCGCCGCGAACTCGAGGAGAAGGCCGCAGGCTCCGGTACCATGATGCTCGTCAAGGCCGACGATACGCTGGCGCCGGTGACTGCGCGGCTGCAATCGGTGCGCTGGGAAGACGCCAACGCCCTGATGCTGGCGCTGATGCCGGTGGAGGGTAAGGAAGATGGCCGCAGCGATGTAAACCGGTCCGAGGGCCGCTCCGAAGGCCGCCCCGAGCGGATGGTCGAGAAGGTCGCTAAACTCCAGGTCGAAGTGGAAGAATTGCGCTCGATCCTGGAAACGGCGACCGACGGCGTCGTCGTCATCGGCACGGAGGGCGATATCCGCTCGATGAACCGGTCGGCCAGCGCGCTTTTCAATTATGACGAACAGGAGACGCGCGGCAAACCCTTCGTCATGCTGTTTGCCCATGAGAGCCAGAAGGCGGTCATCGACTATCTGAACGGCCTCTCCGGCCATGGCGTGGCAAGCGTGTTGAACGACGGGCGTGAAGTGATCGGCCGCGAGGCCGCCGGCGGCTTCGTGCCGCTGTTCATGACGATGGGCCAGCTCACCTCCTCCAACGGCTATTGCGCCGTCATCCGCGACATCACCCAATGGAAGCGCACCGAAGACGAGTTGCGCAACGCCAAGGGTGCGGCCGAAACCGCCAACGCCCACAAGACCGATTTCCTCGCCCGCGTCAGCCACGAGATCCGCACGCCGCTCAACGCCATCATCGGCTTTTCCGACATGATGGCCGGCGAGCGTTTCGGGCCGATCGGCCATCCGCGTTATATCGAATATGCCAACGACATCGGCCGCTCCGGCAGGCATGTCCTCGACATCGTCAACGACCTGCTCGACATTTCGAAGATCGAGGCGGGCGAGATGGATCTCGATTTTGCTGCCGTCGGCCTCAATGAGGCGGTCTCCGAGGCCGTGGCTCTGGTACAGCCGCAGGCGAACAGCCAGCGCGTCATCATCCGCACGGCGCTGTCGCATGCAGTGCCTGAGGTCGTGGCGGATCTGCGCTCGATCAAGCAGATCGCGCTCAACATCCTGTCGAACGCCATCCGCTTCACCCCGTCAGGCGGGCAGATCGTCGTTTCGACGTCCTATGAGGCGAATGGCAGCGTTGTCCTCAGGGTCCGCGATACCGGCATCGGCATGACGCGCAGCGAGCTCGACCAGGCGATGAAGCCGTTCCGGCAGGTCTCCTCGACCCAATCGCGCCACCGCGGCGACGGCACCGGCCTCGGCCTGCCGTTGACCAAGGCGATGGTGGATGCCAACCGGGCGACCTTCTCGATCAATTCGGCGCCGAACGAGGGCACGCTCGTCGAGATCACCTTCCCGTCGCAGCGGGTGCTGGCCGGTTGATAAAGAAAAGGCAGCCACGAGGCCGCCTTGAAATTTGGTGCTGTTCAACAAGAGCTCAGTCGATCAACGTCATGTTGTAAGCCCGAAGGCTCCAGCCGCCTCGTTCATGTGCGGCCCCAAGTTAGCTTTACATTTGACAAACCTTTCTTAACGAAAGGTTTCCATGACAGAAGATTGATAGATGGTGAAAGCTTCTAGCTTAAGAGTACTATCAATCCTTCAGCTCGCTTAGCCCGGCGAAGAGTCTTAGAGCCTCTGGATTGGCAAGCGCTTCCTGGTTTTTCACCGGCCGGCCGTGAACGACCTCGCGCACGGCAAGCTCGACGATCTTGCCGGATTTGGTGCGGGGAATATCGGCAACCGCGATGATCTTCGCCGGCACGTGCCGCGGCGAGGCGCCGGTGCGGATGCGGGCCTTGATCGCCTTGACGAGATCCTCGGTCAACGTCACGGCGGGGGCAAGGCGGACGAAGAGGATGACGCGCACGTCGTCGTCCCAGTCCTGGCCGATGCACAGCGCCTCGGCCACCTCCTCCATCTGCTCCACCTGATTGTAAATCTCGGCCGTGCCGATGCGCACACCACCAGGATTGAGCGTCGCATCCGAGCGGCCGTGGATGATCAAACCGCCATGCTCCGTCCATTCGGCGAAATCGCCGTGGCACCAGACATTGTCGAACCGGTCGAAATAGGCGGCGCGATATTTGGCGCCATCGGGGTCGTTCCAGAACATCACCGGCATCGAGGGGAAGGCCTTGGTGCAAACCAGTTCACCCTTCTCCCCGCGCACCGGCTTGCCGTCATCGTTCCAGACGTCGACCGCAAGGCCGAGGCCAGGTCCCTGGATCTCGCCGCGCCAGACCGGCTGCAGCGGATTACCGAGCACGAAGCAGGAGACGATATCGGTGCCGCCTGAGATCGAGGCGAGCTGTACGTCTTCCTTGATACCCTCATAGACGAAGGTGAACCCTTCCGGCGACAGCGGCGAGCCGGTGGAGGTCATCAGCCGCAGGCTGGAGAGATCGTGGCTGACGCGCGGCGTCAGCCCACCCTTGCGCACCGCGTCGATATATTTCGCCGAGGTGCCGAAGATGGCGAATTTTTCCGCCTCGGCATAGTCGAACAGCACGTTGCCATCGGGGGCGAAGGGCGAACCGTCGAACAGGCAGAGCGTTGCGCCGCTGGCAAGACCGCTGACCAGCCAGTTCCACATCATCCAGCCACAGGTGGTGAAATAGAACAGCTTCTCGCCCGCCTGCAGGCCGCAATGCAGCCGCTGCTCCTTGAGGTGCTGCAGCAGCGTTCCGCCGGCCGAATGCACGATGCATTTCGGCACGCCTGTCGTGCCCGACGAAAAGAGGATGTAGAGCGGGTGGGAAAAGCCAAGCCGGGTGAACTCGACCTCCCTTGCCTCATAGGGCGCGACAAAGGCCTCGAGCGTTAAAGCCCCCGGCGTCTGGCGCGCCACGGCCTCCGCATCGCCGGCGTAATGGACGATGACCGTCGGGACACCCAGGCTTTTTGCAACCGTGGCGACCTTGGCGCCGACATCCTGCAGCTTGCCGGAATACCAATAGGCATCACAGGCGATGAACAGCCTTGGCTCGATCTGGCCGAAGCGGTCGAGCACACCCTGCTCGCCGAAATCAGGCGAACAGGACGACCAGATGGCGCCGATCGAGGCGGCGGCGAGCATGGCCGCGACGGTCTCCGGCATGTTCGGCATCATAGCGGCGATGCGGTCGCCCTTGCCGATGCCGAGTGCTGCAAAGGCCTGCTGCAGCTTCGAGACCAGCACGTGCAACCGGTCCCACGACCAGCGGTCCTCGGCCTTGTCCTCGCCGCGGAAGATGATGGCATCGCCCTCACCGCGGCGGGGCAGCAGGTTTTCGGCGAAGTTCAGCGTCGCATCGGGAAAGAAGCGGGCTTCCAGCATGCGGTCGCCATTGGCAAGCACCTTGGCGCCACGCTCTCCCTTGACGCCGCAGAAATCCCAGACGGTCGACCAGAAACTCTCCCGCTCGGCCACCGACCATGCATGCAGATCCTCAAAGCGGGAAAGAGAAAGCCCGAAATCGGCATTGCAGCGCTCCATGAAGGCATGGATCGGGCTTCTTGCTACCGCATTCTCCGAGGGCACCCAAAGTGGTCTGGTATCGCGCATTCAATCTCCTCCCCAATAGCGTCTTTATAACATGCTGCATTGCATTATAAAGTGTGGAACCGACGCGATCCGTCGCCTCGAGCATGATGCCGAAAAGTGTGGGCGGTTTTCGGACAACATCATGCTCTAACTATTTTATTGAAGTGCTACGTCGTCCTTGGCGCGTCTGAAAAGACGCGCGGCGCTGTAGGGATTTGCATATGCCTGATATTTCCTATATCCGGCGAAATCAGCGCATAACGGGATGACCGGCTGAATTTGCCGGCGGAGATCATGAGCACGTCAAGACATCGCAGGTGGCGCAGGAAGATCGGACCCGTTTCGCGCTGGCTTCCGGCCTTCGCCCGCCTGTCGACGGTATTCCTGCTGATCGCGCTGGCGCTTTTCGTGGCGCTCAGGGTTGCCGCCCCCTATCTCATCTCGACCGGCTTTGTGCGCTCCGGCATCGAGGACACGCTGTCGAAATGGACGGGCTACCATGCCGAGATCAAGGGTAGTCCGGTTCTCGAATTCTGGCCGACGCCACGCATCACGCTGAACCAGATCACCATCCGCCAACCGCGCGAAAGCGGCGACAAGCTGCTCGGCAGCATTGAAAGCCTGTCGGCCGATTTCAGCCTCATCGACGCGTTGAGAGGCCGGACGAGTTTCCACGAGTTCCACCTGGTGCGCCCCAAGCTGGCGCTGACGCGCGACGAAAAAGGGCTGATCGACTGGAGTTATGCCGGCCTGCTCGCACGCGCGATCAGCGGCGTACGTTACGAAAACGGAGCTGAGGTGCTCGATCCCGATCTCGATGCCGAGATCGGCGCGGTGACCGTCGAGGACGGCACGCTTGTGGTCACCGACATCAAGTCCGCCACGACCTATCATTTCGACAGCGTCACCGCCGATATCGCTTGGCCGAGACTATCCGGCGCGATCTCGGCAGTGGTCATCGCCCGCATCAACGGCGAGGACCTGAAGGTCGATTTCGCCTCGCGCCAGCCGCTGCTCGCCTTTGCCGGCAGGAATGCCGAGACACGGACGTCGCTCACATCAAACCTTTTGACCGCGCACTTCCAGGGCATTGCCAGCATCGCCAGCCTTTCGGCCTTTTCCGGCAATATCACCGCCAGCATTCCCGATGTGCCCGCACTTCTGACATGGTCGGGCAAATCGATCCCCGGCATCGCAACGCTGAAGAGCGCCTCGCTGGAATCCGATATCATGTCGTCGGGCAACGGGCTGCGTTTCAACAATCTCAGCCTCTCGCTGAACGAAGCGAGCGCCACCGGGGTGATGGACCTTTTCACCCAACCCGGCAAACGACCGAAAATCGGCGGCACGCTCGCCTTCGACCAGATGAACCTCAAGCCTTTCCTCGATGCCTTCGCGCTCAGGCTCGCAGCCGGCGAGGCGGAGGAAATCTCCGCCGGCATCAGCGGACCGCTGCGGGTGCTGGATGTCGACGTCAGGCTTTCGGCACGGCGCGCGCAGATGGGTCTCTTCGAGCTTTCCGATGTCGGCGCCAGCATGATCGTTGCCGGCGGCGAGGCGAAATTCGATATTGGCGACAGCCAGTTCGAAGGCGGTGAAATGACCGCGCATCTGGAAGCGACGCAGCGCGACTTCGACGGCGGCGGCAAGCTGCAGCTGTCGATCCGCAATGCCGATTTCGCAGCCCTTGCCGAGCGCCTGCAGCTGAAGGGTCCGCTGCCGCTTGCGACCGGATCGCTCGATCTCGACCTGCAGTCGCCGAAGGCGATCTGGACGACCGGCCTTGCCGACGTCACCGGCAGGCTGCACTTCTGGACCAGGGAAGGCACGATTCCCGGCATCGATGCTGCAGCAGTCCGGACGCAGGCGGCCGAAAAACCGTTCTTTCCGCTGAGCGCGGCAGCAGGCGGCGCCTTCGCCTTCAACCAGCTCAACCTTCAGGCCGATTTCGCCAACGGCTCTGCCGAAATGCACGACGCCCGCATTGCCGGCGTCACACAGACGCTGACGCTTTCCGGCGTCATCACCTATCAGTCGAACGGGCTGGCGCTATCCGGATCGCTGGCGGCGACCGATCCGGCCAAGGCAGCGGAACTGCCGCTTCTGCCGTTCTTCATCGGCGGCTCATGGCCGAACCCGGTGATCTCGCCGGTTCCGCTTTTCGGCAATACGCCTCAGGCGCAATAGAGCATGTCGCGCAAAAGTGTGCGCGGTTTTGCGATAACGACATGCGCAAAAATAAGACCTAAAGCGCGTCGCACGGCATCAGGCGCCGGCGGCTGCCGCACGCTCGTCCCGCTGGCGCTGGATTTCACGGCGCTTGGTGACGATCGAGGCGCAGATGACACCAACGGTCACGATCGCGATCAGGATCGTGCACACCGCATTGATTTCCGGCGTCACACCGAGGCGCACCTGACTGTAGATCCTCATCGGCAGCGTGGTGGCGCCCGGCCCCGACGTGAAACTGGCGATCACCAGATCGTCGAGCGACAGGGTGAAGGCAAGGATCCAGCCGGAGAGCACAGCCGGCGCGATGATCGGCAGGGTGATCTCGAAGAAAGTCCGCACCGGCGGCGCGCCGAGATCCTGCGCCGCTTCCTCGATCGATTGATCGAAGCTCAACAGGCGCGACTGCACGACGACGGCGACGAAGCACATGGTCAGCGTCGTATGCGCGAGCGTGATCGTCCAGAAGCCGCGGTCGAAACCGATCGCGACGAAGAGCAGCAGCAGCGACAGGCCGGTGATGACGTCAGGCATGACGAGCGGCGCGTAGATCATGCCCGAAAACAGCATGCGGCCACGAAAGCGCGTGTAGCGCACCAGCGTCAGCGCCGCCATCGTGCCGAGGATGGTTGCGGCCGTTGCCGACAGCAGGCCGACACGGATCGTCACCCAGGCGGCGTCGAGCAGGCCCTGGTTCGAGAGCAGCGAGACATACCACTTGGTGGAGAAGCCGCCCCAGACGGTGACGAGCTTCGATTCGTTGAAGGAGAAGATCACCAGCAGCACGATCGGCAGGTAGAGAAAGGCAAAGCCGAGCGTGACGGAGATGATGTTGAAACGGGTCCATCTCAGCATGACTTATTTCCCCCGCTCTTCGGCTTTGGCCTGGGCGTTCTGGAAGAAGACGATCGGGATCACCAGGATCATCAGCAGGATCGTTGCGACCGCCGAGGAAACCGGCCAATCGCGGTTGGCGTTGAATTCGTTCCAGAGCGTCTTGCCGATCATCAGCGTCTGCGAACCGCCGAGCAGGTCGGGAATGACGAATTCACCGACGGCGGGGATGAAGACCAGCATGCAGCCCGCGACCACGCCGGGGATCGACAGCGGAAAGGTGACGCGCCAGAAGGCCTGGATCGGCGTGCAGCCGAGATCCTGCGCCGCCTCGATGAGCGTACCGTCCATCTTTTCCAGAGCCGAATAGAGCGGCAGCACCATGAAGGGCAGATAGGAATAGACGATGCCGATATAGACGGCGGTATTGGTGTTGAGGATGATCAGCGGGCTGTCGATGATGTGCAGCGACAGGAGAAGCTGGTTGAAAAGCCCTTCCGGCTTCAGGATCGCGATCCAGGAATAAACGCGTATCAGGAAGCTTGTCCAGAACGGCAGGATGACCAGCATCACCAGCGTCGGGCGGATGGTGCGCGGCGCCTGTGCCATGCCATAGGCAATCGGATAGGCGATCAGCAGTGTGAGGAAGGTGGAGATCCCGGCAATCACCACGCTCGAGACATAGGCATTGAAATAGAGCGAGTCCTCGGTGAGGTAGCTGTAATTGTCGAAGGAGAGCTCTCCGATCTTGCTCCAGAGCCCGGCCCAACCGTCGGCAAGCGAGAAGACCGGCTCGTAAGGCGGCATGGCGATCGCCGTCGTCGACAGCGAAATGCGGAAAACGATAAAGAAGGGCGCCAGGAAGAAGAGCAGCAGCCAAGTATAGGGGATGGCAATGACGAGGCGATTGTAGAGGCCGGAGGTGAGCTTGCCCATGACGTCAATCCTTCAGCAGAATGCCGGCGTTCTCATCGAAAGAGACCCAGACTTCCTGATCGTAGGTGAAGGGGTCGTCGACGGAGCGCTGCGCATTGAGGGACGAGGCCTTGACGATAGTGCCGCTCTGCAATTTCACATGGAAGACGGTCATGTCGCCGAGATAGGCGATATCCCAGAGTTCGCCTCTCGCGGCGTTGACCGAAGCGTTGGCGGGAGGCGTACGCTCGACCCGCATCTTTTCCGGCCGGATGGCGAAGCCGACGGCGCTGCCGGCCGAGGGCGTTTCGGCAGCGGCGACGCGCACGCTGAAGCCGCTGTCGATGGCGATCTCGATGGTGCCGTTGCCCGATGAGGCGACCTTGCCGTCGAAGATGTTCACGTCGCCGATGAAATCCGCGACGAAGCGGGAATTCGGCGCCTCGTAGATCTCCGCCGGCGTCGCTACCTGCACGACCTTGCCGTGGCTCATGACGGCGATCCGGTCGGCCATGGTCATCGCCTCTTCCTGGTCATGGGTGACGACGACGAAGGTGAGGCCGAGGTTCTGCTGCAGGTCCATCAGCTCGAACTGGGTTTCCTCGCGCAGCTTCTTGTCGAGCGCGCCGAGCGGTTCGTCGAGCAGCAGCACTTTCGGGCGCTTGGCAAGCGAGCGGGCGAGCGCCACGCGCTGGCGCTGGCCGCCGGAAAGCTGGTTCGGCTTGCGGGAGGCGAACTGCTCCAGCTTGACCAGCTTCAGCATCTGCGAGACACGCTCGGCCATCTCGTCCTTCGACATGCCGTCCTGCCTCAGGCCGAAGGCGATATTCTTCTCGACCGTCATGTGCGGGAAAAGCGCATAGGACTGGAACATCATGTTGACCGGCCGTCTGTAGGGCGGGGTGCCGGCCATGTCGGTGCCGTCGAGAACGATTTCGCCCGAGGTCGGCTGCTCGAAACCGGCGAGCATGCGCAGCAGCGTCGACTTGCCGCAACCCGACGCTCCGAGCAGCGCGAAGAACTCGCGGTGATAGATGTTCAGCGACAGATCGTCGACGGCGGTAAAATCGCCAAAGCGCTTGGTGACATTCTTGAAAGCAATGAAGGGTTTTGCAGACGGATCGGTCCAAGGCGCAAAAGCGCGGCGGATATTGCCGAGAGACTTCATATTATTCCCCGAAATACAAGGTTCTGCCGGCCTCCACCCCGGCCGGTAATTGAAAGGCCCGGACGTTTCCGTCCGGGCCTAAGGCTGAATTACTGGCCGGTGACGACCTTCGTCCAGAGGCGCGTCCCCAGACGCTGCGTTTTCGGATCCCACGGCTTGACCGTGAAGAGGTTCTTCATCACCTCCTCGGTCGGATAGATCGCCGGGTCTTCCAGAATCTCCTTGCTGACGAACTGCTGCGAAGCCTTGTTGCCGTTGGCGTAGAAGGTGTGGTCGCTCGCCTTGGCGATGACCTCAGGCTTCATCATGTAGTTCAGGAACTCGTGGGCTTCCGCGACATGGGGCGCATCGGCGGGGATAGCCATCATGTCGAACCACATCTGGGCGCCCTGCGAGGGGATCGAATAATTGACCTCGACGCCGTTCTTGGCTTCGGCCGCACGGTCGCGCGCCTGCAGCATGTCGCCGGAATAGCCGAAGGCGATGCAGATGTCGCCGTTGGCAAGCGCATTGATGTATTCGGACGAGTGGAACTTGCGGATATTGGGGCGGACGGCCGTCAGCAGATCTTCGGCCTTCTTGAAATCCTCAGCGTTTGTGGAGTTCGGGTCGAGGCCGAGATAACGGAACGCCGTGGAGATGACGTCCTTCGGCGTGTCGAGAACGTAGATGCCGCAATCCTTGAACTTTTCGGCGACCTTCGGATCGAAGATCACTTCGAGGCCGGGCTTGACATCGGGACCGAGGATTTCAGCGACCTTCTTGACGTTGTAGCCGATGCCGTCCGTACCCCACATATAATCGACCGCGTGTTCGTTGCCCGCGTCATATTCGGCTGTGCGCTTCTGGATCACATCCCACATGTTGGAAAGGTTCGGCAGTTTCGACTTGTCGAGCTTCTGGAAGACGCCGGCCTGGATCTGACGCTGAAGGAAGTCGGCTGTGGGAACGACGACGTCATAACCCGTGCCGCCGGCAAGCAGCTTGGTTTCCACGGTCTCGTTGGAATCGAAGGTGTCGTAGACGACCTTGATGCCGGTTTCCTTGGTGAAGTCGGTCAGGATGGAGTCGTCGATATAATCCGACCAGTTGTAGACGTTGACCACGCGCTCCTGCGCATAGGCCGGCGCGGCAGCAAGGAGTGCGGTAACGGCGGCGGCCGTCACGCATAGAATGGTTGACCTCATGACTTCTCCTGTTTGTTCAAAGATTCCGCACCCGGGGCATCTTTTCCCTCTGGTTTTGCCCGCAGACTAAGAAGGAATTTCACAGCCCACAAGCGTAAAATCCTGCGCCCTCAATGATTTCACAATCACTGGAAATCGAAGGCGCTGAGGCCTGCCACCATCTCGTCGAGCCCGAGCGGTCTCGTCACCGGCGGCTCGGCGCGGGAAAGGCAGCCGCGCCGCTCGCAGAGGCGACAGGCCGGACCGACCGCGACCGGCTCGAGCGCCATCGCCTGCCCATAGACCACGCCCTCGCCAAGGGCAGCGTCGCAGCCGATCAGGATCGCAGTGCGCCTGACCCGTTCGCCGAATTCGACGCTCGGTCCCTCCAGGGTGCGGGCGACCGTCAGAAAGGATGCGCCGTCAGGCATGACGACCGTTTCGGCGAGGATCTGGCCCGGCTGCAGGAAGGCGGCATGGATATTGAGCTTCGGACAGCCGCCGCCGAAACGGGCCTGCGGAAAGCCCTGGGCGCCGGCCCTGCGCAGGCGGTGGCCGGCGGCATCGATCTCGATCAGGAAGAAGGGAATGGCGGCCGCCCCGGGGCGCTGCAGCATGGCAAGCCTCGCAGCCGCCTGGCCGAAGGAGACGCCGAAACGCGCACGCAGAATATCAATATCGTAGCGCGTCGCCTTCGCCGCCGAAAGAAAGGCCTCGTAGGGCATTGCCAGCGCTAGTGCGGCGATGCGGGCAAGCTCAAAGCGGGCGATGCGGCGTGCCTCGGCGGAGGAGAGCGAGAGATCGTCGAGCTCGGCATCGATTGCCGGCAGCAAAGCGAGAGTCGCGGCCTCGACGGCGATCTCGTGCGCCCGGTCGGCTTGTGATAGGCGCTCCGAGACGAAAAGCCGCATCGAATGGCGATCGAAACGGCGGCGCAGATCCGGCATGACGTGGACGGGCAGGACACGTACCGCGATGCCGCGCTCGGAACGCAACCAGTCCCTCAGCCCGGCGGCAAGATCGAGGCCGCCGGGGAGCGTTGCGGCAAGGGCTTCTGCCGCCGTCTCGATCCGTCCGAAATAACCGGACCTGCGCTCCAGCATCTCGCGCACCTCGTCCAGCGGCAACCGGCCGGCGGCGACCGGCGCATGCCCTTCGGCGGCCATCAGCGCCGTCAGATCGGAAAGTCTTGCCGCCTGCTCGCGATAGGCGCGGTAGAGCTTGATCATGCCGCTTGCGGCATTGGGTGCTGCCTCGGCCACCTCCACCAATTCCTGATCACCCGGCAGCTCGCCCGACAGCAGCGGATCGGCAAAGACCTCCTTGAGCTGGCCGAGACTGCCGCCGCTCTGTCCCCGCAACTCTTCCAGATCGACCCTGTAGACGCTTGCAAGCTTGAGAAGGAGCTGCACCGTCAACGGCCGCTGGTTGCGCTCGATCAGGTTCAGGTAGGACGGCGATATTTCAAGCGCTTCGGCCATGGCGGTCTGCGTCAGCGCCAGCGCATTGCGGATGCGCCTGACTTTTGGGCCTGCGAATATCTTTCGTTCCGCCATGTCACACCCTTTGACAGGAAGGAGCGCTCATATTTACAAAATTTTACAAATTCACAGCGCCGCTCTGTCAATCATCCTCATCTTAACCTCTTTCCCGCCAGCAAATCAAAGGTTTTTCTGGTCAAAGCGCGTCATATTGTCAATCTTGTCACGCAGCACCTTTATCGGGCTTTTAGTGAGGAGAGCAGCATGACCGATTTTTACAAACTTGTCCCCAACACATCGGCTGGTCGTTTCGACGGCATCGAGAGACCCTACTCGGCCGATGACGTGCAGCGGCTGCGGGGCTCGGTGGCGCTTCGCCACACGCTGGCAGAAATGGGGGCGGACCGGTTGTGGCGGCTTCTGCATCAGGAGGATTTCGTCAATGCGCTCGGCGCACTGTCCGGCAACCAGGCAATGCAGATGGTGCGCGCCGGACTGAAGGCGATCTATCTCTCCGGCTGGCAGGTGGCGGCCGACGCCAATACGGCGTCCGCCATGTATCCCGACCAGTCACTCTATCCCGCCAATGCCGGTCCGGAACTGGCCAAACGCATCAACCGCACGCTGCAGCGCGCCGATCAGATCGAGACCTCGGAAGGCCAGGGACTTTCCGTCGACACCTGGTTCGCGCCGATCGTTGCCGATGCGGAAGCCGGTTTTGGCGGGCCGCTCAACGCCTTCGAGATCATGAAGGCCTATATCGAGGCCGGTGCGGCCGGCGTTCATTTCGAAGACCAGCTCGCCTCGGAGAAGAAATGCGGCCATCTCGGCGGCAAGGTGCTGATCCCGACGGCGGCCCATATCCGCAATCTTGACGCCGCCCGGCTTGCCGCCGACGTCATGGGCGTTGCGACGCTGGTCATCGCCCGCACAGACGCGGAAGCAGCAAAGCTCCTGACATCCGACATCGACGAGCGCGACCAGCCCTTCGTCGACTACGATGCCGGCCGCACGGTCGAAGGTTTCTATCAGGTGCGAAACGGCATCGAGCCGTGCATCGCGCGCGCCGTCGCCTATGCGCCGCACTGCGATCTCATCTGGTGCGAGACCTCGAAGCCGGACCTCGATCAGGCGCGGCGCTTTGCCGAAGGCGTGCACAAGGTCCATCCCGGTAAGCTGCTCGCCTATAATTGTTCGCCTTCGTTCAACTGGAAGAAGAACCTCGACGAAGCGACAATCGCGAAGTTCCAGCGCGAGCTCGGCGCGATGGGCTACAAGTTCCAGTTCATCACGCTCGCCGGCTTCCACCAGCTGAATTACGGCATGTACGAACTGGCGCGCGGCTACAAGCAGCGGCAGATGTCGGCCTATTCCGAGCTGCAGCAGGCGGAATTCGCCGCCGAGGTCAATGGCTATACCGCCACAAAACATCAACGCGAGGTCGGCACCGGCTATTTCGACGCCGTGTCGCTCGCCATCACCGGCGGCCGGTCTTCGACCACGGCGATGCACGATTCAACTGAACATGCGCAGTTCAAGCCGGCTGCGGAATAACTCGAAGAGGAGGAGAAGATCATGGCATCCATTACACGCGTCCGGGAACGGGCCGAGGAGCAGGCAAGCAGCATGAGCGAGGATCAGCAGACGACGATCCGCATGCTCGCCAACGACCTGCATCGGCTGAACCAATCGGTCATGAAAGCCGTCGAGGCCGGCGTCTCGGTCGAACTGGTGCGCTCGGCCCGTCATCATGGCGGCGACGGCAACTGGGGCGACCTGCTGATCCCGATCGTCGTCACCAACCGGCATTGACCAAAGCCGACTGCGGCGCGCGAAAGCAATTCCAGGAAAAGTGCGAAGCGGTTTTCCGTCCGGAATTGCCTGAAAACAAAAGGTTAGAGCGGTTCTGCGTTTCTGTGAAAAGCTGAACTGCTCTAGCCGCGGCTCGGTCGTTTTCCGGCGAAGAGATCGGCATAACTTTTGATCAGCTTGGTCATGCGGTCGGCGACCGTCCGGATCTCCGGGCGGTGGCGGTCCTCGGCATTCATGACGATCCATTGCCGGTGGCGCAATTCCGGCAACTCGCCGCCCTGCCGCTGCAGTTCGGGATGGAGATCACCGACGAAACAGGGAAGTACGGTCTTGCCGGCGCCGGCGCGCACCAGATCCGGCAGCGAGCGCGGCCGATTGACCGTGGCAACGATCCCCGTCCCGGCATGGGTATGCGGCCAGCGCAGATAGGCCGATATCGCCTCTTCCTCAGCGACGGCAATCCAGCGTTCGTCGGTCTCGGCGGCGTTGCGCCTGATATAGACGGCATAGGCCACCTCCCCGAGCAAACGTGCGGCAAGATTGGCTTCCTCAGGCTCGAAGGCGCGAATACCGATATCGCTTTCACGATATGCAAGGCTCGCCCGCGCCTCGCCGATGGTGAGCGAAATAGCGAAGGCATCGCCCGGCATGCGGATTGCGGCGAAATTCTCGGTCAGCAGCCAGGCGAGCCAGGTGCCGGCGGCGACCCTGACGGTCGTGCCGCCCTCGCCGGATTGCCGCCACGCCGCCACCTTGCGGGCGGCGGC
Organism: Rhizobium changzhiense; assembly: GCF_013087625.1. Classification (NCBI taxonomy): domain Bacteria; kingdom Pseudomonadati; phylum Pseudomonadota; class Alphaproteobacteria; order Hyphomicrobiales; family Rhizobiaceae; genus Rhizobium; species Rhizobium changzhiense. The sequence continues at coordinate 1,092,809 of NZ_JABFCQ010000001.1, forward strand.
CTCCATTTCCTGCAGGTGATCGAGCAGGGCCTGGCCATCCTGGGTCAGACGGTATCCGGTCTGGCTGCGCGAAAACAAGGCGCGGCCAATCTCCTGCTCGAGATCGAGCATGCGCCGGCCGACGGTCGCAGGACTGAGCCCGCTTGCGGTGCTTGCCCCCGTCAGCCCGCCGAGCCGGGCCACCTGCAGGAAAAGCTGATAGGAATCCCAACTCGCGTTTTTCATTGATGAAAAACATAGCGGGATTTTTCTCGTTTATAAAGAGAAATTCGACGCCTAGATCAGGTGATGTCTTACACAGGAAAGGACATTGTCATGATCGACATGCTCACCATCGCAGGCACCATCGGCTACCGGCACTATCCCCAGCGAAGCGGTTCAAAGGCGGACGAGGACAGATTCTATGCCGAGTTCGGAAACAATAGCCTCATTGGCTTTACCGCCTGGCTGACGTCGCTCGACCTCAACCTCAGAAAGCGCCGCAAGACCGCGGCGCAATCCCGCAGTGGCTGCGGCTGCGCGGTTCAGGCGACTCTTCTTGCTCCGAGATGAGCCGGTGCCGATTCTGCGACGATGCGGAACCGCTCGATCAGCGCCATCAGCGTATCGGCCTCGCCGGCAAGCAGACGGCTTGCCTGCGTCGTCTCGGCAACCATCGCCGCGTTCTTCTGGGTCATCTGGTCCATGGCGTTGACCGAACCGTTGACCTCCTGCAGCGCGGCCGACTGGTCGCGGCTGGCGGTGGCGATGGTTTCGACATGGCCGCTGATCGCGATGATCTCCTGGCTGATCGAGGCAAGGACGCTGCCGGTCTTTTGGACCAGTTCGGACCCTGCCGTCACTTCGCGGCTCGATGTCTCGATCAGCGACTTGATCTCGCGCGCAGCGTCGGCCGAGCGCTGGGCGAGTTCGCGGACTTCCTGGGCGACGACGGCAAAACCCTTGCCCGCCTCGCCGGCGCGCGCCGCCTCGATGCCGGCATTCAGCGCCAGAAGATTGGTCTGGAAGGCTATGTCGTCAATCACCTCGATGATCTGCTCGATACGCTGCGAGGCCTGCTCGATGCGATCCATGGCGGCGACGGCATCGCCGACGACGGCGCCGGAATTGTCGGCCGTCTTCTTGGTCGCAGCCACGACATTGTTGGCTTCACGGGCACGCTCGGCGGAAGAACGAACCGTCACGGTAATCTCTTCCACCGCCGCTGCGGTCTCCTCGAGGTTGGCCGCCTGCGCCTCGGTGCGTTTCGAAAGCTCGCCGGCAGAGGCAGAGACGGCGCCGCTGTTGCGCTGGATCGTCGAGGCGCTATCACGGATACCGGACAGCGTATCCTGGAGCCGCAGGAGGGAAGCGTTGAAGTCGACGCGCAGCTGCTCCAGCCGGCCGACGAAGGGCGTGCCGATCGTCTGCGAGACATCGCCCTGCGACAGGCGCCCGAGGCCAGCGGCCAGCTGGTTGACGGCAAAGTCGATCTGGCCGTCGAGCGAGCGCTTGTCGGCATCGTTCCTGGCCCGTTCGGCATCGCTCAAGGCGCGCTGTTCGGCGGCCTGGGTTTCCAGGTCGCGCCTTGCGCGGGCACTGTCGCTGAAAAGCGCCAAGGCCCGGCCGATATCGCCGAACTCGTTCTTCTTGTCGACACAAGGGATCGCCCCTTCGAGATCGCCCGCGGAAATCGAGTGAACGCTCGCGGTCAGCGCCTGCAAAGGCTTCACCGACAGGCGGATCGCATAGAAGGCGACAACACCGACGATCAGCATGACGATGGCGCCGACGCCGAGGACCAGCATCTGCAGCTCATACAGGCGCTGGTAATAGACCTCCATCGGAATGCCGATGAAGAGAATGCCGACATTGGCGCTCGACGCGTTCTTGATGGGGAAGTAACCGGTGATGAACTGGCGGCCGAAAAGCACCGCCGGGCCGTAATAGGCCTCGCCCTTGGCGAGAACCGGCTGTGCGGGGTGTTCGGCGACGAGCTTGGTACCGACGGCGCGGTCGCCGTTTTCCTTCTTGACGTTTGTGGATATGCGGACGTAGTCGCTGCCCTGCTTTTGGAAGATGGTCGCAACACCGGCGATCGACTGCGCCGTGCGGTCGACCAGCGAATGATCCGCAAGGGCCGGAATGGCGTCTTCGGTAACAGCGGAGAGCTGGTTGTCCTTCAGCTCGATCTTTGCCGCCTGATCGGCCGCGCCGTAGAGGACGGCCATGACGCGGGTGGCTTCCTTCGCATCGGCGACAGCCCCGTCCATGACATGGTGGCTCAGATTGTAATAGGTCACGCCGACAATGGCGGCCGTGCTGATCGCCAGCAGAAACAGCGTGATCGCAACAATCTGGCGTACGATCGACGTAGAGAAAAGGCGCAGCATCGAGACCCCCGGGAGATAGACCAAGGTTAAATTAGACTAAAAGCGTTAAGGAAAATTCTCCGCAAATCATGACTGCTGGAGATATTCATCGCCTCATTCCCGGGCGTTTTTCGATTATCCCGGCGTGATAGACCGCCCGGCATTCGACCTCTCAAATCTTCTCAGTCGCGGCGCAATTTTTTAGAAATAAGAATGGCCCCGGAAAGTCCGGGGCCGTTCGAATGAAGACGGGTCGGTCGATGATCATGCGGCGCGGTAGACCGGCGCGCCGGTGGCTTCGCCGTCGATCTTGAACTGCTGGATGAGCCTGCGTAGCGAATCGGCCTCGTCGGCCAGTTCGCGGCTGGCGGCAGTCGTCTCCTCCACCATGGCGGCGTTCTGCTGGGTCATCTGGTCCATCTGGTTGACCGTCGCGTTGACGCTCTGCAACGCGTTGGACTGGTCGTGGCTGGCGCGGGCGATCATCTCGACATGCTGGCTGATCGTGACGATCTGGGCGCTGATCTTGGCGAGCACCGTGCCGGTCTCCTGGACGAACTGCGAGCCGGAATTGACCTCGTTGGTCGACTTGTTGATCAGCCCCTTGATCTCCTGCGCCGCGGCGGCGGAGCGCTGGGCCAGTTCGCGGACCTCCATCGCGACCACCGCGAAGCCCTTGCCGGCTTCACCGGCGCGCGCTGCCTCGATACCGGCGTTGAGCGCCAGGAGGTTGGTCTGGAAGGCGATCTCGTCGATGACGCCGATGATCTGCTCGATCTGGCGCGAGGCACCTTCGATGCGGCTCATCGCGTCGATCGCATTGCTGACGACGACGGCGGAATCGTCGGCGCTGCGCTTGGCCTGACGGACGATCTGGTCCGCATCCTTGGCGCGTTCAGCCGACGAGCGGACCGTGACGGTAATCTGGTCGACGGCAGCCGCGGTCTCTTCGAGCGAGGCTGCCTGCTGTTCGGTGCGCTTGGAGAGGTCCTCGGCCGACTGGGCCATCTGGTTGCCGTTGCCCTGGATCAGCTCGACATTGTCGCGGATCTGGCTCATCGTCGCCTGCAGGCGCATCATCGAACCGTTGAAATCCTGACGCAGCTGTTCGAGACGGCCGATGAAGGGCGTTTCGATCGTCGTCGAGATATCGCCCTGCGACATGCGTTCGAGGCCGGCGGCGAGCGCGTTGACCGCGAATTCGATCTGACGATCCATCTCGCGCTTTTCGGCGTCGTTGCGCTGACGCTCGTGTTCGGCGGCGGCGCGTTCCTCGTCGCTCTGTTCCTCGATGCGGATCTTCGAGATGGCATTCTCCTTGAAGATGCCGAGCGCGCGGGCCATGTCGCCGATTTCATCGTGGCGCTGCTCGCCGGAGATGCTGGTATCCAGCGCTCCTTCGGCGATGCGGCGCATGGCGGCGGTGATATGACTGATCGGGCGCTGCAGCGTCAGCACCAGGGCAATGCCGCCGAGGATCGACAGAAGGATGCCGAGACCGGTGGTCATGACGGAGATGCTGTTTGCCTGGGTGCGCTCGGTACCGGCCGTCTGCTTCTGCAGCTCGGCGAAATCGGTCAGCTTTTTCCAGATCTGGTCGAGTTCCTGGCGGGCCGCCGCATAGGCCGCGACGCGCTCGCCGATCGTGTCGACGATCTTCGAGCCGCCGCCGGAGATGACATCCAGCGCCGGCTGGATCGCGCCGGATATGCCTTCGGCAAAACCCATGCCCTTGGCGCTGGTGACCAGCACCTGCATGTCCTTACCGAGCGTGCCGGCCTGCTGCTGCAGGCGCACGAGATTTTCCTTGCTGGAATCGGCGAGAAAGTCGGAAAGAACGATCTGAAGCGAATAGACGGAATTTTCGAGACGCCTCGTATCCTGCAGGACCGAGTTGGCCTGGGCAATCCGGCCGTCGAGCGCGGCGAATTCCTGGGTCGCGTCACGCATCTTCTGCGTTGCAGTCAGCTGCGTATAGGTCGAGGTCTGGCGGAAGCGCGAAATGAGACGGCCGAGTTCGGTGGCGGTCTCGTCGGTCGGATTGGGCGTCTGGGCGATCGCCTTGATGCCGTCGATGGTCGCAGCCAGCGCGTCGATGACATTCTTCTGATTGCTCGGAACCGAGATGGCGATCAGACGCTGCGATTTGATGATCTCCGGCATCTGTTCGTTGATGAAGGCGATCTTGTCCTGCGGTGTCTGCGGCTTGCTGAAGCCGCTGGCGACAGTGCCGAGGAAATCGCCGCCCTTCAGCAGGCGGTCGGCGGTGCGAAGGGTGCTGGTGGCGGCGCTCTCGTCGCTCTGGACGGTGCTCTGCAACTGCTCGGCCTGGTAGGACACAGTGAAACGGGTGCTGATCACGCTCTTCTGCGCTGCGTCGATCTGCTCATGCAATGCCTTCTCCTGCTCGTGCAGCGCCCAGAGCTTGTCGACGACGCCCGAAATTTCCTTGGTGCGGCGCGATGCTTCCGCAAGGCTGTCGCGACCGGCGGCCTCGTCACCGACCTGGCTCAGCGTCTGGTCGAGCACGCCTTGCTGGGTCTTCAGATCCGCAATCAGCTTGTCGCGCGCCTCAGGGCTGGTGACGCGCAGGAAATCGTCCATCGAGCCATAGAGATCCTTGAAGCCGCTCAGCGACTGCAGCACGCTGTTGGATATTTCCATGCGGCCCTGCAGAAGTCCGGAAGCATAGAGGCCCGTCAGGCCCACCGCCGAAATGGTGACGACGAAAGGCAGAACGAAGATCAGAACCTTGGTCTTGATCCTGAAGCGGGAAAGAATCTTGTCAATCAACATGGCGTTCCGGGCCTTTCATACACCACTCCTCCCGCAGGCGGCCACATGGCGCCAGCCGGGTGCACATCGAGCTGTTCTTATTTTACATTGGGGAACCCGGAGGCCAGGCGGCAGTCATTGCCAATTCACGTCCAAACAACTTGGAGATGCCCAAATATTCGCGAGCAATTGTGTCAGATTAGATATTAATTTTCGGATAAGCGGTTATGGCGGGTTAAGCCAAGGCAGTGAAATAGTTGCAAATTATGGGCCGCGACGCCGCGGTGCGACAATCACCATGCCGCAACATTGGTTTCAGGCCTGCAGACAGGATCAGATGAAGTGCGAGAGCAGCAGCGCGAGGCTGGCGGCGGTGGCGCCGGCTGCAAGCATCAGATAGCGCAGGGCGACCATTCGTGCGTTCGGCTTTGCCTCGGCAATTGCGATGGCGCGGGCGCGTCGTGCGTTTCTGTTCATGGCGAAACCTCACTTCTCTCTGACACAACAACAATCCAACAAATCGGCTTGCCGGTAAAGCTTAATTTAGGAACGACCTTACAAACCGCCAATTGAGACAGGATGGCGCACCTCTATTAAAAAGTCTTGAATCGGTATCTCCGGATACTTCCAAGGCATGTCAAAAAATGTGCAGCGGTTTTGGGCCAACGACATGCATCAAAACAAAGAGCTTTAGACGCATTCGCCGGCGGCAAAACCGGAAGCCCAGGCCCACTGAAAATTATAGCCGCCGAGCCAGCCGGTGACGTCGACGCATTCGCCGATGAAATAGAGGCCGGGCACGGCTTTTGCTTCCATGCTGCGGGAATCGAGCGCTGCCGTGTCGATGCCGCCGAGCGTCACTTCGGCGGTGCGGTAGCCTTCCGAGCCGGACGGTTTGACCGCCCAGTTCTGGACCCCGGCGGCAAGACGCAGCAGCGCCTTGTCGGGCAGGTCGGCCATGTTGCCGGAGATTTTTTCGCGCTCGACGAGAAATTGTGCCAGCCGTTTCGGCAGGATATCGCCGAGTGCCGTCTGCGGCGACTGACGGCCATTCAGCTGCTTTGCCGTTTTCAGATGCGCGGCAATGTCGATATCCGGCTCGATCGCAACCACGATCTCGTCGCCTTCGCGCCAGTAGGAGGAGATCTGCAGGATGGCGGGGCCGCTCAGCCCGCGATGGGTGAAGAGCAGCGCTTCACGGAAGGCGGTCCTGCCGTGGCGGATTTCGGCCGGGGCGGCAATGCCGGCGAGCGGCGCGATGCTTTCCAGCAGGCCGGGATCGAGCGTCAACGGCACGAGGCCGGGTCGGGTTTCGAGCACGGCCAAGCCGAACTGCTCGGCGAGACGATAGGCAAAGCCGGTGGCGCCCATCTTCGGGATCGACTTGCCGCCGGTGGCGACGATCAGCGACGATGCTTCACAGTGACCTTCGCTCGTCGATACCCGGAAGCCGGCTTCGGTCTTTTCGACGCCGGATATTTCAGTGCCAAGATGCAGCACTGCACCGGCCATGCGCATCTCCGCCAGCAGCATGCGGATGATGTCTTTGGCGCTATCGTCGCAGAAAAGCTGGCCCAGCGTCTTCTCGTGCCAGGCGATGCCGTGGCCGTCGACCATGGCGATGAAATCGGCGGGCGTGAAACGGGCAAGCGCCGACTTGCAGAAATGCGGGTTGGCGGAGAGGAAATTCTTCGGTCCGGCATGGATATTGGTGAAATTGCAGCGGCCGCCGCCTGATATGCGGATCTTCTCGCCAGGCGCCCTGGCATGGTCGAGGATGACGACTGAGCGGCCGCGTTTTCCGGCACGGATGGCCGCCATCATGCCCGCCGCTCCGGCGCCGATGACGATAACGTCGCTTTTGCGCTGCAAACCCGTTTCCCCGATCAAACCCGCGTCTTCTTTTTCCATCAAAGGGCGAAAGTCAACGTTTGCCACCCCTCGCCAATTGGCAAAGTCTGGTTATGATGGCGCCACGATCAACGCAAACCGGTGTGTCATGTCCCCAAAAAAGACGACGCTGAAGCCTGCCAGAAACGTACCCGCCTCGAAAAAAACTCCCCCGGAGCCCGGATCCCTGCGCGGCGTTGCGAACTGGAAGGAAGCAGCGCGGTGGCTGAGGGACAGGGGTATCGAAGACATCGAATGCATCACGCCGGACCTTGCCGGCGTTGCGCGCGGCAAGATGATGCCGAGCTCGAAATTCACTTCGAACACTTCGCTGGCGCTGCCGTCGGCGATCTACCGGCACACGATTTCGGGCGAATATCCCGACGAGACGGAAAGCTTTCGCTACGAACCGCGCGACAGCGACCTCAAGCTGATGCCCGACCTTTCGACGCTTTCCGTCGTACCCTGGGAAACCGACCCGACGGCGCAGGTGATCTGCGATATCGTCGATTCGGACGGTGGGGAAGTGCCCTATACGCCGCGCAACGTGCTGAAGCGGATCATGAGCCTCTATCATGAGCGCGGCTGGAAACCGATCGTGGCGCCCGAGATCGAATTCTACCTCGTCGCCAAGAACGACGATCCCGACTATCCGCTGCACCCGCCGAAAGGCCGGTCCGGCCGCTCGATCCTCGGCGGCCAGGGCTATTCGATCGCCGGCATCAACGAGTTCGACGAACTGATCGACGACGTCTATCATTTCTCGGAGAAGCAGGGGCTGGAGATCGATACGCTGATCCATGAAGAGGGACCGGCGCAGCTCGAGATCAACCTGCGCCACGGCAATCCGATCGAGCTTGCCGACCAGGTGTTCCTGTTCAAGCGGACGATCCGCGAGGCGGCGCTGAAACACGACATCTACGCGACCTTCATGGCCAAGCCGATGCAGGGCCAGCCGGGCTCGGCGATGCATATCCACCAATCGGTGGTCAACATCGAGACCGGCAAGAACATCTTCTCCAATCCCGATGGCTCGGCTTCAAAGGAATTCTTCCATTTCATCGGCGGCATGCAGAAATTTGTGCCGAGCGCGATGGCGATGCTGGCGCCCTATGTGAATTCCTACCGGCGCCTGCAGCCCGATATGTCCTGCCCGGTCAACAATGCCTGGGGTTACGACAACCGGACGACCGCCTTCCGTGTCCCGGTCTCCGATCCGCAGGCGCGGCGCGTGGAAAACCGGCTGCCGAGCTCGGACGCCAATCCCTATCTGGCGCTCGCCGCTTCGCTCGCCTCCGGCCTGCTTGGCATCATGAAGGAGATCGAGCCGACGGCGCCGACCGAGGATTCGGCCAATGAGGGTTCGATCGACCTGCCGCGCGGCCTGCTGGAAGCCGTGGCACTGCTCGAGGACGAACCCGCCTTCGAGGAGATATTCGGCAAGCAGTTCATCGGCCTTTATGCCGGCGTCAAGCGCGGCGAGTTCGAGACCTTCATGCAGGTGATCAGCCCCTGGGAGCGGGAATTCCTTCTGCTCAACGTGTGAGGGACTATCATGGCATCGCAGGAGACGTGGCAGAGCCCGATCGCGCCCGGGCTGTCCTGGTATCAGGCAACCGTCGGGGAGCGGCCCACCTACCCCGCTCTCGACGGATCGAGAACATGCGACGTCGCGATTGTCGGCGGCGGTTATACCGGCCTGCAAGCCGCCTATAATCTTGCCAAGTCAGGCGTTTCGGTGGTCCTGATCGACGCCTGCCGCTTCGGCGACGGGGCGTCCGGGCGCAATGGCGGCCAACTCGGCACCGGTCAGCGATGGTGGCCGGAGGAACTGGAGGAGAAGGTCGGCTACGAACGCTCGAAGGCGCTGTTCGATCTTGCCGAGGCGGCCAAGCGCCATCTCATCGAGTTCGCTCGCGAGCATCAGATCGAGATCGACTATGTGCCCGGCCAGCTCAATGTCGCACACAAGGCGAGCTATAAACGCGACTATTACGAAAATGCCGAGATTGCCGCAGAGCGCTACGGCTATCCGCATCTCAGCTTCATGGACGAGAAGGAAACGCAGGAGCGGCTCGGCTCGAAGCGCTTCCATTGCGGCGTGCGCGATGTCGGCACCGGCCATATTCATCCGCTGAAGCTGCTGGTGGGGCTGGCGCGGGTCGCCGCCAATGCGGGCGCTGAAATCTTCGAGATGACCAAGGCAACGGCGATCCGCCAAAGCGGCGGCAAGGTGACGATCGAAACCGAAAGGGGAACGATCACCGCCGACCGTGCACTGATCGCCTGCGACGGCCATATCGACGGGCTCGAACCGGTGACGGCAAGCCATGTCATGCCGATCCGCTCCTTCATCGGCGCCACCGCGCCGCTCGACGGGCATCCCGATGTACTGCCCGGGGGCGAGGCCGTGGCCGATTCGCGCTTCGTCGTGCGGTACTTCCGCAAATTCGGCGACGGCCGCCTGCTGTTCGGCGGGCGCGAGGCCTATACCTCCGACAATCCGCGCGACATTTCGCAGCACATCCGCCGGCAGGTCGCCGAGATCTATCCAGACCTGAAGGACATCGAGATCACCCATGCCTGGGGCGGCAGCGTCGGCATCACCTTGCCGCGCCAGCCCTTCGTGCGCGAGGTCATGCCCGGCGTCATCTCGATCGGCGGTTATTCCGGCCATGGCGTCATGCTGTCAAACTACTGTGGCAAGCTCTACGCGGAAACGGTGGTTGGAAAATCTCGCGATCTCGACCTCTTCACATCGCTTGATATTCCAGCCTTTCCCGGTGGTGCGCGCATGCGGGCGCCGTTGCTTTTCCTCGCCTTGTCGTGGTTTGCGCTTCGCGACAAGTTTTAGTCCGATTGCGGATTTCCTCTTCCGGAAATTCGCTCTAAAACCGGTGCCTGACAGATTCATTGCACTGCACACTGGCTTTTTTAAATCGATTAGATTAAAAGAGCCGTCAACCAAGCCTGATTGAGAGACAAGCTCATGAGCAGCCAGATTATTCCCGTTGAGCCTTTTGATTACGTCGTTTTCGGCGGCAGCGGCGACCTTGCCGAACGCAAGTTGCTGCCCGCCCTTTATCATCGCCAGATCGAAGGCCAGTTCAGCGAACCGACCCGCGTGATCGGCGCCTCGCGCAGCCCGTTGACCCACGAGGAATACCGCAATTTTGCCCGCGATGCGCTGAAGGAACACCTGAAGAAGGGCGAATATGACGAGGCCGAGGTGGAGAAGTTCTGTGCCCGCCTCTACTACGTCTCGGTCGATGCCCGCACCGACAGCGGCTGGGATCAGCTGAAGAAACTGCTCGATGAGGGCAAGGAGCGTGTGCGCGCCTTCTATCTGGCGGTCGCGCCCGGCATCTTCGGCGACATTTCGCAGAAGATCCACGACCACAAGCTGATCACCAAGTCGACCCGCATCGTTGTCGAGAAGCCGATCGGCCGCGACCTCGCCTCGGCGCTGCAGCTCAACGACACGATCGGCCGCGCCTTCAAGGAAGAACAGATCTTCCGCATCGACCACTATCTCGGCAAGGAGACGGTGCAGAACCTGATGGCGCTGCGCTTCGCCAACGCGCTCTATGAGCCGCTGTGGAACGCCAACTACATCGACCACGTGCAGATCACCGTGGCTGAATCGGTCGGCCTCGAAGGCCGCGCCGGCTATTACGACACGGCGGGCGCACTGCGCGACATGGTGCAGAACCACATACTGCAACTCCTCTGCCTGACGGCGATGGAAGTGCCCTCGTCGATGGATTCGGAAGCCGTTCGCGACGAGAAGCTGAAGGTGCTGCGCGCGCTGAAGCCGCTCAATGCCTCCAACGTCGAGCAGGCGACGGTGCGCGGCCAGTACCGCGCCGGCGCATCGGGCACCGGCCCGGTCAAGGGCTACCTCGAAGAGCTCGAAGGCGGCGTCTCGAACACCGAGACCTTCGTCGCCATCAAGGCCGAGATCAACAATTGGCGCTGGGCCGGCGTCCCCTTCTACATTCGCACCGGCAAGCGCCTGACCGGGCGCATGTCCGAGATCGTCATCACCTTCAAGCCGATCCCGCACGCGATCTTCGACCAGGCGGCCGGGCGCATCGTCGCCAACCAGTTGATCATCCGCCTGCAGCCGGACGAGGGCGTCAAGCAGTCACTGATGATCAAGGATCCGGGTCCGGGCGGCATGCGCCTGCGTAACGTCTCGCTCGACATGAGCTTCGCCCAGGCCTTCAATGTCCGCAATCCGGACGCCTACGAGCGTCTGCTGATGGACGTGATCCGCTCCAACCAGACATTGTTCATGCGCCGCGACGAAGTGGAAGCCGCATGGAAATGGGTGGATCCGATCCTCAAGGGTTGGGAAACGACCGGCCAGCAAGTGCAGGGCTATACGGCCGGCACCTGGGGGCCGAGCCAGGCCATCGCGCTGATCGAGCGTGACGGCCGCACCTGGCATGACGAAATCTAGGACGAAATCGATGGCATCGACCCTGCATTCCTTCGCCAGCGCCGCAGACCTCGCCGGCAGTCTCGCCGATAAGGTCGCGGATACGCTTTCGGCGGCGATTGCCGCCCGCGGAACGGCGTCCATCGCCGTTTCCGGCGGCTCCACGCCGAAGGTCTTCTTCCAGGTACTTTCGACGCGCGACATCGCCTGGGACAAGGTGACGATCACGCTTGTCGACGAACGTTTCGTGCCGGCCGACAATCCGCGCTCGAACCATCTGCTGGTCGATGCCAATCTGCTGCAGAACGAGGCACAGGCGGCGCGCTTCCTGCCGCTCTATCAGGACGCGGCCTCCGCGGAGGAGGCGGCAAGGCTCGCAACAGAGAAGACCAAGGCGATCAGTTCACCCTTCGACATCGTCATCCTCGGCATGGGTGGCGACGGACACACCGCCTCGTTCTTTCCCGGCGGCAGCAATCTTGCCAAGGCGCTCGATGCATCGACGCCGCGGGGCATCATCACCATGGAAGCGGAAGGAGCCGGCGAGCCGCGCCTGACCTTCACCTTCTCCAGTCTTGAGGATGCCGCACTCCTGGTTCTCCATATTGAGGGCGAAGGCAAAAAAGACGTTCTCGCCAAGGCGGAAGGCAGCGGTGACGAGGCAGAAATGCCGATCCGCGCCGTTCTGCGCCGGGCCACTTCCCCGGTCGAGATCTACTGGGCTCCCTGATCCGCCTTAGATCCATTGAGATTTAGGCCAGAGCCGCCGAAACAGATAGAGACAACGAACAAGGCAGGGATATTCCATGTCCGCTCACGCACGCATTTCTGCGATCACCGATCGCATCGTCGAACGCTCGAAACCAAGCCGCGAGCGCTACCTGGAACGCCTGCGGGCGGCCGCCTCGCAGGGGGTCGCGCGCTCGGTGCTTGGCTGCGCCAACCTTGCCCACGGCTTCGCGGTCTGTTCCCCCGCCGACAAGGATGCGCTTGCCGGCGACCGCATCCCCAATCTCGGCATCATCACCGCCTATAACGACATGCTCTCGGCCCACCAGCCGTTCGAGACCTATCCGGCGATCATCCGCGAGGCGGCGGCCGAGGCAGGCGGCGTGGCGCAGGTGGCCGGCGGCGTGCCGGCGATGTGCGACGGCGTCACCCAGGGACAGCCGGGCATGGAGCTCTCGCTCTTCTCGCGCGACCTGATCGCCATGTCGGCGGGCGTCGGCCTGTCGCACAACATGTTCGATGCCGCCCTCTTCCTCGGCGTCTGCGACAAGATCGTGCCCGGCCTGGTGATCGCGGCGCTCTCCTTCGGGCACCTGCCGTCGATCTTCGTTCCGGCCGGTCCGATGACCACAGGCCTGCCGAACGACGAGAAGTCGCGCGTGCGCCAGCTCTTTGCCGAGGGCAAGGTCGGACGCGCCGAGCTGCTCGAGGCGGAATCAAAATCCTATCACGGTCCCGGCACCTGCACCTTCTACGGCACCGCCAATTCCAACCAGATGCTGATGGAGATCATGGGCTTCCACATGCCGGGCTCATCCTTCATCAATCCCGGCACGCCGCTGCGCGAAGCGCTGACGCGCGAAGCCGCCAAGCGGGCGCTGGCGATCACCGCGCTCGGCAACGAATTCACGCCGGCGGGCGAAATGATCGACGAGCGCTCGGTCGTCAACGGCGTCGTCGGCCTGCATGCAACCGGCGGCTCGACCAACCATACGCTGCACCTCGTCGCCATGGCGCGGGCAGCCGGCATCCAGCTCACCTGGCAGGACATTGCCGAGCTTTCGGAAGTGGTCCCGCTGCTTGCCCGCGTCTACCCGAACGGGCTTGCCGACGTGAACCATTTCCAGGCGGCCGGCGGCATGGGTTTCCTCATCAAGGAACTGTTGAAGCACGGTCTGGTGCACGACGACGTGCGCACCGTCTTCGGCCAGGGTCTCCAAGCTTATACGGTGGATGCCCGTCTCGGCGAAAACGGCGGCGTCCTGCGCGAGCCGTCGCCGGAAAAAAGCGTCGATCCCAAAGTGCTCTCCAGCATCGAAACGCCGTTCCAGGCGAATGGCGGGCTGAAGATGCTGCGCGGCAATCTCGGCAAGGCGGTCATCAAGATATCCGCCGTCAAGCCGGAGCGTCACATCATCGAGGCGCCGGCAATCATCTTCCACAGCCAGCAGGAACTGCAGGATGCTTTCAAGGAAGGCAAGCTCAACCGCGATTTCATCGCCGTGGTTCGCTTCCAGGGCCCGAAGGCGAACGGCATGCCGGAACTGCACAAGCTGACGCCGCCGCTCGGCGTGCTGCAGGACCGCGGCTTCCGTGTGGCGCTGCTCACCGACGGGCGCATGTCCGGCGCATCCGGCAAGGTGCCGGCAGCGATCCACGTCACGCCGGAAGCGGTCGACGGCGGCCCGATCGCCCGCATCCGCGAGGGCGACATCATTCGCCTCGACGCGATCAAGGGCACACTCGAGCTGCTGGTCGACGCAGCCGATTTGGCCGAGCGGGAGCCGGTGACCGTCGATCTCTCCGACAATGAATTCGGCATGGGCCGCGAGCTCTTCGCGCCGTTCCGCCGCGCCGTCGGACCTTCGGACCAGGGTGCGAGCGTGCTCTTCCACCACTGAGCATGGTCACTGGGGGCAAACAAAAACCCGCGTGGCGCGCGAAGCACCCCGCGGGTTTTCTGTATCAGCCCGATCTATCCGTCAGGCTCGAATATCGAGAACGTAGTCGCGGTGGGCCGGATGGGTGCTGTAGACGAAGATCTTGTTCAGCTCCTTCTGCGTCAGCAGGCGCAGGAAGCGGACGTCGATCGTATTGTTGGCGTTGACCTTCATCAGCAGGCAACCGACCTTGGTGATGCGGGCATCCGGAATATCCAGATAGAACTGCTTCGGTAGGCTGAACTGGGTGAGGATCGCGAGTGTCGCGCTGCTCATCGAGATCCGGACAATATCGCAGCGGCGCGAAGCCGCGTGCATGACGCCCTTTTCCGTATATTCGATGCGCGCGGCATTCATCGTGTCCTCCATCTTGAACCGCACCTCGCGGTCATACATGAAGGATTCTTCCTTGCTCAGGAAATGAGATTTTGGCTGTGACGGATTGGAAGCGGCCACCTGCTTATCCCCCTCATAAATTGACGAGGAAAAGGTAGCAGCCGATCTTTAACAGAAAGTGAGAATTCGGCTCGCCCTGCACAATTCCTGAGGTGATCACCCCAAAAATGGCCGCCTTATTTCCGGTAGGTATGACCGGTTGCATCAAAGAGATGCAACTTCTGCCTGTCGGCGGCAAACCGCATCCTCTGGCCCTTCTTCACATCATAGATGCCGGGCAGTTTGACGACGATCGGCTCGCCGGGAACCAGGCCCTCGATATAAAGCAGCGTCACTTCGCCGAGCGCTTCGACGATCGACACTTCACCTTCAAACAGGTAGTCGGCACCATCGGCAACCTCGAGATCCTCCGGACGAACGCCGAAGCTCGCCTGCTTGCCCATTTCGGACGCATCGGTCGCCACATCTAATGTCACCGACATGCCGCCGGTCAGCGTCACCGTCGTCTGGCTTCCGGTCCCGGCGATCGTCGCGGGGATGATGTTCATCGCCGGCGAGCCGATGAATTTCGCGACGAAGAGGTTTGCCGGGCGCTCGTAGAGCTCCAGCGGCGCGCCGACCTGCTCGATATTGCCGGCGGAGAGAACGACGATGCGATCGGCGAGCGTCATCGCCTCGACCTGGTCATGGGTGACATAGATCATCGTCGTATCGGCCATCTGTTCGTTCAGGCGGGCGATCTCGATGCGGGTCGCAACGCGTAGCGCGGCATCGAGGTTGGACAGCGGCTCGTCGAACAGGAAGACCTTAGGATCGCGGCAGATGGCGCGGCCGATCGCCACGCGCTGGCGCTGGCCGCCGGAAAGCGCCTTCGGCAGGCGACCGAGATATTGGGTCAGCTGCAGGCTCTCGGCCGCCGCTTTGACGCGGCGATCGATTTCCTGCTTGCTTTCGCCGGCAATCTTCATGCCGAAAGCCATGTTGTCGAACACGGTCATATGCGGGTAGAGCGCATATGACTGGAAGACCATGGCGATGCCGCGCTTGGAGGGCGGCACGTCATTGACGAGATGGCCGTCGATATACATCTCACCGCCGGTGATCGCCTCGAGACCGGCGATCATGCGCAGAAGCGTGGACTTGCCACAGCCGGACGGACCGACGAAGACGATGAATTCGCCCTGCTTGATATCGAGGTCGATACCATGGAGAACATCCACGGAACCGTAGGATTTGCGGATATCCTTCAGCGTCAGTCCAGTCATTTCTCTCTCCCCTGTTCCTTAGGCAAGACGGGCGAAATACGCCCCCCAGGCCGGAATATCGATCTTGTCGCCATAGTTGTTGCTGGTAAAGCCGTGGCCCGTCAATGCCTGCCATTCTCCCGCGGGCAGAATGACGGCGGCCTCGGCCGGACTCATGTTGAAGATGCAGAGCAGCTTCTCATTGCCGTATTCACGGGTGAAGACCAGGCTATCGCCCTGTGTTTCCTCGAATTCGATCTCGCCCTTGGCAAAAGCCGGGTGCAGCTTGCGGAAGGCGATGAAGCGGCGATAGTGCTCCAGCACGGAAGCCTCGTCGCCCAGCTGGACGCTGACGGCACGCAGAATATGCTCGACCGGCACCGGCAACCAGGGCTTGACCGTCGAGAAGCCGCCCTGGGCGACCTGGCTGTCCCAGACCATCGGCGTGCGGCAGCCGTCGCGGCCCTTGAATTCCGGCCAGAACTGGATGCCATAGGGGTCCTGCAGATCCTGATAGGCGAGATCGGCCTCGGTCAGCGCCAGCTCCTCGCCCTGGTAGAGGCAGACGGAGCCGCGCATGGTCATCAGCAACGAAGCATAGAGCTTGGCAAAGGCGTCGTGATCGGCGACCAGCCCGCCCCAGCGGCTGACATGGCGCATGACGTCGTGATTGGAAAAGGCCCAGCAGGCCCAGCCATCCGGTGCCGCAGCTTCGAAATCCTGCATCACCTCCTCGACGCGCTCCGGCGTCAGCGGATCGGGGGCCAGGAACTCGAAGGCATAACACATATGCATCTTGTCGTTGCCGGAGGTATATTCGCCGACGATTTCGAGGCCGCGCTGGCTGTCGCCGACTTCGCCGACGGCGGCGATCGCCGGGAATTCCTCGAGAACGGCGCGGAAGCGCTTCAGGAAGGCAAGGTTTTCGGGCCGGTTCTTGTCGTAGAGATGCTCCTGAAAATTATAGGGATTGACCGCCGGCGCCGTCGAGGCGTTGCGGCGCTCGGGCGCAAGCGCCGGATTGTCGCGCAACTGCGTATCATGGAAATAGAAATTGATGGTGTCGAGGCGGAAGCCGTCGACGCCGCGATTGAGCCAGAAGCGCACGACATCGAGCAGACGGTCCTGCACTTCCGGGTTATGCAGGTTCATATCCGGCTGCGAGGTCAGGAAGTTGTGCATGTAATATTGCATGCGCGTCGGATCCCACGCCCATGCCGAGCCGCCGAAAATCGACAGCCAGTTGTTCGGCGGCGTGCCATCCGGCTTGGCATCGGCCCAGACATACCAGTCGGCCTTGGCGTTGGTCTTGCTGGAACGGCTTTGCACGAACCAGGGATGCTGATCCGAGCTGTGGGAGATGACGAGGTCGATCATCACGCGGATGCCGAGGCGATGGGCCTCGGCGATCATCGTGTCGAAATCCACCAGCGTGCCGAAGATCGAATCGACATTCTCGTAGTCGGAAACGTCATAACCGAAATCACGCATCGGCGAGGTGAAGAAGGGCGAGATCCAGATCGCATCGACGCCAAGGTTTGCCACATGCGGCAGGCGGGCGGTGATGCCCTTCAGGTCGCCGATGCCGTCGCCGTTCGAATCCTGGTAGGAGCGCGGGTAGATCTGATAGATCACCGCGCCGCGCCACCAGTCCTTGTCAGGGGTCGAGATCGATTGGGAAGCCACGTTCATAGAATATCCTGTTTGAAGTCACGGTCGGGAATGGTCATCCTCCCTTGACCGAACCCGCCAGCAGACCGCGCACCAGGTAGCGCTGAAGCCCGAAGAAGACGAGCAGCGGCACGATGATGGTGACGAAGGCTGACGCCGTCAAAATCTCCCAATTGCCGCCGCGCGAGCCGAGCAGCGCGTTCAGGCTGCCGGTCAGCACGATGTGGTCCTTGTCGGTGCCGAGGAAGACCATGGCGACGAGCAGGTCGTTCCACACCCACAGGAACTGGAAGATGGCGAAGGAGGCGAGTGCCGGGAAGGACAGAGGTAAAACGATGCGGACGAAGATCTCGAAATCACTCGCGCCGTCGACGCGGGCGGATTCGATGATCTCCTTCGGCAGGCCGGCGATATAGGCCCGCAAGAGATAGATGGCGAGCGGCATGCCGAAAGCGGTGTGCGCCAGCCAGATGCCGGGATAGGTCTTCGACGGCTGGCCGAGCATGTTGCCGATCTCGTTGTAGAGACGCAGCAGCGGGATCAGCGACATCTGCAGCGGCACGACGATGAGGCCGACAACGAGCGCGATCAGCAGCGCACGGCCGGGAAACTCCATCCAGCTCAGGGCATAAGCGGCGAAAGCGGCAATCAGGATCGGGATGATCGTCGCCGGGATCGTCACGGTCAGCGAGTTGATGAAGGATTGGCCGATGCCCTCGCCGGTCAGAACCGTGTTGTAGTTCTGCATCGTGAATTCCGGCGGCGCCGAGACGGATGCATAGATGCGCTTCGGGCGTTGGTCGGGCGAAAAGGCGGCGTTCTTCACATAGCGATAACTGCCGTCGCTGTTGATCTGCAGGGTTTCACCGTCGCCGAGATCGGCGGTCTCACCGGCCTTGAAGGCGGCCGGCTGCTGCACGCGGTTGCCGAAGGCCTTCACCGCGCGGCCGGTCTGGCCTTCCAGCACATTGCCCGCAATGACGTAGGCGGCACCTTCCTGCTGCTGCTGGTCCGGCGTGCCCAAGCGAACGGCAACGGTCTGCGTCGAGCCGACAAAGGCCGTCCACCAGCCGGAGACGACGATCTGGTCCTTGTCGCGCAGCGCGCTGACGAAGATGCCGAGCGTCGGGATGAGCCAGATGATGACGATCAACAGAACGGCTGCGTGAACGAAGAGCCGGGCGGGGCCGATCTTGAAATAGCTTCCGATAGCAGTCATCTCAGTGGCCCTTCAATTCGCGATTGGCGCGGCGCACGTTCCAAACCATGATCGGCGTGACGGCAAGCATGATGATGATGGCGATGACGGCACTTCGGCCGGAATCACCGCCACCGCGGAACATCCAGTCGAACATCAGGTTCGCCAGCACCATCGTCTGCCACTGGCCGTTGGTCATGGTCAGCACGATGTCGAAGACCTT
This sequence comes from Rhizobium changzhiense, assembly GCF_013087625.1. NCBI lineage: Bacteria > Pseudomonadati > Pseudomonadota > Alphaproteobacteria > Hyphomicrobiales > Rhizobiaceae > Rhizobium > Rhizobium changzhiense. The sequence continues at coordinate 1,111,670 of NZ_JABFCQ010000001.1, forward strand.
GAGGACGAGGATCGTGATCGTCGTCCAGACGACGGCGATCGAGCCCCAGATCTGCGGCACCATGATGCGCCAGAAGATCTGCCAGCCATTGGCGCCGTCGATGACGGCGGCCTCGATCGTCTCTTCCGGAATGCCGCGAAGAGCCGCCGACAGGATGACCATGGCGAAACCGGTCTGGATCCAGATCAGGATGATCATCAAGAAGAAGTTGTTCCAGAAGGGAATGGAGATCCACACTTCCGGCGTGCCGCCGAAAGTCTGGACGATGGCGTTCAGCAGGCCGATCTGGACGTCGTTGCCGCCGCGATATTCATAGATGAATTTCCAAATGACCGAGGCGCCGACGAAGGAGATCGCCATCGGCATGAAGACGATGCTCTTGGCGATATTGCCCCACCAGATGCGATCGGTCATCACGGCGATGACGAGGCCGAAGAAGGTGCAGGCAGCCGGCACGACGGCGAGCCAGAGGATGTTGTTGAAGATCGACTGGCGGAATTCGCGGTCACCGAGCGCCCATTTGTAGTTGGCGAGGCCGACGAACTGCAGACCGGCACGGTCGTAGAAGGAGAGGATGAAGGTCGCAACGACGGGATAGACGAGATAGACGATGAGGAGGAAGAGCGCTGGGCCGATGAACAACCAAGGCCGGACAAGTGCACGCCGGTTCAGATTGCGCGATGCGGCGCGGATGTCGCCATCCTTCACCGGCAGAGCGAGATCCAGGATTTTGTTCGAAAAATAGAAATAGGCCGAGCATGCGATAACGGCTCCGACCACGACGCCCAAAGCGGACACTATCTGCGACAGCATTCGTCCCTCCCCTGCTTCCCCTGATCTTATTCCGACCGGTTTTTATTCTGACGGGTCAACGCCGGTCACCGTCAATCTATTTGTATAGCCCAATCACAATATATCCTGCGATGGCCGGGCTCTTTGCGAGCCCAGCCAGTCATGCAAGCCATGCCGCCGGCAAGCCGGCGGCATAATTTTGAAAGATTACTTGATGCCGTCCCAGGCGCTCTGGATTTCGCCAGCGGCCTCTTCAGCAGATTTGCCGCCGACGAAATCGACCATGCCCGTCCAGAAGGCGCCGGCGCCGATCTTGCCCGGCATGAGGTCGGAACCGTCGAAGCGGAAGGTGGTGGCCGACGTCAGGATATCGCCTTCCTTCTTCATCTGCGGGTTGGCATAGGCCTCGGTGCTGACGCTCTTATACGGCGTCAGGAAGCTCGACTGCGCCATCCAGACCTCATGGGCGATCGGGGTCTTCAGGAAGTCGATGAAGGCGCGGGCCGTCTTCGAGTCCTTGGCGATCGAGACGAGCGTGCCGGCGCCGAGAACCGGCTTGCCGAGCTCGGGATGCGAAGCGAAGGTCGGCATGTAGAAGAAGTCGGCATCCTGGCCGAGCTTCGTGCCCTCAGGGAAGAAGGACGGAATGAACGAGGCCTGATGGTGCATGTAGCACTTCGGCGGAACCGAGAAGAGGCCCTTCGGGCTGTCGCGGAAATCGGTCGAGGCCACGGCCGCGACGCCGCCATTGACGTATTTCTCGTTCTTGGCGAACTTGCCGAATTCGTCGATCGCGGCAACGACGGCCGGATCGGTAAATTTCAGCTCGTTGGTCGTCCATTTGTCATAGGCTTCCGGCGGCTGCATGCGCAGCATGATGTCTTCGACCCAGTCGGTCGCCGGCCAGCCGGTGGCGCCGCCGGAACCGAGACCGATGCACCAGGGAACGCCGCCATCCTTGACGATCTGGTCGGTCAGGGCATGCAGCTCTTCCATGGTGGTCGGGATCTTGTAGCCGGCTTCCTCGAAGTTCTCCGGCACATACCAGACGAGCGATTTCACGTCAGCCTTATAAGGGAAGGCGTAGAAGGCTTCCTTGCCGTCCTTGCCCTTGTAGGTACCGTAGCCGACCCAGCTGTCGCCGGCGCCGTAATTGTCCTTGATCCACTTGGAATTGTCGTCGCCGAGCGGCGTCAGGAAGCCCTTGCTGGCGAGATCGGCCAGCAGGCCCGGCTGCGGCAGAACGGCGATGTTCGGCGGCGAGCCTGCCTGCGTGTCGATGACGATCTGCTGTTCGTAGTTTTCGGAAGAGGAATATTTGACATCGATGCCGGTGGCTTCGGTGAAGTAGGCAAGCACGCTCTGGAAGAACGCCTCGTCCTCGCCGCGCCACGGTCCGAAGATCGTCAGCGGCTGACCCTTCAGATCGGCATGCGCAGCCTTGAAATCGTCATAGCTCTTCCAGTTGAACTTGGCATCCTGTCCCGGCGCAAATTTCAGATCGGCCGCAGACGCAGCACCAGCAAAAAGCGCTGCCACGGCAACGCCCATCAAAAATGACTTTTTCATGTGATCATCCTCCCATCACAATCCCAACCGCGCCGAATTCCCTCAATACAGAAATTTCAAAGCGCTTTGACACCCAACTCATTCCACTTTCGGTGGAATGGAGTCAAGTCAATTCGCGAAAACCCGCTGTGAACACGCCGGATATCGCGGCATATCGCGGCGCAACAGCGCCTATCGGGAAATATGGAGCGATTTTTCTTGAGTCAAGCGCGCCAGATGATACATAATTGAAAGCGCTTTGGATGCCACTGGGAGGCGGCAGGCCTTTTCAAGACGGCTGATGGGCGGGCTGGGAGGAAGCATAGCAGGTGAATCTCAAACAGCTATCGGAATTGCTGGGGCTGTCTCAGACGACGGTGAGCCGGGCGCTGAACGGCTATCCCGAGGTCAATGAGGCGACCCGGGAGCGCGTGCTTCAGGCTGTCAAGGAAACCGGATACAGGCCGAACAAGGCGGCGCAGCGGCTTGCGACCGGCAAGGCGGGCTCGATCGGCCTCGTCATGCCGACGGCGCCCGGCCACCAGTCCGACGTTCATTTCGGTGAATTCCTGGCCGGGCTCGGCGAAGAGGCCGTGCGCCACGATTTCCACTTCGTCATCATGCCGGCCGACCCGGATGACGAGGTGGCGGCGCTGCGCCGCCTTGCGATCAGCGGCAATGTCGATGCCCTGTTCGTCGCCTATATGCGCGGCCACGACCCGCGGCTCGCCATGCTGAAATCGCTCTCGATGCCCTATGTCGTGCACGGCCGGTCCTTCGGTTCGGAGCCCGACTACCCCTATCTCGACATTGACAATGAAGGCGCCTTCTACGACGCGACGCGGCTCTTGCTGCAGCTCGGCCATACGCGCTTTGCGCTGATGAACGGACCGATGCATCTCGATTTCGCCATCCGCAGGAAGAACGGCGTCGTATCGGCCCTTGCCGAGCGCGGGCTCACGCTCGAGGAGGGTTGTATGAGCCACGCGCTGATGACGGACGAGCAAGGCCTGCTGGCGATGGAACACTTCCTGCAATTGCCGGAGCGGCCGACGGCGATCCTCTGCTCCAGCACGGTGCTGGCGCTCGGCGCGATCCGCGCGGTCAACCAGGCCGGCTTGCGGCTCGGTGAAGATATCTCGCTGATCGCCCATGACGACGTGCTGCCGCTGCTGAAACCGGAAAGCTTTTCGGTGCCGCTGACGACGACACGCTCTTCATTGCGGGCGGCGGGCGTTCGCATTGCGCAACGGCTGATCGGCACGGTGAAGCAGGCCGGCCCCTTCCCCGACCAGGAGCTCTGGAAGACCGAGCTGATCGTCAGGGCCTCGACCGGTCCTGCCCCGCGGCCGTAGTCAAAACTGGGGCGGCGTCTGCCCCGCAGCGCGATGAGCGGCGATGACGGTGTTGGCCATCAGCATGGCGATGGTCATCGGTCCGACGCCGCCGGGAACCGGAGTAATGGTGCCGGCGACCGCCGAGACCTCCTCGAAGGCGACGTCGCCGACGAGCCGGGTCTTGCCCTCGCCTCTTTCGGGGGCCGCCACACGGTTGATGCCGACGTCGATGACCGTCGCACCGGGCTTGACCCAATCGGCCCTGACCATCTCCGGTCGGCCGACGGCGGCCACCAGGATATCGGCGTTGCGGCAGACCTCGGCAAGATTCTTGGTCCTGGAATGGGCAATCGTCACCGTCGCATTGGCGTTGAGCAGCAATTGCGCCATCGGCTTGCCGAACAGGTTGGAGCGGCCAATGACGACGGCGTTGAGGCCGGAGAGATCCTCGCCATGGGTGCGGCGGACGAAGACCATGGCGCCGGCCGGGGTGCAGGAGACCAGTCCGGTCTTCAGGTCGCCGGTGGCGAGCTTGCCGGCATTGACGACGCTCAGGCCGTCGACATCCTTTTCCGGCAGGATCGACTGGATGATCGCCTCGCTGTCGAGCGGCTTCGGCAAGGGCAGTTGCACCAGAATGCCGTGGATCGACGGATCGGCGTTGAGGGTGGCGACGAGAGCTGCCAGATCCTCCTGCTTCGTCTCAGCCGGCAGCGTGTGCTGAACGGATTTGAAGCCGCACTCCTTGGCCATGCGGCCCTTGGAGCCGACATAGGCGTGGCTTGCCGGGTCATCGCCGACGATGACGACCGCAAGGCCGGTGGTGACGCCGCTGCTCTTTTCCAGCGCCGCCGTCGCACTCTTGACCGTCTGAATGACCGATGCAGCTACGTTCTTTCCGTCGATTACTGTCGTCACGCGTCTCTCCGCCCTGTTTCGCGTCAATCTATGGATACTCGGCGAGCGTCAATTGCCCGCTAACGCCCTATCCTGTCGGAAAGCGGCAATGCAATAGCAAGCTTGCAAGGAAATGTTCGTTCAGCGCAGCGGCTGCCGCGCTTCGAGCGCATGCACACGAAGCCGGTCGCGCAGGCCGGAGATTTCGGAGCGCAACAGCTCCATTTCGTCGGCTGGTGCGAGGGCCTGCGCGGGCATCGAGGGCAGTGGGGCCTGCGGCCGGGATACGGGCATTTTCTCGCTTGCGGACTCGGCGGCAGGCCTACGCAGCCGGAGCAGGAAGGCCGCGGCAAGGCCTATCGCAAGGCCCGTCGCGGCACCGGCCAGCGCGCGGCCGGTCAGGCCATCGCTTCCCAATACTGCGGTTGCCAATGCCGGCTTCAGGAGAACGACACGACCGTCGGCGGCCGTTTCCGCCGTTGCGGACGACGCCTCTTCGAGGCGCGAGCGGGCGGCATTCGCCTTTTCGCTGAGTTCGGTCAGGCGTGACAAATCGACGCCGGTGTCCCGGCTCTGGGCGATCAGCGTGTTGCGGCGATCGTTCAGACCTTTGCGCGCATCGACGGCGACCTTGGCGGAGAGGTTGGCAGCCTGGGCAAGACGGCTAAGCTCCTTGCCCATATTCTCCTTCAGACCGTCAGTTTCGGCCTGCTGCTGCAAGAGGCGCGGATGACGCGGGCCGAGCTCGGCCGAAAGCTGCGCAAGCGTCGTTTTGGCGACGGCATATTTGTCGCGCCAGTCCTGCAGCGCCGGCGAAAGCATGTCGGAGGGGAGCGAACCGTCGAGCACTTCGGCAAGTTTTGCAGCCTTGAGCCGGTCGGCCTGCGCCTTGGCGGCAAGGATGTTCTGGTCGGCGGCTTTCAGATCGGCATCGAGCCGGTCGATCTGGCGGCGAAGATCGATCGCCACCTTGACGTTGCCCTCGCCGCTCTTCGCCGTGAAGGCGGCAAGCTCCGCCTTGACCTCGTCATAGGTTTTACGCAAGGCGGTATCGGTCTCGACGTTGCCGCCGGCTCCGTCTGCGGCGGACACCGCTTCGGCAAGCCTTGCGGCGATGCGCATGGATTTGCCGCTGTCGCCGGTCGTCACCCTGACGAGGATGGTGCCGGCGGCGGCATCGGGCAGTACCTCGACCGCATGTTTCAGCGTCGCCTCGGCCCGCGAAGCCGGATCAGCAGCAGCGCCGGTCGCCGAGAGGAGATCGAGCGCAACGCCGAGCGCATTGGCACTGGCGCCGGCAAATTCGGGATCATGATCGAGTTTCAGGGCGGCGACCGTCGAAGCAACCACCCTCGCCGACAGCAGCCCTTTCACTGCTGCCTGGGTGAAGGCCGCGCGGCTTGCGGCATCGCTCTTCACCGCAAGCGTCGTCTCGGCACGGTAGAGGGCCGGCGAAGCTGGCATCAGCGCCGGCAAGCCCGCGCCGATCATCGTCGCGGCGGCCACCATCATCGCAAGGCCGATCCCGCTCGCTCGACGCCGCGGCGCTGCCGGCCGGGGCTCGGCGAGTTCTTCGCGAACCGCGGCCAGCGGTTCGGGTGAGCTCATCGGCTCGTCGGCCGGAACGCTCAGCTCTTCATCGTCCGCCGGCTCTTGAAGAATCGGATGGCCGACATCGTTGGCGGCCCGAAGGCGGTTGCCGAGGATGGTTTCGATGCGGTCGACCAGCGGTTCGGTGCGCGCCGCTCTTGTGCGCTGTTCTTCCAGCGCGCGACCGATGGCGCGCAGTAATTCGGCCTCGGGCGGCGCGATATCAGGCCTGCTCGACCGGGGCGACCCATAGGAATCGTCATGGGCGCGGGGCCTTGCGGCTGCGCGATCCTGGAAGCTGTTTCTGGCCCTGATATCGTACATTTGCACCACATCTCATGCACATGATGGCCGAGTTCGCTCATCCGCACGAATGCAGATGATTAAGTGACTCTAAATATTCATGGCAAAGAAATGGTTAACCGCAGCGGGCAAGAATTGCTAAGCCGCGCGTCCTGTTAGACATGCGGCGCTATTAGGTCAGCTCGCCTTCTTACGCTCCGCCCGCGGCTGCAGCGCGCTGCCGTGCTCCTCCGGATGGCTGAGGATCCTTTCGCGCCGGCGGAAGCGGTAGCGCAGGACATGGAAGAGGAAGACCGGGATGCCGATGATGTAACGGCGCCAGAGGCGCGTCGGCTCCTGCAGCAGGCGATAGGCCCATTCCAGGCGCATCATCCGCACCGTCTTCGGCGCACGCGGGACGGCGCCGGAGACGAAGTCGAAGAGAGCGCCGACGGTCAGCACCAGGCGCGCATGATCGGCGCGGATATTGTTGTGAACCCATTTCTCCTGCAGCGGCGTTCCCATGCCGACGATCAGGATATCGAGCTTCTGGTGCTCGAGCTCCTCGATGACTTCAGTGGAATCGACCTTATCGAAATAACCGTCGGAAACGACGACAAATTCATGCCAAGGCGTGTGCTTGCGGAAATTTTCCGCCGCCGCCTCAACAACCGAGCGCTTGCCGCCGATGAGACCGATGCGGCGCGGGGCCTCCATGAAGGTCAGGAAAGCCGGCACGAAATCGGTGCCGTTCAGATTGGCGGGAAACGGCGCGCCATGGGCGATCTGCGATGCGATGTTGAGGCCGATGCCATCCGGCAGCACCAGATTGTGCGACATGATCCGGTAATATTCGTCGTCGCGCAGCGCCGTCAGCATGTTGTGGGCGTTGACGAAGCAAACCACGGTCTGGCCGACGGGAATGGAAGCCAGCTCGTTGATGAAAACGAGGGCGTCGTCCCAGCCGAGATCGCAGACCGGCAGATCGAAGATCGTCCGCCGCGATGCGAGCACCGCGAAGTTTGCAATCAGATTCATTCCTACCTCCTGCCGAGGGTGCTGCATGCGCCCGACATCCCGGAAAACAAGCCCATATTTCCGCACCGGAGGTCTCGAAAGGACCCGGTCGCGTCCCGCTGGTGGGCGTCGCTCCGATCCCGGATAAGCGGCGCATGCCAAGCTGTGACAGCTGATATAACAGGACGGTTTCAAACAACCCTTAGGAAAATTCCTTGAATTTCCATGCTCGCATAAGTGGTTTGTTAACCACGCGCGCCAACGACAAACGGCGCCCTCGGGCGCCGTTTGTCGTCGATGAAATGATAGTCCTTAATGGGCCGCTGGCGCCGGTGCTTCGGCGGCCGGTGCGGTCTCGACGATCTTGACGGGCGCGCCCACCTTCTTCGGCTGACCGGCGGAGCTTTCCTTGACCTCTTCCTTGGACAGATAGTCGAGCTGCTCCAGCATCACGTCGGCGACGTATTCGCCGCCGAGGCGCTCGTTCATGCCCTTCTTGATCTCCTCGCGGAAAGCCTTCGGATCGAAGGATTTGATGTGGGCGATATCGACCATCTTGTTGCCGACGAGCAGGCTGAAAAGCTCGTCCGTCGTCATCTCGCTCAGCGGCAGCGTCACGCCTTTCAGCATGTCCTTGTTCATCATGAAAGAAACGCGGCCGAGGAAATAGCCGGTGATCGCACCGTTGCCGATAATCGGCACCGTGATCGTTTCGCCCTTCACCAGTTCAAGCGCGCTTTGCTTGGAATCCGTTGCTGCGGGCGCCGGCGCGGTCGCCAGGTACACCGAGATATAGACCGATGCCAAGGTGATGGCGCAAACCCAGACACCGGTGAGGACGAGCTTGATCATCAGTTTCCACGCGCGGCGAATTGTTCCTGGGAATAGGTGCCGTCGGCATCGGCGTCCTGAACTGCGTTCTTCAGCAGGTCGGCGACAGCGCGAACAGCTTCGAGATGCGCCTCGACGCGACGGGCATTGAGAACGAGTTTCTTCTTCAGGCCGTGCAACTGATCGAGATGGGCAGCGGCAAGCTCGGCCGGATCGGTATCGCGGAAAAGCATCGACAGCTCGTAGAGGCAGCGGCTCTTATGGGCATTGGAGACCTTGAGATCGAACTGCGGATCGTTGCCGATCCGGGTGTTCTCATTGTCGATGATCATTTCGAGGCGTCCGAGAACGGATTTGATCCTGTATTCGTTCGAAATTATTTCCATGGTACCCTCGGTTATGCTTCGCTTAGAGCATGATGCCAAAAAACGTGCGCGGTTTCGGACGACAGCATGCTCTAACTGTTAATTGGAACGGGATTCGATTTTTGGCCGACGGGCCTAAGATCATCCTGTTCTATCGGTCTTGGCTTCGGCGGTCGGCGTGCCAAAGGTCTTGCGCTGGAAGTCGTCGATCATGCTGAGCGCGGTGTTGCGGTCATCGTCGTCGGTGGAGGCATTGACGATCTTGCCTTCCTGCCGGCGCAACTGCTCGCTATACATCTGCTTGGCGATGCCGATGCCGTCTCCCTTGGCCATGGTGTTGCCAAGCTGTTCGGCCATCATGCCTTTCCAGATATCGCCGGTCGCGCCCTTGCCGTAGACCTCTTCGCTTTCGCTCGGCAGCATGGACTTGACGAAATTCTGCAGGACCATGGCCTCGAACTTCCGGTAGCTTTCCGGAACTTCCTCGGTCTTGGTGCGGTTCTGGACGTTGGCGAGGCCGCTCTTCTGGCCGACATGATCGAGAACGTCGACCGTATTGGAGAAGCCCTTGCCATTTTCGGCGAGACTCGTTGCGGCAAAGGCCGCACGATTTGCCTTCAACTTTTCCTGGGCCGCCTGGACCTCCATGGGGTCGGCAGCTTTGACAACGTCCAGGACCAGATCACTGGGAGGCGAAATAGCCACGTTACAATCCTCTGAATTTAAGATCGTAACGACTATGGTTTTTGAAGCTTGCTGGAGGCTGGCGTTGCGAATTGCTGATCGATGACATCGTAGACGGCGTTGTCATCGGCCTCGCGGCGCTCGGCCTCGAGTGCTTCCTTCATGCCCTCTTCAAAGCGGTCACCCTTGGCGCGCTCGCGCGCCAGCCGCATCTCGTGGATCTGCTGCATGCCGGTCAGCTGCTGGTCCTTGATGCTGAGCCTGCCGAATCGGTCGGCGTAATTCTGCGAGAAGGCATGGTGGACGGGGTCCATCGAGCCGAGCGCGAGGATGACGTCGTCCATCGCCACATTAACCTCGACACGCTGGCGGCTGGTTTCGGCCAGGTCGTTCTCGGCCATTCTTTCGATATGCCGCTGCACCGAGAGCAGTCGCTTGAGCTTTTGGGAGCGGCTCTTTTCGACCATGACAGCCTCATCGCCCGATATAGATCGAGCCGAAGGACTGGCCGAACTGGCTGACCATCGCCGCGATCGAGAAATAGATCAGGAAGAGCCCGCCCATCAGCAGATAGGGCGTGGAAATGAAGTAGACCGGGATCTGCGGCGCCAGCTTGTTGATGAAACCGATTGAGACGTTGAAGATCAGGCCGTAGATCAAAAACGGGCTCGACAGCCGCAGCATGATGTAGGTGGTCTGCTCCAGCGTGTCGGTAAAGGAGATCAGCGTCGCGCGCATCTGCATCAGGCCGCCGAATGGCATGGTCGTGTAGGAGTCGATCAGTGCGCGGAAGACGATGTGATGGAAATCCATGATGAAGAGAATCATCATGCCGGCAAAGGTGATAAAGGCCGACAGGCTGGTCTCCGGCGTATCTTCGATCACGTCGGCAGAGCCCGGCTGGGTGTAGCCGACCATCATGGCGGTGATCGAGGCGGCGAACTGCATGCCGAGCGTGTAGATCCTCGCCAACATGCCATACATCACGCCGATCAGCGATTCGCTGAAGATCAGGCCGATATAGGTTCCGGCACCGGTGTGAACGGCCGGATAGACGGTATCCCAGAGCAACGGCATGACGGCGATCGAGAGCGCTCCGGCGATAAAGACGCGCAGCTGTTGGGGCACGCGCGCCGAGGAAAAACCCGGAAGAGCCAGCACACAGCCACCGATCCGGCAGAAAACCAGAAACAGCGCGAGAACGGTCCCTTGCGGGTCTGTTATCATGAAATAGAGCCCAAAATCTTTATCTCGATGCCCTTGGCCAGTTCGACATGCGACAGGACCGGGAGCGTGGCGAACAGCCTCTCGATGATCATGCGCACATAGGAGCGTGTTTCCGGCGACGTGACAAGTGCGAATGGCAGGCCGCGATCCATGAACTCACGGATAACTTTGGTGGCCTGCTCGCTGAACTCCTCCAGGCTGCGCGGATCGATGTCGAATTCGATCACCTCGCCCTTGGCGTCGCGCTTCAGCGCCTGGTGGAAAGCGAGATCCCATTTGCTGCCCAGCCGCAGCACGCGCAGCACGCCGTTGTCGGCGAGGTCGCCACAGAGCTGCTGGGCCATGCGGATGCGGACATGCTCGACGATCTGCTCGGTCTTCCTGACATGCGGGGCAAGCTCGGCCACCGCCTCGAGAATGAGGTGCAGGTTGCGAATCGAGACACGTTCGGCAAGCAGCAGCTTGAGCACCGCCTGCAGGCCGGAATAGGACATGTGCGACGAGCAGATTTCGTCGGCGAGCTTCTTGTATTCGGGATCGAGCCGATCGATCAGCACCTTGACGTCCTTGTAGGACAGAAGCTGCGGCAAGTTGTTGCGGATGACCTCGCTCATATGGGTCAGCACGACGGAGACATTGTCGATCGGCTGGAAGCCCTCGCGTTTCAAATCGTCGGCGAAGTTTTCGAGGATCGAGACGGCAGGCATGCCGAAGGCGGGCTCGCGGATTTCGTCGCCGGGAATGCTCGGCCTGCGGCCGGCGCCGGTCACGACGAGGACTTCGCCGACGCGCAGCAGGTTGGAGGCGACCGTCGTGCCGTGGATGCGGATCTGGTAGGACTTCTCGGCAATGGCGATATCGTCGGTCACCTTGATCTCGGGCACGACAAAGCCGTATTGCGTGGCGAACTTCTTGCGCATCTTGCCGACGCGGAAGGCGAGCTCCTGGTGGGCGCCGAGCAGGCGCGTCGAGACCATCTTGCCGAGCGCGAGCTCGATTTCAGAGGTGCGCAGCACCGCCTTGACCGAATCCTTTTCCAGTTCCTTGTTCTGGACGACCTTCTTTTCTTCCTGCTCGCGGCGAAGCATGTTCTCTGCCTCGACCTGACGCGGGATGAACCAGGCGCCGAAGGCGAGAAGACCGCCGAGGACCACGAAGGGTACAAACGGCAGACCCGGCATCAAGGCCAGGATGAACATCAGCACCGCCGAGACGGAAAGCGCACGGGGATAACCACTCAACTGGTTAACGACCGCCTGGTCGGTGGAGCCGGTGGTGCCGCCGCGAGAGACGAGAAGGCCGGCGGCCAGCGAGACGATAAGAGCCGGCATCTGTGCGACGAGGCCGTCGCCGACCGAGAGCTTGACGAAGACGTCGGCGGCTTCGCCAATCGGCATGCCGTGGCGGAAATAGCCGATAATGATGCCGCCGAAGATGTTGATGCAGGTGATGATCAAGCCGGCGACGGCATCGCCGCGTACGAATTTCGACGCACCGTCCATCGCACCGAAGAAGGAGCTTTCCTCCTCGAGTTCCCTGCGCCGGCGCTGGGCTTCCCTCTCGTCGATGATGCCGGCCGAGAGATCGGCGTCGATCGACATCTGCTTGCCGGGGATGGCATCCAGGGTGAAACGTGCGCCGACTTCGGCGATACGCGTGGCGCCCTTGGTGATGACGATGAAGTTGATGGTGATGAGAATCAGGAAGACGATCAGACCGATGACGAAGTCGCCGGACATCACCAGGCTTGCAAAACCGGCGATGACGCCGCCTGCGGCATCGTGGCCCTCATGGCCATGCGAAAGGATCACGCGTGTTGTGGCGATGTTCAGCGCCAGCCGGGTCATCGTCGCGATCAGCAGAATGGTCGGAAAGGACGAGAAATCGAGCGGTTTCTGGATCCACAGCGCGACCATCAGGATCAGCACCGAGAAGGCGATCGAGAAGGCCAGTCCCATATCGATCAGGAATGGCGGGATCGGCAGAAAGAGAATGCAGATGATGCCGATGATGCCGAGGGCAAAACCGACATCGCGCAGGCTCGGGGCGACTTTTGGAATGGGGAGTGCAGGTGGTTGCGCCATGACGATTCCGTCTCTTCATGAGAGGAGGCGGACATGCAGCCCGCCCAATTCGGATCGAGAATTAAATGGCGAAGCTTGCGCGAAGGTGGCTCAGAAACCGGACTGGATGCGCGAGAAGACCAGATTGGTGAAAATCGAGATCTGCGAGCCGACGAAGGGTGCTGTGACCCCGACGGTGATCAGCACCGCGACGATCTTCGGCACGAAGGTCAGTGTCGCTTCCTGCACCTGGGTCAGCGCCTGGATCAAGGCAATGACGAGACCCACCACCATCGCCGCGATGACGGCGGGACCGGCGGCAATCAGGACGGTCCAGATCGCCGCCTGGAACAGATCCAATGCATCAGCTTCATTCATCCGAAGGCAACCTCATATCGCCTTGAAGCGGCCCTGCCGTGGCCGGACCGCCATTGGTTGGTATCACCCCAGTTATGCGGCGCCGCGGCGCCGTGGATATCAGGTATCGCTGGTGTCGGTCGACGTGGTCGGCGCCTTGTCGGCAATAGTGATTCCCGCCTGCACGAGTATATTCCCGCCAGCCGTGGTTGTCGCAATGATTCCGTCGGAATAAACCTTGACGGATTCGATGGTGCCCTTGACCTTACCGTCGGCGCTTTCCATGTATTTGCCGACGTAGCTGCTGGCCTGAGTAAGGCTCGAGCTTGCCAGAAGTGTGTCCAGCTTGGTGTTGGTCTGGATCGTCTGCTCGACCTGCGAGAAGCTCGCCAGCTGCGACATCTGCTCGCTGGCATCCATCGGATCGGTCGGATCCTGGTTCTTCATCTGCGCGATGAGCAGCTGAAGGAAATTGTCGTAGTTCAGCGTCGCCTTCTTCTGGGCCGAACTCGTGGAGTTCGTCGAGGTCGTGCTGTTCACGTTCGACGTTGCATCTACCGCCATGGTGCAATCTCCCTGCGAATCTGCTCGACCATCGTCGGCGGCATTTCGTGGTTGTTGAGGATATTGTCTTCGATCGCGTAGAGGCCGCGGATCGCCTTGAGCGCGTCGAAGGCGCGGCCCGTCGAGACGAGCGCATCGATGCGCTTCAGTTCGGCGAGGATCTCCTCGTTCTTGAAGCAGGAGAGCAGCATGGTGATCGACTTGCGGAACAACGCCGTCGAGTGGTCCTTGCCCTCAGGGTTGATGAGGATCATCTGCGCGATGAAATAGAGCTGACGCAGCGGCGTCGTGGCTCCCTCCGGCTGGAGGACATGGTTTTCGAGAAGGAACGTCACATCATTCAGGAATTCCAGCGCGACCTTGCGGTCGACGCGCAGGACGGCGCCGTTGATGAAGATTCTTTCTCCGGCTTTCAGAGAAATGCGAAGTGTACTTTTCATTTAAGTCCATCCCTGATGATGGTGGTAACGTCGATGATGCCCTGGTAGTTATTAGACTGACGTTTTCTGATCCTGTCGCATTCCTTCAATATCCAGATCGCGATCGAGATGAGGTTGGCCCTGAGCCCGATCTCCAGCTGGTTGTCGGGATGTTTGAGATCCTCGATGAAGCTGATCCACACCCGGCGCGTATAAAACAGGGCTTCAATGGCTTCCCGGCCGTATTTTTCCTTTTCGCGCGCCAACGACAGCAGGTCTATGGACCGGTCAAGAACCTGCCATTCCCGCTCTTTCGCGTCGGCCACCGAGTCCTGCATGACTTCGGCATATGAGAACTGATACATTCATGCATCCTTCTTTATTGCGCGCCTTTGCTCATCAAAGGTAGTTTACAAGACTCAACTGCTGGATCTTCGAGACGATCGTGTAAGCCGTTTCAAGCTGCGTTTCCAAAGTCTTGACGAGCGTCGAGGCTTCGTAAGGATCGACGCCCTGGAGATCGACGAGCTTGTTCTTGATGATGTTCGATTGAGCGTCGAGAGCGTCGTTGGACTTCTTGACGCGCTCCTGCGAAAGGCCGAGCTGGCTTGCCTGGGTAACCAGGCCGCTGGTCGCCTTCGCCGTATAGCTGATCGCCTGCTTGGACACCGTGCTCATCGCATCGGTGCTCAGGGTCTGACCCAACAGTGCCGAGGTCATCACTGAGGCGAGCGCGAAGTAACGCATGCCCTCGGAATTGGCATTGGTCGAGGATTCGATCACTTCGGAGTTGCTGATGCGGCTCGTCATGTTCTGGTTCGATGCCTGCGACCAACCGGTCGCCGGATTGGTCCAGTTGGCCTGGCTGAACATCGGCTCTACCGTCGTGGTGATAAAGGTGCTCATTTCGGCGCCGGTCAGATCCTTGACCGCCTTCGGCGGGACAAGAGCGGCGGCGTAGGCATTCAACTGCGTGACGATGGCGGCACTCGTCGCGGCCGTCTTGTCTGTCAGCGGCTGCACATCGGTGTTGATGCCCGAGAACAGATATTCGCCGTTCACCATCGTGTTGGCCGTATCCATCATCGTGGACAGGGCGCTGGTCGCCGATTGAATGGCGACGGTGATGCTGCCGGGATCGTGGCTGCCCTGGAGCGCCGTCAGCTTCGAAACGAGGCCGTCGCCGACGTCCTTCATCTTGGAAAGGCCGAGCTGCGAGGATTCCATGCGCGCGGTGACAAGCGAGTTGCTTGATTTGATCGAGGCTATCCTGTCGACCTCGCGGCTGAAGTCCACGCTCCTGGCGGCGTTGCCGCCGAGAGACACACCGATATCCGCATAGACTCCCGTCGTCGCTTCCATCGTCGCCTTCGTCATCTGGTTCTGCGCCTGACGGATCGTCAAGCGCATCGCATTCTGAATGGCCGAACTTGAAATAAATGAGCTCTTCATGGCTTAACTCGCAATATCCAGCAATGACTTCAACATTTCGTCAACGGCGTTCAGGATCTTGGTCGCCGCCTTGTAGGACTGCTCTATGTCGAGGAGCAGCGTCAGTTCCTCGTCGAGGTTGACGCCCGTCTCATTGGAATAGGCTTCGTCGGAGCGTGACAGCGCCGCCGAGGTGTTTTCCGCCGCCGTCGTGGCGTTGCTGCGGTACTGCTCGAGCCAGCCGAGCGAATTCGTGGCGAATTCCATGATGCTGACGTTTGAATCGATGCCGGTCGTGGCGTCGAACCCGACAGGCGTCCCCGCCGCGGGATCGAAGTCGATGTCGGAGCCCAATGCGGTATAGAGACGATCGAGTTCAGCCGTATAACCGCTGACGCCTGACGTGTTCAAGACGAGGCCGGTGGCGTTGACGCCACCATCGCGCAGACGCATCGGATCGCCGCCTTGCGAGGTGATGACGCGGCTGCTGACCGTGATGGTTGCCGCCATGCCGGCAACCGCGGTGGCGCCGGTATCGACCGTGCCGCCGCTCCAGGTGAAGAGGCCGGGCACATAGGCCGGACCGGCTGCCGTGTTCTGCTCCTTGAAGAGCGAGACCAGGCCGCGGGCGACTTCGTCGAGCTGCTTCTGGAAGTTCGGGGCGATTTCGTCGCGGACCTGGAGGAGAGACTGAAGGCTTCCCTGCCCCGTCGTCGTCGATCCGCTGCCGCGCGGAAGTGCCACACCGTCAACATAGACCGAATTGCCGGTGATGGTCGCGGTATAAACATCCTGAGACTTGAACGTCACCTTGCGCGGGATCGTCTCGAAGAGGATCGTCCCGTCAGACGTGCTCAGCACCATGTCGTTATTGTCGCGCGTCGTTGCGTTGACGCCGACGATCTGCGAAATCTGCTTGAGAGCCTTCTCGCGTTCGTCGAGTGCGCCGGATGCATCCGCACCCGAGGCCGTGGCGGTCTTCACCGCGTTGTTGGCCTTCTCGAAGTCGCTGAGAAGCGTATTCAGCTTATCGACGTCGGTGGCGATCTGCTTGTCGGCGGTGGCGCGGACGTTCTGAACGGATTGCGAGGCATTGTTCAGCGAGTTGGCAACGTCCTGGGCGGCGGTGATGGCGCCCTGGGCGGCGACGGTGCTGCCCGGCGTCGTGCGGAAGGCCTGAAGCTTCTGCTGGAAAACGCCGAGATAGGTGGATGGCGACGTTTCGTAGTCGTTGCCACCCATGATCGACTTGAGATCCTCGAGACCGCCGAGCAATGCCTGCTGGGCGCTGTCTTGAGAGGATGTCTTCAGATATTGGCGCAGCAGCGCCTCTTCCTGCGCCCGGTCTATCTTGACGACCTGGGCGCCATTCAACGACGTGGTGAGCATCGCCTGCCGGCGCACGTAATCTTTG
Source organism: Rhizobium changzhiense (assembly GCF_013087625.1). Taxonomy (NCBI): domain Bacteria; kingdom Pseudomonadati; phylum Pseudomonadota; class Alphaproteobacteria; order Hyphomicrobiales; family Rhizobiaceae; genus Rhizobium; species Rhizobium changzhiense. Next base: position 1,128,488 of record NZ_JABFCQ010000001.1, read on the forward strand.
TTGCCCGCATTCGAGATATTGTTCGATACGACACTGCTCTGCGTGCCCGTATTGTTGAATATGTTCTGCGCGGTATTAAGTGCGGATGTGAGCGACATGGCTTACCCGGTACCTTGCTTATCTCTTGAGGTTGACGAGAACGTCCATAATGTCGGAACCCGTCTGGAACACCTTGGAATTGGCGGTATAGCTGCGCTGCGATTCGATCATTTCGGTCAGCTCGCCAGCGAGGTCGACGTTTGAACCTTCGAGAGCGCCTGCTTTGATCGTGCCGAGGCCGTTGGTCTGCGGGAAGCCGGTGACGGTGACGCCCGACTGGCCGTTGGCGCTGTAGACGTTGCCGCTCATCAGCGTCAGTTTGTCCGGGCTTGCGACGTTGGCCAGCGGAATGCGATAGAGCGGCTTGGTGCTGCCGTCTTCATATTTCGCGTAGACGATGCCGTCGCCGTCAACCGTGACGTCCTTGACGGGGGTCGCCGCCTGACCGTTCGGCGTACCGGTGCCGGAGAAGTCGGCGCCGAGCTGCGTGAAAGCGGAGAAGTCCATGGCAATCGTCTGACCAGTCACCGGATCGACGATGTTAACGGCGCCGGTCGAGGTCATCTTGCCATCGCGGTCGAAGGTGAGCGCTCCCGTGCCGACAGCGGCGGTGGAGTAAGGGAAGGAGGTCGCGCCGCCGACCGCGGCATCGGCGTTGCGGAACATCGCCACTTCCCAGGTGGCAGCGGTAGCGGGAGGTGCCGGCGGCGGCGCTGCCGCGACTGAGGACTTGGTGAAGTAGAAGTCGTACATCACCTTGTTGCCGAGACGGTCGTAGGCGACCATCGAGACCTTCTTGGTATCGGTCGTCGTCGTGGCGAGGTTTGCACTTGGAGCCGTCGCGGGAGCGACCGGAGCGATCTTGGCGTTGGAGTCCAGGTTGCCCTTGAAGATGCCGGATGTCGAGGCGATCGCGGTCAGGCCATCCTGGTTGACATTGACGGGAACGAGGCCATCGAAGCCGTTGACGACGACGGCTGGAGCGCCGGAGTCGTAGGAATAGCCCATCAGCATGAAGCCGGCGGCGTTGACGAGGTTGCCTTCGTCGTCCTTGGTGAAGTCGCCGGCGCGGGTCAGGACCGGCGTGCCGTCAGGACCCTGGACGATGAAGAAGCCGTCGCCTGAGATTGCAAGGTCGGTGCTCGAGGTGGTGTAGGAAATATCGCCCTGGTCGGAGACAGCCTGGCGGACGGAGGTCTGAACGCCGCCGGAATTGTAGTTGCCGCCCGAGGAAGGCAGAACCAGCGACGAGAAGCTCGTCGACACAGCCTTGTAACCGGTGGTGTTAACGTTGGCGATGTTGTCGGCGACGGTGCTGAGGCGGTTGGCCTGAGCGTTCATCCCCGATACTGCCGTCTTCATGCTGCCGAAAATGCTCATCTGAAAACCTCGTTTTACCTGTTATGCACGAGAGTATTTGTCGGGCCTTGCGTGAAGCTGTCTGTCATGCGAGCTGCGAGGCCAGATATTGAAGTTCAGCCGGGCGCCGCCCGACCGAGAAATCAGGCCCAATCGATGCAGTAACCAAGGAAGCGCTTGGAATCGACCGGATCGACGCCGAGCTTTTTGCGCAGCTTCTTGCGCAGCTTCGAGATGTGGCTTTCGACGACGTTCTCCTCGACCTCTTCATCGAAGATGCCGTAGATGGCGTTGAAGATCTGGGTCTTGGTGACGCGGCGACCGCGATTGGCGATCAAATATTCGAGGATGCGGCGCTCGCGCCGGGGAAGTGCGAAGACTTCGCCGTTGATCTCGGGGTCGCGACCATCCGAGAAGACGCGGATCCCGCCGATCTCGGTGTAATTGGTGATCGCCTTCAGCCGGCGCCGGATCGCAGCCGCCCTTGCAAGGATCTCGCGGGGATGCACCGGTTTGCGCACCACGTCGTCGACGCCGCAATCGAAAAGCGCAAGAGTGTTTTCGAGCGAGTGCTGGTCGCTGACCGCAATCACCGGCGCCATCGACCGGTCCCGGATCGCCCGGGGCAGTTCGAAGTTGCGCTGGCCCTGACCGATCAGAAAGGCCTCGACTGCAGCTATATCGGAATCGGCGGCGGTCTGTACCCACTCGCCAAATTCTGTTGGATCAAAGCCGGTGGAGGGAATGCCCTCACGACCGAACAGAGATGTATATCCATCTTTCACGAGCTCACGCTCATCAACCACTACGATCATTCGTCCGCCTCCGAATCAGTGTGGCACTTCGATGATCTATGGGTACGAATCGCACGAATCGGCGACAACTCGTTAAAGTTAATGGCAGAAACTAATAATTGATTAAGATCTGGGTAGCGATTTGATCTATATCTAGTGGGTGCGCCTGATTATGCACACCAAAATTTCGTGGAAAAGTTAACGGTCGGTTAAATATGACTTGCGCACGGGTTTTGTGCCGGATTCCCGCCACATTGTGACACAGTTTCGTCACAATACACCTCTTCCATTTTTGGTTGAATCAATTTCGGCAAAAGTTACTCGCATTGAGAGTCCACTTGCCATAGCCGGTGGCGACGAGATTGGAGATGACGCGGCAGACATATTGCTTCTGCGCAGGGTTGTTGTTGGGTCCGGCGTGGTATCTGGCTACCGCCATCGTCCATGTCTCGTGACGGTCATGCAGGTTGCGGAGGAATTTCGCCGCATACTCAACGTTGCGATGCGGGTCGAACATCTCCTCGGCGGAGCGGAAATTCTCGCCGTGAAAGTAATGGTTGATCTGCATGCAGCCGATGTCGATGAGCTTGGCGCCGCTGCTGCGGGCGACATCGAACTGCCGCATCGCGTCCTGCTCCGAGGGCGGAAAGATCGCCTTGCCTTCGACGTTCATGGCGTAAGGATAGAGCGAGCCCTTGCGGCCGGTCTCCGTCAGCCCAACCGAATAGAGGATGCCTTCCGGGATGCCGTATTTGGCCGCTGCCGACTGGATCTCGCGTTCGCAGGCGCCGGTGGAGGCGATCGCCTCAGAGGTAAACGCCGCCAGCGCCGTTGCTGCCAGCCCCACCGCCACGAGCGTCTTCAATACCGGTCTCGCCTGCGCCATTCAAGCCTCCGTCCGTCCGCTGTGCCGTCTGATTTTGGCGCTCGCGCGCCTCGCCGCCCTGCCCCTGCTGGGGGAGCGACTGCTGCTGGGAGGCCTGGCCCTGGTTGCCCGCGTCGGGACGCTCGACCGGCGCCATGCTGATCGTGACGTTTTCGACCGCGTAACCCTGGCTGCGCAGAGCTTCGAGAATCTTGCCGTGATCTTCCTTCATTTGACGATAGGCCGCCCCGGTTTCGACCTTGAGGTCGACGTTCAGGGCGTCGCCGGACAGGCGCATGGTCGCCGTCACCAGGCCGAGATCGAGCGGGTTCATCTGGATCTTCAACGTATTGACCACCTTGCCGGTGCTCGTCCATTCCGCCGCGTTGGAGAGCGCCGAGCTCGGCTCCATAGCGCGCGCCCATTCGGAATCGCCGGAGAGAGCGGCGGTAACAGCGGCGGAATTCGAATTCTGCATCAGGCCGATATAGCGGCGCGATTCGAGCACCGAAACGTTTTCGACATCGGCCTTCTTCGAACCATCTTTCGGCCCGGCCTGATCCGTGCCGATATGGACATCCATCGACACGCCGCGGCCATCGGCACGGCTGATCCTGAATGTCTTGCCATCGGCGGCTTCGGCAGTCTCCGATCCGGGAACCTTGATATCATCCGCCTTGCCGCTCTCGACGTTGCCGCTGACGGCGGCAAGAGCGTCGGACGCATGGCCGCCCGCCTTGGCTTCGATACCATCGAGTTTCTTGTCGGCCGGTCCAGCCTCGTCGACCTTGGCGGAGACGTGATGCGCGGTGGCCGCCGCCGGCAAAGTCACGGTCCCGTCGGCAGGATCCTGCTTCAGCAGACCGAGAACATCGGAAATGCCGCCGTCATCATCGTCGCTGGCCTTGTCCGTATCGGTTTCCAGCGCGTCGGCCTTGGTGTGTTTGCCGGCCTTGGCTGCCGGAGCGACCTCGTCTGCGGGACTGTCCTTCGGATCGAGCTTGCCGAAGGCGAGATCGGCCGGCATTTTGACCTCAGCCTTTACGGGCTTTGCCGCCGCCTTTTCAACACTGGCAATCGTTTCCGGCTGTACCTCCGCCTGTGCCTTCAACGCGGCATCGCTAAGGTCGATCAACGGCTTTGCGCTGCTGCGGCCGCGGATCGTCCGCGCCACTTTCTCGGCGCCGCCATCGGCAGCCACGCCCTGATCCGGTTGCGCATCGTCGGGCTCGTCATTGACGGCATCGCTGCCTGCCTTGGCAAGCGCGTCGAAGAAGCCGTTTTTTTGGCCGTCAGCATCACCTTTTCCGGCCAGTCGCGCGGATTTCGCAACCGCAGCCGTCTCCGTACCGGAGGCTCCTCCCGAGACGCTTATATCCATCATTGTTCGTTGCCTTCTTGCGCCAGAAGACCGTCGATCTCGTCGAGCTTGGATCGTTTGGTCGTCACAAATGCGTTGAATGAGGGGTCGGTATCCTGGCTTTGGCCAGTCGATGCCACACCTCCCGGAACAGGCTCGGGAAGCGCGTCTGGCGCTCCCGGTTGCGTGGCTATCGCCGCAGCCTTTTCAGAAGTGATTTCTTGATCATCAGTGTTAGGATTGGAGGCTTGCGTCAAGCTTGCCGGGTCGGGAGCGCGCAGGATCTGCTCGGCAACGGATCGCGCCGCCTCCTGCAGCGCCTGATCCCGCAGCGACAGCGCGTTGCCGTCGATACCGCTGACATTCTTTGCTGCCTGATCGATATCCTCCGTGGGAAGGCCGGCCATGCCGCCATAGAAATCCGCGAGCGGGCCGAAAGCATTGTCGGTGCCGGCGCCAAGCGACTGCACACGTCCGACCGCCATGCGGGCCAGCTCCGGCTTGCCTGATATCGCGGCGGCGCGGGCGATGCGCAGATAGACCTCGCGCTGGCGCGGTGCGTCCATGAAGGACAGGATGTCGATGACATCCTGCGGTTTCACGTCGTGATCGTGGCCGACGACGAGGGTGACGAAAAGATCGGCGAACTGGCTAGCATAGGGCGAATGCAGGAAGCGTCTGACATAGCGCTGCGAATAGGCCATTCCCCTGTCGAGCATCCCCTTGTCGACGCAAATGGCGACTGACCGGCGCAACGCCGCCTCCTCGACGATCGTACCGGGGGCGGCAAGACGCGCCTGGTCGTAGAGATCCAGCGCGTCTGTCGGTTTCGTCGCGATCAGCACGTTGCCGCCGATCAGCGCAAGGTAGGGGCCGATCTTCTTGTCGCGATATTCCTTGGCCGTCTCCTCCAGCGTCTTGGCGACGAGCAGCCCCTTGCCGCTCAGATATTTGCGCAGCACATCGGTGACGCGGTTGTCGAAATAGCCGTTGACGTCGTGGGCGATCAGATATTCGAGCGTCTGGGGATTGCCGCCGCTCATCGTGTAGATCAGCGCCGCGTCGACGTTGCGGTCGTCGTCGAAGATCGAAGGATTGACGGTGCGCAGCCGCTCGTCGATCGTGCCCAGCATGAAGCGCTGCATCTCGCCGGCCGAATGATCGCCGGTGACGACGGAATCCTGCACGAATTGCAGCGAGCGCAGCATCTTGTAGGGTGCGAGATCGTCCGGGTCCTGCGCATTGGCTGCGACCGGCGAAAGCATCGCCAGGCCGAGGGCCACAAATCCGACGTAACGATGCTGCCGACGCGCCATTCGACTATCCTTGATCCGCCTGCACCAGGATCTCGATCCGGCGGTTGGTCGCGTTGAACGGGTCAGACGGCAGCTTCAGTCGACGGTCGGCAAAGCCGGAGACCTGGGAGATGCGTTTCTCATCAAGCCCGCCGCGCACAAGCATGTAGTAGGCGCTCTGAGCGCGGTCCATCGAAAGCCGCCAGTTCTCGTTCTGCGTGCCCTTATACTGGCGACCGTCCGTGTGGCCGCGGATGGCAACCGCACCACCCCTCTCCTTCAGGATCGCGCCGATCTTTTCCATGGCGAGCACCATCTCCTGGCGCGGAACCGCAGAACCGATATTGAACATCGAATCGTCGGTCTGGTCGGAGATGCTGACCAGCAATCCGCCTTCGGACGCCGTCACGGTCAGGCCTTCGGCGAGCTTGCCGGCCACGCCGCCGATCTGCTGGGCGATCTGCGCCTGCAGCTGCTCGGCTTCCTTCTGCTGCTTCTGCTCGGCCTCGGCGGCACTCTTGTCGGCATCCTTCTGATGATCGGCGTCCTTCTGAGCTTCGGCCTTCTTGTCTTCCGGCGACTTGCCACCTGACGTCTTGCCGTCCTTGGCCTCGACCGAGCCCTTGGTCTCCTTGGTTTCTTTGGTCTCCTGGGCGGCCTTCTGATCGGCGGTCAGCGGTATCGGCTTGGCGTCCTCAAGCTTGGCGACCTCGGTTGTCTCGCTCTCGACCGCCTGCTCGTCGCTCTTGCCGGGCGGTAACGGCTTGCCGGCCATCGTGACCTCGACCTGCTTCGTCCAGAAATCCGGATCGAAGGGATCACGATAGGCCTCGCCGCCATCGGCGCCGGTGGCCGGCCCGGAATCGGCGGCACCGCCATCGCCCTTGGCGCTGACATTGGCCTGCTGGCCGACCTCCTGCGCGATTTCGGCAAGAACCGAATATGGGTTTTCGAAGAAATCGGCCTCGGAATAATTGGTTTGGTCGCCGGAGGTCGATGTCTGATCGTCACCATCCGCCGCGGCCTTGCCGTCGTTCGGATCTTCTTCCTTCTGTTTCGACTTTTCCTGCTTCTCCTCGCCCTCGGCGTTGTCCACGGGCTTCTTCAGGCCCTTCTGGGTCGGCTTTTCGTCGGAGAGTTTGATCGGATTGAAATAGGTCGCGACCGAGGCCTTGGTCTCCTCGTTGGCGGCATTGACCAGCCACATCACCAGGAAGAACGCCATCATCGCCGTCATGAAGTCGGCATAGGCAATTTTCCACGCACCGCCATGGGCGCCATCGTGATCACCGCCGCCATGTCTCTTGACGATGATGATCTCGTTCTTGCCGTGGTGGTGGTTTTCGCCTTCGCTCATTCCAGAACTTTCTTCAAGCTGGCCGCCCAGGCGGACATACGGGTGACGATGACGGAATCACCGATTTCGACGGCAAGATCGATATCGTCGGTCTCAAAGTGGCGAACCGCGCCTGCATGTTCGCCGAGCTCGGCCTTCAATATGTCGAAAAGCCGGGTCGGGCCCCTGACGACGATCGCTCCGGCCGCGCCTTCGAGGATCGCATCACGCAGCAGGGCGGCGAGGCTTTCGGCAGCCTTGGCTGCGAGCGCATCCGTCATCACAGGCGCAATGGCCTCAGCGGCGCCGGCGCTGACCAGCTGAGCGACCTCTTCGGCGATATCGCGGATGCGGGACGCAATGACCGCCGCCGCCTCGACCTCGTAGCGAAGTTTCAGTTCCTCGAGTTCACGCGCATGGACCTCCGCCAGCGTCCGCGCCTCGCGTTCGTACTTCTCGGTCAATTCCACGGTCGCTGCGGCATGACCTTCCGCATAGGCTTCGCGGCGCTCCGCCTCGACGTCGATCGCCGGTTCGCTCGGCATTTCGGGGAAATCGTCGCCGAAATCGTTCATGTCGAGGATCGGCGCTGACGATTCCGGTTCACCGAAATCCTTCAAATACCGGGAAAGCGTAATGCTCATAAAAACCATCCAGCATTCGGGAGACATGCAGCACGCCCGCCCCCGCTCAAAGTGACCTTGCGCGCCGGCATCCCCTTCGAAACGGGCAAGGGGCTGACCTTGCGCGGCACGGATTCGGACGATGCCTTCATGCCGGAAACTAGGCAGTCAAACTTGCGCGAGGATGAATGGCGCCGCCGCCACCCGTGATCGCGCCCACCCCTATTCCAGCAGGATCAGGATCTTACTTGCGGCCGTGTTGAGGATCGAGATCGCTTCGACGGCCATCTGCTTCTGGGTTTCGATCGCCTTCTGCCGGATCGAAGCCTCGTCCATGTCGGTATCGACGAGCGCGCCGACACTCTTGTCGATCGAATCAGACAGATCGGCGGTGTAGTCTATCTGATCGTCGATACGCGCCTTCATCACGCCGATAGAAGCGGCCGTCGTCGTCAGCGAGGAAAGCAGCGCATCGGTCACATCAAGCATGTCGACGAGCTGCGCATCGGTCGTGTTTGTGCCGATCGCAATTTCCGTACCTGTCGCCGGCGTGGTCGAGTTGGCGTTCAAAAGGTAGTAGTTGCGCGACGTCGCGCCGCTGTTGTTGATCGCGTTGGCATCGACCGGCTTGGTCAACAGGCCGCCACTCGCATTGTTCTTGTCGATGAGAATGGTCTGCGACGATGGGAAATCGATGGTCCGGGCCTGATATTCGCCGGTCGGAGCGCGCACGAAGCTCGAGATGACCGACCATGTCGGCGGCGCAGCCGCGTCGCCGTTCAGCAGCCAGTTTTCTCCCGCAAACGACGTCGATTCGACGATCGTCTGCAGCTGCTCCTTGTATTCGCTGATCTCGGCGTTGATCTTGTTCTTATCGGCGCCGGGCTCTCTTGCCGAAACCAGCTTGGCGCGAATCTGGCCTAGGAGGTCGATTGACGAGGTCATCGCCGTGTAGGTCGCATCGACCTTGGCCGCGCCGAGACCGAGCGCATCTCCGATCGTAGCGAGATTGGTGCTGTCCGAGCGCATGACGGTCGCGACCGACCAGTAGGACGCATCGTCGGCGGCCGTCTCGATACGATATCCCGAGGACACTTGCTGTTGGGTCTGGCTTGCTTCTTTGTTGATGCTGCGCAGCACCGCAAGCGCATTCACCGCGGACGCGCTGGTAATCTTAACGGTCATCGACAGGGTCTCGGAATAAGGTGAAAGGGCAGGCCGGATTGCCGGCGGCGACTGAGGTGGCATCATGCCTCCGGCAGGGTTTCCACCGGTGTGTCGCAAAAGCAAATCAACTCGAGGCGAAGGTAACTCGATATCAACCTGTTGGGCAAGAGCGCAGCATTGAGCGTGGCGCGTCGACCGTCATATCGATCAAGTTATTGATATAAAAGAAAGAACCGCGCCGTTTTGGGCGCGGTCCAGGAGGCATTTCATTTGCTGCCAGACGATGGCGCAAGATTCGGTCCAGCTTCAGCGCCGACTTAGCTGCGGAACAGCGTGAGGATGTTCTGAGCGCTGGAGTTGGCAATCGACAGCGATTGGATGGCCAGCTGCTGCTGCGTTTGCAACGCCGTCAGCTTGCTCGATTCTTCTTCCATGTCGGCATCGATCAGACGTCCGACACCGGAGTCAATCGAATCACTGAGAGAAGCGACGAAATTTTCCTGCAGGTCGATGCGGGTGGAAATCGAGCCGAGTTGCGAGGCAGCCTTGGTCATTGCTTCCAGGCCCGCCTCGATCGCCGTCAGGGCCATGGAGATCTCGGTCGAGCCGAAGCTGGTGATGTCCATCGTGTAGATCGAACCGATCGTACCGCTTGATGTGCCGATGATGCCGGAGGTCGTCTCGATTGCACCAACCGAGGTCATGCCGAAGAGAACGTTGCCCATGGAGCCCGAGCTCAGGACGTAGTCCGTCGTCTTGACCGAAACATTGCCGTTGCCGTCGCGGACGAAGGTCGAAACGACGCTCTTCGTCGAATTGCCGGCCACCCAGTTCTCGCCGGAGAAGGATGCGGACTGGGCAATGCTCATCAGCTGTGCCTGAAGCTGCTTGATCTCTTCCTGGACCTTGGTCTTGTCGACACCCTTTTCAGTCGCGGCGACGATCTTCGCCTTGATTTCGCTGATGACGTCGATGGCGCTGTCCATGGCGGAGTAAGCGGTGTCGACCTTTGCGGCTCCCAGGCCGAGAGCGTCGGAAACGGCCGAGAGAGCCTTGTTGTCCGACCGCATGGTCGTTGCGATCGACCAGTAGGCGGCGTTGTCAGCTGCCTTTTCGACGCGGTAACCCGACGATACCCGGTTCTGCGTATCCTCGAGGCTATCGTTGATTCCGCGAAGTGTCTGAAGAGCGGCCATCGCCGCGACGTTCGTCAAAATGCTGGTCATGAAATGTTTGCCCCTTGTCGGCAGATGGAAAAAAGGGACATTCCGGAAAGCTACCGGGAACGGGGGACCAGCCTCATGCCTATTAACCGGTTCTTAAACTTGGTTAACCCGCCGTCTCGTTGACCGCAGAAGACAGCATTATGGTTAATCATTGGTTAATACAAATCAAAAAGCCGCGCTCCATCGAAGCGCGGCTCTATTCCTGGATACCCGCCGGAGACCGGCGGGCCGATATTTCCGAGGGTTATTAGCCGCGGAACAGCGTGAGGATGTTCTGCGAAGAGGAATTCGCAATCGACAGCGACTGGATCGCCAGCTGCTGCTGGGTCTGCAGGGCGCTGAGCTTGGAGGATTCTTCTTCCATGTTGGCATCGACGAGGCGGCCAACACCGGAGTCGATCGAGTCGCTGAGGGCGTTGACGAAGTCTTCCTGCAGGCCGATGCGGGTGGAGACCGAGCCGAGAGCAGCGCCGGCGCTGGTCATGGCCTTCAGAGCCGATTCAACGTTGGTCAGAGCCGTCTGGATCTGGCCGAGCGTGAAGGTGGTGATGCTCATTGCGAAGACGGAGCCGACCGCGGAGTACGAGGTACCAAGGATACCTGTGGAGGTTTCGACCGAGCCGCCGCTCATACCGAACATGACGTTGCCCATGGAGCCGTTCGAGAGAACGTAGTCAGTCATCTTGACCGAAACGGCGTTGGAGGCGTCGCGGACGAAGGTGGAAACAACGCTCTTGGTGCCGTTGGTGCCGGCAACCCAGTTTTCGCCGGAGAAGGAAGCCGACTGAGCGATGCTCAGGAGCTGCTGCTGCAGCTGGCTGATTTCTTCCTGAACCTTGGCCTTGTCGACGCCGTTTTCAGTGGCGGCAACCAGCTTGGCCTTGATGTTGCCGACGACGTCGATGGCGCTGTCCATTGCGGAGTAAGCGGTGTCGACCTTGGCGGCGCCGAGGCCGAGAGCGTCGGAAACGGCCGAGAGAGCCTTGTTGTCCGAACGCATGGTCGTTGCGATCGACCAGTAAGCGGCGTTGTCGGAAGCCTTGCCGACGCGATAGCCGGACGAAACGTGAGCCTGGGTTTCCTGGAGACCCTGGTTGATGCCACGGAGAGTCTGGAGGGCTGCCATTGCAGCGTTATTGGTGTTGATGCTCGTCATAGTTTGCTTGCCCCTTGTTGGCAGATTTTTAAAAAGGGACATTCCGGATTTTCGGCCGGCCCACAGCGATCAGCATCATGCCTGTTAACCATTCCTGTTAAGGTTAACTCGCCGTTTCGATGGGCCTAGATGACAGCAAGATGGTTAAGGAAAGCTAAATTCAAATTGGAAATAGCGTAAAAATATCTGAGACTTAGAAGGATTTTCATTAACCTTATATTAAAACATTTCGCGGCCGGGGATGACCCGGCCGCGAAACTTGGAAACCTTGTGTCGACTGGTCTTAGCGGAACAGCGACAGGATGTTCTGCGAAGAGGAGTTCGCGATCGACAGCGACTGGATCGCCAGCTGCTGCTGGGTCTGCAGGGCGCTGAGCTTGGAGGATTCTTCTTCCATGTTGGCGTCAACGAGGCGGCCGACACCGGAGTCGATCGAGTCGCTGAGGGCGTTGACGAAGTCGTCCTGGCTGTCGATGCGCTTGGAGAGCGAGCCGAGAGCAGCGCCGGCGCTGGTCATGGCCTTCAGAGCCGATTCAACGTTGGTCAAAGCCGTCTGGATCTGGCCGGCGGTGAAGGTGGTGATGCTCATCGAGTAGATCGAGCCGGTCGCGCCCGACGAGGTGCCGAGGATACCCGTGGAGGTTTCGACCGAGCCGCCGCTCATGCCGAACAGGACGTTGCCGAGCGAGCCGTTCGAGAGAACGTAGTCGGTGGTCTTGATCGAAACGGCGTTGGAGCCGTCGCGGACGAAGGAGGAAACAACGCCCTTGGTGCCGGTACCAGCAACCCAGTTTTCGCCGTTGAAGGAAGCCGATTGAGCGATGCTCAGGAGCTGCTGCTGCAGCTGGCCGATTTCTTCCTGGACCTTGGCCTTGTCGACGCCGCTTTCAGTTGCAGCAACCAGCTTGGCCTTGATGTCGCCGACGACATCGATGGCGCTGTCCATGGCGGTGTAAGCGGTATCGACCTTGGCGGCGCCTACGCCGAGAGCGTCGGATACAGCCGAGAGAGCCTTGTTGTCCGAACGCATGGTCGTTGCGATCGACCAGTAGGCGGCGTTGTCGGAAGCCTTTTCAACGCGATAGCCCGAAGAAACGTGGTTCTGCGTCTGGTTGAGGCCCTGGTTGACGGCACGCAGCGTCTGGAGAGCGGCCATTGCGGAAGAATTGGTGTTAATGCTTGTCATAAGTCTGTCCCCTGGAAAACTAGATACAAAAAGGAGGACATACCGGACTATAGTACCGGCGATGACGGACCAGCTTCATGCTACTCGGCGCCTTTTTTGTTTGGCCCAAACCCGTCATGTCCAGGGCAATCTCGCAGCCAATGCTTGCCAACTTCTTAAAAATACGGGTCCTGCACCTGCCCCTCACACGGGATAGTTAATGCCTCCTCACAAGGCTTAGTTAATGGCTGCTGAAGATAATTTTCTGGCGTCCGAATTCGAGTGGCAAAAACGAACTTTACCGGCGAGAGGGGCGCTTTCCTGGACAGGCGAGGCCTTCGGGACAAAGCAGGCGTTCATCAAGCCACCGGTTTCAAGCAAGCTTCGAATGCCAGTGTGGCAGATGCCGGGATAGCATCATCGGATCGATCCCGTTTTTCGGGGAGGACGGCTCGTGCGTGCGTCGGCAATGGACATCCACGCCAGAACATTTCCCTCACGGAGTTGGGTTTTGAACAGCAAAGTTTCGTTCTCTGCGGCATCCAAGGATTACCAGATGGGCCGCTACACACAGTCCTTGGCGACGCTCAACCAGCTGATGGATATCCAGCAGGATGCCAAGACCTATGCGCTGCTGGCCAAGAACCTCGTGCAGCTCGGCTTCAAGGCCGATGCCGCGAAGGCCTATAGCCTGGCCGGCAACTGCGAAGGGCCGAATTCCTACGAATATCTGAAGCAGGCCGCCAAGCTCCATTACGAGACCGGCAGCGAGGACGAGGCTCTGCTGATCGCCATGCGCAATCTTGCCAAGGCGCAGGAAGATCCGGAGCTCGCATTCATCATCACAGCGATCTATCTGAAACGCCAGCAGCGGGATATCATCAGCCCGTTCAAGACGGTGTTGTCGGAGAGCATGAATCCCGATCACATCCGCCTGGCAGCCTTGCTGCTCGGCGACGACCTCCATGACGCAACGAACCAGAAGCTCGCGCGTAGCCTCTTCAAGCGTTTTCCCGGTAATGTCGCATTCCGTTTCCTCCATCTTGTTTTCCTCCGCGAATTCAACGAATTCGAAGAGGCGAGCAAGCATCAGGGTCTGATCGACGAGACCCTTGCAAAGGGCGATATCGAGATCCTGCGCAAGGACAACCCGTTCTATCATCTGCACTGGTGCGGGAACGAGGATTACAATCGATATGCGACGATCGGCACCACGCCCCTCAACCAGGAACGGGTGACCTTCCGCCGCAATCAGCCGCACAGCTGGTCGGACAAGATCCGAATCGGCTACATGTCATCGGACTTCTGGGATCGCCACGCGACGATGAAGCTCTTGCAGCGCATCCTGGAATTGCACGACAAGGACCGCTTCGAGATCACGCTGTTCTGCCACACTGGCCCTGAATTTCTGAAGCACAACGATACCGACCGCAGCCGCTGGGGCAGGATCGTCGACGTTCACGGCTTCTCCGACCAAGCGATGCTGGAGGCGGTGCGAGAGCATAATATCGACATCATGGTCGACCTAAAGGGCCATACGTCAGGCAGCCGCGCGACGGCCTTCAACCTGCCGCTGGCGCCGGTGCATGTCGGCTGGCTCGGTTTTCCCGGCAGCACGGTCAATATCGACCTCGATTATGTCATCGGCGACCATTCGGTATTGCCCGATGTAGCAAAGCCCTTCTATCACGAGAAGTTCTGCCGGCTGCCGGAGAGCTACCAGCCGAACGACCCGATGCATCGCCCGAAGCCCCGCCCCGTCACCCGCGAAAAGCTCGGCTTGCCGGAAGAGGCCTTCATCTTTGCGTCCTTCAACGGCAATCGCAAGATCACACCGGAGACGATCGACAGCTGGTGCCGCATTCTCAAGCGCGCGCCGAACAGCGTGCTCTGGCTGATGGCAAATACGCCGCGCAACCAGGCGAACCTCTTGAAGCAATTCCAGACGGCCGGCATTTCGCCCAAGCGGATCATCTTCTGCCCGCGCGCGCCCTATGAAGACCATATCGACCGTCAGCAGGCGGCCGACCTCGGCATCGATACCTTCCCCGTCAACGGCCATACGACCACCTCGGAGCAGCTCTGGGGCGGCCTGCCGGTCCTGACTGTCAAGGGCACCAACTTCGCCTCACGCGTCAGCGAGAGCCTGCTCAGGGCCATCGACCTGCCCGATCTCGTTGCGCCCGACCTGCAGGCCTATGAGGATATGGCCGTCGAACTGGCGCAAAATCCCGGGCGGATCGCCGAATACAAGGCGCATCTCAAGGAGAAGCGTTATATCGCGCCGCTCTTCGATGCCGAACGGTTCTGCGACCATTTGGAGCAGGCCTATGAAATCATGGCCGAGCGCGCCAGGCAGGGTCTTGCACCCGATCACATGGACATTCCGGCGCTGCCGCCGCGCACGGCGCCGTTCGCGGCCGAGTGAGGCTTTTCGACCGCTACAGCGCGCGTCTTTCAGGCGCGTGAAGGACGCCGTAGCACTTTGAATTGCTGCATAATGAAAGAACCCGCCGGAGCAGTCCGGCGGGTTCTTTCATTGGCGAATATCCAAGCGGCGGCAGCGGTCAGCTGAACGAGCGCACCAGGCTGCCGACGAGCAGGTTCCAGCCGTCGATCAGCACAAAGAAGAGAATCTTGAAAGGCAGCGAGATCGAGGTCGGCGGCAGCATCATCATGCCCATCGCCATGGTGATGGTCGCGACGATGAGGTCGATGACTAGGAACGGCAGCACGACGAGGAAGCCGATCTCGAAGCCGCGGCGAATCTCGGAAATCATGAAGGCCGGGATCAGCACGCGGTAGTCGATCGGATCGGTCGTCTGGATATTCTGTCCGCGTTCGCGCGCCAGATCGACGAAGAGCGCCAGATCCTTGTCGCGGGTATTGGCCGCCATGAAGGTACGGAAGGGTTCGGCGATACGCTGGACCGCCTCGGTCTCGTTGATCTGATTGGCAAGCAGCGGCTGCACGCCGTTCTGCCAGGCCTGATCGAAGGTCGGCGACATGACGTAGAAGGTCATGAACAGCGACAGCGACAGGAGGATCATGTTGGAGGGCGTCGAGGAGAGGCCCATCCCTGAGCGGAGGATCGAAAAAGCGATGATGAAGCGCGGAAAGCTCGTCACCATGATCAGGATGCCCGGCGCGACCGAAAGAATGGTCAGCAGGCCGAATGTCCGGATGATCCAGGCGGCGACGGAGCCATCGACCGGTATATTCAACAAGTCAGTCGGCAGCTGCTGTGCCACCGCCAGTTCCGGTACCGCCATCATGGCGGCAAGGAAAACTATGAGACGAATCATTCGATGACAAATGTCCTGAACATGACCTTCGATACCCGCCCTTGCGAGCGAAGGTCAACACGTTCCTGTATGTCATCCTTGAGATATTGAAAGCCCCGCGGCCCCTCGATCTGCTGCAGGGAGACAGTCCTGATATAGGCGAGGATATCCTGGTGAATATCCTCGGAAACCTTGACATCCGGCGGCCCGTTGAACAGCAGCGCGACTTCGAGTCGCACCCAATTTTCGGAGGGGTAGGCGAGGTTCGAGGTGATCGGCTCGAGCTGGACGACGTTGTTGGCCTCGGTCGAGATGCGCGCCAGGCCTTCCTCGGCCTTCTTCTTCGCCTCCGCATCCTTGGCCTGCTCGACCTCCTTGGCGCCCTTGATGTTGGGCGCGACGATCGTGCCGACCGCCCAGCCGCCGCCGGCGCCGACGAGCGTCAGGACGGCGATGCCGATGATCGTCATCAGCGAGCCGGATTTCTTCTGCGATTGACCTGCGCTTGCGTCTGGCTCTGCCATCGTCGTTCAGCCTCAAAGCGGCGAGAAAAGATCGACGGCCTGCTGGCCGCGCGGAGGCTGCTGCACTTCCATCAGGCGGCCGCGGCCGCCGTAGGAGATGCGGGCTTCGGCGATCTTGTCGTAGGAGATCTGGTTGTCGGCATTGACGTCCTGCGGACGAACGATACCGGCGACATTCAGGATGCGCAGCTCCTGGTTCAGGCGAACTTCCTGCGAGCCTGATATGACGAGGTTGCCGTTTTCGAGAATGCCGGTGACGACGGCGGCGACCAGAAGGGTGAGTTTGTCGGTGCGCTCGATCTTGCCCTTGCCGTCGGTGCTGGTGTCGGAGCCATAAGTCAGGTCAGTCTTCGACTCCGGCGTCCAGCCGAAGATCTGAGCGTTGACATCCCAGTTCATGCCGCTCGAATTCGTGCGGCTGCGGTTGGTCTCGTTGTCGAAGGAGGCCTTGTCGTTGATCTGGATGTCGACGGTCAGGATGTCGCCGACGTTGAGCGCGCGCGCATCCTTGAAGAGGGCGGCCTGCGAATCGCTCCACAGCGAATAGCCCTGCGCCACGGCGCGCGGCTGCTTCGGATAAAGCGCCATCTGCGGCGTCTGGCCGTAGGCGAGGCCGCTGCCGATCGGGCTCATGGCAGGCGCACGGCCGATCTCGCTGACCGCCGTCGGAGACTGGCAACCTGCAAGGAGTGCGAGGGCGGCGATCGCGGCCGGGAAACGCATATTCATGAAGGGTCCTTCGACGTATTGGGATCGGACGCACTGGCGATGACGCTGGCGATGACCGCGGCCTTCTCAGGGTCCATCTCGTTGAGGATGAGGCTCGACTGACGCGGGCCGAGCCGCATGATCACGGCGGAGGCCACCTCGATCTTCATGTCCTGCAACTGAAGTGCGGCCGCATCCGGCTTCATCTTCCTGTAGATCTCGGTGAGGCCGGCTTCAGCCTGCTTCAGGAAATCGTCGCGGCGCTTCAGCCAGTCCTGATATTCTGCCTTGCGCTTGTCCATTTCCGCCATGCGGGCGTCGATGTCGGCGCGAAGCTTTTCCAGCTCCTGCTTCTGCAGGAGGTAACGCTGGTCGCGGGCGGGCTCCGCGATGTTGGTGCAGAACTGCTTGATCTCATCCTGGGAGGTGATGTCGCCTGCCGGCGCATGTTCCTGCGCGAAGGCGCTGGGGATCGACAAAAGGACGAGGCCTGCGGCCGGCAACGCCAGCCGGCGCAGCAATTGCAGAACCGTCATGTCAGGGTTGATGATATCAATCATTGCAGCACAAGCTCCGCCTGCAGGGCGCCTGCCGACTTGATGCCCTGGAGAATGGCGATGATGCCATCCGGTTTCACACCGATATTGTTGAGGCCGGCGACAAGGGTCCTGAGATCTGGACCATCGATGATGGCGACGCGCCCGCCGGTCTGCTCGGCCGCGATATCGGTCTGCGGCTGGACGGCGGTCCGGCCGCGCGAGAAGGGTTCGGGCTGGATGATCTGCGGCGTCTCGGTGACCTGGACAGTCAAGGTGCCGTAGCTGACGGCAACCGGCGAGACGCGGACGTCGGAGCCGATCACGATCGTTCCGGTGCGCTCATTGATGACCACCTTGGCCGGCGTATCGGTTTCGACGATGAGATTTTCGACGTCGGCCATCAGCCGGGTGAGATCGGCCGCGCGCGGCTTCTGGATCACAACTTCCTGCGAATCCTTGGCTTCGGCGACCGGGCCGCCGAAGCGCGCCGAGGCATAACCGTTGACGATGTCGGCGATACGGATCGCCGTCGAGAAGTCTGGGTTGCGCAGCTGCAGGACGAGATTGACCGAATCCTTGAAACGGGACGGCAGTTCGCGTTCGATGATCGCGCCGCCGGGCACGCGGCCTGCGGTGGTGACGCCTTCGGTCACGGTCGCCGCCTGGCCCTGCGCCTGAAAACCGGAGACGATTACAGCGCCCTGCGCAACGGCGTAGATCTGGCCGTCGGCGCCGGAAAGCGAGGTCATGACGAGCGTGCCGCCGCGAAGCGACGTCGCGTCGCCGAGCGAGCTCACCGTGACGTCGATACGGCTGCCGGGACTTGCGAAGGGCGGCAGGTTGGCGGTGACCATCACGGCCGCGGTATTCTTGGCGTTGGACTGACCGCCCTGCGTCGAGATGCCGAGATTCTGCAGCATCGCCCGCATCGACTGCTCGGTGAAGGGCGAGGCACGGAAGCCGTCGCCGGTTCCCTGCAGGCCGACAATGAGGCCATAACCGATCAACTGGTTATCACGCCCGGCCTGAAGGGAGGCGATATCCTTGATGCGGGAGGTCAGCGCCCAGGCGGGCGCGACATCAGCCAAACTCATGGCGAGAACCGCGACAAGAGTGAGGAAACGGAAGAACAATTTCATTTTGCCCTCACATGGACCGTGCCGTCCGCAAGCACCGTGCCGCTGACGATGACGCCGGAGTCCATATTGCGCGCACGGACGACCTGCCCGATCGTGCCGTCTTCGAGCGGCGTGCCGGCGGCGGAGATCGTCATCGCGCCGAGCGATAAGACCAGACGGATCGAAGAGCCGCGTGTCACCGTATAGGCTTCGCGCAGGCCCGAAACCGAAATCGTGCGGCCCGGCAACAGCGTGCGCTTGGAGACCATGCCTTCGACCTGGGAAATGGATTTGGCATAATCGCCGGCGAGGTTGGGGTTGGTGACCTCGACCTCCTGAAGCTGGCTCGACGACAATGTGTCGCCGGGGTAGATGATCGTCGTCGGGACGACGGCATAACCCATGCCTGCATCCACGTCCGCGGGCAAGAAAACGCCCGCGACTGCGATCGTGGCTGCCGCCACCCATCCTGAGATGTGTCCTGCCCGGCAAAACATCATGTTTCGGCCCTTCCCTTTACTTCAGGTTCTTGCTGACGATGGAGGCCATTTCATCAGCGGTGGTGATCACCTTGGAATTCATTTCGTAAGCGCGCTGGGCCGAGATCAGCTCGGTGATTTCCTTCACCGGGTCGACGTTCGAAGATTCCAAGTAACCCTGCTTCATGTAAGCGAAACCTTCCTCGTCAGGATTGCCGATGACGGCTTCGCCGGAGGCCGGCGTTTCCTGGAAGAGATTGTCGCCGAGCGGCTGGAGACCAGCCTCGTTGACGAAGTCGGCAAGAGTCAACTGGCCGAGCTCGGTCGCCTCCGTCGCTCCCGGCAGCTTGGCCGAGACCTGGCCGGAGCGGCTGATCGTCAGTTCGGTCGAGCCCGTCGGAATGGTGATGCCGGGAAGGACCTCGTAGCCATCGATGGTGACGAGCTGGCCCTGGTCGTTTTTATTGAAGGCGCCGGCGCGGGTGTAAAGCGTCGTACCATCGGTCGACTGGATCTGGAAGAAACCCTTGCCGATCAGCGCCACGTCGAGATCGTTGCCGGTCTGGGTCAGTTCACCCTGGAGATGCAGGTTGCGGACCGCCGAGGTCTGGACGCCGAGGCCGATATTGGCACCTTCCGGAACGACGGCCTGGTTGGCGCGGTTGGCGACACCCTTGGCACGTTCGGTCTGGTAGAGAAGATCCGAGAATTCGGCGCGGGCGCGCTTGAAACCGGTCGTATTGATGTTGGCGATATTGTTCGCGATGACTTCCAGATTGGTCTGCTGGGCATCCATGCCCGTTGCTGCGATGGCGAGCGCTCTCATGTGTTCGTCCTCAAATCAGTTACATCTGCATCTTGGTGACTTCGAGAAAGGCCGAGACGACCTTGTCGCGGATGGCAATCGCGGTCTGCAGCGTCTGCTCGGCCTGGAGCATGGAATCGACGACTTCGCGCGTCGACGCCGTGCCCTTGATACCGGCAAAGGACATGCTTTCCGCACCCTTCAGGCTGTTGACCGCGTCGCTCGCCATGTTGCCCATGACGGAGGCGAAGCTCATGCCACTGGCCGCACCTGCGGCGCCCGGCATAGTGGCGGCAGACGACGAGGCGGAATTTTCGGTGTCGACGGCGCCGAGCGCGCGGGTCATCGAAAGGTTGCTGACATTCTGGACGCTGCTGATCATTATTATTGGCTCTTCAGGAGGTCGATCGTGGAGGAGATGAGATCGCGGGTCTGTTTGATGGTCTGCAGATTGGCGTCATACGAGCGGTTGGCTTCGCGCATGTCGGCCATCTCGACCAGGATATTGACGTTCGGCAGTTTGACGACGCCCTTCTGGTCCGCAGCCGGATTGCTGGGGTCGAATTCAGTGCTGAAGTCGCCTTCGTCGACGCCGACCTTCTTGACGTTGACAGTCTCGACGCCGTTGGTGCGATCCATCTGCTGGCCGAAGGTGATCGTCTTGCGGCGGTAGGGGTCGGCACCGGGCGTGTCGCCGGTCGAGCGGGCATTGGCAATGTTTTCCGAAACGATGCGCAGGCGCGTCGACTGCGCCTCGAGCCCGGAACCGGCGATTTTCATTGCTGCTGAAAGCGGATCCATGACTTTACCTCCTGACGGTCATCAACATCATGCGGTTGAAGGAACTGACCAGCGAGGTGTTCAGATCGTACTGGCGCTTGATATCGCCCGACTTGGAGAGCTCCTCGGCCAACCCGACTGTATTGCCGGATTCCTGGACGCCGATCTCCTGGTCGAGCGCGGCGTCCTTGACGTCGATATCGCCGCTGTCGCTGAAATCGTTGCCGCTGAGATGCGCCGGATTGGTGCGCGCCATGTTGATATTGGAATTGTCGAGCACCGCATCAAAGGGCGTAACGTCCTTGGCGCGGAACTTCGGGGTATTGGCATTCGCGATGTTGCCGGCAACAACCTGCTGACGGATCGTCAGCCATTCCGCCTGCCGCGAAGCCAAGTCGAAAAGTTGGATCGGTTGCATGAGAACTCTCCGTTTTTACTGTCCCGAACCTAGTGCGGTAATCTTGCGTGGGACTTACGGGAATTCAGGCTTCGAGGCGGTTTTCGGCGAACGCCGCCGCTGTGACAGCGCCGCGCGTCTTTCGGACGTGCAAGCACGCTGTAACTATTTGAATTGATGCGTCATACCTTAAGTGGGAATCGATCCAACGAATGCCGGAATTAAAAAAAGGGGCTCCGGCTGGTTCGCGGCGGAGCCCCCTGTTGCCTTCGGCGTTTGCGGACAGGTTCAATTGTTCTGGTAGATCTCGCCCTTGGAGGTGACGATCACCCATTTGCCGTCGCGCTGTTCGAGTGTCGCAAGGCGGCTTTCGTCGGGCAGGATCGAGCCGATGCGCACCACGTACATGCCCGAGGGATCCTCGATCAGCGCCCGGCCGTTGGAAACATGCAGCAGGCGGAAGGAAGATCTGCCGGGGAAAGGCTGATCTTCCTGTATGGCGCGGCCATCGCGCTCCTTGCCGAGATCGGAGACCGTCGCCGTCGTCAGCGGATCGATCGGCGGGGCCTTCTTGTCCGCCTCGTTCTTGTTGACCATGGCAAGCGGCGAGACACTGAAGACGTTGCGGGCCGGCCAATCCGGCAGTTCACGCGAATTCTCGCTGGCGGCGACATTGATGCCGAATTTGTCCGCGTTGAAGAAGACGTACCAGGGAAAGAAGGCGGAGGCGCCGGCAAGCGCCAGGCCGGAGAAAGTCAGAAACCGATCCAGGATCGCAGTCTTCCTGCGCTGCTTCAGGGAAGCGATACGTTCGTCGTCGAAATCAGCCACGTCTAGCCTCTCCTCTGAATAGGGCCGCCCTGATTGCCCATGCCGGCTGCAGCCTTGAGCGCGCCGGCGAGATCGGCGAAAGCGTCGAGCGAGTCGCGATCGCCCGGAGACTGCTTCAGAACGTCGTAAATAATCGGCACCTGCTTGATCGCCATGTCGAGATCGGGATCAGCACCCTGACGGTAACCGCCGATCATGCGCAGGTCGCGCGTCTCTTCGAAACGATGGATCAGCACCTTCAGCCGCGATACCAGCTTTTCCTGATCCGGCGTCCAGGCCTTGCGGGCAAGACGCGAGATCGAGGCGAGCGGATCGATCGGGGGATAACGCCCTTCTTCGGCGAGACTGCGCTGCAGGACGATATGACCGTCGAGGATGCCGCGGGTCGAATCGGCGATCGGGTCATTGTGATTGTCGCCGTCGACGAGGATCGAGATGATCGCCGTGATGGTGCCGGCGCCCTCGGGACCGGGACCGGCGCGTTCCAAGAGGCGCGGCAGCTCGGTGAAGACCGAGGCGGGATAACCGCGCGCGATCGGCGGCTCGCCGGAGGCGGTCGCCACCTCGCGGATCGCATGGGCGAAACGCGTGACGCTATCGACGATGAAGAGGACGTTCTCGCCCTTGTCGCGGAAATGCTCGGCGATGGTGACCGCCGTCAGCGGCGCCATCTTGCGCAGCATCGGGCTCTCGTCGCTGGTGGCGACGACGGCGATCGCCTTCTTCATATTGCTGCCGAGCGTATCCTCGATGAATTCGCGCACCTCGCGGCCGCGTTCGCCGACGAGCGCAATGACAACCTTGTCGAAGGCATCGGCGCGGGCGAGCATGGACAAAAGCGTCGACTTGCCGACCCCGGAACCGGCGAAGATGCCGAGGCGCTGGCCGAGGCAGAGCGGCGAAAAGATGTCGATCGCGCGCACGCCGGTCTTGAAGCCGGTCTCGACACGCTTGCGGGTCATCGAGGGCGGCGCGGTATTGGAGATCGAGCGGCGATCGAGGCCTTCGGTGATCGGCCCCAGCCCGTCGATCGGCTCGCAGAGCGAGTTGACGGTGCGCCCGCACCAGCTGTCCGTCGGTGAAATGCGAAAGGCGCCCTTGCGGATGACGGTATCGTGGATGCCGATCGGCTCGCCGGGTTCGATCGGGCAGACATAGATCAGTTCCGGCTCGACGCGCACGACTTCGCCGAGATGAATACCGGTCGCCGATTTATGGGCCACGAATTCGCCGAGACGAACATGGCGAGAGAGACCGTGAACCGTGTAGTGGCCGGCAGCGATGGTCTGCACGCGACCGCCGTGGGCGACCGCGAACTCCGGCGATGCGTATTGGTCGACGAGGCCCGCCAGATGCGCCAGCTTCGGAGAAAGACCGTCCACTGATAGTAGCGTGGTGCTCATGCTTCAAATCCCACCCTAAAATACGTTGTGTGCAGCTTGCTGCATGCGACGTATTTTAGATCCTTGTTCATGTGCATGTCGTTCTCCCAAAACCGCCGGACACTTTGGGCGACATGCATTAGCGGCTGCCGCCAAGCGTCTGAACGGCTTCCTTGAAGGAATCCTCGCTGTCGCGCATCAGCGACGAGACGCTTTCGAAGGCCCGGTTGACTTCGATCAGCTGGGTGATCTCGCGCATGGCGTTGACGTTGGAGTTTTCGAGATAACCCTGCTCGACACCGACATTGAAGCGGTCGACGACGGCGCGCGGCTGGTCGGTGGTCATGATGCCGCTGTTTTCGTAGCGCAGGTAACCCTTGCTGATATCGGCCTCGAACAGGCCGAGCGAACCGATCTGGCGGCCGCCCTGATAGATGATGCCGTCTGTGCCGACGGCCGGCTCACCGCCTGTCGTGTTGAGCTGGATCGGCGCGCCGCCGGCGTCAAGAACCGGGTATCCGCGGATCGAGACGAGTTCGCCGGTATCCTTGATCGTAAAGCGGCCGTCCCTCGTCAGGACCCGGCCGGCCGGCGTGTCGAGCCCAAACCAGGCATCACCCTTGACGGCGAAATCAAGCATGTTGCCGGTGTGCTGCAACTCGCCACTTCCCTCGTTCAGGTAGTCGTTGCCCTGGGAAACGAAGGCGACCTTGGTGTTCAGTTTGTTCTTGGTGGCCGCCACCATCTCGTCGAACTTCACTTCGGTGGCGCGAAAACCGGTCGTGTTCACGTTCGCCATGTTGTCTGCGATGGTGGTCAGACGCTTTTCGAGGGCCATCTGCGACGACAGAGAAACATAAAGACCGGATTGCATGTCGGTAAGCTCCAAGCATTGGCGATGAACGGAACGAAAAGCCGGGTGTCGTCTCATGTGGTTCGGCCGGGATTTCGCTGAGGCGGCATCTCAGAAACGGGTGCTGACACCCATTCGTCCCCCTTAGACTGACGGCAGATGCTTGCGCGAAGCTGGCACGCGGAAATGCCTCGCGACCGGCCCTTTCATCAGCCTCACGCAAGGCAGAAACCCTATCGGTCTCAAAGAAAAGCAACGTTCAGATTGGGCTGACGATGAACATCATTATCGGATTTATAGTGACTTGCGGCTGTGTCATCGGCGGCTTCATGGCGATGGGCGGCCACGTGGACGCTCTGTTCCAGCCCTTCGAATTCCTCATCATCGGCGGCGCCGGTATCGGCAGCTTCATCATGGCGAATCCGATGAAGGTGGTGAAGGATTCCGGCAAGGCCCTCGCCGAAGCCTTCAAGCACGCGGTGCCGAAGGAACGCAATTATCTCGATACGCTCGGCGTGCTCTATTCGCTGATGCGCGACCTGCGCACCAAGTCGCGCAACGAAATCGAAGCCCATATCGACAATCCAGCCGAATCGACGATCTTCCAGCAGGCTCCGACCGTTCTGAAGAACAAGGAACTGACGGCGTTCATCTGCGATTACGTGCGCCTGATCATCATCGGCAATGCCCGCAGCCACGAGATCGAGGCGCTGATGGACGAAGAGCTCAACACCATCATGCACGACAAGATGAAACCCTACCACGCGATCCAGATCATGGGCGATTCCTTCCCGGCGATCGGTATCGTCGCGGCCGTTCTCGGCGTCATCAAGGCGATGGCGGCGATCAACGAATCGCCTGAGGTGCTCGGTCACCTGATCGGCTCGGCGCTCGTCGGCACCTTCCTCGGCATTCTCTTGTCCTACTGCCTCTGCTCGCCGCTGGTCTCCCAGATCAAGATCGTGCGCAACAAGCAGCACCGCCTTTACGTCATCGTCAAGCAGACGCTGCTTGCCTACATGAACGGTTCGGTGCCGCAGGTCGCTCTCGAATACGGCCGCAAGACGATCTCGGCTTACGAGCGTCCGTCCATCGATGCGGTCGAGCAGGAAATGATGAACCCAGGTGGCGAAAACAAGGCGGCTTAAATGACTATGAGCAATGCTTCGCACGACAAACCGGCAATGGATCCTGCCCTCCTCGCCAAGCTGACAGGCGGGCTTGGAGACAGAGGCAGGGTCGCCAAGATCTGCAGCTCCTTCGGGGAAATCTACAGCGAATTCTTTCCCGACGTCATCAAAAGCGAGACCGGCCTCGACGTGACGGTCAACTATCTCGGCTGCGAGATCGGTTACAGGAACCACCTGATCGAAGACCTGAGCGCGAACGTCACACTCGTCGACGCGACGCTGCGCAACTGGTCGCAGAACATTACGCTTGCCTGCGGCAACGGCTTCGTCATCACACTGATGGAGCATCTGCTCGGCGCCACAGCCGATACGATCGAGGAACCGGCCGACCGGCTGCTGTCGATCATCGAGCTCGATCTGGCGGTCATGGTGTTCGACAAGATCGCCAAGGTGCTACGCTCGGCCGTCAACGCGCCTGGCGGTTTCGAGCCGAGCCTTTCGGCCCCGTACGCCCATGACATGCGCGCCCGGCCGCCGGAGGATCGTCCGGATGAATTCGCGGCCGCCATCAACATGTCGATCACGCTTGCCGGCATCGTTTCGGAATTTTCGTTGATCGTTCCGCAGACGGCGCTGCTCAAGACCAAGGTGACGCCGCCGAAGCCGAAACGTCAGGCCAGCAGCTCAGCGGAATGGACCGAACAGCTCGGCGACCAGGTCCGCCGCTCGCATGTCACGCTCGAGGCGAAGATCAGGTTGCAGGACCTGACGCTGCGCACGATATCGAAGCTGATGGTCGGCGACGTCATTCCGTTCCGCGACCACGGCGAGGTGCGTGTCGAGGTCAGCGCCAACAGCAAGGAATTGTATGTGTGCGAGTTCGGGCGTTCAGGCGAAAACTACATGGTCCGCGTCAAGGATACGATGAACTCGGATGACGAACTCATCCGTCATTTAATGAATTAATCGGTTCTCTGGCTTTTGGGCTGCAAAGGCAGTTTGAGGCAAGTTTCAACTGGAATAGTGATTTCATGGCTACGAAGAAAACACAGCAGAACAGCGACCTCTCCCTGGATCTTCCGGGCAGCGAAGCCGATCTCGATCAGGCGATCGACGATCTGCGCGGCGTGCTGAAGCAGGATGCCGATGGCGACCTGCCGCAGTTTGGCGACGACCTGCAGACCGACGCCTTCGCAGCAGGAACGGACCTGGCTGCCTTCGGCGGCGAGGCTTCGGAAAGTCCTTTCGGCGGCGACGATTTCGGCGGTGATTTCGGCGGCAGCAATGCCAGCCCGACTGCCGGCATGGATTTCGGCAGCAGCCCCTCCTTCGAGGCGTCGCCGGCTCCGCTCGGCAGCGCTTTGAATTCCAACTTCGACCTGATCATGGACATCCCGATCGACGTCCAAATCATGCTCGGCACCAGCCGCATGCAGGTCTCCGGCCTGATGAACCTCAATGAAGGGGCGACGATCGCCCTCGACAAGAAAATTGGTGAACCGGTCGAGATTATGGTGAACGGCCGCAGGATTGCACGTGGCGAAATTACGGTGCTTGATAACGACGACACGCGATTCGGTGTGAAACTGATTGAAGTTTTGAGTACGAAAAAAGCCTGATCCCTGTGTGGGACGGAGAGGTTAGACCATGATGGACTTTGACGATTTCGGCGGCGCACTAGCCGGGAAACCGTTGACCCAGGCTGAAAAGGCGGCGGCTGTTCTTCTCGCTATGGGAAAGGGCGTCGCCGGCCGGCTGTTGAAGTATTTCACTCAGGCCGAACTGCAGACCATTATCTCATCCGCCCAGTCGCTGCGTGCTATTCCGCCGGACGAGCTCCTGTTGCTCGTCTCCGAGTTCGAAGACCTCTTCACCGAGGGCGCCGGACTGATGGACAACGCCAAGGCGATCGAGGCCATTCTTGAAGAAGGCCTGACGCCCGACGAAGTCGACAGCCTGCTCGGCCGCCGCACTGCATTCCAGGCCTACGAAACCTCGATCTGGGATCGCCTCAGCGAGGCGGAGCCGGCGTTCGTCGCACAGTTCCTGCTGCGCGAGCATCCGCAGACCGTCGCCTATATTCTTTCGATGATGCCCTCCGCCTTCGGCGCCAAGGTGCTGCTGCAGCTTCCCGACAACCGCCGCGCCGACATCATGAACAGAACGGTCAACATGAAGGCGGTCAGCCCGAAGGCTGCGCAGATCATCGAGAACCAGGTCATGACGCTGCTTGCCGAGGTCGAGGCAGAGCGCAATGCGGCCGGCTCGACGAAGGTCGCCGATCTGATGAACGAACTCGACAAGCCGCAGGTCGACACGCTGCTCACCTCGCTCGAATCGATCAGCCGCGAGTCGGTCAACAAGGTTCGCCCAAAGATCTTCCTGTTCGAGGACCTCATGTACATGCCGCAGCGCAGCCGCGTCATGCTGCTCAACGACATCTCGGCGGACGTACTCACCGTCGCGCTGCGCGGGTCGCCCCCCGAGATCCGCGAATCGGTTCTCTCCGCCATCAGCCCACGCCAGCGCCGCATGATCGAATCGGATCTGCAGAGCGGCATGGGCGGCGTCAATCCGCGCGAGATCGCCATTGCCCGCCGCGCCGTGGCGCAGGAAGCGATTCGCCTGGCCAATTCCGGCCAGATCGAGCTCAAGGAAAAGGAAGGCGACGCTTCGGCGGCCGCCTAACACGTCGAGACTGTTGACAAAGCCGGCATGCCGAACGGTGGCTGTTGATCGCCGTGCCACAGGCGACTACCCTTCCAGCAACGGACCGCGCGCTAAAGCGTGTCGCATAGAACTCGGTTCTTGCGACGCGCTTTAAGTCTTTGTTCTGATGCATGTCGTCATCCCAAAAGCGCTGCACGTTTTTGGGCGACATGCATTGGCCGCGGCCTATTTCTTTGACGGAGGGCCGCGACTTGGCAGACGATGACAAGGACAGCAAAACAGAAGCCCCAACCGCGAAAAAGCAAAGCGATGCCGCGGAAAAGGGCAACGTACCGTCTTCGCGCGAACTTTCGATCTTTGCGACCATCCTTGCGACCTTCATTTACCTCGTATTCTTCCTTCCCGACAGCGTCGGACGCATGACTGAAATGCTGCGCGACATCTTCGAACAGCCCGACCAGTGGAAGATCGAGACGGGACCAGATGTCCTGGCGCTGTTCGTCCGGATCGGCTGGGCAAGTGCCGCGCTGCTGGCGCCCGCCTTCATCTTGTTCATGGTGTTCGGCGTCGCCTCCTCCGTCTTCCAGAATCTGCCGACACTGGTGCTTGAGCGCATCCGCCCGCAGACGTCGCGTATCTCGCCGATCAAAGGCTGGTCACGGCTCTTCAGCCTGCCCGGCCTGGTCGAATTCGGAAAATCGCTGTTCAAGGTGGTCGTCGTCGGGGTGATCCTGTTCTTCGTGCTCAGGAGCGAATATTTCGGCTCGATCGACGCGATGTTCTCCGATCCGCAGACGATTCTGGTGCGAATGATGGCGGCGATGCGCAAGATCATCATCGTCATGCTGATCGCCACGGCGATCGTCGCCATTGCCGATCTTTTCTGGACGCGCCATCACTGGTTCACCGAGCTGAAGATGACCCGGCACGAGGTCAAGGAAGAAAACAAGCAGGCGCAGGGCGACCCCTTCGTCAAGAGCCGACAGCGCTCGCTGATGCGCGACAGGGCGCGCCGGCGCATGATCGCCAACGTGGACCGCGCGACGCTGGTGATCGCAAACCCGACGCATTATGCGGTGGCGCTGCGTTACGTGCGCGAAGAGAACGACGCGCCGGTAGTGCTGGCCAAGGGTCAGGACCTGATTGCGCTCAAAATCAGGGAAATCGCCGAAAAGAACGGCATACCGGTGTTCGAAGATCCGCCACTTGCGCGCTCCATGTTTGCGCAAGTCTCGATCGATAGTGTCATCCCGTCAGTCTTCTATAAGGCGGTAGCGGAGCTCATCCACCGGGTCTACGCTGCGGACGCCAAGAACAAACGGGTAAGATAAGCCGAATGAAAAAATGCCCCCACTCTACCCAGCGTGAAAAGATCCTCGCAGACGCGATCAGCCCGGTCGCCACTGAACTGCGCCTTCTGGATGCTTCTGACCTTATTTCACTGCTGCGCTTCGAGTATTACGGCAACCTTTCCGATCTCGTCGCTTCGGCGGCGGAGCTTTTCTTTCATCCGGGCACGGTGAATTTCGGCCTGGGCGGCAATTATACCCTGGAGTGGGGCGGCAAGCCCGAAGTCGTTCTCGATCTGGAAATCAAGCCGCGCGGCGTCACCGTCTACGCACAACTCACCCTTGCCGAAGATCATGCCGGCATCGAGATCAGCCACATCGCTTTTCAGGAACCCTCGGCCGATCCCGACGAGAACACCATTTTCCTCGAAAAGAGCCTTCGGCAAGCGCGTTACAGCGTCAACCAGCCGCCGCAGGCGCTGGCCGGCTGACTTTCTTTCAAGACATTCGAGCTTTTATTCGGCTTACAGCACCCTTTGCGTGTCTTAAAGGATGCGCGACGCTGTAAAGCACTGCGGGGGTTCAGCTGATATAACCGAGCCGGATCGCCTTGGCGATCGCCTGGATGCGATTGACGGAATCGAGCTTGATGGTCGCCGAGCCGAGATAGGCGTTCACGGTGTGCACGGACAGGCCGAGCTTGTCGGCAATCTCTTCGCTGATGCGTCCGTCGCCGGCAAGCTGCAGACAGGCGATCTCGCGTTCGCTGAGCGCCTCGGCGGCAGCCGTGCGGCGTTCGTCGAGCGAGAGCAGATCCATCATGATATGGCAGCAGCGACCGTGCAGCTCGACGATGGTATCGCTCGAGGGATCGATCTCATCGCCGGTGAAAAGGATGAAACCGTTGCCGACGGCGCCGAGCCGCACCGGAAAGGCAAGGCCGGAAAAAGGCAGAATACCGTCCTGCAGTCGCGTCATGAACGGCGAGAAGTCTGCCGGACCGGGTGCCGCACGGTCGTAACCGCCGGCCCATGAGAGCGGCAGCAGCGACTTGTCGATATGATCGAGAAGAATATCGCCGTAGGCATCCGTGACGGCCTTGCCGAAACCGGCATTGGAAGAGCCCCAGTTTTCGAGTTCGCAGACAAGCCTCTGCTTTGCCGGAAGGCCCGAGCCGTTGACGCGGAAGATCGCGAAGCCTTGCGCGTCGGCCAGCTTCTGCATCGCGATCAGCCGCGGGAAAAGATCGGACCGGCTGGAAATCCTGTTCACACGCACCATGCGCAGCTGCTCGGCGCTGCTCATCGTCCTGCCTGCTGGATAGCCCATGGATCCCCCTATACGAGATTATTGCGGACGGCGAAGGCAATGGCCTCGGACCTGGTCTTGGTCGCCGTCTTGCGCATCACGCTGGTGATGTAGTTGTTGATGGTATTACGGGAGATTCCGAGGATCATCGCGATCTCGTCGCTGGTCTTGCCTTCGGCGATCCAGAACAGGCATTCCAGCTCGCGGTCGGTCAATTCGAAATCGCGATCGACCTTCGTACCGCCGCAGCGCAGGAAGCTCGCGACATAACCTGCAAGCAGACCGACATCCCGCAGGCGCTCCGGCGAAAGGATGAACCCCTCGCCGAACAGGAACATCAAGGCCAGCCGCGACCGGCCGACATTGAAGGTCACCGAACAATATTGGCGGCTGGCACCATCCGGAATCTCGGCACTGTCAGGCAGAAGAGCAAAATTCGGCTGGAAGACCTGCATGCATTTTTCCAGCTCCGTCGACCGGGAATAGCCGCGGACCAGATCATTGGCGATGTCCCTGACCAGATCGAAAGGCCAGTCCGACGAAACGATGAAATCGAGGCCACTTTCCTGGATGAGATCACAGCGCGCCAGAAGGTAGTGCGAAGCACCCACGTAGTCCGTCAGTGCGCGCAGACCAGACTGCAACCTGCCGGTGCTGGCGACACCGTGGAGGCGCTGGAGCAGCTCATCGCGCGGCAACAGATCCGGCACCACCGCACTCGCGAAATTCGCCATATGCCTCTCGCCTTTGCTCGCCTGAATTACATTCATATCCATTGGCAATGTCCTGCGGCTGAGAAACGATCGAACTCGGTGCAACAGCAATTTTTCTGTAAAGGATTCAGGTCAAGTCCCGCTCGAATCCCATTTCGAATCACCTAAGGGTAAGCCAGCCGATGCAAATCACCATCTCCGACTTCTAGGGATTTACTTTCGCTGTCGCCAATGCACTGATTCGACCGCTCGTTCCAGCCTTCAAGATATAGGGAGGCTAAGATGATTCTTGCGGTATCGCAACGTCCTTCGCGTTTTACGCGAGTCCATCTCATCACATCACCCTAAAGCCGCATTTCAGTCACGGCTTTTCGGGACAGCGGTTAGTAATCGAATTCGGTACCGATATGAAAAAAAGG
Source organism: Rhizobium changzhiense (assembly GCF_013087625.1). Taxonomy (NCBI): domain Bacteria; kingdom Pseudomonadati; phylum Pseudomonadota; class Alphaproteobacteria; order Hyphomicrobiales; family Rhizobiaceae; genus Rhizobium; species Rhizobium changzhiense. The sequence continues at coordinate 1,160,102 of NZ_JABFCQ010000001.1, forward strand.
CCGGTTGCCCGGCCTTTCTTTTACGCTGCGTCGTCGATCGCCCATTTCCTGAGGATTTTCGCGGCGCGTTCCTCGTTGATTTCGACCATACGGGAAAGCTTGCGTTCCGGGCCTTCCTTGACGCGACGATTGAAGTTTCCATCGTCGTCGCCGAGGCTGAGCAGATCCTCGGTACTGTCGAAGCCGAAGTCGGACCCGAAGCCGTCCATGAGAGCGCCGCCGGGTGCGCCCGATGCAGGCGCGAAGTCCGGCAGCTCGAGGCCGGCCGCTTCCGGCGTCGCGTCGCCGAAAGCCGGGGAGCTGCCGTTGCCGCTGACGCTGCGCACCAGAGGCCGCAGGCCCATCCAGACCACCACGAAGGCGACCGCGACAAAGGCGAGCGAGTTGATGATGCCGGCAAGGTTGCGGCTCAGCATGTCCATGACGCGGACGCCACCGGTGGCGTCTTCGAGCAGCTGGTTCTCGAGGAAGTCCATGGCGGTGACGGTGACGACGTCGCCGCGCTTGGCGTCGATGCCGGCCGCCGAAGCGACGATCTTTTGCATTTCGGCAAGATAGGCGTCGACCTTGGTCTGGTCGGCGGGCTCACCGACCATCTTGGCGATGCGGCCCTTGTTGACCACCACGGCGATCGAAAGCTTTTCGACCTTGTAGCTGTTGCGGGTCGTCGCCGTCGTCTTGCTGTTTATTTCGTAGTTGGTCTGTTCTTCGCGCTTGTCGGACTTGTCCTGCGATTCCGGCCCGGCGGAACCGCCGGCCTCGGGAGCCGCCTGCGGGATGTTCTGCTCGACCGTCGTCGCGCTATCGGACGTCTTCTGCTGCGACTGCTGGGCTTCCTTCGTCGAGCGGACCGAGCGTTCGACCTTGGATTCTGGATCGTAGGTCGTTTCCTGGATCTGCTGGGCGTCGGTGTTGAGATCGGCGGTGACGCTCGAGCGGAAGTTGTCCATGCCGAGGAAGGGCGCCAGCGCCTTGTCGATGTTGGATTCGACTTCCTGCTGAACGTTCTGGACGATGTTGAGCGAGCGGTTCAGCGAGCTGTTGCTCGCCTCGTCGCCGGAAGCGAGCAGCTGGCCGGCGGAATCGAGGATCGTCACGTCATCGACGTCGAGCCCCGGCACGGCCGAGGCGACGAGGTGGCGGATCGAGGTCGCCGCGCTGCGCCCGGTGGTGGCGCTTGCGCGAATCATGACGGAGGCGGTCGGTTTCTGCTCCGCCTTCCGGAAGTTTCCAACCTCCGGCATGACGATATGGACGCGCGCGGCTGTTATACCCGAGATCGACTGGATGGTGCGGGCGATTTCGCCTTCAAGCGCTCGAACTCGCGTCACCTCCTGCATGAAGGAGGTCAGGCCGAGGGAGCCGACATTGTCGAAGAGTTCGTAACCGGCATTGGCGCTGTTCGGCAGGCCGCGCTCGGCAAGCATCAGGCGGGCTTTGCCCGTCATCCCCGCGGGAACGCTGATGCTGGAGCCATCCGTGCCGACCTGGAAATTGATGTTGGCTTCGGCAAGCGCCATGCTGATCTGGTTGAGATCTGGCGAGTCCAGACCGACATAGAGCGTTTCCTGTGCCGGCTTGTTGACGAAAAGGGCGGCCGCAAGGACGATTGCAATGGAAACGGCACCGACGCCTCCGAGAATCATCAGGCGTGTTCGGCCCAGGGAACCGAAGTTCTTAAAGATCTGAACTAATTGATTTAACAGATTCATTCTGTTCTCGCACGATCCGTCAAAGACAAAGCAGGCTTATTGCCTCATCAGACGAATAGTCGGCGAAACTTGTGCGAGCGTTTCGTGAGAGCGTGCGGGAGCGAAAAGGCCTAAGGTAATTCCAGCAAAAGTGCGCAGCGGTTTACGTCCGGAATTGCGCAAGAACAAGGAGAGAGCGTTTCCGTGACTCGGAGAAACGGAGACGTTCTAGAAGAAATCGAAGTCGCCGGCTGCCTTGCTCAATGGCTGGGAATGGCCGTGGCGTGTGGCGCCGCCCAATGCCTTCTGCATCTCTGCCAGCTTGACGAGGCTGAGCGCGGTTGCAACGTCGACTGCCCAGCCGTGCGGGATTTCGCCGGTGATGGTGTCGATGAATTCGGCAAGACCACGCGATTTCTGCACGGCCAGATCGATGCCCTGCATGACCTTCATGGCATCCGGCGAGTTCAGGATTTCGGCGCCGCCGATTTCGAGAAGCTGCGGCTCGATGCGCTCGATGAGGTAGGCGACATCGTGCAGTTCGGACACGATGCGCATCAGGATGTCGCTCAGCGCTTCGACTGGCGCAGGCGGCTCCATCATCTGGGTAAATGTCATATGAAAATCCTCGCCATCAAAAAAATTCGATACTGGTTTCGACGGGTTTCTGCGGAGCGGCGGGGCGCTGCTCGAGAGCGACGGTTCTCTGCGTTTCGGCGCCGGTCAGGGGGTATTGCCGGGCACGACCGGAGACCGGCCAATATTCAAGCTTGCGTCCATGCTCTCCGCCGGTCGAGGAACCGACCACCGGAATGCCTTCATCCCTCAGGAACTGCACGGCGAAGGCCGCGTTCTGCTCACCGACATTGGAGAATGTCGAGATCGTCTTCGCGCCGCCGAAGATCTTTGCCTCCAGCCGGTCGCGCCGGGCGCCCTGCTTCAGGAGACCGTTGATCAGCAGTTCCATCAAATGCACGCCGTACCGCGTGGCATCGCCGCCTGATGTCGGCGACGTCGCCGAACCGGGCAGCAGAAAGTGGTTCATGCCGCCGACACCGGCGACAGGATCTCTGAGGCACGCAGCCACGCACGAACCGAGAATGGTCGAGAGGACCGCATTCGGATCGTTCAGAACCTTGTACTCGCCCTGAATGATGTGCACGCGGCGGGCTGCCCCCTCAGTGATCATTTCAGGGCTCCAAACACGGCTTCGATGGCCGCCTTCATCTTCTCGATCGTGAACGGCTTGGCGAGCACGTTGTTGGCGCCGAGCTGGGCCGCCTTCTGCACCAGTGCGCGGTCGCCCTGGGCGGTCAGGATGATGAAGGCCGCTTTCTTGGTGTTGGGGTTGGTGCGAACCGCCTGAAGGAAGCCGATGCCATCCATCTTCGGCATGTTGAAATCCGAGATCACCAGGTGGTGCGGCTGCTCGGCCATGATCTTCATGCCCTGCTCACCGTCACCAGCCGACGTGATCTGCTTGAAACCGAGCTGGGTCAGCGCATCGCTGAGCAGCAACCGGCTCGTTACCTGATCGTCGACGATCAGAACTTTGATTTTCTCCGCGAGCGACATTTATTCGGTCCCTTCCTTTCGGGCGGCTGTCATTTTCAATATTTCTTCACCGATGGCAGACAGCGGCAGCTGCTGCTCAACGGCGCCAAGTTCATGAGCAACCCTTGGCATTCCGTAAACGACACAGGTTTTTTCGTTCTGGCCGAGCGTTCTGGCGCCGGCGTGGCGCATTTTCAACAATCCGGCGGCGCCATCGCGGCCCATTCCGGTCAAAATCACGCCGACGGCATTACGGCCCGCCAGTTCCGCGACCGAATCGAACAGCACGTCCACCGAGGGGCGGTGACCATTGACCGGCGCCCGATCAACGAGACGGCAGCACGGCGCCGAGGCGCCGCTGACCTGCAGGTGACGCTCGCCGCCGGGCGCCAGATAGATCTTGCCGATTTCGAGCCGGGCACCGTCTGTCGCTTCCTGCACCACCGGCGCACAGAGGCGGTTTAGCCGTTCGGCGAAGCTCTTGGTGAAGGTCGGCGGCATATGCTGGGTGATGACCGTCGGCGGGCAATTCGCCGGGAATTTCTGCAGCACGGCAATCAGCGCCTCGACGCCGCCGGTCGACGAGCCGATCGCGACGATCTTGCGGCCGACGCGGAAATCGGCGACCGAGGGGGGTGGCGCGACGGCGGCGACGGGTTGGGAATACTGGCGTTGCGTGCGTGCGGCGGCCTTGACCTTCTCGGCGAGGTCGCCAAACGGCCTGAGTTCGCCCGGCGCCGGCTTGCCGACGCAGTCGAACGCGCCGATCTCCAGCGCCGCGAGCGTCGCCTCGGCGCCGCGATGGGTCATCGTGGATACCATGATCACCGGCATCGGGCGCAGCGTCATGATCTTTTCGAGGAAATCGAGGCCGTTCATGTTCGGCATCTCGATGTCGAGCGTCAGGACGTCGGGGTTCAGCCGCTTGATCGCCTCGCGCGCTTCCAGCGCGTCGCCGGCCTGGCCGATGACGTTGACCTCGGGGTCGGAACTCAGCACGGCGGTGATCAACCCCCGCATCGTCGGCGAGTCGTCAACAACGAGTACCCTTGCCGGCGCGCTCATGCCTTCCTCCCGAGACCTTTGGCCGTATAGCGATAGGTCGTGATGCCGATATTGTCGAAGACGTGTTTCGCCTCGCCCGACACACGCTCGGAATGGCCGATATAGAGATGGCCGCCTTCCGGCAGCAGGCCGGCGAAACGCTGCCAGATCTTCATCTGCGTCGGCTCGTCGAAATAGATGACGACATTGCGGCAGAAGATGACGTCGAACTTGCCCTTGAACGGCCATTGCGCCATCAGGTTCAGCTCGTTGTAGGTGATCAGCCGCTTGACGCGGTCGTCGACCTGGAACTTCCGGCGGCCCTGCACCTCGACTTCGCTGAACCATTGCTTGCGCATGGCCGGCGACACGGTTTCGAGCGCATTTTCGTCATAGGCGCCGGCCCGGGCGATCGCGAGGATCTTCGGATCGATGTCGGTCGCCAGGATCTTGAAGTCGTAATCCGCGACATTCGGCATCAGCGACAGCACCGTCAGCGCGATCGAATAGGGTTCCTGCCCGTCGGAAGAGGCGGCCGACCAGATGCGCACCCTGCCGCCCGATCTCGCCCGCTGCAGAAGCTCCGGCAGGACATGGTCGCGCAGATGGTCGAAATGGTGGTTTTCGCGGAAGAAGCGGGTAAAATTGGTTGTCAGATGCGAAAGCATCTCGCGGCGCGGCGCAGCACCCGCCGGCGAAGCGACGAGGTCGCAATACTCCCGAAAGCCGGACAGGCCGAGATTGCGGATATGCTTCGACAGGCGCGAATAGACGAGCGACGCCTTCGTCTCATTGAGGAAGATGCCGGCATCCGAATAGATCATCGCGGCGATCTCGGTGAGGTCGCGGCGCGTCAGCGGATATTCTCCGCTTGCCAGGACCTCGTCGGATCCCTGCCTCTGATCTTTTGCGCCCATTACATTCATGCGGCTTCGCTTTCGGTCTCGGGAAAGAGGGATTCGAGTTCGATCAGGCAGATCATGCGCTTCTCGATAGCGAGAATGCCGCGGGCAAATTGACGCTCGAGTTCCGAAGAGATTTCGGGCGTCGGCTGGATGGTTTCGTCGGTCACCGTCAGGATATCGGAAACGGCATCGACCAGCAGGCCGACGACCTTGCGCCGGACCTGGGCGACGATGATGACATGACGGGCAGTCGGATCGGCCGGCTTCATGCCAAGCCGTGCGGCAAGATCGATGATCGGCAGCACCGCGCCGCGCAGGTTGATGACACCCAGCATATAGCCAGGCGAATGCGGCATCGCGGTCGCCGGGGTCCAGCCGCGGATCTCGCGAACCGACATGATGTTCACGCAAAATTCCTGATCCCCGATGCGGAACGCGATCAGCTCGCGATCCCCCTCGTTCAGATTTTTTACGGCGTACGACATTCCTTATCCTACCGCTGCTAACGACATTTCTGCTTTGAGCGATTGGCCGCGCGAGGCGCCGACAACCGCGTCGACATCGAGGATGAGCGCCACGCGCCCGTCACCGAGAATGGTGGCAGCGGCAATGCCCGGGACATGGGTGTAGTTCGCTTCCAGGCTCTTGATGACCACCTGGCGCTGACCCTGGATGGCGTCGACCATCAGGGCGCGCTGGCCGCCGCCTTCGGATTCCACCAGAAGCGCCACGCCCTCGACCGGATTCGCCTGGGTGGCGCGGAAGTTCAGGATACGGCCGACATCGACGAGCGGGCAGAACGAGTTGCGGATCGAGATCAGTCGGTGGTTCGCACCGAAGGAGTGGATCGCGGCCGCTTCCGGCTGCAAGGTTTCGACGATCGCCGTCAGCGGCACGACCAGCGTCTGGCCGGCGACGGTGACCACCATGCCGTCGAGGACGGCGAGCGTCAGCGGCAGGCTCATGGTGAAGACCGAGCCGTGGCCCGGTTTCGAGGTGATGTTGATACGGCCGCCGAGCGCCTGGATCGAACGCTTGACGACGTCCATGCCGACGCCACGGCCTGAAATGTCGGAGATCTTGTCGGCCGTCGAGAAACCCGGCAGGAAGATCAGGTTGTCGATTTCCTCATCCGACAGGTTGGCATCGGCCGGGATGAGGTCGTTGTCGATCGCCTTCTGGCGGACCTTCTCGCGGTTGATGCCGGCGCCGTCGTCGGCAAGCTCGATCAGGATGCGTCCCGAACGATGCTTGGCGGTCAGGCGGACGGTGCCTTCGGTGTTCTTGCCGGCGGCCGCACGCTTTTCGGGCGTTTCGATGCCGTGGTCGACGGCATTGCGGATCATGTGGGTCAGCGGTTCGGCGAGCTTGTCGATGACTGTCTTGTCGACTTCGGTGTTTTCACCTTCGGTGATCAGGCGGATCGACTTGCCGGTCATGTCGGCGATTTCGCGGACGATACGGGACATGCGCTGGAAGACCGGCTTCACCGGCTGCGCGCGGATGGCCATGACCGAGTCCTGGATCTCGCGGGTGAGCTGCTGCAGCTCCTCGAGGCCCATATTGATCGAGGAGGTGCCGGTCGTGTCATTCTCGATGACGCTCTGCGACAGCATCGCCTGGTTGATGACCAATTCACCGACGAGGTTGATAAGGCGGTCGACACGGTCGAGATCGACGCGGATCGTCTGGCCGGCGCCAGCGGCATTGTTCTGGGCGGCAGCGCTTGCAGCGGCCGCTGCGGCGGCTGCCGATTCCTTCTTCTCGACGCGGGCGGCGACAATCTGGGTGACGTTGGAGGCAGTCTCGGCGGCAGCAACGGCCGCGGCCGTCGCCTCGGCCCGCGCGTCTGAGGCGGAAACCTCTTCCATTGCGCCCGTTTCGTCGAGGATCGACAGATCGAAAGGAACCGGCACCATCGGCAGTTCGTCGTTGCTCGTCGCGTCGGCCCTTGCCTCTTCGACCGGCTTCACCGTCAGTTCGCAATCCCACTCGGCGAATTCGAAGACGGTGCGGATGGCGTCCTCGCCCTTGTCCGTCTTGATCGTGACGTTCCAGAAGAAATAAGCGCCTTCCGGATCGAGTTCCTCGAGGCCCGGCAGGTCATCCGTATTGCAATAGATCGTCATTTCACCGAGGCGCGAGAGATCACGCAGCAGCAGGGTGGCGTCGTTGCCCTTGGAATAGAGTTCGTAGCGCGGCTTGAAGATAACTTCATAGGTCGGCATGCCGCCCGCATCATCTTCGCCGCCAAAATCGTCGAAGGAAAAGGGGACCGGCTGGAAGCCGCTGTCGTCCGTCGGCTTGGGGGTCGGCGCCGGAGCGGCCGGAGCAGCCTTTGCAGCGGCCTTCGGCGCAGGCGCCTCGGCCGACGCAGAGGGAGACGGCAATTCGCCGTTGGCCAGCGCCTCGAGCTCCTTGACGAGTCCGCGGCTGCGGCTTTCATCGACGCTGCCGCCGTCGCGCGCAGCATTCGTCAGGTCGGCCAGCACGTCGGCCGACTTCAGCATCACCTTCAGGACGTCCTGGTTCGGTTCAAGCTTGTTGGATCGAACGCAATCGAGAGTGGTCTCGAAAACATGGGCGAAGGCGACCAGATCGTCAAGGCCGAAGGCGCCGGCGCCACCCTTGATCGAATGGACGGCACGGAACACCGCATTGACGGTTTCCGGATCGCGATCGCCATCATTCATTTTCAGAAGACCGGATTCCAACTCGGCGAGCTGTTCCTCGCACTCCTGGAAAAAGATCTCTTTGATTTCGTTCATATCCATAGGAGCAAATCCTGGGTTTAAGCGGTTACACGCTCAATGGCATCGATCAGCTTGGCCGGGTCGAAAGGCTTGACGATCCAGCCCGTGGCACCGGCCTGGCGGGCGCGGTTCTTCTTTTCCGCGTCGCTTTCGGTGGTCAGGACCAGGATCGGGATCGCCCGATATTTCTCGTTGCGGCGGACACCTTCGATGAAGCCGAAACCATCGAGGCGCGGCATGTTGATGTCGGTCACGATGACGTCAGGATTGGACTCTTCGAGAACCTCGAGGCCCTCGATGCCGTCTTCCGCCTGGATCGTCTCGAAGCCGGCATTGTTGAGCGTCACGAGAAGCATGTTTCGGATGGTGCGGGAATCATCCACGGTCAGCACTTTTTTCTTCATTGCCGAATCTCCTTGGCAAGCAGGTGGTCAATATTGACGCCAACCAGCTGCATGGTTTTCTGAAATGCGTCGGACACCTTGGAGAAGGTGAACGGCTGCTTGTCCTGCTCCCAGGTCTTCTCGGCGGACATCAGAACCTGGGCGCAAAGAGCACCGATCCGTTCGACGCCGGAAGCGTCTATCGAAAGACCGCTACCCCGGAGGGAGAGGAGTTTATCGCGCAAGGCGGAAGCCTCGTTGAGGTCGAGCACCGCTGTCAAATCCAGCGTCTTGCCACTCTTCTTTGCTGCCATCAGCTTTTCCTTGTCCCCTTGTCCCCGGCCCGAAAAGACGAGCTGAGGCAATCATCCGATAGGTTAGTAAACATTCCGCCCACCTCCGACGCTTGCGAACGCTTGCGGAAGGCCAAAATCGTCATTTTCGTATTCGTCCACGACCGGTGCCGGCCGGATCGCGCCCTCAAGGGCGCGCGGCGGTGTCACGCGCACCGGCGCCGGGCGCCCGGCAGTGGCGTTTTCCCGGGCGATGCGGAATTCGCGAATCGTCTGGCCGAGCTCGAGAATGACGGTGTGGAGGTGGTCGGCGCCTTCGGCCGAGCGCTCCGCCAAGCCGGCGCTATCCGCCACCTCGCCACCCAGGCCCTTGATGTCTGATGTCACGCTGTCGAGGCTGGCGGCATGTTCGCCGGTTCGGGTGGCGATGCCGGCGATGGCGGCGTTGATATCGGTGACCTGACGCACGATGCTGCCGATCGAATCCTGTGTGCGGCCGACCATCTGCACGCCGGCGTCGACCTGCGCCTTGGTCGTCGTCACCAGGGTCTTGATCTCGCGGGCGGCTTCGGCCGAACGCTGGGCAAGGGCTCGGACTTCCTGGGCGACGACGGCAAAACCGCGGCCGGAATCGCCGGCGCGAGCCGCCTCGATGCCGGCATTCAGCGCCAGAAGATTGGTCTGGAAGGCGATCTCGTCGATCGCGCCGATGATCTGGCCGATCTTTTCAGCCGACTGCTCGATATCGGCCATGGCGCTGATCGCGCGGCCGACGACCTCGCCGCTTTCCTCGACGGCGGCGCGCGTCGAGGCGGCCGCCTGTTCGGCAGCGCGGCTGTCGGCGGCGCCGTCGCGCACACTGCCGGCGATGCCGGCAAGGGCAGCGGCGGAAAGCTGCAGCCGGTCGGCCTGGCCGGAAGCCGGGCCGGCGAACTGCCGCGACAGCCCGGCAAGCGAACCTGTCGCCGCTTCGGCCTTGAGCGTGCGCTCGGTGATGGCAGTAAACTCGGCCTGGAGGCCGTCCAACGCGCCGTTCAGCGCGGCGGCGATGCCGCCATAGGCGCCTTCGCCGTCGACGGGCGCGCGGCGCGTCAGGTCGCGTGCGGACAGGCTTTCGATGACATCGCCGAAGATCCGGGCGATTTCGGCCTCGTTGTCGGCGCGCTGGTCGGCGAGTGCGCGGCTCTGGGCGGCGCGCAGCGCATTGAAGCGGAGCGAGACGGCAATTTCCACATCGACCATGACGATGCGGATGATCGCCGTCATCAGATCGGAGATTTCGCGGGCGCGGCGCTTGGCCGACGGCAGCAGCGGACGGCCGGCGACCTCTTCGGCGAGGCCGGAAACGACATGCTCCAGCATGACGCCGTGGCCGGCCACGTGCCAGCGCGGGTCGAGGCCCATCTTGCTTTCGGTATCGGAGAGAACCTTGACGCGCTCGGCATAGAGGCTGTCGAACCGCGCATCCGTCAGCACGTCCCAATGCGAGGACTGCAGATCGTGCAGGCGCTCGACCTGGCGCTCGCTCTCGAAATTGCGCGAGGCGTCGGGGAATGACTGGAACCTGTGGAAGAGATCCCGGAGGCCTGCCTTCAGATGCGCTTCTAGCGCCGGCCGGTTACGGCGCACCAGCTCGCACTGTTCGGCATCGAGACCGGCAAAGCGCAGGCGGTCGCGCAAGCTGCCTGCCTGCGCTCCACGAGCCTGATCTGATGGCATGTCCTGCCTCAACGCCTGTCCCCAACCACTTTCCGAGCGAAGGCCCGGCCAAAAACTTTTGCAGCGTCCGATAAACGTGAAGCGTGGAGAAGGTCCTCACCACCGGTTACAACCGGCGGATCGAGCCCCCTGATCAGCTATGTTTCGGAGCTGTCTGAAGAGATGGATACCGGATCAACCCGGTACGGCGGGACGGCGTCATGCCTGGTGGGAACGAGTGCATCTTCCCATTCCGACGTGTACACCAATGTTTATGGTTAATTCCTTGCTTGAAGGTTAATAAGCCTTTCGCGGTGCAGGCTTTTGAAGCAATTCAAGGCCGTTCGCAGCAAATACTGTTGCGGAGTTGCATGGCTGCTACAAGGCACACGCAAGCTCCGTGTTATATGCCGGTCGATAACCAAGACATGACGTCGACAAGGACAGAGCAATGATTGTTCTCGGATTGGGTGCCTGCTTGATTGCAATGACGCTGCTTGCCGCCGTCGCCCGCCTCGATACCCTCGCCGCAAACCGCGACATCCGCGCCCTTCGGGTGTTCTAAAACCCATCCTTCCCCGTTGGCAGTCCGGCACCTTTGGTGTATCGCACTCGCGCCTTTCATGTCAGCGGAACTATCGGTTCATGTCCCCCAGATCTGGTCTCCTCATCGTTCTTGGCTTCACGCTCTGGCGCGTCGTCATGCTCAATTTCGATGCGACGGACCTTTTCGTCGACGAGGCGCAGTACTGGTTCTGGTCGCAAAACCTCGACCTCGGCTATTATTCCAAGCCGCCGATGATTGCGTGGGTGATCCGGGCGATGACCGAGCTTTCCGGCTCCAACGCCATCTATTGGATCCGGCTGCTCGGACCGCTGATCCACATGGCGGCGGCACTGGTGCTGATGAAGACGGCAAAACGTTTCGTCGGGCCGGAGATCGAAGGCTGGACGGGCGCCACCTACATCACACTCCCCGGTGTGGCGCTTTCTTCGGTGTTCTTCTCGACCGATGTGATCCTGCTATTCTTCATCGCGATCGCGCTGCTTGCTTATGTCGGCCTGACGCAGCGGCGCTCGGTCGGGCTGGCGCTGGTTATGGGCCTTGGCGTCGGCCTCGCCTTCCTGACGAAATATGCCGTGCTGTTCGTCGTTCCGGGCGGCGCGATTGCCCTCCTCCTCATTCCGGCTGCGCGCATCGCCATTCGCGATTTCATCATCGCGGTCGCGGTCGCGGCGGTCGTCGCCCTGCCGAACCTCTGGTGGAACCTGCAGCACGACAACACGACGGTGCGGCATACCCAGGATATCGCCCATTGGAGCGAACTCGGCATCAATCTCCGTCGCGGGCTTGAATTCTTCGCCGCCCAGTTCGGCGTCGTCGGGCCGATCATCTTCTTTGCGATGCTCTGGGCGGTCTACCGCATGATCAGGGGCAGGAGCGACGATCGGGAAAAGATGCTGGTCTGGCTGTCGATGCCGGTCGTAGTGCTGATCACGCTGCAGGCAACGGTCGCCAAGGCCTATGCCAACTGGGCGGTGACTGCCTATGTCGCCGGCACCATCCTTGCCGTCTGGCTGCTCTACCGGATGTGGCCGAAGGGGCTCAGGCTGTCGCTAACCATCAACGGCATCGCCAGCCTGCTCTTTCCGCTGGCGACGATTTTTTCGCATCAGTTGCTGCTGCCGAACGGCGACGAGCTGATGAAGCGCTATCTCGGCCGCGCCGAGGTCAGCCGCCAAGCCGCAGAACTTGCCGGCCAGGCCGGCACCGACATCATCGTCTCCAATGATCGCGACATGGTCGCCGATCTTTTCTATACGCTGCGCGACACATCCTACAGGATCTATGCGCGCGCGCCGGCGGGCCTTCCCGAGAGCTATTACGAGCAGGAATTCGCCCTGCCGGCCGATATCACCGGCAAGGTGCTTTTCCTGACGGACGGTCCCTTCAGCTGCGCCACCGAGACGCCCGAGCTGCTGAAGAACTGGCAGCCGACGGAGGGCTATTACAAGGGCAAGACGCTGTCCATCTACAGGGTCTCTGCCGCCTGCCTGGCACCCTGAGCCAATCGATTCCGATTTAAGGAATTATGCAGAGGCCAGGCAGAGGCCGGTGCCCGCCCCTTCGATCTCGACGAATTTGACGCCGCCTTCCTCGAAGGCGAGGCGCAACTGCGCCTCCGTCGCGCGATGGATGTCGTGGTGCCGGCCCTCGTAGTCGCGGATGGTGCTGCGCGAGACGGCGGCCTTTTCGGCAAGGTCGGTCTGGGTCCAGTCCAGCAGGCCGCGCGCCGCGCGGCAGAGAGCGGGGGTGAGAATTGTTTCCCGTGCGCCTTGACCCATGATTTCAAGTTGCCCATATTGGTCGATATAGACCATATATGTCATATTACGAACGGGATTTCCAGATCGGGAGACAACGATGCCACACGATACGCCCTTGATTTCGACAATCGTCGGCGGCCTCGTGCTGGCTTTCATCTTCGGCGCCTTCGCCCATCGGCTGCGGATGCCGCCGCTCGTTGGTTATCTGATCGCCGGCGTGCTCGTGGGGCCGCATACGCCGGGTTATGTGGCAGATCAGAACCTTGCGCCGGAGCTCGCCGAAATCGGCGTCATCCTGCTGATGTTCGGCGTCGGGCTGCATTTCTCCCTGAAAGACCTGCTGTCGGTGCGCGGCATCGCCGTGCCCGGCGCCATCGTGCAGATCACCTTTGCGACATTGCTCGGCTGGGGGCTCGGCGCCTTCATGGGCTGGCCGACCGGCGGCAGCCTGGTCTTCGGCCTGGCGCTTTCGGTCGCCTCCACCGTGGTGCTCTTGAAAGCGCTGCAGGAGCGGCGCCTCGTCGAGACCGAGCGCGGCAGGATCGCCGTCGGCTGGCTGATCGTCGAGGATCTCGCCATGGTGCTGGCGCTGGTGCTGATCCCGGCCGCAGCCAGCATCGGCGGTGAGGGTCACGCTCCCGTCGAGCCGCTCTCGGCCGGGCTCAACCGCCTGTTCGGCCTCGATCTCGGCATCGGCGGCATGATCGCCATGACGCTGGTGAAGGTGGCGCTGTTCGTGGCGCTGATGCTGGTTTTCGGCCGTAAGCTCATTCCGTGGACGATGCACCGCATCGCCCATACCGGTTCGCGCGAGCTCTTCCGGCTCGGCGTGCTGGCGATCGCGCTCGGCGTTGCCTTCGGAGCGGCGAAGCTCTTCGGTGTGTCGCTGGCGCTCGGCGCCTTTTTTGCCGGCATGGTGCTGGCCGAAAGCGAACTCAGCCATCGCGCCGCGCAGGAAAGCCTGCCGCTACGCGACGCCTTCGCCGTGCTGTTCTTCGTCTCGGTCGGCATGCTGTTCGATCCGAACATCCTGATCGACAAGCCGCTGCCGATCCTCGCCACCATCTTCATCATCGTCATCGGCAAGTCCGTCGCCGCCTTCCTGATCGTGCTCGCCTTCAAGAAGCCGCTCGGCACGGCGCTGACGATTTCGGCAAGCCTCGGCCAGATCGGCGAATTCTCCTTCATCCTCGCCGCCCTCGGCGTCGAACTCGGGCTGCTGCCGGAGGAGGGCCGCGATCTGATCCTTGCCGGCGCCATCATCTCGATCATCCTCAATCCGCTGCTGTTCTTCCTTTGCGACCGCATGCGGCCGCTGCTGGATGGTGCAAAGCGGGAAGACGTCGTGGCAGACCCTGCTCCCGCTGCAGATGCGACAGCAGCGCAGGAGGAGATGCCGCCCGAAGACGACGAGGTGCACCCGACCCCTCTCAGCGGCCACGCCATTCTCGTCGGCTACGGGCGGGTTGGCAGCATCGTCGGACAGAACCTCAAGTCGTCAGCCACACCTTTTCTCGTCATCGAGGACTCCGACAAGCGCATCGGCGAGCTGAAGGCGCAGGGTATCGAAACTCTGTCGGGCAATGCGGTGATGCGGGAAACGCTCGACCTTGCCAATCTCTCTGGCGCCCGCAGCATTGCCATCGCCATCCCGAACGCCTTCGAGGCCTGCCGCATCGCCGAGCAGGCGCGCAGCGTCAATCCATCGATCCTCATCGTCGCCCGCGCCCATTCCGACGCCGAGGTCGATGAGCTGAAGCAATATGGCGCCGACACCGTCATCATGGGCGAGCGTGAAATCGCGCTGGGCATGGTTGACCGGCTCGCTCAAGTGCATCATGAGAGTGTGCCCTATGAAGACGGACATGGGCCTGATACAATTATGCCGACGGATGACCCTCCGCCGGAAAGAGAATGAGAGATTGGCGCGCTGTTGAGCCGATACGGGAGTGACATCGCCGGGACGGAGAAGATGGAGCTGGACCAGCGCCGTCTGACGAGCCGTATCGCCGCTTCCCTCCTCATCGCCGTCCTTGCTTATCTCGGCCTGCTTTTCGGCGGCAATCTGGTGATCTCGCCGGCCGCCGTCAATACGCTTTCCTCTTCCGATCGGGATTCGCAGCCAGCGCAGCTGACTGCGCGCGATGCCGTGCGCGGGTTGCTTGCCAGTGAACGCAAGCTTGCACCGAAGCAGACGGCGCATGACGCCGGACCGCTTACCCTTGCCGCCGCCCCGGCTGTCGATTTTTCCGGCTGGACTATGGCCGCGCCTTTTCCGGCATTTGAAGCTTCGCTTCATGCCGCAGTCTCCAGGACCCATCAACCGCGCGCACCGCCGGCTGCTGCCTGACGCTCGCGCCGATCGGCGCTTCCGACCATTGACGACATGCCGCCAGCGCCCGAGCGCCGGCCCTCGATATCAAGGAATACAACATGCGTACTTCACGATGGCTGGTGGTCACCTATACGGTGATCATCCTACTCGGCCTATTGATCGCCTTGCCGAACGTCCTGCCGCAATCCGTCCTCCAGCGCGTGCCGGCTTGGCTGCCGCATGAGCAGGTGTCGCTCGGCCTCGACCTTCGCGGCGGCTCGCACCTCGTTCTGGAAGTCGACGAAGCCGACCTGACCAAGGAGCGGCTGCAATCGCTGCTTCAGGACGCGCGCCGCGTGCTGCGCGAAAAGGGCATCCAGCCGAAAGCCGTGGTCCGCAGCCAGAACCAGATCGTCGTGACGCTCGCCGATGCGTCACAGAGCGATGCTGCCGTCACCGAACTCAAGACGCTTGCCAACCCGATCAGCACCGGCCTCAGCGCCGGCCAGGCGGATCTTGATGTCACGGCGAACGGCGCCACCATCACCGTCGGCTTCTCGCGGGCCGGCATCGCCGCCAATGTCGACAATGCCGTCCAGCAGAGCCTTGAAGTCATCCGCCAGCGCGTCGACCAGGTCGGCGTCTCCGAGCCGACCATCCAGCGCATCGGCGCCAACCGCGTGCTCGTCCAGCTTCCGGGCGCGCAGGATCCGTCGCGCCTGCGCGAACTTCTCGGCTCCACCGCCAAGATGTCGTTCCATATGCTGGCGCCGAACAACGCGCCCGGACCCGGCGTGACCATGCTGAAGGACGATGAAGGCAATTCCTATCCGGTCCTCGACCGCGTCGAGATCTCCGGCGACCGCCTTTCGGACGCCCGTGTCAGCTTCGATCCGAACACGCGTGAGCCGATCGTCAGCTTCCGCTTCGACAGCGCCGGCGCTACCCGCTTTGCCGAAATCACCCGCCAGAACGTCGGCAATCCCTTCGCCATCGTCCTCGACAACAAGGTGCTGAGCGCGCCGGTCATCCGTGAGCCGATCACCGGCGGCTCCGGCCAGATCTCCGGCAGCTTCTCAGCCGACAGCGCAACGACGCTTGCCGCCATGCTGCGCGCCGGCGCCCTGCCCGCCAAGCTGACGGTCATCGAGGAACGCACCGTCGGCGCCGACCTCGGCGCCGACGCCATCAAGATGGGTATTTATTCCGGCCTCGTCGGCTTTGCTCTCGTCGCACTCTTCATCTTCGTTCTCTATGGCACCTGGGGCATCCTGGCGAATGTGGCGCTGTTGATCCACACCATCCTGACCTTCTCGGCGCTAACGCTGGTCGGTGCGACGCTGACGCTACCGGGCATCGCCGGTGTCGTGCTCGGCATCGGCCTTGCGGTCGACGCCAACGTTCTCATCAACGAGCGTATTCGTGAAGAGACCCGCAAGGGTAAGGGCGCCTTTGCCGCCATCGATACGGGCTTCAATCGTGCCTATTCGACCATCATCGACGGCAATATGACGGCCCTGATCGCTGCGGCCATCCTGTTCTTTTTCGGTTCCGGGCCGGTGCGCGGCTTTGCCGTGACAATGGCGCTCGGCCTGATCATCTCGATGTTCACCTCGGTCGCCTTCGTGCGCGTCGCGATGATCGAGATCACCCGCCGCCGCAAGTTCAAGGTGCTGAACATTCGGCCATTGATCCCGTTCAGCCCCTATGACAAGCACATCGAGTTCATGAAGGCGCGCTTCTTCGGCGTCACCGTTTCGGCGCTGCTGTCGATTGCCTCCGTCGTGCTCTTCATCCATCCGGGCCTCAACTACGGCGTCGATTTCCGCGGCGGCATCCAGATGGCCGTCAAGACGCAAGGGGCTGCTGATCTTGCGAAGTTCCGCGAAGGTTTGGACAGCCTCGGCCTCGGCGAAATCACGCTGCAGTCCTTCGGCGACAAGAACAGCATCCTCGTTCGCGCGCAGCGGCAGGAGGGCGGCGAAGAGGCGCAGACGGCAGCGGTTACCAAGCTGAAGGCCGAAGTCGCCAAGATCGATCCGACCGCCACTGTCGAAGGCACCGACGTCATCGGTCCGAAGGTCAGCGGCGAGCTTGCCTGGGCCGGCATCCTGTCGGTGGTGATCGCAAGCTTTGCGATGCTCATCTATATCTGGGTCCGGTTCGAATGGCCGTTTGCCGTCGGCGCCATCGTCACGCTGGTGCTCGACGTCACCAAGGCGATCGGCTTCTTCGCGATCACCGGCCTCGACTTCAACCTGACGGCGATCGCCGCCATCCTGACGCTTGTCGGTTATTCGGTGAACGACAAGGTCGTCGTCTATGACCGCATGCGCGAAAACATGCGGCTCTACAAGTCGATGCCGCTGCGCGAGATCATCGACAAGTCGATCAACGAGACCTTGGCGCGAAGCCTTTACACCAATGCGACGGCCTTCCTCGCACTGGTGCCGATGGCGATCTGGGGCGGCAGCGCGGTCTCGAGCTTTGCGATCCCGATGGTCTTCGGCATTCTCGTCGCCGGCGCCTCGTCGATCTTCATCGCGGCACCCATCCTGCTCTTCCTCGGCGACTGGCGCCGCCGCCATGCCAAGGCGGCACCGGCAACCGATGAGGCCGTCGAGATCATTCCGCCGGAACAGGGTCGCCCGCGCAAGTCCGCGAGCTAAAATCCCGTTAACGCATCCTTGACGAGGGCGCCGGTTGCAGAGCCGGCGCCCTCTTTCTATTGTCGGCTACAGCATTATGTGCCAATTCAAGGTGTTGCAGCGTCCTTTGCGCGTCTGAAAAGACGCGTGGCGCCGTGAGAGATCGGGGAAACCGCCAGATGTCATCCGACCCAACGAGACCGCCAGAAACCACCATTGCCGGAGACGGCGAGGAGCGCATCAAACGTTTTCTCGCAACTGCCTCGCACGACCTGCAATCGCCGCTCCGCCATATCGCCATGTATGCCGAGTTGCTGCTCGACGATCTCGAGGCGACGCTCGACGGTGAACAGCTGCAGAGCCTCAGGATGATCATGGAAAAGGCGCAGACAGCGCAGCGCCTCACCAAGGCATTGATGAGCCTTGCCGGCGGCACACCGCAGGTGACGCCTGAAGAGGTCGATCTGCAGGCGCTCGCCGAAAATATCTGGGGCGAACTGACCGACGAGACGGCGGCCGGCGAGGCAACGCTCGAAAGCGACGGCCTGCCCTCCATCCGTACCGACCCTGCCCTCTTCGGTCTGGTGCTGCGGCACCTGCTGACCAACGCCCTCATTTATCGCGGGGAAGCGCCGCCGCATGTGGCCATCGCCGCGCAGCGCGAGGGGACGGACTGGTTCATCCGGATTTCCGACAACGGGACGGGCATCGATCCCGTTTATCGGGAGCGGATATTCGAGCCTTTCTGGAAATTGCCGAAGCCGGGAACGGTCCAGGGCGCCGGTCTTGGACTGACGACGGCGCGGGAGTTTCTGACGGCGCTTGGCGGCGATATCAGCCTCGAACATTCGGATGAAAGCGGCAGTCGATTCATCATCCGCCTTCCCATCGCTTGATGGTTAGATGCTGTAATCGTCCTTCCAGAAATCCGGGACGTCATAGGTCACATATTCGCGGATGATATGCTGCAGCGTCTGGGCATCGATTTCGTCCTTGCCGATGCGGAAATCGACGCCGTAATCCGGGAATTCCTGGAAATAGCCGCCCGATATATCGGTCGAGACGACGCCGATCGGACCGGTGTAACCGATGCCGCGCAGCTCCGGCACCGTGTCGCGGAAATCGGCATTGGGCAAAAGGCGATTGTCGAGCAGGATGAGATCGAAACGCTCCAGGCGGATCTTTTCCAGCGCGTCACCGATCGATTGCGAATATTCAACCTCGACGGCCGGCTCGGAGAGCTCGGCGATCTTCTTCTTGAGCGCACGGAATTCGATGAATTCGTCGTCGACAAAGAGAACCTTTACGGCGTTCCTTCGGCTCGTTTCGGTGATCATCGTCTCATTTCCCCAATCCCGAAACCAGCTTCACGAAACCAAACCATTCCTCAAGGCGATCGCCACCATATGAACGCGGTTCACTGCGTCAAGTTTGCGAGCGGCCGCGGTGATGTGCGAATTGACCGTATGTTCGGAAAGACCGAGAATGATGGCGATTTCCGCCGACGTCTTGCCTTCGCTTGTCCATTTGACGATTTCCGATTCGCGCTGGGTCAGCCGTCCGGACATTTCCGGCGTCAGGATTTCCTCGTAGAGCTTGTCGAAAATACGCATGGCGTCGAGGAGCATGTCGGCGATCTCACTCTGATCCGGCTCCTGGCGCTCGCCGCTGAGGACGAGGCAATATCGCCGCCCTTCCGGCGTGAACAGCGGGATGAAGAGAAAAACGCCGCTCAGGAACTCGTTGAAAACAAGATCGGACGGATAATCTTCCGGCTGTGCGCTCCTACCATGGACGGGCGTTGCCAGGAACTGGGCGGACTTTGCCCGGACGGTGCCCAGCGCTTCCTTCAATGTCGTGATGAAAAGGCCGACACGCCGCTCGGCAACATTGGTGATGACGATATCGCGTTCGCCGAAAGGGGCCGAAGCCTCGGATATGCGGGCAAGCGCAAAATTGTCGAAGTTGTAATGCTGCGCCGCCGACTTCAGCAGACGGAAAAAATCGGTGCGGTTGATCGCCCGGCTCAGTTCCGGTCCGGCGTGAAAAGGAATTGCCGGGGCATTGTTCATTCCCACTCTTCCTCTCTCCTCCCGCCGATGCTTCCGATCCCGAAATCTTGGGATATACGTCTTAGACGCGAAGAGCTACAAAAATTGCGAGACAAGTTGATGAGAGATATCGAAAACGGGGACTTTCGATATGTAAGGCGGAAATCATCAATTATCTCAATGACAGGTGATGCACGGGCAGATTTTACTGAGGGGCAGTAGTTCTTACCTGGGTATCGTAAATCTTCTCGTGTTCAACATCCATGAATGCGAGAAGGCAGTGCCAGACGTAAGCGCGAGAGAACCGATAGACCCATTCAGCTAAGGGGTTGGCTGATGTTCGTGGCGGCGAACGCGGGTTGATCGGTTCTCTCAGCGCTTATTTTGCGTTCCATTTCCTTCGCTTCGGTTGCATCTTGTGATGCGCTCCCGACCTTGTCAATTGCGGTTTGTCGCATGCTCCGGGCGAGCGGCAGAGAACAGGCGGCCGGGCTTACGTCGTTTCCTACACTTCCAGATTGAGAATGATTGCGGCAAGGTCAAGCGGTTTTTCGAGATAGAAATCGGCGCCGGCCTCGAGCGCACGCGCGCGATCCTCATCGGCATCCGATCCGCTGCAGATTGCAAGCCGCATCGCCTTGAACCGAACATCCCTGCGCAGGCTCATCACCAGGCCAGTGCCGCTGTCGAGCGGCATGTAGAGATCGGTGATCAGCAGATCGGGCACGGCCTTGCCCTCCGCCGCGCGCGCCTCCAACGCCTCCAGCGCCCTATCGGCGGTCGAAAAGCAGAATAGATCGACCTCGATCTGCTGCTTGCGGCTGATATAGTCGAGATAGAAGAGGTCATCCCTGCTGTCATCGACGTAAAATAGGGTCGGCATCCACCACCGTGATTGGATATTGTTCGAACGAACGTCGCTGTCCTTAGAAATCACGATACCGCGGTATCACGAAAATTCGATATACCTTACTGCAAGGCATTTCGCAAAAAGCACGGCATCACCTTCCCTTTGCCTATTGAGTATTCGTTGATTTCGGAAAAAATGACCGCGCAAACCAAGGAGAATACGCGGGTGCAGGATAGCAGCGACGTGGACCTGCAGGACCAGCGAAGGCGGCACTACCGTGCCTTTGCGATTGCCGTCGGCTGCCTGATGTTCCTTCTCGGCGTGACGGCGCTTGCCGGCTGGCTGCTGCAGGTCGAGATTGTCATTTCGCTGGTTCCCGGCTTTCCGTCGATGGCCTTCAATACCGCGCTCTGCTTCGTGCTTTCCGGCGTGGGGCTTGCCGCTTCGACACTCGCCGCCCGCCGTTTTCGAATAACGGCGACAATCACGGCGGGGCTTGCGGCGGCGATCGCCGCGGCTCGGCTCGTGGAAATCGTCATGATCGGGCGGACTTTTCACAATGTCGACTTGTTGATCTCGCGCTTCCTGGTTTCGCCGGATTTCATCGCTGAGATCGGCGGCGGCATGGGGCCGAACACGGCGCTGGTCTTCCTGATCGCCAATCTTTCGCTGCTGCTCTCGCTCCAGGTGGAGAAGTCGAGAAGCCAGGTGGTGCAGGAATTGACGAGCTATGTCGTCATCACCCTCGGCATGATCGCGCTGGCCAGCTATGTCACCGATGCCGAACAGGGCTACCGCTGGGGGCCATATGCGGCGATGGCGCTGCATACGGCGGTCGGCATGGTGATCTTCGGCTCGGGACTTCTCGCCCGCTCCTGGTGGATGCAGCCGGCAAACCGGGCGCAGATCCCGCTCTGGATCCCGGCCGCGGTCTGCTTCACCGGTCTTCTCGTCGATCTCTATACGCCGCTGGGTGTCGCCAACGGCATTCTCTACGTGCCGCTGGTGCTGACGGCGCTCTGGTTCGGCAACCGGAACGCGCCGCTTTTCTTCGCCTTTGCCTGCACCGTGCTCCTGATGCTCGGCTTCTTCGCCGTCAGGCACAACGAGGCGGCGTTCTGGCAGGAAATCGCCAACCGCACGATTACGGCTGCCACGCTTTGGCTGATCGCGATCCTCGTCTTCTATTTCATGCGCAACAACTATAATCTCGAAACCGAGCGCGTCCGCTTCGGCGCGCTGGTGCGCGGCACGCCTGATGCCGTCATCGTCATCGACGAGCGTGGAACGATCAGGAATTTCAATCCGGCGGCTGAAAGCATGTTCGGTTACTCCCCGCAGGAGACGATCGGCAAAAACATCAAGATGCTGATGCCCGAACCCTACCATTCCGAGCACGACGGCTATCTCGCCCATTACCGGCAGACCGGCGAGGAGCGCATCATCGGTACGACGCGCATGGTCTCCGGACGACGCAAGAACGGCATCGTCTTTCCGATCGATGTTTCCATCAGCGCCGTCGTCACCGGCCATACGAAGACCTTCGTCGGTATCGTGCGCGACATCAGCGAGCGCGTCCGGCAGGAAGAACGGATGAAAACGACGCTTTCCCAGCTCGAGGCCTATACGGCCGAGCTCGAGCGCAGCAACCACGACCTCGATGAATTCGCCTATATCGCCTCGCATGATCTCAAGGAACCGCTGCGCGGCCTGCACAACCACTCTCGCTTCCTGTTGGAGGATTATGAAGACAAGCTCGACGTGGACGGCGTGCGCCGGCTGAACCGGCTCGTGCGTCTCAGCCAGCGCATGGAGAAGCTCGTCAACGAGCTTCTCTATTTCTCCCGGCTCGGACGCCAGCAGCTGGCGGTCAAACGCACCGATATCGGCCTGATCGTCAAGGATGTCGTCGCGACGATGGAGTTGCTGCTCGAGGAACGGCACGCCAAGGTGATCATCGACGGCCGGCTGCCGGAGGTGGTCTGCGACGCGCCGCGGCTGACTGAAGTGTTCCGCAATCTCATTACCAATGCGATCAAATACAACGACAAGCCGGCTCCGCTCGTCTCGATCGGCTATCTTGACCGATTCGTCGGCAAGGACGGCACGGTTGCCCGCAACGTATTTTTCGTTAAGGATAACGGTAAGGGCATTCCGCAGGAATTCCACGAGGATATTTTCCGCATTTTCAAACGGCTGGAAAAGTCGCAGGATTCCGACGACGGGACCGGAGCAGGCCTCACCTTCGTTCGCAAGATCATCGCGCGGCACAATGGCGATATCTGGCTGGAATCCGAGGTCGGCACCGGCACGACATTCTACTTCACTCTGGGAAAAAAGCGCGAGGGGCAGAATGCAGCAGCGTGATACGCAACCGATCCTGATCGTCGAGGACAGCGAAGACGATTTCGAAGCGACGATGCGCGCCTTCAAACGCACCAACCTGCGCAATTCGATCCGCTGGGCGGCCTCCGGTCAGGAAGCGCTCGACATGCTCGCCGAGATGGTGCCGAAACCCGGGCTGATCCTGCTTGACCTCAACATGCCGGGCCTTGATGGTCGGAAGACGCTGGAGGCGATCAAGTCGAACGCCGGCTGGCGCAAGATCCCGGTGGTCATCCTCACCACCTCCGACGACGAACGCGATATCGAAGGCTGCTATGCGCTCGGCGCCAATACCTATGTGCAGAAGCCGGTGGATCTCGACGGGCTCTTCGCCGCGATCCAGCGGCTGAAGGAATACTGGTTCGAAATCGCCATCCTGCCGCTCGAGGACTGACAGATTGGCGGAACACTGCTCTATTCTCATCATCGACGACAACATCGACGATCTCGAGGTCTATCGGCGCATATTGAGCCGCGTTTCCAGCACTGCCTATACCGTCGTGGAGGCGGAGACCGGCGAAGAGGGTCGTGCGCTGAACAGCCGGAAACGGCCTGACTGCATCCTGCTCGACTACTCTCTGCCGGGGCGCGACGGGCTCGGCGTTCTTGCCGATATCCTGGAGGATGATCCCGCCGCCAACGTCATCATGCTGACCGGTCAGGGCAACGAAACCGTCGCCGTCGAGGTGATGAAGAGCGGGGCACGCGACTATCTGACAAAGGATTCGCTGTCGCCGGAAACACTGCATCGCTGCATTCAGAACGCCATCATGCACGGCATGCTGGAAGCAAAGCTGGAGCAGAAGCGGCAATCGCTTGAGATCTTTACCCGCGCTATGGCCCATGATTTGAAGGAGCCGCTCCGGACGATCAAATCCTTCAGCCGCATCCTGCACGGTTCTGCAGCGCTTCCGGCCGAAGACCGGGAATTGCTCGATTACGTGCTCAGCGCCGCCGACCATATGGAAGACCTGATCGTCAAGGTCTCGGGCTTCACTAAGCTCGAGGCCTCCGGCGGACTGGAGCTCAAGCCGGTCTCGCTCTCCGATGTGCTCGACCAGGTGGAGGACAATCTGCGCCAGCAGACCGAAAGCCGCGGAGCCGTCATCATCCGCGGGGCGCTGCCGGAGGTCATGGGCGACGCGACGCTGCTGACCCAACTCCTGCAGAACCTGGTGTCGAATGCCGTCCGCTATTGCGAGCAGAAGGTTCCGGAGATCAGCATCACAGGCGAGGCGCAGGGCGATACCTGCCGCCTCACGGTACGTGACAACGGGCCCGGCATCGACCCCGCGCACCGCGAGCTGATCTTCCAGCCGTTCAAGCGTCTCGTCGGCCGCGGCATCGAAGGCACCGGGCTCGGCCTTGCCATCTGCCGCCGCATCGCGCAGATGCATGGCGGCTCGATCTGGTGCGAGGCAGAAAATGGGCCGGGCGCCACCTTCATTCTCGAAGTGCCGCTCGCCGAGGCGAGGCCCACGCCATCAGCCGCATCGGCCGTCCCCCACAGCGCCAGGCCGGCGGAACAGCCAGGCGAAGGTTCGGGCAGGCTTGCCGAAGTGCTGCTCGTCGAAGACAGCCCGGCCGACATCCAGCTTCTGAAGATCAAGCTGATGCGGCGGGACAAGGTGAATTTCAACCTGCATGTCGCCACCAACGGACTCGAGGCGATGCGGCTGCTCGAAGAACGCGCCGGCATTGCCGATGTGCCGCAGATCGACCTGATGCTGCTCGACATCAACATGCCGATCATGGACGGCTTCGAGGTGCTGCATGCACTTTCAGCCGACATCCGCCTCAAGCAAATTCCCGTCTGCATTCTCAGCACGTCCAGCGACGAGAGCGACATGCGGCGGGCCAGAAATCTCGGCGCGCGAGCCTATATGGTCAAGCCGCCGACCCTGCAGCAACTGGAAGAGGCGCTTGAAGATGTCGAACATTTGGAGTTGTTGCAGCGCGGCGATTCGCTTGCGCTTTGTGCGGAACAAAATTAAGCGATCGTCATTGGCAACGGTATGACCTTCGCAGCTCTCATACTCGCGCTCCTGACGACACCGCTTCAATCAGGACTGCTCTCGATGGTATCAGGCATACATCACGTCACGGCCGTCACCCGCAAGGTGCAGGCGAATGTGGACTTCTACGCGGGATTTCTCGGCATGCGGCTCGTCAAGCAGACAGCCGGTTACGAGGACGCGACGCAGCTTCATCTACTCTATGGCGATGCGGCTGGGACGCCGGGTTCGCTGCTGACCTTCCTCGTCTGGGAAGATGGTGCGCCCGGCCGAGCCGGTTACGGCCAGATCAGCGAAATATCGCTTTCGATCAATCCCACCAGCATCGGCTACTGGCTGACGCGCGCCATGAGCTTCGGTCTGAGATCCGAGGGACCGGCCGACGAATTCGGCGAGCCCGTCCTGCGGCTGAAAGACCCTGACAACATCATCCTCAAGCTCGCAGGCGCAAAGAACCTGACATCGCCGTCCGCCTGGGACGGCGCTTCGATCCCGGCCGAGCACACGATCCAGCGCGTGCGCGGCGCGACCATGCTGACGGAAAAGCCCGCCGAAAGCCGCAGCTTCCTCGAGAGCCATTTCGGCTACCGCTTCCAGACCAACCGCGGCACGATCGACAGGCTGGTGTCGCAATCCGGCGACGTCATCGACGTGCGCGATGCGCGCGGCTTCTGGTCCGGCGCGCCGGGCACCGGCACGGTCGATCACGTCGCCTTCCGCGCCGCCGACGAGGAGACGCTGCTTTCGGTGCGCAAGGCACTGGAAGCGACGGATGGGTCGCCGACCAATATGCACGACCGCAAATATTTCCGCTCGCTTTATGCCCGCGAGCCCGGCGGCACGCTGGTGGAACTTGCCACCGACAAGCCCGGCATGACTGTTGACGAAGAGCATGCATCCCTCGGCACCAAGCTCTTCGCGCCGCCGGAAACGATCACCAATCTCGATGACCTGAAGGTGATTCTGCCCCAGTTTTCGATGCCCGGCCAGCCCCGCATCAACTACCGAGAACTGCCGTTCGTTCACCGCTTCTATACGCCGCCGAATCCCGACGGCAGTGTCTTCGTGCTCCTTCACGGCTCGGGCGGCAATGAGACGACGTTAATGCCGCTCCTGAACAAGGCGGCGCCTCGAGCAACCCTGATGGGCGTGCGAGGGCGCGCGACGGAAGAGGGTTTTCCGCGCTGGTACAAGCGCATTACACCCTTCTCCTTCGATCAGAACGACATCAAGACTGAGGCCGAAGCCTTTGCGGCCTTCATCGAAGGCGCCGTCAAGTCCTACGGCCTCGATCCCAAGAAGGTGGTCTATGTCGGCTATTCCAATGGCGCCAACCTCCTGAACTCGCTGCTCTACCTGCACCCGAACCTTGTCCACAAGGCGGTGCTGCTGCGCTCCATGCCGGTGCTCAGCGACTATCCGCACGCCGATCTCAAGGGCACCGACCTGCTCGTCATCAGCGGCAAGACGGATGCCTACGGCAAATATGCGAGCGACTTGGAAGAGAGGCTGAAAAGTTCGGGCGCCACCGTCGATTCCGACGTCATCCCCGGTGGTCATGACCTCGGCGATGCCGATGTACCGATCATCCAGAAGTGGCTGTTGCAGAGGATGGGTGATGATCCGCAGCCGCTGGAGCAGCAAGCGGTTAAGCCGGCGCGCGAGACGTCCGGGCAACCATGATGCCGGCGAGCACCACCGCGGCGCCGAGCGCCTGCATCATCCCAATCGCCTCATTGAGCAGCGCCCAGGCGAGGATAGCGGCGACGACCGGCTGAAGCAGCAGCGTCAGCGATGAAAAGGCCGGCGGCAGATAGGCGAGCGCATAGGTGATCGCCACCTGCCCGCCGGCATGGCTGACAAAGGCGAGGCCGAAGAGGATCGACCAGCCAAAGGCGGTTGCGGGCAGCATCTGGCCTTCGAAGAAGAAGGCTATCGGAAAGATGCAGACGGCTGCCGATGCCGTGCTCCACAGCATGATGCGGATCGTATCGAACCGGCTGCGCAACCTGCCGATCGCCAGGATATAGCAGGCATAGAAGAAGGCGGCGATCATCGCGGCGCCGTCGCCGCTCAAATCGCCGTTACCGAGCCCTGCCGGTCCGCCTTTCAGAATAACCACTCCGGCGAGTGCCAGCACCAGTCCCATTAGGAAGACGACACTGGTTCTCGCCCTGAAAAACAGGACGGCGATCAGCGTGACGAAAACAGGCGCGAGATTTGCAAGCAGCGTCGCATTGGCGACCGAGGTCATGGTGAGCGAAAGGTGCCAGGCGGCGAGATCGAGCGCCAACATGACGCCCGGGAGAACCAGCATGCCATAGTCGGAAAGGCTTTGCGGCTTTAGGCCCCTCTCCTTCTTCACGAGCGAGACGACGAGGATCGGGATCAGCGCCAGCGCCACACGCCAGAAGGCCGTCGCCATCGGTCCGACCTCGGACAGTCTGACGAAAATCGGCGAGCCGCCGATCGCCGCCCCGCCGAGAAGGAGGGCTGCAAGGGCAAAACGATTGGAAGGCGAGGCTTCGGAAAGGGTGGAGGCAGGCTGCGACATGATCTCGATATTCTTGGTCACCCGGATGCCGGGTGCGTATCAGAAGTCGACCACCAGCGACAGTCGAAGAGCGACATATTGATGGAAAATCAGGCAGGACGCCTATTCGTCGCGCTGGTCCGCAGCTTTTCAGCGATCTCACCGGCGATGAAGAAGGCATGCTCGGTCACCTGCGGCAGTCCCATCAGCTCGCCGAACGTGCCGCGCGCCAGCGGGCCGGAGATCAGCAGCGAAGGATCTGCCTTTCCTGACCGGCCGATCGCCTCCGAGCGCTCGGTGCAGGCAAGGCCGAGCCCGGTCGGATCGAGCGACAGGTGGCCGTCTGCCGCAAGTGCCGCAAGCCAGGGCTGGGTTTCGAGAATGCCGCCATGCGCCGGGCCGGTGGTGACGACGACGGCGTCATAACGTCTCTCCAGCGGCTGACGCTGATGACGTGGCTGCAGGGTGCAAAGGATCAGCTCGCCTTCGATGCGCGCATCGGCGACCGAGCCGGCCAGGATATCGAGGCGACCTGCGGCAACCGCCGCGTCGAGCACGGCCTCGACCTGCGGGGCGATCCGGAAACGGTGCACATCCCAATAGGGACGCAGATGGCGGACAAGACGGCGTCGCTCGGCAACCGGTAGCGCCTGCCAGAGATCGTATCCCTGCGCCCGCACCTGATCGATCACGCCATGCCAGCTTATGCCCTGCGTCTTCGCCGCACCTATGGCAGTGCGGATCTCTCTCAGCAGCGACACGGCGGAATGGGCCGCATCGGAGACGAAATCGCCGAAGAGCTCCTGCGGTACCGGCGCGTGCCCACGAGACCGCAGACCGCGGCGCGAGATCGCGGTCACCGGACCGTCATGTCCGCGCGCCGCAAGCGAGGCGATGACATCGGCGGCCGTCAGGCCGTTGCCGATGACCAGCACCCGGTCATGCGGGCGGATCACCTCGAGCGCGCCCGGCTTGGTGGTATCGGCGACGAAACGGGGATGGGCAGCAAGCCGGATCGCAAGCCGGCCGGGGGCTACCGGCGGCGGATGACTGGTGGCGATCGCGACGATATCGGCCTCCGTCACGCCGCCTCTGTCGTCGAGGATCGACCAACGACCGGCACGGGCTTCGACAGCCGTCACCGCAGCGCGGCGATGACGCACGCTACCGTCTTCCAGCAGCGGCTTCAGCAGCGAGGCGACATATTCGCCGAACAGCCGGCGCCGGGGGAAGAGCGAGCCATCGGGCTGCCTGGCCTCAGGGTCGCCGGCGACGGCGTCGCGGGCGTCGATCCAGGCCAGGAATTCGCCGAGGTCATCGGGCTGCAGGCTCATCTTGGCGGCTGGAACATTGATGCGGTGGGCCGGATCGGCCGTGTCATAGGCAAGGCCGCGGCCGAGTTCGGCGCGCGGCTCAAAGACCACGATGGCAGGGCGCTCGCCGCAGTCGGCTCTGGCGAGATGATAGGCGACACCGGCGCCGGAGACACCGCCGCCGATGATGGCGACGACCGGCTGTTCAGACGTCGGGAGAGGCTTGGGCTGCATGGTGGCCGGGATCATTGCTTTCGATGCCCGAGCATAGAATCGGGGCAGTGGTCACGCAATCCTCCTCCCCGGATTGTCTATAATTATTATGTAGATTTAGCCTTACGCCGATAT
The DNA here is from genome assembly GCF_013087625.1 of Rhizobium changzhiense. Taxonomy (NCBI): domain Bacteria; kingdom Pseudomonadati; phylum Pseudomonadota; class Alphaproteobacteria; order Hyphomicrobiales; family Rhizobiaceae; genus Rhizobium; species Rhizobium changzhiense. The sequence continues at coordinate 1,189,208 of NZ_JABFCQ010000001.1, forward strand.
TGTCGTCGAGAACTCGGGATTGCCGCGGATGGTGTTGCTCACCGTGCAGATCTCGTCTTCGGCGGCATGGGCGATTTTCTGTCGGGTTTCTTCGTCGATATCGCCCTTGATCGAAAAAGCGATGTTGAACTTGGCAACGCGCGAAAGGCCTTCCGTCGCCTTCTCGCCGGTGACCTCGGCGGTGATCTCGCTGATCTTGTCGAGAATACCCATCTGGCTGGCGACGATGCGGGCGCTCAGCACCAGGCAGGCCGAGAGCGAGGAATAGAGCAGATCGAGCGGATTGAAGCCCGGCTGCGACGGCGCGGTGACGATATCGATCTCGCCCTTGGTGGCGGAGGTGACATGCGGGAAACCGGTGCGGCCGACCACGGCGGTGGCGCCGGTCGGGCGGGGACGAACCTTGAGATCGGCCATATTGAAATCCTCTCGCGAATATCCTGCGGATAGTGATTCCGCCTGATGCGGCAATGGCAAAGCCCGCCCACCGGTTTCGGAACCTTTCCATCTCTCATCAGTTGAATACACCTGAACGAAATCAGTGACAAAGGTGGATTGCGATGGTGCATGTCCGCAGCATGGATAACCAAGGCCGGCGGATGGATGCGCGCGATCGGCTGATCGTCGCGCTCTATGCGCAGCTGAAGGCCGAGCGGGAGACGCGCGAAACGCTGGAATGGGCGATCCGCAACGGCGCCGTCTCCCAGGAGGTGCTGGAAGCCATCGCTGCCGATCCGGTTCCGGTCGTCACCAGCGAGGATATCGCATCGCTGGAGAAGATCATTGCGCTCGATGAACGGCGCAAACCAAATCGGAACTAGCCGACGACATCATGCACCCTATTTAGCTGAGAAGAGGAGATCCGAAATGGCCGATATCACCTATCAGGTCGTGCCGCATGACAATGGCTGGGCCTATAAGCTCGGCGACACACTTTCGGAAACCTATGCAACAGCGGATGAAGCGATTATCCATGCCAAGGACGCTGCATCGCGCCAGAAGATCGGCAATGGCGATGCGTTGCTCGCCTATCCCGCACCCGACGGTCGCGGCTGGGCATTTCAGGAACTCGAAACCGACAAGAGCGGCAGCCGGCTCTGATCTGCGACGGAGGATGGAATGGCCGCTCGGGCAAGCTGGAAGGGTCATTTGAAGGTGGGCGACCTTGCCTGCGCCGTCGGGCTCTACACTGCCGTTTCCTCCTCCGACCGTGTCTCCTTCAACATCATCAACCGCAGGACCGGCCACCGGGTGGAACGGGAATTCGTCGATAGCGGGACCGGCAAACCGGTCGAGCGGAGCGACCAGGTCAAGGGCTACCAGATGGAGAATGGCGACTACATCGTCATCGAGGGCGACGAGATCGCCGAAATCATGCCGGAAAGCGACAAGGTCCTCAATATCAAGGCTTTCATTGCCTACGACGATATCGACAAGCTTTATTTCGACCGCCCTTACTATCTCGCGCCCGTCGACGAACATGACGAGGAGGCGCTGTCGCTGATCGCCAGCGGCATGCGTGACGGCAAGGTCGCGGCTCTGGCCGAAGCCGTGCTTTTCCGGCGCAACCGGACGCTGCTGATCCGCCCACATGACAACTACATCGTCGCGACGATGCTGAATTTCGACTACGAGGTGCGCTCGGCCGATACGGTTTTCGAAGACATTCCCGACATCAAGTTCGACAAGGAAATGATCGAACTTGCGGGCCATATCATTGGCACCAAGCACGGCAGCTTCGAACCGAGCACATACGAAGATCGCTACGAGGCTGCCCTTGTCGAGCTGGTGAAGGCGAAGATCGAGGGCCGGGCGCCACCGAAGAAGAAACCGGCTCCGGAACGCAAGGTCGTCGACCTGATGGAAGCGCTGCGCCAGAGCGCCAAGATGAGCGGCAAGGCTCCCGCGAAAAAGAAGGCGCCGGCGCGTAGCGACAGCCGCAGCAAGAAGGCAAGCTGAGATGGCTCTCGAAACCTCTATCAGGCGAAACACGATTTCACGCCCGACGCGGCTCGATACCTTGCCGAGATATCCCTGGGACGGGTTTTTCGCCGCGGCGAAACCGCTGGAGAAGAAAAGGCATAGCGGATCAGCGATGCCTCTGCCGACCGTCGGCTAACGCGGCTTGCGCCCATCTTCCGCAGCCAAGCTCTTTTTCAGCGCATCCATGATATTGATGACGTTGCCGGTCGATTTCACCGGTGCAGGTTTTTGCGCGGGCGCCGCCTTCTTCAGGCTCTTCTGCTTGTTGCGGATCATCGACTTTAGACGTTTCTGGATCGGATCCTGCACCATGGCCGGGCTCCAATCCTTCGTCTCTTCCTTCACCAGTTGCTTCATCAGTGTCAGCAGCTTGGTGTCGATCTCGGTTTTGTCGTCGAGTTCGGCAACGGGATCACGCACCTCGTCGCCATAACGCAGAGTCCACAGAACGATGCCTTTGCCCAGCGTTTCCAGCAGCACCGCACGCTCGCGGCGATAAAGAACAAGGCGGGCAATGCCGACGACGTCATTGGCCTTCATCGCCTCGCGGATGACGCAAAAGGCTTCCACCCCGACCTTGTCCTCCGGCGCCAGAAAATGCGGTTTGTCGTACCAGATCCAATCGATCGAGCCGCGCGGCACGAATGTGTCGATCTCGATGGTGCGGGTGCTTTCGAGCCCGACTTCCTCGATCTCTTCGTCTTCGAGAAGAACATAGTCGTCCTCGCCACGCGGATAGCCCTTCACCTGGTCCCGCTCTGCCACCGGCTTATGGGTGACGCTGTCGACATAACGGCTTTCGACGCGGTTCTTCGTCTGGCGATTGAGGACGTGGAAACGGACCTTGTTGCTTTCGGTCGTCGCCGGCGTCAGCGAGACGGCGGCAGTGACGAGCGAGAGCTTGAGATAGCCTTTCCAGAATGTCTGACGTGCCATGTCTGTCCTGCCTCCCGGACACGGTTGGGCATGGCAATCAACGGCAAAACCGACCTTTGGTTCCGGTTCGGATATAACCGCCGGCGCCACGCCGCTTAAATCGAGAGATAGCGCTTCTGCCAAGGCAGCCTCTGCTCCTGCCATGCGCGCGGCGTGAAGTCGTCATAGGCTGTCTCAGCGATCGCCAGCATCCAATTCTGCTCCTTGCGGGCCAACAGGACGCATGATAATTCCATGCCAGGCTCGACCGCAATGGAGGGCCGATTGGCACCTGGGATATCGATCCCCTTGTTACGCCATTGGATGCGGATTTCGTCGGGCTCGGATGTCCATTCGCCGGAGGCGACGGAGGCGTTGCCATCGGGCTTGAAACGAAGCGGCGGCGGGGTGACATTCAGAAAGCTGCCATCGTTGCGATAGTTGCCATCGATATCACCCGCAGTCGCTTTGCCGTTTCCCTTGAGAACGATGTCCTGCTCGCACCGCAGAAATATGTTGCGCCGAAAGCTGCCGGACCACGGTCGATTGGCGAAAAATGCGATGTCACATTGGCTAATGACGTTATCGTGGATATCGATGTCTTTGCGAAACGCCAGTTCCTGATCCGAAAAGCCGCTCAGACTGACCCCACGATTAGTGTTCTCGATCCAGTTGTCATAAACATGATGCCCGGCATGGTCGGCTTTGTCGCCGACGCCGTAGCCGAAGGAATAATCATTCATCCTGCCGTCGCGCATGATGTTGCTGCGAACGACAGCATCATCGCCCATCGATGAAAAGGAGAAATTCTTGCCGCCGATGAAGTTGTATTCAACGAGGTATTTTCGAGTTTTGTCGCAGACCAGCGCACCCTTGTTCGATGCGCTCGCCGACGACTGAAGGAAAAGGTTGCCGCGGATCACAACATCGGAGCTGATATTGTCGTCGCTGTTTTGATAGGCGAATTGGCAACAATCCGCACCATGACCGGGTGCCGCGCCGATTCGGTTGTTCTCCAGCAATACGTGCGTCGTCTTCGTCAGATAGATGCCGTCGCCGTTCACATTCTCTGTTTCGCAGCGCCTGACGGTGAGGTTCTTGCCATTGTGAAATTTGAAGCCGCGAGGAGAATTCTTGACGATAACGTCTTCGACCACGGTATCGGAAAACACCTGATAGGCGACGCCGATATCGGGCGCACCATCGATGACCTGTCCGCGCGTAGACGCGCCGTGAATTTTCTTTCGCAGGATGGCGGTCATTGCATTTCCTTCGATACCGGTACAGCGGGGAATTAAGCAGAGGGCATGTGGCGGATGTTTGAATATTTGGAAATTCAGCTTGTAAACCGCCCATCTTTCAGAAACGACAATGTCTGGCTCCACATCGTCTTGTTGACCGGCAAGAAAGTGTGGTTTGCCGGAATGACGATATGCGCCGCCGCGCCGTCGAGGCGGGTGCTCTCCACCGACACCTTTCCATCATTCGGCACCCTGAGGCCGATGATAACGGAAGAGATCGGGTCAATGGTCCGGTTCCCGGCGATGATGCCAAGTCGTAATCGACCGCGCCGAACAGCTCGGCCATTGCGGTTTGATCGGTAATCAGCTGCTGTCCCGCCGGTCCATAGACCTTCCTGTATAGCGGCCAGCTCTTGAGGAAATCGGCAATCTGACTGCCGTTGTTCGGCGTCCCGACCATGACCACCCTTCCCAGGTTGGCTGGGCGATAACGCGTCAGAAAAGCACGGATGACCAACCCACCCATCGAATAACCGACGAAATGGACCCTGCCCTCGCCTGCCTCCTTCGCAGCGCCGTCGATCTCAGGTCGGACGATGTCGATGAGGTCGCTGATCGAAAACTTGGTGGAGGGGTAACCGACATTCACAACCCGATAACCGTGGCCGGACAGGAAGCCGGCGAGCTTCGCCATACTTTTTTTCGTTCGAGCAATGCCGTGAAACAGCAGGACAGTGTCGTTCATCATGTGTCCGCTCAACGGGCTGCTATCGATCAGGCCTTTCTGTAGCTCTCGCGGTGAAGCTTGTCGATCGGCGGAATGGCCAGACATCCGAAGCATGGCTTGCCGCCAAGGTCACGACTTTCAGAGCATTGTGTCGAGCCGAATAAGAGCGACGCGGCCGTAATCGGCGACAAGGGAATCCGAGCATCCTCTTTCGCCTCCTTTCTCCGCCGTCGACGGAATTGACGGCGTACTCCGTTGGCTGCCTTGCGAACGGTCCTACGTATACATCCAACTGCATAATTTGACTGCATTCAATATAGGTAGATCGATCTTTCCGATTGATGCGATACGTCAGCTTGCAGGAAAACCTTTGGATACAAGCCGCATCCATTGCCATTGCGGCCGACAGCAGAAAGCGCCGCGAGTCTAGGCAGCCCTCCCAAGCTCGGCGTAAAGCAGGTGATAGAGGCTCGTACCGCACAAGTATCATGGCTCCTCCCAATGATTGACGCCAATTGAATGCATCTGATTTGGGCTTTCGTGCATTCGATTTTTGCATTCTGTCGCGCAGAAAATAAGCTTTCAAACTTTTAACCCTCATAATTGATCGTATATTTGAATGCATTATTCGCATATTTGACTGCTATTTGTGCATAATCAATCTGGCATGATGCTTGCAATTGGATGGATGCTCCCCGGATGGGGATCGGATTTCAATCAAGGAGCCATCCATGCCCGCAGTGACCAAGCCAGCCAATCAAAAAGGCGACTTTCTTGTCGATTACGAGGACAAGGTTTTCGAGGACGTACAGGCCGGCGAAGGCGAAAAAGCCCTCGTCACCTTCCATACCGTGGCCTTCGAAGGATCGATCGGATTCGTCAACCTGCTGCAGGCGACACGCCTGAAGCGGAAAGGTTTCGAGACCTCGATCCTTCTCTATGGCCCGGGCGTGACGCTCGGCGTCCAGCGCGGTTTTCCGACGCTCGGTGCGGAGGCCTTTCCCGGCCATCTGAATTTCAACAACCAGATCGTCAAGTTCATGGAGGAAGGCGGCAAGGTCTATGCCTGCCGTTTTGCCCTTCAGGCGCTTTACGGCCATGGCGAAGGCGCGCTGATCCCCGGCATCACGCCGATCAGTCCGCTCGACGTTCTCGACCTGATCCTGATCCATCGTCGCGATGGCGCCTTCATCCTGGATACCTGGACGCTCTAAGCACCAGGCGCGCGCCGAAGAATAAGGGGCGGAGCCTGGCGCTCCGCCTCCCCACCGTCAATCGAGGATTCGTCATGGAGAAAAAACCGAGCGTCCGGGTTGCCGCCGCGCAGATCGCGCCGGATCTGACCTCGCGCGAGAAAACACTGGCCCGCGTGCTGGATGCAATTCGCGAAGCGTCCGCCAAAGGCGCCGAGCTGATCGTCTTTCCCGAAACCTTCGTCCCCTGGTACCCCTATTTTTCTTTCGTGCTGCCGCCCGTTCTCTCCGGCAAGGAGCACGTGCGACTTTACGAGGAGGCCGTTACGGTGCCGAGCGCTGCCACTGATGCCGTCTCGGCAGCCGCCCGCGAGCATGGCATCGTAGTGGCGCTTGGCGTCAACGAGCGTGACCACGGATCGCTCTATAATGCCCAGCTGCTGTTTGATGCCGATGGCACGCTGATCCTCAAGCGTCGCAAGATCACCCCGACCTTTCACGAGCGGATGATCTGGGGCCAGGGCGACGCCTCCGGCCTGAAGGTGGTCGATAGCGCTGTCGGACGCCTTGGGGCGCTAGCCTGCTGGGAGCATTACAATCCTCTGGCCCGCTACGCCCTGATGGCGCAGCACGAGGACATCCATATCGCCCAGTTTCCAGGCTCCATGGTCGGGCCGATTTTTGCCGACCAGATGGAAGTCACCATCCGCCACCATGCGCTGGAAAGCGGTTGCTTCGTGGTCAACGCCACAGGCTGGCTGACCGACGGGCAGATCGCCTCCATCACGTCCGACGCAGGCCTGCGGAAGGCCCTGCGCGGCGGCTGCATGACCGCGATCATCTCGCCCGAAGGCAAACACGTCGTGCCGCCACTGACAGAAGGCGAAGGCATCCTGATCGCCGATCTCGACATGAGCCTGATCGTCAAACGCAAGCGGATGATGGATTCGGTCGGCCATTATGCCCGACCTGAGCTGCTGCATCTTGTCATGGATGGCCGAGCCACTGCGCCGATGGTCACTACCAACCAGCCGTCCCTCCCCACAGCCGAAGCAAGGACCCCTTCCGATGGAGAATACGACACGTCTGCCGACCGAGGTTCTGATCAACGAATTGCAGTCCTACGGAGCCCGGCTCGTTGACCCCAAGGCCGGACATGAAAGCCGCCGAGGTGGTGCCGGACCTTCCGACCATAAGGCACTGACCATTGACGGCATGACGGTGATGGTGCCGGTTCACACCGCACCTGCATTCGAGAGCCCCTATCTGGTGGAAAAGCCGGATGATATGGGCCGCAGCCGTATCAGCCGGGATGGCACGGTGCTGGGCGAGGTCTCCTTTCCCCTGCGTCCACGCTTCTACGAGCGCTCGACCGCCGACGGCATTCCTTATTCGCAGATCGCCGTTCTGCACGGCAAGGACGTGCTTGCCACGACCGTGCTGCAGGCCTGCATCCGCTACCAGAGCCGCACCAAGACCTGTCAGTTCTGCGCCATCGGCCAATCGCTGGCCGCCGGCCGCACCATCGCCCACAAGACGCCAGAGCAGCTCGCGGAAGTCGCCAAGGCCGCCGTCGAACTGGACGGCGTCAAGCACATGGTGATGACCACCGGCACGCCGAAGGGCGACGACCGCGGTGCTGCGATCCTCGCCGACAGCGCCCGCGCCATCAAGGCGGCCGTCAACATTCCCATCCAGGCGCAATGCGAGCCGCCGGAAGACGATATATGGTTCACCCGCATGAAGGAGGCCGGCGTCGATGCTCTCGGCATGCATCTGGAAGCCGTGACGCCGGAGGTGCGTGCTCGCATCATGCCGGGCAAGGCGCAGGTCTCGATCGCCAAATACATGGGATCGTTCAAGGCCGCAGTGGAGGTCTTCGGGCGCGGCCAGGTCTCGACCTATATCCTGGCGGGGCTCGGCGACAGCCGTGAAGCCATTCTGGATATCTGCGAAAAGCTGGTTGCGCTCGGCGTCTATCCCTTCGTCGTGCCCTTCGTGCCGATCTCCGGCACGCCGCTCGAAAGCCACCCGGCGCCGAGGCCCGACTTCATGCACTCGATCCTCGGACCCTTGTCCAGGATGCTGGTCGCCAGCGGCTTGAAGGCCGTCGACATCAAGGCCGGCTGCGGCAAATGCGGCGCCTGCTCCGCCCTTTCCACCTATGAAAGGATGCTCACCAAATGATGCTCGAAGCCTTTGCTCCCTATCGATCGAGCGAGTTCCAGGTGAAGTTCGCGACCTCCGCCTGGGAGCGCAGCCAAGCGCATGCGCTGCGCCGTGCCGTCTTCTGCGAGGAACAGCAGATCTTCGAGGGCGACGACCGCGATGCGATCGATGATCACGCCATCCCGATCGTGGCTCTCTCCATGCTCGGTATTGCCGCCGACCAGCTGGTCGGAACGGTGCGCATCCATCAGGCGGAACCCGGTCTCTGGTGGGGCTCGCGACTGGCAGTCCATCCGGATTTTCGCAAGATCGGCGCCCTCGGGGCGACCCTGATCAAGCTCGCCGTGTCCTCCGCCAATGCGATCGGATGCCACACTTTCCTCGCCAATGTGCAGGTGCAGAACGGCCTGCTGTTCCGCAGGCTGCACTGGAATGTGATCGAGGAGTTCGAGGTCTATGGCAAGCCGCATCTCAGGATGAAGGCCGACCTTGCCTATTATCCGCCCTGCGCCACACCCGAAGCAGGCTTCACCGCCCTTTCCAGAAAGGTGGCGTGAGGATGGTCGCGATCGACATCAAGGCCCTGGCGGCAAAACTCTCGACAAGCAGCGGCATCGCCGCCAAGCAGGATATAGGCACGATCGCGGCAAGCCTCGGCCTGCAGGGGCAGCAGATTGCCGTCGGCGACGATTGCGCCGCGCTGCCCGATGGCGACGGCTATCTGCTTTTTGCCATTGAAGGCTTCATGAACGAGTTCGTCGCCGCCGACCCCTGGTTCGCCGGCTGGTGCGGCGTCATGGTCAATATCTCCGACGTCGTTGCCATGGGCGGCCGACCGATCGCCGTGGTTGATGCCGTCTGGGCCGATGGCGAGGCTGGCGCGACACCCGTTCTGGAGGGCATGCGGGCGGCATCCAGCGCCTTTGGCGTACCGATCGTCGGCGGCCATACCAATATCCGCACCGAACGCGGCCAATTGTCGGTCGCCATTCTCGGTCGCGCCAAGAAACTGCTGACGAGCTTCGACGCGAAGCCCGGCGATGTGCTGGTTGCAGCGATCGACCATCGCGGCCGCTACCGCGAACCTTTCAACAACTGGGAAGCCGCCACCAATGCGGCGCCGGCACGCCTGCGCAGCGACCTCGAATTGCTGCCCGAGATCGCCGAGGCCGGGCTGGCGCTGTCTGCGAAGGATATCAGCCAGGGCGGCATTGTCGGCACGGCCATCATGCTGGCCGAATGTTCGCATGTCGGCATCGACATCGACGTCACGGCCATTCCCCTGCCCGCCGGTGTCAGCCTCGATCGCTGGCTCGTCACCTTTCCGAGCTTCGGCTACCTGCTCTCGGTCGCCCCGGAACATGTGGCCGATGTCCTCACCCGCTTCACCGCGCGCGGCATCAGCGCTGCGGTCATCGGCGCGGTCGTGGCCGGCGCCGAAGTCGCGCTGGTCGATGGTGGGAGCCGTGCAGTGGTGCGCAATCATGCCGAAACACCGCTGCTGCAACTCGGCCGACAGGACGCCGCCGCATGAGCCTCCCGTCGCATCGAACCCTGCGCATTGCCATGCTGACCCATTCCACCAATCCGCGTGGCGGCGTGGTTCATGCCATGCAGCTTTCTGAAGCGCTGGCCTCGCTTGGTCATGAGGTGGTCCTGCACGCGCCTGATGCCAAGGGGACGGGCTTCTTTCGTCAACCCTCCTGCGGCACGGCTTGCATTGCCGTGCAGCCTGCACCCGCCGACATGACGCAAATGGTCGAGCAGCGGATTGCCGACTATGTCGGCTATTTCCGCAGAACCGGAACCAATGGCTTCGACCTGTTTCACGCCCATGACGGCATTTCCAGCAATGCGCTGGCGACCCTCAAGCTGGAGGGCCTGATCCCGAGTTTTGCCCGCACCGTCCACCACATCGACCAGTTCGCCGATCCGCGCCTGATGGCTCTGCAGGATCGTGCGATCGACGCCGCCGATATCTTCTTCGCCGTCAGCCGCCTCTGGCAGGACAGGCTGAGAGATGATCGCGGCATTGAGGCGACAGTGGTGGGCAATGGCGTCGACACCGACCGCTTCTCGCCTGCCTGGAGCGGCGAGCAGGTCGCTCTGCGCGACAGACTGCAGCTTGGAAGCGGACCGATCTTCCTCAGTGTCGGCGGCATCGAGGCGCGAAAGAACACCCTTGGTATTCTCGAAGCTTTTCGTCAGGTCCGCGCCATCCGGCCGGATGCCCAGCTTGTCATTGCCGGCGGCGCCTCCCTCCTGGACCATGGCGACTATCAGGAGGAGTTCCGTTCTTGCCTCGCCTGCCTCGGTCGGGACGCCGCAGCGGTGCATATCACCGGAGCGATCGCGGATGCCGACATGCCGAGCCTCTACCGATTGGCGGATGCGCTGGTGTTCCCTTCGCTCAAGGAAGGCTTCGGCCTCGTCGTTCTGGAAGCCATGGCCAGCGGCATTCCGGTCGTGACATCCTCGATTGCGCCCTTCACCGAATATTTGGGTCCCGGCGATGCGATCTGGTGCGATCCGCACCATCCGGTCTCCATTGCCGAGGGCATGGCGCTGGCGCTGGTCGCGCCGATCCGCGAGCAGATCATCCCCCGTGGTCTCGCGGTTGCAGCTCGCCATGGCTGGCAGCAAACCGCAACAGCCCATCTTGCCCGCTATCACACACTGTTGGAGGCCGACCATGCCTGAAATGCGGTTCGTCATAACCTGGCCGGATGGCCAGGAGGAGACCTGTTATTCCCCCTCCCTGATCATCCGTGAGTTTTTCACCGAGGGTGAAAGCTATTCGGTCGCCGATTTCATAGATCGCAGCCGCAGGGCGCTTACCATCGCCAGCGATCGCGTGGAGGCGAAGTTTGGTTTTGCGTGTTCATCCGCAAACGACCAACTCGCCCGAATTGAAAGCGTCGCTGTCGCCTTCCTGCATGACGCAGATGCCCGCGTCCACTGCAAAACCTTCATCTTTTGAAAGGACCCATCATGACCACACCATCCCTCAAGAACCACTACAGTGCGGTTGTCATCGGCGGTGGCCAGGCCGGGCTGTCGGCCTCTCACTATCTGAAGAGGCACGGCATTGATCACGTGGTTTTCGAGAAGAAGACCGTTACGCATAAGTGGAAGAACGAACGATGGGACGCCTTCTGCCTGGTGACGCCGAACTGGCAATGCCAGCTTCCCGACCATCCCTATGACGGCACGGATCCTCACGGTTTTATGGTCAAGGACGAGATCCTCGCCTATGTCGCTCGCTTTGTGAAAAGGGTCGAGGCGCCAGTCCTCGAGCAAACCAGCGTGACGTCGCTCGAAAAGCATGGCGGCCTCTTCCGGCTCGAGACCTCGGCTGGGGCGGTGACTGCCGATGCCGTGGTGATCGCCACCAGCCTCTATGCGGATCCGGCCATTCCGCGTGCGGCCGAGCGCCTGCCCGAGGACATCATGCAGATCCACACCGCCGCCTACCGCAATGCCGACCAACTGCCGGACGGCGGCGTCATCGTGGTCGGCTCCGGTCAGTCCGGCTGCCAGATTGCAGAGGATCTGCATCTTGCCGGCCGCAAGGTGCATCTCGTCACTGGCAATGCGCCACGTTGCGCCCGGTTCTATCGCGGTCGCGATGTGGTCGACTGGCTTTCCGATATCGGCCAATACGACATCACCGTCGAACATGATGGCATGACGAAGAAGAAGCACGACACCAACCATTACCTGACGGGACGCGAGGGCGGGCGTGATATCGATCTGCGCAAGTTCGCACTGGAGGGCATGGCGCTTTATGGCCGCATGTCCGGCGTCGCCGCCGGCCGGATGCTGTTCGAGCCGAACCTGAAGGCCAATCTCGACGGTGCAGACCGTGTCTATAACGGCATCAATGCCCTGATAGACCGGCATATCGCCGAAAAGGGCATCGATGCTCCGGCCGGTTCCCCCTATGTCCCTGTCTGGGAGCCTGAGGCGGAGATTGGCGACCTCGACCTCAAGGCGGAGGGGATCAGCTCGGTCATCTGGGCCACGGGATTCAGCCCGGATTGGTCCTTCATCGGCCTGCCGATCTTCGACGGCAACGCCTACCCCGTTCATCGCCGCGGCGTCACCGTCGTCGATGGCGTCTACGTGCTCGGACTTCCCTGGCTCTGGACCTGGGGCTCAGGCCGGTTCCTCAGCGTCGGCAAGGATGCCGAACATGTGGTCGGGCATCTCGCAGCTCGGCTTTCGGAACAGGCATCCTCTCTCAAGCAATCGGTCAGCGCCTGATGATTAGCGCAGCCCTTCTGGACTTTCCGCCCGCAGGACCTTCGGCACGCGACTTGATGGAACGTGCCCTTGATCCGCATATACTGCTGGGCATGCCCCATTTGAATGGAAACGGGCTGTCGGAGACATGGCTGATGAAGGAACTCGGCCATCGTCACTGGCTGATGCTTGCCTGTCATCTCGGGCTCGACAATGCGGACTTCAGAACGGCCGATGGAGAAGAGGCCTATGCCGCGATCTGTGCAACGTCCCTGACGGATGCACGTTTCGACGTCGTGCTGGCGAACGACATTTTGACCATCCACTCGAGACTGTCCGCAGTCTCGCGAACCCGGACGTCGACCCGGCACGAGTTGTCCATCCACGGACGAAGCGTCGGCGCGGTCGAACTCATCTCAACCTTCGTTCACAGAACGATCAAAGACAACAATCACTCGATCGCCCGTGTAACGTTGCCTGAGCCGCAGGGACAGCGGTTCCAGTCCAGCCTTCTCGCCCAGAATGCTGCAGACATCCGGAATGGGCGGTTGGGAACGCATTTCGGGTTTCCTGTCCTCGCTCACAGAGCGCTCAGAACCTTTCGGTTTGATCCTAGCGCCTCGCAGGAATTCAACGGCGCGGGACTGTTTTACTTTGCCGAGTATCAGGCACTCGCCGATCGCGCCTTGGAAAACTGGTTTCCCTGCAAGGGGCTGATCGTCCGTAAGGACGTTTTCTTCCTTGGAAATATCGACCAAAATGAAAGCGTTTTCTTCGACCTTATTGATTTTTCCGACGAGCAAAAAACTGTCCATGGGCAGCTACGACGCGAGAATGGGAAAGTGATTGCCAAAATATTCGGTATGTGGACGTGTCTTCGCTGAGGCATGGACGGGAGCCCGCACTTGCGGCGCGCGCTTGATGCGGCATCCCGCTAATGATCTAGTGGATGATGAAATGAAGGTGAACTTCAGCAGCCCGTCTCATGAATGTTCGACCGCTGCTGTGCTAGCGTCCCATGCGGGTCTGAAAAAGACGCGCGGCGCTGTAGAGAAAGAAATGCGAGCAGGTGACGACCAGCATCAGACATATCGCTAAACTTGCAGGAACATCGGTCTCTTCGGTCTCGCGCGTGCTCAACAACAGCGGTTACGCCTCGCCTGAGCTCAGGGATCGGGTCGAGGCTGCAATCCGAACGCTGAACTACACACCCAGCAAAGGCGCACGTATGTTGCGCGGTGCACCAAGCCGGATGATCGGATTGATGCTGCCGTCGATTGAAGTGCCCTTCTTCGGTATCCTCGCCCATGCAATCGAGCAGGAGCTGTTCCAGCACGGCTATCAGACGTTGATCTGCAGCACGGCGGAAAACATGGATCACGAGGTGCGTTATATCTCCATGCTGCTCGCTCAGCGCGTTGACGGCGTCATCGTGGCAAGCGCCTTCGGCAGCATCGAGCATTTCGGGGTGCTGCGGGACGCTGGCATTCCGATCATCGCCATTGACCGCGAGCTGAGCGGCATCGCCGACGACGCTGTCATGGCCGATCACGAGGAGGGCGGACGGCTGATGGCGCGCCATCTGATCGATCTCGGCCATCGGGCGATCGCCATCGTCGGTGCGCCGGCCCACAGCCAGCCGATCCAGCTTCGCCTGCAGGGCATCACGGCGGAAATGGCGAAACATGGCATCGCGCCTGCCATCGTGGCGATGGCCGAAGAGCACAGCTTTGCAGAAACCTACCGGCTGGCGCGGGAATTGCTGGCGTCTCGACCCGAGGTCACCGCGATCATCGGCACGACCGACGTTTCAGCGATTGCCGCCATCCATGCCATCCAGGATCGCGGATTTTCCGTTCCGAACGACTATTCGGTCGTCGGCTTCGACGATCTGCCGGAGGCCGCCTACGTCTTTCCGCGGCTGACAACGGTCGCACAGCCGATCCGCGATGTCGGGCGGCAGGCAGCACGGCTGCTGGAAGCGCTGATCGAGGAGCACCGAGCAGGGGACGAAACTGGACAGGGTGCGATCGTCAAAGTGCAGGTCACCCTGATCGAGCGCGATTCCACCGGTCCCGTCCGCAACTGAGCAGGTGGTGTGGCCTGACAGCCGGGCGGGGCGCGGCCAAGCTAGGGCCGGACGATGACCTTGATCTCGCCTGGCAGCGGCGCGTTGCCCACCACGTCGGCGACCTCCTCGAGACCTATGGTTTTGGTGACCAATGCGTCCAGTTTCAGTGCCCCGCTCGCGACCATTGCCGCGGCGCGCGAATGGGTGAAGGGGTTGAGGTAGGCCGGCCTGATATCGACTTCGTTCACCAGCAGATCGAAGGGCAGAACCGGCACCTCGACACCCGCCGGCGTCACCCCAAAAAGCACGAAGGTACCACCGCGCCGCGCCATTTTCAGACCGCTTTGAAGCGTGTCGCTGACGCCGGCACACTCGATGACCACGTCTGCGCCGCCTTTGGTGACCTCTCGAACAGAAACGATTGTGTCTGAAGCGGCCGGGTCGAAGGCGTGCGTGGCTCCCAGGCGCAAAGCGGTTTGGCGTCTCGATTGCTGGCGCGTGATCAAAATGATCTCGCCTGCCCCAGCCAGGCGGGCCAGCTGCACCATCAGCAGGCCGATCACGCCGCCGCCAAGGATGGCGACGCTGTCGCCCGGACGGATCTTTGCCTTGTCGATGGCGTGGATACAGCAGGCCAGCGGTTCACTGAAGGCGCCGTGAACGGGATCGAGGTCGGCCGGCAGCACGAAGGCCTGCGCGTGCGGCACCGCGACATATTCCGCAAAACCGCCATCTCGTGTCACGCCGATGGCGGTGAGGCGCTCACACAAGTTCGGCCGCGCCCGCGTGCAAGCCGGACAGGTGCCGCAGGCAATATTGGGGTCGACCGTCACCAGCTCGCCGCCGGCAAACCGTGTCACACCATCGCCGATCTCTTCGACGATGCCGCAGAATTCGTGGCCCAGCGTCACGGGGATCGCCGTCGGATACTCACCCTTGTACATGTGGCGATCGGAACCACAGATGCCGGCGGCTGCGACCCGGACAAGCAGCTCGCCCGGCCCGGCAACCGGTTTCTCAACGCTGCGCATGGTCAATGACCCGATCGACTCCAAGCGTACGGCCTTCATTCCACTCCTCCGGATCTCACGTTCGATTGCCTATTGCTGCTGATGAAGCGAAGCGTCAGCTCATGACATTGCCGCCATCGACATTGTAGCACTGCGCCACGATGTATGCTGCATCGGGGCCGGCCAGGAAGGCCGCCATGGCCGCTTGTTCTTGGGGCGCGCCAAATCGTCCGGCGGGGACGGCGGCGGCCACGCGGCGCTTGACGTCGCCGGGTTTCAAACCTTCGCGGCTGCCGAGTTTTGCATCGACGACGTCCCACATCGGCGTATCGACGACGCCGGGAGCGATGGCGTTGACGTTGATGCCGTAACGGATCAGCTCCAGAGCGCAGCTTTGCGTGATGCTGATGACGGCCGCCTTGGAAGCGCAGTAAGCCACTGCCGGTCCTTCGCCCCGACGCCCAGCCTGGGACGAGAAGTTGATGATGCGTCCGCCTTCCCCTCTCTCCACCATGTGCCGGGCAACGGCCTGCGTCATGAAGATCAGGCCTTCGATATTGACCTGAAATACTTTTGCGGTGCGCTCCCGGGATATCTCCAGGATGGACTCGACTTCGTAAATGCCGGCGGCGTTGACCAGGATGTCGATCTTGCCGGCGGTTGATATAGTGAAGCGCGCGGCTTCCTCGATGCTGTCCTGGCTGGTCACGTCAAGCGCCACACCCCAGGCATCAGGGCCGATCGCTTCCGCCACCCGTGCGCATCGTTCACCGTCGAGATCCGCCACGATGACCCTGGCGCCTTCGGCGGCGAAACGTTCGCAGACCGCCTTGCCGATGCCGCTCGCTCCTCCTGTGACCAATGCCACCTTGCCGAAGAGCCGCGCCGTTTCCGCATATGTCATCGTACTGCCTCCCCGGTCGCGGCCGCCGTAACGAATAGCTTCATGTTTGCTCCTCCCCTTTTGACTGAACGATAATCGGAGCCGCCCTCCTGAGGCGACGCCAATGGGCTAAGCGGATTGCGGGTTCGTCTCCTTCGCCTCGCGAAGAAGGACGGACATGTCGGGGATGCCATCTGTGGCTGTCGCCCCCTTGAGGCAACGCGCAGCGGCGGCATGGGCGACGGCGCAGATATGCTCGACCGGCCAGTTCTCATGCAGGCCGTAGAGCACGGCGGCGCAGAACGCGTCTCCTGCGCCGACGGTACTGACGATGTCATCGGGATTGACAGGTCGTGACCGCGTCATGACCGGGGAAGCGCCGGGCGCAAGCCAGAAGCAGGTTTCCGGCGCATGAATGATCGCGCCCTTGGCGACACCCGCCGCAAGCAGACGCTCGCCCGCTGTCAGAAGCCCCGCCTCGATCAAATCTCCCTGCGCATCGCGAACAACAATGCCGGTTGCCCGGCCGGCCTCCATCTCATTGATGATCAGGTAATCGCAGAAGGGTAAGGCAACACCGACCTTGGCCGCAAATTCCGGGTCTTCGCTCGATACGAAATCCACGCAGGTCGTCAGCCCGGCGCAGCGCGCCGCTTCCAGCAGGCGCGATGCTCCCGAACGGCCGTCGGGGCCGATGCGATCGAGACCCGGCAGCAGCATGAGATAACCGAGATAGAACAGCCGATAGCCGGCCTTGGCGAAGGCTGCTGGTGAGACTAGCTCATCCGTGACGGCATCGTTGGCGCCGCCATGATAGAAGAAAGTCCGATTCTGGCCGGGCACATTCATGACATGCGTATGCGCCGTCACCCGGTCGGCAAGCGCCGTCAGCCCCCCGACATCGACGCCGGCAACTGCTAGGCGGGCCTTGACAATCTCTCCATCCTGATCGGCGCCGATGCATCCCGCCGCCGCCAGCTTTCCGGGAAATCGGAGCGAGGCCAGATCGGTGACGACATTGGCTGCCCCGCCGCCCACGCCCAGATCCTGATGCAGGATATGCGCGAGATTGCCCTGTTCTGGCCAATAGGACAGGGTGTGGACGCGATCGACGATGAAGTTTCCCGCGCAAACGATGCCGCCCTGCTTCTGACTGTCGCGATCGTGAACCTCCCCCACGGTTCGCATCAGCTGGCTCCTTCGTTCCACAGGGGTCTGAGCGGCGGCTCGTCCTCCTCGATCGCGGCAAAGCGGCCGATCGGCTCCAAAAAGAAATTGTCGCTGTTGTCGTCGTTGACTTGGCTGACCTCGCCGACAAGGACAGGTCCGCCGCCTTTCCGGCCGTAGAAGCGGTGGTAAAGCCCGGTGCGGATCGTCACGCTCTGACCAGGCTTAAGAATCAGCGGCTCCCATGCGGAGAGGCGGTGCGGCAGCCCGTCGACCGGAACCGTCACATCCTCCTTCAGCACAGTGCCATCGGCATCGGTTGCGGCGAATTCGATGACGAGATCGCCGCCGGCGCGATTGATGATGTCTTCCATCTTCGCCGCATGACGGTGCGTCGGCGTGACCTGATCTTCTTCAACGAAGAGCAGCTTTTCGGCATAGGTCCGTTCACCCCCGACATCGACGATGCCATTGCGCAGGCAAAACAGCACGAGGCCGCATTCGGCAAACCGGTTCGAGCCGAAATCGGTGACATCCCAACCCAGCTGATGGGCGCGCAAATAGGCGAACGCCTGCGGATGAGCGGCGAAATCCGCCGCCGTCCAATAGCCCCATGCCGGCAGGGACCAGTGCCAGCGCGCGAGGGTTTGGGTTGCCCGCCGCAAGGCGGCGTTGATCTCGGAGCGCTGCATCAGACGGACGCCCCGTCATACGCGACCGGCACCACGACGTCCTCCCGGCCGGATTTGAGCGCAGCCGTCAGGACCGCATGATGCGCCTGCGCCTCGGCCGGGGTCGCGCAGCCGAAACCGTTGGCATTGCCGCCGGCAAGCTCATCGACGAAGGCCGCCCACATCTGCTGTATGGCGTCGGCAAAACCGAATTCGAAGATCTTGCCTGTGATGGCTGGAAACAGCGAGCCATATCCCAGATCCTCGGTGCTCCAAGCCTGCGCACCGCCATTATAGTCCATCCACTGCCACTGGCGCGGCGACTTCGTGCTGAAGAACGCGCTCTTCTTCATGCCGAGAACGCGGATGTACCAGGTGTTGGATTCGCCGGGCGCGATGCGCCAGGTTTTCAGCACCATCGGGAAATCCTGATCCCCGGTGCGTACGCGGCTGCTGATCGTGGCATTGTCCCAGGTGGTGCAGGGCAGCATGCCGCCCTTGCCGTCAGGACGTTCGGTGACCTTTTTGACCAGTTGCGCATGCAGGGTGGTCGGGCGCCAGCCGAGACGCAGCGGCACGTGCAGCACATGCATGCCGAGATCACCCATGCAGCCATAGTCGCCATTGATATCGGCCATGCGCTTCCAGTTGATCGGCTTCTGCCGGTCGATATCCGAAGAGTGCAGGAAACCCGCCTCGACTTCGAGGATTTCCCCCATCTCGCCGCTTTTTGCCAGCGCGATGACCTTTTGTGCGCCGGGGAAGAACGGCATTTCCGAGGAGCAGCGGACCAGAAGTTCGGGATGCTCGGCGAGAACCGCCATGATCTCCCGGTTCTGAGCGGCGTCGATGCCGAAGGGCTTTTCGCCGAGAAGATGTTTTCCGGCCTTCAGGATGTCGATGTAGAATTGCTGGTGCAGCACATGCGGGACGGCGCAATAGACCGCATCGACCTCGGGATTGGCCAGAAGCGCCTTATAGTCGGCGGTGAACTGGCGAACATTCGACACATGATCCCTGAACCAGTCGAGCAGCGTCGGGTTGGTATCGCAGACGGCGACGATTTCCGGTCGCGCCTTCACATCGGCCAGATGCAGCCAGCGCGCCGCGGCACTCGCGAATTCGCGCCCCATCAGACCGCAGCCGATGACGCCGAAACGGAATATTTTCGTCATGACATGTCCTCCCAGACGCGCGTCAGCCAATATGCAGCGAGGCTTGCTCGACGGAAGCCTTGTCATGGACAATCGCCATCAAGGCCCGCGTCATGCCGCCGGGATTGTTGTGTTGAATGACGTTGCGGCCATAAACGATGCCACGGGCGCCCTGCTCCATCAACTGCTTGGTACGGACCAGGATTTCCTGATCCGAAACCCGGCCGCCGCCGCGCACGAGCACCGGCAGGCCTTGGGCGATTTCGACCACGCGGTGATATTCCTCGACATTGTCGCAGGGGTCGGCCTTGATGATATCCGCACCGAGTTCGGCGGCCTGGCGCACAAGCGGCAGGATCTTGTCGATCGCGCCGTCGACCATGTAGGCGCCCTTGGAATTATCCTGCATGACAAGCGGCTCGACCATCAGCGGAATGCCGTAGATCTCGCATTCACGCTTCAGGCTGTTCACATTGCGCACGCAGGCGCGGTAGACTTCCGGCTGGTCCGGCAGCATCAAGAGATTGACGACGACACAGGCGGCATCCAATGCAACGCCCTGTTCCACCGCCCTGTCGATCATCTCGGAAAACAGCTGAGACGGCAGGGGATTGCCATAGATGTTGGCGATGTCGGTGCGCAGCACCAGTGCCGGACGCTGCTTGCCGGGAATAGCCTGCAGCATGGGTGCCGTCCCCGGCGGCAGCTGAATGGCATCAGGTGCGGCTTGCGCGATCACCTCGATCGCCGTCTTCATGTTCTCGATGCCGGCGAGGAAGGTTCGTTCATTGAACATGCCGTGATCGATAGCAACGTCAAAACAATTTCCAGACACGCCGAAAAGTCGGTTCAACCGCGCGGATTTCATGAAGCTCCTCCCAGATATGGCAACGTTTCCACATTCGAATAAACGGAGCAGAATTGCGAGTCAAGAAAATGTGGTAACGTTTCCACATTCGTTGATTTGTCCGCAGCCGGCCTTCCAATGTGGACGAGGCGCGGCTCGCTCCTCGTCCCACGCAAGCACTACCAGCAGGTGAAGCCTGCATCGACGTTGACGATTGCTCCGGTCATCAGGCTGGCGGCGCCCGACGCGAGAAAGAGGACGGCGCTTGCAACTTCCTCCGGCGTTCCCATTCTTCCCATCGGCGTGTCGGCGAGCCAGAGCGGAATACGCTCGCGATTGGCTTCGACGGCCACCACCATCGGTGTCTCGATATAGGTGGGCGCGACAGCATTTACCCTGATGCCGTGATGCGCCCACTCGGCAGCCAATGAGCGCGTGAGGTGATGGACTGCCGCCTTGGAGACGTTATAAGCCGTCTGAGGCTGAGGCCGGTTGCAGATGTGCCCAGACATCGAGCCGAGGTTCACGATGGCGCCCCGTTTCATCGAAATCATGGGACGACCGAAGGCGCGCGAGCACCAGAAGACGCCGTTGAGATTGACATCCATCATGCGCAGCCAATCCGCGTCGGTGAGATCCTGCGCCGGAATGCCGCTCTGGCCAATTCCGGCATTGTTGACGAGGATCGTCGCCGGCCGCCCGCCATCGGCAAGCTCGGATGCGATCGCGTCCATTCGGGCCGCGTCCGTGACGTCGCCGACCCGGACTTCGACGTCGTAGCCTCTGCCCCGCAAAGCAAGCGCTTGCTCAGCGTCGGCCTCGCTGCGTTCGATGACGACGACGGCAGCACCCGCCTCCGCCAGCGCCTCGGTGCAGCAGAGCCCGATCGCACGCCCTCCGCCTGTGACCACCGCACGTTCGCCGTCGAGGCGAAATTTCTCCTGGTAACTCATGTTCGGCTCCTTCAGATGTCGAATGCGCTTGGAAGCACGACGATATCGCGGATGGTGACGTTGCGCGGCCGGGTCAGCATGAAGATGATCGCGTCGGCGACTTCCTTGGGCTCGATCAAAGCCCCTGCCTCCTTCGCCTTGCGAAGGTTTTCCTCCGGCCAGTCCGCAAGCAGAGCGCTGATCACCGGCCCTGGAGAAACCGACCCCACGCGAATGCCGTTTTTCAGAAGCTGGCGTCGCATTGTCTGGACAAAGCACGTCATCGCCCACTTCGACGACGAATAGACCGGTTCCCACGGAATCGCCGAATGTCCGGCGACGGAGCTGGTGACGACAATGTCGCCAGTGCCACGTTCGATCATGTGCGGAATGACGTTTCGAACGTTCTTGATGACGACATTGACGTTGAGATTGAGCATCCGATCGACGGTATCGAGATCGGTTTCCATCAGGTCGCCACCGATATAGGTGCCTGCATTGGCATGCAGGATGTCGAGCTTGCCGGTCTTCGACAGGATGCTCTCGAGCAATCCCGCGCACTGGTGCGGATCCAGCAAGTTGAGCACCAGCGGAATAGCGCGCTCGCCAAGCCGGGCACAAACCGTCTCAAGGGCCTTCTCATCGCGGTCCACCAGCACGACCGTCGCGCCAGCGGCGAGCATTGCTTCCGTCGAAGCGAGCCCTATTCCGGACGCAGCACCCGTGACCGCCGCGATCTTCCCATTCAATTCCGTCATCGATTTTCCTCCTGTCTTGATGCTGATTGTTAATTCTTCCCGACGCCGCACGCGGCGTGATAGTCCGCGAGGCTCTTCGTCACTCTCCAGATCAAAACCTGTTCCGGATCGAGCGGCGCATCTGCGAAATCCTGAGCGGCCGGCATGTGCTGCCAAAGCAATGGCAGCGGTACGATTTGCCCTCGAAGGGCCTCGCAGAGGTGCCGGACGGCATCTTGTGCTTCAGCCGACGCCCAATAATAGCGGATGCGGTCGGAGAGCGAGTAATGCCGCAGCCAGCGCATCTCGGCGTTCGTGCCGTGGTAGTGGCGGCTCCAGTTGCCGGGCTGATCGAGCATCAGCGCTTCCATCGCCGCATAGAGCGGACGCTGGCCATAATCGGGCAAGAGGTCCGAAGCGATCGCATCCAGCGCGTAGAGCGCCTCGCGCAGGACGAAGGTCAACTCGGGACCGACTTTCAGAATGGGAAAGCCGTCCTCCACCAGCGCGGTCAAGGGCCGGGTCCCCTGATAGTCCGTCGAGTGAGCCTCAAAGACGAATTGCGGCTCGTCGGTGAGCACCGATTTCAGCGCGTCTATCTTGCTGCGATCATAAAGGATGACATTATGATTGCCGAACTCAACGCCAGGCTGAACGACCAGCCCGATGGCCCGTCCAAATGCCTGCCCGAGTCCTGCCTCGGCAAAGATCCGGCGGTGGACTTCGATCGTCTTCAATGCCGCCGCGGCCGCCGTTGGTTCGATGGTTGTCAGGGCGTGGTCGGCCCCGCCTGGCGGCGGCACTTCGGTGCCGATGACGTAAACCGGCATTGCACCGCCGGTCTTCTTCGCCGAGGCCTCGGCGACCGCCGCAAGCCGGGCGGCGCGATGGGCCGTGATTTCGTCGTCGAGCGCCACCGGTTCGCCCTTGCAGCCCATTGAGGCGTCGAGGTGAATCTTGCGGAATCCGGCGTCGACATAGGCGGCAACCATCTTCTCGGCCTCGGCCATGGCCTCTTCAGCCGGGCGGTCGCGCCAAGGATTGGGGCCGAGATGGTCACCGCCGAGAAGGATGAGCTTTTCGGGGCACCCCTCCTCTGCCGCGATCTTCATCACGAGCGACGCGAAGTCGCTTGGTGTCATTCCGGTGTAGCCGCCGAGGTGATTGACCTGGTTGCAGGTCGCTTCGATCAGGACGGTGCTCTCGTGTTGTCGACCGTGTCGGAGCGCTGCCCGAAGCACGATCGGATGGGCCGAGCAGACGGAGGTCACGCCTCTCGGCTGGCCTTCGATCCTCAGCCTGGCCAGTTCGTTGAGATGCACCTGCATCACGGGCGCCTTTCCGTTGAAGCGATAAACGCATCGAGTTCCTGCTGAGTGCCGGCGCCCTCCATCGGACCCAGGACCGTCACGTTGCGGGCGCCGGCGGCCGAACCATAGGTCAGAGCTTGCTGCGGAGACATTCCGAGCCGCCTGCAGGTGAGATAGGCACCGCCGAAGCAGTCGCCGGCGCCGGTGGGATCGACCTCTTGAACGACAAATGCCGGAGCGTCGATGCGGTCTCCTTGGCTGCCAAAATAGGTCGCGCCGTCGGCGCCGCGCTTCAGCACGATCTCCTTGACGCCCATCTCGAACAAGCGGCGGATCGCTTCTGTCTCGCCTTCGATACCTGCGGCACGCTCAAGCTCCTCTCCGGACGGCAGAAGCAGATCAGCGGCAGCGACAAGCTCGGAAAAGCGGCGCTCGGTATCCTCGTCCAGCTTCAATTCCTTGCGAATGTTCGGATCCACCGAGAGCGTTCCCCCGCGCGCCTTGACGATGTCGACCGCCTTGTCGATCACCGCGCGCGCACTGGGGACCGATAGGGCCGAACCCATCACGTGAAGATGCCCGCTCCGATTGATGAGATCGGCGACCGTTTGAGACCAGCCGAAGCGTGCGGCTGCGGACTTGGCGATGTTATAGACGAAATCGCGGGAGCCATCCTTGCGGTAGCGGACAAAGGCGCTTCCTGTGGGGTAATCCGGATCGATCGAGATCGTCGAAACATCGACGCCGTCGCGTTTGAGGCGATCAGTATTGACACGGCCGAAATCGTCATCGCCGACGGCGCCGACCATTGCGGCCTTGCCGCCGAGGCGCCCGCATTGCGAGATGAAGATCGCCGGCGCTCCGCTCGCGAACGGGCCGACAAGCGGCTGGGCTTTAAGAAACCCGTCTCCGACCGTCGTGGCGACGATCTCGACGAGGATCTCCCCTACGCAAACCGTGGGACCGAGCGGGTCCGGAGCCAGTACTGAAGTCATTTGCAATCCGCTTTCGATAGTTGTCATCAACTCGTCGCCGATTGGACCGGCGCACCGTCCTCGCCGCCGAACTCCTCGCTCTCCAATGACAGAAAGCGCTGGTGCAACATGCACGCCGCGCCGAAGGCGGAACCGAACTCCGCATCATCGTCCACGACGATCTCCGGCATGGGGAAAGGTATATTCTGGCCCTCCGACATGTGGACCGCCACGCGGGCGGCCACCATCGGGTAGAGAGATGCCACGGAACCACCCAGCACGATCCTGTCCGGGTCGAGCAGACGACAGGCCTGCAGCAATGCGTATGCGAGATGGCGCGACCAGGTTTCGGCAATATTGACCGCGGCCGGGACACGGTCATGAACGTCGCCAAGGAATTCCTGCAGATCAACGTGCTTACGTCCAATAGCCTCGCGATACTGCCTGATCAGCACTTCGCGACCGATCAGCTGTTCAAACTTCTGACCGCCGCTTCCCGGTACCAGGGTGTGGCCGATTTCTCCCGCCAGGCCGTGGCCGCCCCGGAATAGCTTGCCATCGATCATGATGCCACCGCCGACACCGGTTTCCATCAGCAGGAACAGGGTCACGCCTGAGACGCCGTGACGATAGCTGTCGCCGATCGCAAACGCGTTGGCGTCGTTTTCAACCGCGATCGGGACGGCGGCCGGGAAAGCAGACCGCCCAATCTCCTTCAACGACACCTCTCGCCAGCCGATGATGGGTGCGAGAGTGACAATTCCGTTCGGCCGGATGTGGGCCGGCGCCGATATGCCGAGACCCTTGCACCGTCCGATCATCCCCTTCGTCATCTCGCCGACAATGAGCTCGACGCCCTGCGCCACGGCCTCCTCCACCGTCGAAGACGGCGTGTCGAACGCGATTTTCCGGCATGCCCGGACTTCGGCGGAGAGATCGACAACTGCAGCCGATATATGTTCGACGCCAATCTCTATCCCGACGAAGAATGCGGCATCGGGGACCAGTTCGAGCATGATGCCGGGACGCCCGGCACGGGAATGTTCCAGGCGCTGCTTGCCGCTCTCGTCCGACTCCTGAACGAACCCACCTTCCGTCAGCTCGGCGACGATCTCTCCCGAGGATGAGCGATTCATGCCGAGCTTCCGGGCGAGATCCGCCCGGCTGAGGCTTCGGTGGGCATAGATCGTCTGCAAGGCGGCGACGATATTATTCTGTCGGATCCTGCGCGGCGAACTTCCGATGGAGACGGTGTCGTTCATATTTCAATTCCCTTCAGTCGGCCCAACCCTTACACGACTGGAACAGGCTGTCAGAAGGATAATCAGGGCCGCGCGTTTGTGGCGCGGCGGCGCTTGGCCTCGTCATATTTCAGCTCGATATAGCGCTTCGCGTGCGCCGCAAGCGGATCATTATCCTCCCAGGTGTCGCGCCAGATCGCGCAGGCGAGCGACAGGCCTTCGTCCACGACCGTCGTCGAGAAGCTTTCGAACACGATGTCGCGCTTATAGTCGATGTCGAGCAGAGCGTCGAAGATCAGATCGAAGTTGATGACGCCGTCGCCGAGGTAACCGCGGTTGCTCTCGCCGATGTGGAAGTAGCCGATCTTGTCGCCGGCCAGGCGGATCGCGGCGGCCGGATTGGCTTCCTCGATGTTCATATGGAATGTATCGAGGTGGAGACGGACATGCTCCGATCCGGTCTCGGCGATGAACTTCAGTCCCTGCGCCGCCGTATTCAGCAGGTTCGTCTCGAACCGGTTGACAATTTCAAGGACGAGGTCGACGTTCGCTTGTCTGGCGACTTCGGCAGTCGCGGCGATCGCGGCGACGCTGTTGTCCCAGCCCTTCTTCGTCGGCTGGCGATTGTACTTGGTGTGCGCGGAATAGAGAATCCCGCCGAGCTTGTTGCCGCCGATATCGCGGACCGCACGAACGGCGTCGGCCAGCGTCTGCTTGCCGGCGGACACCGCAGACATGTCCTCGCTCGATACGTCCCTCTCGAGCGGCAGACCCATCGTAACGCCAATCTCCACGTCAAGCGACTGCGCAAGCTTTGCCAGTCGATCGAGATTGAATTTCTCGGGGCGCAGATAGGCAAATTCGATGGTGCGATATCCGTGTTCGGCCGTCTTGTTGAGGGCCATCTCCAGCCCTTCCTGCGTTTGGCCGCCTGTCCATACAAATGAATGGATACCCAATCGACGCATAGCCTTTTCCTCCAAAAAATGCCTTTGGTTGCGGACATTGCTATGCCATTTAGTTTGGCAAGACAACAAATAATTTCGGCTGCATTTTTTTTGCTGCTGTGCAAAATTACTTTGCAATGCAATATATTACGCTTCTCGCCATTGCATCGCACCCTCCGTCGGAAATTAGTTTCTGCAAAAATCAATGGGATAGATCATCCATTTGCATGTTTAGACAACAAATGTTGCGCCGTCAGTTTTTTTGGCCTACACAAAGGACCGGCGAAATGATCTCGCTGCACTTTGGGAGGATTGAAAATGAATTATGCTTTGAAGGCTAGCGCGCTTGCGCTGACGCTCAGCCTCGCCACCACCGCTTCGCCGGCCTGGGCTGACTTCTGGTCCGATGCCGGCGCCAAATTCAAGGGCGTGACACTGCACGGCGTCACCGAAAGCACTCCGCCATCGAACTACATCAGGAACGTGCTCGCTCCGGAATTCGAAAAGAAGACCGGCATCAAGGTCGACATCGAGACGACGTCCTGGGATCAGATGTACGACAAGGCCATCAAGGACATGGAAGCCAAGACCGGCATCTATGACATGGTCTACATCGAGCAGGACATCATCTACTCCTATCTGGCCAGGAATTTCCTCGTCGACATCACGAAGACGCTGAAAGACCAGCCGGATCTGAAGGCGCCGACCTACGACGACGCCAACTTCACCAGCTTTGCCGACTACTTCAAGGACTCGAGCGGCGATCTCTTCGGCGTTCCGATGGAAGCCTTCCTGAAGGCGTATCTCTATCGCAAGGACCTCTTCGACGATCCGAAGATCAAGGAAGCCTTCAAGAAGGAAACCGGCAAGGACCTGAAGCCGGCGACCACACACGCGGAATATACGGAGATCGCCGAATTCTTCACGAAGTACGGCAAGGACAACGGCATGGAGCTCTGGGGCACGACCGCCCAGGCACATACAGGCCATCCGGCGTCCTGGTATGAGTTCTTCGAGTCCATCGCGCCGACCTTCGGCGTCTACAATTGGGGCATCGACGCCAAGAACAATTATGCGGCGACGGTCGAACATGGCGGTGCGATGAACGGCGACAAGGCGAAGGCCGCGTTGAAGTATTGGCTGCACCTGCGCGACATCGCTCCTCCGGAATCGACGCAGTCAACCTGGACGGAAACCGCAACGACGTTTGCCGCAGGCCGTGTCGCCCAGGGACTGATCTACGGTGAGAATGCCGCGTGGATCGCAAGCGATCCGGCGCAGTCGAAGGTGGTCGGCCAGGTCGGTTTCGCTCTGCCGCCGCTCGAGCCCGGCGTGCTGGACGACGCGAAAGCCGGAAAGGGCTATATCGGCTACTACGATGGCGGCGCCTTCGGCGTTCCGGTCACCTCCAAGAACAAGGAAGCGTCACTGCTGTTCCTCGAATTCATCGGCCAGAACGAAGTGCAGCCCGATTGGGCCATCGCCGCACCGCGCATCACCAATACGGCGACGTTCGACGACCCGAAGGTGAAGGAGATGGACGCCAAGCTCGGCGGCTTCTACACGATGCTGAAGGACGACGGCAAGCTCTTCGCCGGCGCTCCTCCCTATCCCTTCCATGCTCAGGTCCGTGAAGCGACCGCGCCTATCTTCTACGACATCCTGACCGGCAAGATCGGTCCCGATGAAGGCCTCGACCAGATGGCGGCCAAGGCCGAAGAGGAGCTCACCTCGCTCGGCTATCGCAAATAAAACATCCTCCCCAACTGACGGGTCGTTCCGACGACCCGTCATCTTTCGCTCCCTGATGGAGCGGACGTCCACATAGTGTTCAATGGGGGATAGGCGATGCATTCGCAAAAGCTCGGGTGGCTGTTGCTGTCACCGACCATAGTGATCCTCGGACTGTTCGGGATCTTTCCGTTCATCTACGTCCTCTGGGTCTCTTTCCATTCATGGAACCCGTTCGCGGCCAATCCGGGCATGATCTTCAACTGGGCTGAGAACTATCGGCGGCTCGTCTTCGACCCTCAGTTCCTGGCATCGCTCGGCATAACCCTGACATTCGTCTTCTTCGCGGTCGTGTCGGAGCTGGTCCTCGGCTACATCCTCGCCCAGGCGCTGCTCAAGGACTTTCCCGGAAAAGCGGTGTTTCGCACGATCCATACGCTGCCGCTGATCATGGCGCCGATCATCGTCGGCTCCGTCTGGAAGCTGATGACCACCCCGTCCATCGGCATCATTCCATACCTCCTGAGGAGCTGGTTCGGCTACGATCTGAATATCGGCCAGAGCGCCGTCGCGGCCTTCACCGTCACTGTCATCATGGACATCTGGCACTGGACGCCCCTCGTCACCCTCTCGCTGATCGCCGCACTCGTCTCGCTTCCGTCAGACCCCTTCGAGCAGGCGCAGATCGACGGCGCCGGCAAGAGCCAGATCTTCTGGCACATCACGCTCCCCCTGATCCGCCCGGCCCTGCTCGCCACGGTGTTCATCAGGCTGATGGACGCGCTGCGCACCGTCGACGAAGTCCTGATGCTGACCGGCGGCGGCCCGGGCTCTTCGACGCGCTACATCGGCGTCCATATCTTCAGGGAAGTCTTTCCCAAGACGAATTACGGCTACGGTTCGGCGATCTCCGTCATCGTCCTCTATCTCACCATCGTCGTCTGCTGGCTGCTCTATGTCGGCCTGATTGCACCCCGCGTGAAGAGAGGTTGAAGCGATGAAGACCAAAAGTCCCTGGCTTCCGGTCCTCCTGTGGACCCTGATAAGCTTCGTCACCCTTTTCCCGATCTACTGGCTCTTCGTCATATCGGTGAAACAGCCGTTCGACCTGTTTTCGACGCCCGATGTCATTCTCCGGAGCTTCTTCTGGAAGAATTACCAGGACGTGCTGACCAATCCGACCTTGCGCGGATACATGCTCAACTCGCTGATCATTTCGTCGGGCAACGCGCTGCTCGTCACCACGCTCGGCTTCCTTGCCTGCTATGCCCTGACGCGCTTCGACCTCGCCGGCAAGGAAAGCATCTTCTTCTGGACGATCACCAACCGCATGGCGCCGCCGGCGGTCTTCCTCCTCCCGCTTTTCCTGCTGCTGACGCAGGTCTACAGGATCGGCGACTTCTCGCTCGCCGATTCCAAGCTGGGCATGATCCTGGTCTATTGCTCCTTCAACCTTCCCTTCGCCATCTGGACGCTGCGCCCGACGGTGGAAGGCATTCCGAAGGAATTGGACGAGGCAGCCTATATGGACGGCGCGAGCCCATGGACCGTCCTCTATGATATCATCTTTCCTTTGGCACGGCCTGGACTTGCGGTGACGCTGATCCTGACCTGGGTGTTTGCGTGGAACGAATACCTGCTGGCGGCGACGCTCACCAACTTCCATGCGCGGACACTCACCACCGGCCTGTCGGAATATGTGACGACGACGGGGACGGCCTGGGGCATCATGGCCGCGATCTCCATGCTGACCTTGGTTCCGGCGCTCATTGTCTTTTCGGTGGTCCAGCGTCACATCGTCGCCGGCCTGACCTTCGGCGCCGTGAAAGGATGAAACGATGACGTCTCAATCAGGAAATAACGAACCCAAGCCAGGCTTCCTGCCGATCGAAACGAACTGGTTCGACCGGCTCTTCATCTCGGTCGTGATCTGGGTGGCGCTCTCGCTGTTCTGGATGCGGTTCATCGAACCCTTCGGGCTTTCGGTATGGTTCGCGGCGGCAATCTCGGCAGTCCTTGGCGCCTATATCGTCTGGAAGGGATGAGATGATGAATTCCGTCAACGACATCAAAACACAAGCTGCACTGCTTTAGGGGGGAACGACATTGGCAAACGTACAGGTTAGCGACGTCACCAAGAAATATGGCTCTCTTCAAGTCATGCACGGCGTCAGCGTCGACATCGAGGACGGCGAATTCGTCGTT
Organism: Rhizobium changzhiense; assembly: GCF_013087625.1. NCBI lineage: Bacteria > Pseudomonadati > Pseudomonadota > Alphaproteobacteria > Hyphomicrobiales > Rhizobiaceae > Rhizobium > Rhizobium changzhiense. The sequence goes on from NZ_JABFCQ010000001.1 coordinate 1,219,561, forward strand.
CTGGTCGGTCCCTCCGGATGCGGCAAATCCACCCTGCTCCGGATGATCGCCGGGCTGGAGACGGTCAGCAGCGGAGATATCCGGATCGGCAGCCGTGTCGTCACCAATGCTCCCCCGAAGGAGCGTGACATCGCGATGGTCTTCCAGAGCTACGCGCTCTATCCCCACAAGACCGTCGCCGAGAATATGGGCTTTCCGCTGAAAATGGCCAAGCGTCCGAAGGCGGAGATCGACGAGAAGGTCGGCAGGGCAGCCGAGATCCTCGACCTGACGCGTTATCTCGACCGCTATCCGAAGCAACTGTCGGGCGGACAGCGTCAACGCGTGGCGATGGGCCGTGCCATCGTCCGCGATCCGCAGGTCTTCCTGTTCGACGAGCCATTGTCGAACCTCGACGCCAAACTCCGCGTCACCATGCGCGTCGAGATCAAGGAGCTTCACCAGCGGCTGAAGACCACCACCGTCTACGTCACGCACGATCAGATCGAGGCGATGACGATGGCCAACAAGATCGTGGTGATGCGCGACGGCAGGGTCGAGCAGATCGGCAAGCCTCTCGATCTCTACGACTTCCCCGTCAACCTCTTCGTCGCCGGCTTCATCGGCAGCCCATCGATGAACTTCCTTCAGGGCCGCATAGCCACCCGCGACGGCAGGAAGATCGTCGTCACCGACCAGGGCATCACCCTTCCGCTGGCGGACACAAATGCGGATGAAGGACGAGCCGTGACCTACGGCATCCGACCGGAGCACATCACGATCGGCGAAGAAGGTGTTCCGGTCGAAGTCTCGGTGTTCGAGCCGACGGGTTCGGAGACATTGATCTTCGGCCGCACGGGAGGCGTGCCGATCGACGCCCTGATCCGCGAGCGTATCGAGGTCGACCCCGGACGGACGATGTACTTCCACATCGATCCCCGGCGTGCACATATCTTCGATCGGGAAACAGGCCAGAGACTTTAGGAGAACGATCCATGGACTTCAGAGGAAAGACGGTGATCGTGACCGGCGCCGGAAAAGGCATCGGACGCGAAATTGTAAGGATGCTCTCCGAACGGGGTGCGCAGGTCGTCGCCCTGACCCGCAGTGCTGCCGACATCGAAGCGCTGCGAGGGGAATTCGGCTGCCGGGCAATCCAGGTCGATCTCGCAGACGCCGATGCGACCAGAGAGGCGGCGATCGCTGCCCTTCCCGCAGATTTCCTGATCAACTGCGCCGGCACGACCGAGCTTCAGCCGTTCCTGGAGACAACCGTCGAAGCATTCGACCGTCTTGTCGCGGTCAACACGCGTGCTCCGATGATCGTCGCCCAGGAATATGCCCGCTCGCTGATCAAGGAGGACCGCAAGGGCGCCATCGTCAATGTCTCGTCGGTCGCATCCTTCGTCGGCATCCCCGACCACGCTGCCTATTGTGCGTCGAAAGGTGGATTGGACGGCTTGACGCGGGTCATGGCAAAGGAGCTCGCGCCCCACGGGATACGCGCGAACGGCGTCCACCCAACGGTGACGTTGACGCCAATGGCGGTGAAGGCATGGAGCGACCCCGAGAAGGCCGCGGGGATGATGAAGCGAATTCCGGTCGGACGCTTCGCTGAGCCGGCAGACATTGCCCAGGTTGTTCTTTTCCTGCTCTCCGACCAGGCTGCCATGGTGAACGGCATATCGATGCCGGTGGACGGCGGCTACATGATTGCCTGAAGTTCAGGACGAACGTGTCGTACGAGCCTGCGATTGCAATAGGGGATGCGGCGACGTTGACCGCCGCACCAAACGGCGCAGCTCATCTTGATCAACAAAATGATCCGTCACGCCAGCCTCTTTATCCGGATGGCTGAAGACAAGACCGTCTGAATCCTCAAGCTTCAGAGCTTGCTCCGTATTCATGATCCCCAGTGCCTGGCGCTCGTACTCGGACTCAAGCGCCGCCTCGACGATGGCTTTTTTCTTGCGCATGTCCATTTCCTCCGTTGCTCAAATGGTAACGGACGGGCGGACTCGCGGTTCCCATCAGGGCATCACGATATGAAACCCGTTGAAACGCGCCCGCCGATACTCCCCCGTACCGGCGACGCCGCCTAACTCGGCGAGGCGTCAGGCCCACCGGCAGCTCTTTGAATTAAGCGGGCAACCACTTCAGTGCGGTTCTGCGCCTGCAACTTACGCATTATGTGTTGCAAATGCATCTTCACCGTATGTCCCGACAAATTGAGTTTTCCTGCAATTACTTTATTTGAACAGCCGCATTGCAGCTCTGCCAGGACATCCGCTTCCCGGGGAGTGAAATCAGCAATCGCCAAGTACTGCGTCCTATCATCCAAGCTCTTTTCGGCTTCATTTCTGGCCGGACTATGCTCGGTTGAGCCGTTTGTACCAGCTCCCAATAGCTGCGGGAAAAATGTTCCTCCTGCCAGAACGAGACGAAGACCGGCAAGAGCAATGTCAATGGGAAGTGAAGTCGAGAATAAGCCGCGGATGCCCATCTTGAGTGCCTGACGGGCTATGATGGCGTCATCCGTACCTGAGAGCAACGCGACAGGAGCTTCAGGAAAACGTGCAGCAATCGCCGCGAGATCATCACGCAGGCTGGTGCTCTCAACACTTCTGCCAGCCAGGCCCAATACAATCAAACGCACCTCAGCTCCAAGAGCACTCTCGAGACTCTCGGTCGAGATCAAATCTATAACGTTCCATCCGGCGAGTTCACGCTCAAGAAGCTTCACCACGGTGGTGCGCGCCAATGTAGAATGCTCGATGATGATCACAGTTGGTGCATTGCGCCCGATACGGCGCCTAGTTCCAGTAATGTCGGACACTTGCGTGCTCCCCACGAATATTTGCAACGCAACAGCTATTCATAATATTCCTGTTCTCACTACATGTCATGAGAAAATGTGAGTGTATTTCGGATATTAATAGTCTGAACTCTGATGATAATTCTTATAGTTTATAAGATATCAACGATAGATAACTGGGCTTGCAGAGCACATTGAAGAGATTTTTCATGAAGGCCTGCTGGTTCGACTTGCCGCTGCAGACTTTCCAGCCGTCGCCGAATTCACGTACGGCAAGCGCGTCAACAAAGCTTCCAAAGGCACTGAAAAGGCAACCAATCTGCGACAGACCCATTTAGGAAAGCGCCATTGGATATAACGAGCCGTCGACCGGCTCGGCTTTGTTTCCATATCTCAATTCAAAGCAGTCGCAGACCCGACAGCAAAACGACAAAGGCGAAAAGCAACAAAAGCCTGAGATCCCTGATTACCCGTTATGATTAGTGAAAACTGCGCTCTAATGACGCATCAATACCAGTTGGCATCGTTTTCACTCAGGCAGCGCCGCTCAGGCACTGACAAATACCGGCCAGAAGTCACGGCCTTTGACGGCCGAAATCGCCGACAATACGGATAAGGTCATGGGGAATGTTCGGTATCTCAGTGAGCCGACCGTTGCGTGCCATGTCGGCCCAAAAGACGAGAGCCCGGCGGGGGAAGCGTTTAACATATGGCCTGAAAATGGCACAAAGAACGGTTTCGTGCGGGGAGGCTATCCGCTAGAGCAATTCCAGCAAAAGTGCATTGCGGTTTTTGCGTCCGGAATTACGTGGAAACAAAGAGATAGAGCATTTCCGTGATTCGAAGAAAAAATGGAAAGGCCTAGCTATGCATGAAGCTCAGAATGTCGTCGACGAGAGCCGAATGGGCATCCGTGAGGTTACCGTCTCCGCCTTGGCCCGCGATGCCGGCCAACTGAAGCGCTTGCTGATCATAGAGAACATGATCGGTCTGTTGGGCATCCGCCGTCCCACCGGCGGGAACAGCAATGTTGATGGGATGGAAATAGCCGAAATTGACGTCTACCATGCTGCCGGTTGACGATCCGTCCCCACCGCCGCCACCTGCATGATTGCCGGTATAAATCGTATCTGAAGACAGGTTGAAGCCACCGCCATTGCCGCCGATGCCTGCAATCTGCACAGTGCCCTGATCGAAAATGACATTGTTTGTCTGATGAGCCTCTGCGGAGCCGCCTGCGGCGCCGATGGCGATGTTGATCGGTGAGAAGATGGCGATACTCACGTCGACCATGCTACCGACGAAATATCCATCGCCGCCATGGCCCGCATAAAAGTCGCCGGTCAATGTGAGCGCAGTTCCCGGGCTCATCGACGTGCCGTGGCTCGCGACGTTATGGTCTCCGCCCGAGCCGCCCATGCCGCCAATCTGGGTCGCGCCCTGCAGGAACAGTGCGTTGTTCGATTGCTCGGCGTGAGCCTCCGCGCCGGGGCCTGCAGCCACGGCAGTGTTCACGGGGGCAAACAGCGCGACTTCGGTGCTTACCAGCCCACCGTAGAAGAGGCCATTGCCCCCGGAGCCGGCATGATTGGCGCCATCGCCGCCGATGGCAATATTGCCGCTTCCACCATTCCCGCCTATCCCGGCCATTTCGGTGGGATGCTGATTGATGAGCGCGTCGTTGCCCTGGAAGGCGTCTGCACCCGAATGAGGTCCCGCAATAGCGGCATTGGACGGCGTGAAGACGGCCAGTGCGTTGCTGCTGATCACGCCTTCGCTGATCCCGTCACCACCGCTGCCGGCTGAATTATGGCTCTGACCGGAAGCGACATCCAATGGAAGCCAAGTCGGCACCAGCGCCAGATGCCCCGCGGCCACGTTGGAGGCGAGGTGTTGATCGCTGCCCGTCTTGGGCAGGTCTTCCAATGAGGGACGAGTTTCCGCCATTACCGTCTCCATTCGCCGGCGACTGCACGTCCACCGAGCATGCGGCGCTATGCAGCCTGAATTGTTCAGGCATTGTGCATCTGAACGTGGGAAAAGCAGAGCCTGCAATTCGTCTACATCCTGTCGGCTAGTGCTGTAGCCATTTGGCTGTCATGGCCGCAGCGCCCGTTGTGCGAGTTTGCGAGCATTAGAGCCTTTCCGGGTTAGATTGCAGCATTCTGTTGGCTCAAACGGAGTCGGATGGTCGACCGGCCGGCGCGCGTCGTAGCCCAGCTCTACGGCCAAGCCGGCCGGTCGATCAGCCGGCCCGTTTCAGCCAACCCGAAGGGCCGGGCATCTTTCCGCCAGGATCAAAGGCGATCGGCTCGGACGTACCAAGAGGTATGCCCGTCGCCAATCGCCTTAGCCCTGACGAAAACCTGCTCCGGCAGAATGCTGCAATCTAACCCGGAAAGGCTCTAAATCTGCCTATGGATCAGAGGTCCTGATGTCGCTTCGACGAGGTCGCAGACACGATCGACCATACCACCCTGCACCAAATCAATAAGTACCAATCCAAATAACGCTCCGCCACATCCAAGTATACGTCCGAATGAATGTCACCGAATATCTAGATAGGCCAGAGATTAAATCGCAGGCAATATTCGCCTGCGGTTGTATTGGCTGCGGCGACATGCTGGAAACGCACGCCGTAGGGGGACGCCGTAAAACGAACACAGATGAAACCAAGTAAAGGAGTGACATCAATGCCTATTCCACAAATATCCGACACGATACATCTCAACAACCCGGATGCGGGTGACGCGAATGCCGGCAACGGCGGTGATGGCCACAACGATGGGAACATCAACTACAACCCGGTTGCATATGTAAACCCCGTGCAAACGGTCTACGGGGCAACGACCGATCTGCACAATGGCGATCACGTTTGGCAGAAAGCAGGTTGGGACGCCGGCAGTGGCGGAGACGGTGGCTTTGCTCAGGCCAAGAACGGCTTCCTGGCGGCGGTCACGAACAGCGGCGACGGCGGCGCGGGGGGAGATTCAAACTCCAACGGCAGCCAAGGAAACTCGAGCGGCGGCGACACGGCTACGGTGAATGCGGCTACGACCGCGACACAATATACGCAGCTTGTGGCCGATCAGCATGCCACCATCCTCGCAGGTGTCGGCGGCAACGGCGGCAACGGGAACAACGCTCTGGGCGGCGATATCTCGTCAGCTCTGGTGCACACGGATCCCGAAACGACGACGGTGAACAATTCTCTTGATCACTTCATAAACGCCTTCGGCCATATCGACGTCGACCATCTCGGCTCCTGAACTCAGACCTCAAGGGCCGCTGGTTTCGGCCGGCGGCCCTCAAGGTAAGCAGTCTCTTCTTGTCAGTATCAAGTGCAGCGAGATCTGATAATGACAACGATTTCCATAAAGCCACCGCCCCCGCCGACACAGCTTGTTGTTGCGCTCAGGGCTTGTGCCGGGGCCTTCGGGTTGGTCTTCCTCTATAGCTGCGGCTACAATCTCTTTCTTCTCGCGCCTTCCATCTATCTCCTGCAGATCTATGACAGGGTCCTGTCGAGCCGAAGCGCTGACACGCTGCTGATGCTGACGATGATCATCGCCATCGCCGTGCTCGTCGGATCCACGCTGGATATCGTGCGCAGGGCAGCTCTTTCGCGCATCGGCAGTTGGCTGGACCACAGGCTACGGCCCATGGTGCTCACCTCATCATTCGAATATGCCGCTCGCACCGATACGGGAGCCGCCACGGAATGCTACAGGGACCTGGCTGCATTACGCCAGTTCCTCGATTCACCGGCCAGCTCGCTGTTTTTTGACGTTCCCTGGGCGCCGCTATTCCTGCTCCTGCTCTTTCTTGTTCATCCTTTGCTTGGGACCATCGGTCTTCTGAGCGCCGTTGCACTTCTGCTGTTTGCGTTCATGACGGAACTGGCGACGCGGGAGCCGCTTGCGCACGCCAATCTTGCCCTTTCGAGGAGCTATCTGCGATTTGCGACCGCCCTCAAAAACATCGAGGTCATCAGGGCAATGGGCATGCAGGATGGCGCAGCGCTGATCGTCTATCGCGATGCGGAAATGGCAAGAAGGGCGCAGGACATCGCGATGCATCGCACCGAGATCATTCTTGGTTTCTCCAAATCGATCCGCACACTGGCGCAGATCCTCATGATGGGATCCGCGACATGGCTCGTGCTCGTAAACAGCGGCAGTCCCGGGATCATCTTCGTTGCGAGCCTGCTGCTCGGCCGCGGGCTCGCACCAATCGAGGGCGCAATAGGGGCATGGCGCTCCTTTACGTTTGCGCGCAATGCCTTCAATCGCTTGAACAGAATGCTGATAACAGTTGCATCGGATTGCGATGCCCGAATGGTGCCGCTGCCGGAACCCAATGGCCTCGTTCTCGATAATGTCAGCTATTTCAAACCCTTCGCTGATCGGCCGATATTGACTGATATCACATTGCGCCTCGCGCCCGGCGATTGCATAGCGCTCATCGGTCCTTCGGGATCGGGAAAATCGACACTTGGTCGCGTCATGGCAGGCGTTGTGCCAGCAACAAGCGGATATGCTCTTCTCGGTGGGGTCGATATCTCGGCTCTGCGCCTTTGCGGGGGGACCTGCCACGTCGGATACCTGCCGCAGGACATCGAACTCTTCGGCGGAGCGATCAAGGATGTGATCGGCCGGCTGGACGGAGGAGATCCCGGCAAAGCGATCGACGCCGCGAAGCTGGTTGGGTTGCACGAAGCGATCATGCGGCTGCCGCAGGGCTACGAGACCGACATCGGTGAAGGTGGAAACCTGCTCCTTCGAGCTCAGCGCCAACAGCTGGGACTGGCACGGGCGGCCTATGGAAACCCGTCTCTGATCGTTCTCGACGATCCGAATTCGAGCCTGGATTATGACGGCGAACGCATGCTGTTTGCGGCAATCGAGCGCATGAAATCCAGGGGGATGACCGTCGTTATCATAACGCACCGGATGGGGATCCTGCCGGTCACCAACAAGATTGCCATCATGCGTAACGGAACGGTGGCTGCCTTCGGCGACAGCGAGCGGATTTATGAAACTTATCTTCAACCACCGTCTCGAACAGGAACATAGGGAGAAACGCCGCCATGGCCCTTGTTCAACTGGACGCAACGCCGGCGAAATTTTCAAATTCGCCAAGGACTGGTCGGCGGTTGGTCAAGCAACAGACGGCCTATTTGCCGGTGATCGAGTCGAAACAGCGCGGACCCGCGCCCCGCTCGCCGATGCCGGGGCTCAGAGGCGTTGTTTGGACGGGCAACCTGTTGATCCTGGTTTTCATAGTCGGATTGGGAATCTGGTCGGTCCTGGCGCCGCTGAAAAGCGCTGCAATTGCATCGGGCGTCATCGAACCGGAGTCCAGCCGCAAGACCATTCAGCATCTGGAAGGCGGGATTGTCCGACGGATCCTCGTTAAAAACGGCGATGCGGTCATGGCCGGACAGATCATGATAGAGCTCGACGACACGAAGTCTCGCTCGGAGCGCGACAGCATTCAAGGGCAACTTTGGGACGCCGAAGGAAGCCGCGCCCGCCTGCTTGCGGAGCAGACGGGCGGCGACCATATCGCCTATCCTGAGGACCTCAGGGCAGCCATGGACGGATATCCTTCGGTCAGCGCTATCCTGATCGGGCAACAGAAAATCTTCGAAGCCCGTCGCCGCGTCATGCAGGCGGAAATTCAGATCGCCAATGAAAAGATCGCACAGGTGCGGCAGGAAATCGTTGGACTTGGCGCGCAGAAGGCAGCACTGGCCGACAGAGCGACAATCTCGAGCCAAGAACTGGATCAGGTTACGATCCTCAGCGCCAAAGGGCTGGAAAGAAGGAGCAGACTTCTCAACCTCCAGCGGGAAAAAGCAGACCTTGATGGCCAGCAGGGTCAAGTAGAGGCACAGATCTCTCGCGCCTACCAGGTGATCAGCGGCTCACAGGCCGATCTCGCAAAGCTCGAGAGCGACCGGTTGAGCGAAGTCGCCCAAGGCATGCGCGATACGGAAAGCCGGATCATGCAGCTGCGCGAGCGCTTGCGGGCGATCGACGACCAACTCGCAAGGACCGACATCCGCGCTCCCGACGACGGAACGATCATGAACCTGCGCGTCCACACATCAGGTGGCGTGATCGGCGCGGGTGAACCGCTCGTTGATCTTCTGCCACGCTCCGATCGCCTTGTCGTGTCTGCCCACGTCAGACCAGAAGACATCAATCTCGTTCATGCGGGGCTCGAGGCACAGGTCCACCTCCTTCCCTACAATCAGCGGCGCGTTCCACTCCTGAAAGGTCGGGTCGAGTATGTTTCAGCGGACCGTCTCCTCGATACGCAGAGCGGCCAGCCCTACTTTGCCGCGACGATCCGTGTAACGGACGAGCGATTGGCGAAAATGAGTGATGTCGAACTGGTCGCGGGCATGCCCGCACAAATACTGATCGAAACGGGCAAAAGCAGCGTGGCGCTCTATGCTGTCAGACCACTTCTCGACAGTTTCAACAGAGCATTTCGCGAGGACTGAGACGGTGATGGGCAAGAGAAAATTCGACAACGACCAGATTACGGGCATTCTGAAGGAGCACCAAGCCGGAGTGACGGTGGCAGATGTTTGCCACAGGTACGGTATCAGCGAGCCGACCTTCTATCGGTGGCAATCCTTGCAGTTCGGAAATGTCGGTCTCCATGCCAAAAGATTGAGAGCACTGGAAGAAGAGAACCAGAAGCTCAAAAAGCTTTTGGCCGAATCCATGCTCTCGGCGGCAACACTGAGCGAGATGCTGGCGAAGACATCGAAAGGGCGAAACTAACCTCAACAGAGGGCTTTGTTGGGCACCTTCTGGCCCCGCATATCGGGCGCGCGGCATCATATTTTGACGAGGGAGCCTGCCCAAATGGGGCAAAGGGATACGGCTCGAAAGTACCAAGCTCCATCACAACGTGGCCGCCTTGGGATGCGTATGCATCAAGCCACATCGTCAAGGTCGACGTCCAGCGCGCGGGCGATCGACCTGAGTGCGTCCAGGGAGCCCTCCTTCTTTCCGGTCTCGATTTCGGAAAGATAAGGCTGGGAGAGCCCGGACTTTTCAGCCAGCTCCTTGACACTCATGCCGCGATGCTTACGGAACACCCGGACAGGATCTTCGCCGGCGATCAGTGCTTTGACGACGTCTTCAGGCCAGGTCTCTTCGCCAGCGTCGATACGCGCCTTTGCGGCGCGCGCCTCGCTGAGGTCGACAAGGTCCTGATAGTCGTCTTCGGAAAGCAGCACGTACCCCTTGCCGTCGATGGTCAGTTTTTGGATTTCAGCCATGGTGGTTCCTATTCATTATAGATGTCGCCGCGTGGGCCGGCCTTGATGACGAGGACCTGCATGGTCTGATCGTCGATGATGACACGCTCCTGCCCGACACGAATTCGAATAAAATCGCTGCCTTGCAGCTTCTTGAGGTCGACCGTCTCGGCGTTGGCGAAGGCTTCGACCCTGGCGACGATCGCCGCGGCGCGCTTCGGCTGCATCTTGCGGAGCCTTCGTGGCGGCCTTGCTGTAGGCGATCTTTTTCATGGGTAAATATAGCTGAAAGCGAATTATTTCGTAACAATAATATTGCCAACGGCGATACTTGCGAAATTCTGCAGCTTCTTTCGATCGGATGCCCGCACGCATCGATGATGCGGATATAAAAATACAATGAAAACAAGATTGATAGCAGTGGTGCCCAGGACCGGAATCGAACCAGTGACACGCGGATTTTCAATCCGCTGCTCTACCAACTGAGCTACCTGGGCTAACCTGCTTCAGAAGTTCCCTTTCAGAAAAGGAACCGCGGGGCCTTGGTTCACCCCGGAAGCGAGCGGGGTTATAGCATCTTGTTCGCCCATGGCAAGCGTCAAATGACTCTTTTTTGACGGTCTTGCCGGCTTTGCGGATTCGTGAGGAAAAATAAGAGCTTCGCAGGCGAAATTCTCTAGTTTTCCTCATCGGGATATTCGGCCTTCGTCTCATCATCGGCAACCGGGATGGCATAGGCGCCGGCCAGCCAGCGGGACAGATCGGCCTCGCGGCAGCGGTTGGAGCAGAAGGGGTAATGTTCGCGGTGGGAGGGTTTGCCGCATTCGGGGCAAGGGCGGGTCTTGCGCAGCGGTTCGACCTTGGCGGCCGCTTTCTTGTCTTCAGGCATATCGGTTTGTCCTATGCGATCGGCCGTCAGGCTCAGCCCTCGGGCCACCGGCTATGCACATCGAAGCCTTCGCCGGTCAAAAGCAGAATGGTTTCATAAAGCGGCAGGCCGACGACATTGGTGTAGGAGCCCACCATCTTCTGCACGAAGGTGCCGGCGAGGCCCTGGATGCCGTAGGCGCCTGCCTTGCCGCGCCACTGGCCGGAAGCCAGGTAGTTCTCGATCTCGAAGCCGGAGAGACGCTTGAAGCGTACCTTGGTCTCGACGATCTTCTGACGGACCTTGCGATCCGGGGTCACCAGGCAAACGCCGGTGTAGACCATGTGGTTGCGTCCCGAGAGGAGATGCAACGAATTCAACGCCTCGTCGGCGAACTCGGCCTTGCCGAGGATGCGCCGGCCGACGGCGACCACCGTATCGGCAGACAGGATATAGCTGCCCTTCCAGGTGATATCGCCCTTGATGGCGGCAAGGGCGGCTTCAGCCTTCTCCGCCGAAAGCCTGCGGGCGAGCGAACGCGGATGCTCCGACTTCTTCGGCGCCTCGTCGATATCCATCGGCATCAGGCGCGAAGGCTCGATGCCGGCCTGGTTGAGCAGGTCGACGCGCCGGGGCGAACCCGAGGCCAGAATGAGCTTGTATTTCAGCGTCATAGAACCTCGACCATCGGCAGACGGGAGAAAAACCCTTGCAGGACCTTCGGGCAAACTTACTTGAAACGGTAGGTGATGCGGCCCTTGGTCAGATCGTAGGGCGTCATTTCCACAAGCACCTTGTCGCCGGCGAGAACGCGGATGCGGTTCTTGCGCATGCGGCCTGCCGTATGGGCGATGATCTCGTGTTCGTTTTCGAGCTTCACGCGGAACGTCGCATTCGGCAGAAGTTCGGTGACGATTCCCGGGAATTCGAGGACTTCTTCTTTAGGCATATAAGTGTTTTCTTCCTGTGGGTTGAATAGGCAGCGCAGGGCGCGCCTTCAAAATTTGGGCGGAAACTACACAATCAACGATGGTTTGTGAACCTTGTTGATCAGGCTTTCCTTTATTTGTTTTCATGCCGATTGCGCGGCGATGCCATTTCGTTTGAGTAGCCGGCTTTCGATGAGGCCGGCCAGGTGTTCGCGAACCTCGCGGTAGCTCTCCAGAATCTGCTCGCGCGTTCCGCTGACAACGGTCGGATCCATGGTCGGCCAATAGACGACATCGACCGCACTCGACCGGGTCAGCTCGAGCGCCGCGTGGTGGGCCTGCGGCGAAAGCGTGATGATCAGATCGAAATAGTCGTCCTCGAGTTCTTCCAGCGTCTGCGGCTGGCGGCGCCCGAGGGAAAGCCCGATTTCCTCGAGCACGGCATCCACGAAGGGATCGCGCTCGCCGGCGCGAACGCCGGCCGATCGTATATAGGTATTGGCCGGCAGAATGCTACGGGCGATCGCTTCGGCTATCGGCGAGCGGATGGCGTTCATCCCGCACATGAAGAGGATGGCGCCCGGCCGCTTTCCCTCCTCGATGTCGGCGGCCAGATCCATTGCCATCATCCGCGCCAGTAGAGCACGCAGACCAGCGTGAAAAGGCGCCGGGCGGTGTCGAAATCGATTTCTATCTTGCCGGCCAGCCTGTCCTTCAGCGTCTGCGAGCCTTCATTGTGGATGCCGCGCCGGCCCATGTCGATCGCCTCGATGCGGCTTGGCGTCGACGAACGGATCGCTTCGTAATAGCTCTCGCAGATCATGAAGTAATCCTTGACGATCCGCCGGAAGGGCGTAAGCGATAGGATATGGGTGGCAACAGTGCCGCCCTCTTCGGTGGTGATGGCGAAAACCAGCTTCGAATCAACTAGCGAAATGTTCAGCCGGTAAGGTCCGCCGGCATGGCCGAGCGGCTCGAACCTGTTCTCCTCGATCAGATCGAAGATGGCGACGGCGCGCTCATGCTCGACATCGGGCGTCGAACGGCCGATCGTATCGTCAAGGACGACGTCGCAAAGCCGGAAATCGCCCTTGGCCATGCCCTCACCTTTCGAGGTTGAGGCGGATCGCGACCGATCGCGCATGGGCATCGAGGCCTTCGGAAACGGCAAGGGCGATCGCCGCCGGGCCAAGGGTGCGGAGCTGCTGGGGCCCAAGGCGCAGGATTGAGGTGCGCTTGACGAAATCGAGCACCGAAAGGCCGGAGGAGAAGCGCGCCGAACGCGCCGTCGGCAGCACATGGTTCGAACCGCCGACATAATCGCCGATCACCTCGGGCGTATGGGCACCGATGAAGATCGCGCCGGCATTGCGGATGCCGTCGAGCAGACGGTCCGGATCGACGACGGCGAGCTCCAAATGCTCGGCGGCGATGCGGTTTGCCAAGGGAATGGCCTGTTTCAGATCGGCAACGAGGATGACCGCGCCGAAGTCGCGCCAGCTTGCCGCCGCCGTCTCGGCCCGGTTCAGCGTCTTCAGCTGGCGTTCGACCGCCTGCTCCACCGCCTTGCCGAATGCGGCATCGTCGGTGATAAGGATCGCCTGGGCGCTGACATCGTGCTCAGCCTGGGCCAAGAGGTCGGCTGCGATCCAATCCGGATTATTTTCCTTGTCTGCAATCACCAGCACCTCGGAAGGGCCGGCGATCATATCGATGCCGACGGTGCCGAAGACATGGCGCTTGGCGGCGGCGACATAGGCATTGCCGGGGCCGGTGATCTTGGCGACCGGGGCGATGGTCTCGGTGCCATAAGCAAGAGCCGCGATCGCCTGGGCGCCGCCGACACGATAAATCTCGGTGACACCGACAAGCTTGGCGGCGGCGAGCACCGCCGGATTGACGGCGCCGCCGGTGGCGGGAACGGCGATGACGATCCGATCGACCCCGGCGACCTTGGCCGGCACGGCATTCATCAGCACCGAGCTCGGATAGCTCGCCGTGCCGCCCGGAACATAGAGCCCGACCGCTTCGATCGCCGTCCAGCGCGAGCCGAGGCCGACACCCATATCGTCCTCGTAGATATCGTCCTTCGGCAGCTGCCGGCGATGATGGGATTCGATGCGCAGTGCCGCGAGCTTCAGCGCCCCCAGCACTTCCGAAGGCACCGCCTCGACGGCGGCATCGATCTCTTCAGCTGTGACGCGCATCGGGACGGTGGCATAATCGATGCCGTCGAATTTCAGCGAATATTCGGCAAGCGCCACATCGCCGCGCGCGCGCACATCATCGATGATGGCGCGGACGACCACGTTCACATCCTCGGAGACTTCGCGCTTCGTCGTCAGGAAGGCGGCAAAATGCTGCTCGAAACCTTCCGATGCCTGATCCAGCCAGATTGCCAAGGCCGATATTCCTTCTCAACTCGAAACTGCGATGTTCAAACTTTAGGGCGTCATGTCAGCGGTGGCGAGGCTTGGAGGAAGCCTCCCAGGCGCCGCCGATATCGGCCAGCTGGACCTCGATGCATTCGACATCGAGCGCAATCGAGGCCGTGCCGGACAGCGACAGCTCGACCGTGCCATCCGGCCCCTCGCCCTTCTTCTCGAAGCGCAGCGCCAGCAGCGACAGCACCTCGTCGCGTTTCCCGCGATCGATGCCGAGCGAGCGGACGGCAAGCACGCGTTTGAAGACCAGGGCAGCACGGCGACGTTCGAAACCCTTGCGCTTGCGCTCGGCACCTTCCCAGACGAAACGATTGGCGGCAAGCGCGAACTGCGCGTCGCGCGGCGACCAGTCGATGTCGCCGACCTTGAAGACGCTGTCCTGCATATGCGCGGAAACGACCGCAAGGTCCTCGTCATCGAGCGCAATAAGCTTCAGGTCGGTCATTCAGCCTCATCCCCAGCGGGCACCGCCGGAATGGCGATGCGTCAAAAGGGAAATAAGATGCTGCGGCGGATTACGCAACCGGGATAAGGGCGCGTTTACTCGCTGATGCGCTCGACAATGGCGCCGCAGCGGGTCAGTTTCTCCTCGAGCCGCTCGAAACCGCGGTCGAGGTGATAGACGCGCGACACCGTGGTTTCGCCCTCGGCGGCAAGGCCGGCGATGACGAGCGAGACGGAGGCGCGCAGATCGGTCGCCATGACGGGCGCGCCGCGCAGGCGCTCGACACCCTCGATCTTCGCCGTTTGGCCGGACAGCGAGATCCTGGCACCGAGGCGGGCAAGCTCCTGCACATGCATGAAACGGTTTTCGAAGATGGTCTCGGTGACATGCGAGACGCCGGAAGAACGGGTCATCAGCGCCATGAACTGCGCCTGCAGATCGGTCGGGAAGCCCGGGAAGGGATCGGTGACGATGTCGACCGGCTTGATGCCGGCGCCATTGCGCCTGATGCGCATGCCATTGTTGGTCGAGGAGATTTCCGCGCCGGCGCGGCGTAGCGTTTCCACCGCGGTTTCGAGCAGCGCCACATCGGTATTTTCGAGCACGACGTCGCCGCCGGCCATGGCGACTGCCATGGCATAGGTGCCGGTCTCGATGCGATCCGGCAGGACACGGTGGCGGGCGCCGGAGAGCGAGGTGACGCCTTCGATGGTGATCGTCGCCGTACCCGCGCCCGATATCTTGGCGCCCATGGCGTTCAGGCAGTTGGCGAGATCGACGACCTCAGGCTCGCGGGCGGCATTGCCGATCACCGTCGTGCCGCGGGCAAGGGTTGCCGCCATCATCATCACATGGGTGGCGCCGACGGAAACCTTCGGGAAGGTGTAGCGTGCGCCGATCAAGCCGCCGGCAGGCGCCTTGGCGTTGATATAGCCGGCATCGATTTCCATGGTCGCGCCGAGCGCCGTCAGGCCCTCGATGAAGAGATCGACCGGGCGCGTGCCGATGGCACAGCCGCCCGGCAGCGATACGCGGCAATGGCCTTCGCGCGCCAAGAGCGGGCCGATGACCCAGAAGGAGGCGCGCATCTTCGAGACCAGTTCATAGGATGCGGTCGTATCGACGATGGTGCGGCAGGTGAAATGGATCGTGCGGGCGTAGGAATCTTCCTGGCGCTCGCGGCGGCCGTTGACGGCGACGTCGACGCCGTGATTGCCGAGGATGCGCATCAGCAGCTCGACGTCGGCCAGATGCGGCACGTTTTCGAGCGTCAGCGTATCGCTGGTCAGAAGCGAGGCGATCATCAGCGGCAGTGCGGCATTCTTGGCGCCGGAAATCGGAATGATGCCATTCAGCTCATTACCGCCGACGATTCTGATACGATCCATGTGCGCTTACGGGCAGCGCCCGCCTTTCCTGAAAGTTCTGCCTTGGAATAAGGAGTGAGGTGTTTAGGGGATTTATCGACAGGCTTCAATTCGCGACGGACGGAACATTACGATTCGTCCAATTTTGCGGCGGGCAGCCCATTTGTTTCATCGGCCTGGCCGGAACGGCGGGCGCGGACCTGCTGTTTGCGTCGCCCCAGATTTTCCCTGAGCTTTTCGGCGGCACGCTCGCGGCGCAGTTTTGCCTGCGCTTCGATCGCCTCTTTGCGGCTCTGCTGGCCGGTTTCGGTCTTTTCGTTCATGGAACAGAATTAGCCGAATTCGCGCCGATCCAAAAGGCCCTTGCATGCCAATCCACGCGAAGTTGGAATTTGCTGCTTGCGCTTGCCCTCAAGCTGTGGCAATAGCCGCCCCGTTCCCGCGATTGAGCCACCCGGCTCCACGCGGTCTGGTCCTGCTGCCGTAGCTCAGTGGTAGAGCACACCCTTGGTAAGGGTGAGGTCGGTGGTTCAATCCCACTCGGCAGCACCAGTTTTCTCTAGCAAAACCAGAACGATACAGCAGGAAGCCTGCCCTCATCCGCTGCGCAATTGACCTTGAGAACGCAGAACGGAACGCGAAACGCACAGATAATCCGTGCAGGCTGTTCCGCGAACGTTCCAGGGAAACTGCGCCGTGACACTCTACATTGATGCTGCCAGGCACAAACGCTGGCGCTTGATCATGGGCCAAATGGCGGCCGGCACACGCTCCCACGCTGCGCTCGATGAATGTTCCGGTTATTCGGATGCTTGGGAGGGGATCACACGGCTCTCAAACATCATCTGCTCTCCAATATCCGTTAGTTCCCAATCGAGGCCGGTCCCAATCGCTCTTTTTTTCACCGTAATCAGCCCAAGGGCGGTTAGTTGGATTCGGATTGTTGAAAACACTTCGTCAGTAATCGTCCTAGAGTAAATATGGTCGGCGATTGGTGCGACAAGACCGATCAAAGCTTTGCGGATCGCGGAGCCTTGGGAAAGGGTTTGAATTTCAGGAGCGAGCAGCCCAAACAGCCGCTTCCAAGACATTGAAATTTTCTTGTCCTCTTTATCGTTGATGCGGACAGTGAAAGCAAAGTTCTCGTCCAGTCCGGCAATGTTTACGCCATCTAGCGCGCGTCGCGACAATGGAGCGCTCTCGCGTAGCCTACCGATTTCCTTTCGTAATTCATTTATCTCTGCGAGGGTTTCACGCGACGCCGCACGGTCGGCGCGAACCCATCCGGTAGCCGGATATGTCTTTATTGTCTTTGCCAAACTGAGAGCGACAATGCCTGGAAGTTCCTCGGCAGACTTCCAGAAGCGCACCAGTCTGCCTGCGCTGACACGATCCCGAAAAGCTTTTAGCTTCGCCGCAAGTTCAGGACTGGCGTCTGTTTTGCCGACCGGAATGCTATTGGGGTCTCCATGCAGAAGACAGATGACCTTAATGTTCTTCGAGAGGGCATAGTCATACTCCTTTTCAGTAAAACTGATGCCGTCCGCTGTAACTGATCCGTATCGTCCGCCCATAATCAGGATGTAGTAATCGCAATCGTCGATTATTTTCTTGATAAACTCCCACTGCTCGTCGTCGATCGCCGGAAAAAGCTCCATGCCTGCCGGGATGCAATCCATCTCCATTAGGGTGCGAATAACGTTTTGCCGCTCGGCCTCCAAGTCGGCGAAGGTTGAGCTTACAAATACCTGGTACCTGACATCCATTGTGCGTCTCGTTTATGCAGCGGAGGAGAGGGAGGGGCGTGTAATCGACTTAAGGTCAGGGGGAGGAGGGTTGCCTATCGCTAACGCGCTGTCAACGACCCGAAGTAACGTGCTATTCAGGACCGGAAAGCGGAAATTGAGTTGAATCAATATCGTTAGCTGCGCAGGGCGATGTATCGAACCTTGCCGATAGCCCTAGGCCATGCGATGGCTCGCGACATGAGGTTAGCGACAAGTGGGAAGCAGCACCGTGCTGTCAGCGCAATCAGGAATTTCCGTTACTTCGAGATAGTAAGGTATGAACGGGGATAACTGCCACTGTTCAATCGATTCTCTGGTCACCGCCGCCTTTTCACCTCGCGAGCGAAGCCATGAAGGCGTTCCGTCGGCCATGCCTTCGATATACCACTGGTCAAAATTCATTGACCAGAAGTCGCCAGCGAGATCGATCAGCGTCCCTTCCCCCTAAGATTAGCCCGCAAATGTTCCCGTTGCAGTCTTGGGACGGTTTCAATGGAGAGACGCGTCAGGAGAGCGTCTTCAGCAGACAGCTCTGCCCCGCGGGCGAGGACCGGCATTACCAAGGCCCCGCAGAGAAAAGCAGCCTGGATCAGATTTCGACCTAAGGAGCCCTCAGCTTCGTGAGTATGGTAGCGATGATGCCGCGCCAGCCCGGTCGCTCCGTGAATCTCACAAGCAGACAATTCGCCTCACCAGCCGCAATGCATTCCACCATTGCTGACGGCAAAAATCACGCTAGAGTATTAACTATCGCAAAGTCTCCCCGGAGGAACTGGGAGATGCTGCACTTCGTTTCTGTCGAAAATCGTGGAGGAGCATCGATGGCAACTGAAAGATGGAACAGTCCGGTCAAGGTCGGTTTCGAAGGTGCCGATGCGCGAACGGTCAATGGTCCGTTCGATGCGCTGAAGTGCCTGGCGGATCTCTGGCCGAATGTGCGCGGGCTTCGTTATATCAAGGCCCGCAGCGCCTGCCGGGCAGCGCTCGATGGGCGCAAGAGCGTGGAAGAAGCAAGAGCCGAGTTTCTGGCGGCCGCCGAAGAGGCGAAGCTGAAGCTGCATTAGCACTTCGGCAAGGAATTTCGGGCGATTTTCGCCTTCTGGGCGCGCAAGCGTGCCGGAACAGGACAATGCTTTAGTTTTGGTTTAACCCTGCAACAAGCGCGTGCCGGGTTTCGGTGCAAAGGGCGTTGCGCCTGGTACAGGTGCATCAATAGAAGACGACCAGCCATCATGATGATGGTTAGAGGCTCGTCACCTCTGCGGCAACGCAGGCGAGCCTCGTCCGAGCAAAGCGGACGCCTCAGCAGTCCGCGCCGCCCTCATTCTCCACTTCGATATAGCCGACACCGATGATCGTGCCATCCGAGGCGCGGATGAAGGAGGGGAGATAGTGAGGCTCTACCGGTGTGCAGGCGACGGCCCCGGTATATTCGTTGAGGGCGATCTGGTCCTTCGGCAAAGCGGAATAATTCGTGCCGGTTTCCAGCGAGGCATTGGCGGAGCCGGCAAAGACACCGCCTGTTATCACGGTCATTGCAGAGATGCGAAGAAGCGACTGCATGAGGTTCTCCAGCGTTTAGGTCCGCCTTTCAACCCGCGGGAGGGCGTTTTGGTTCCCTTCATGCGTTGCAAAGACATGAACGTCCAGACCGGCGCAGCATCCCATTCTCAAGACTTCAGCGTCGCAGCAGGCGAGCACGCACATAGCCTCGCCCGACGACGCCCTCGGCGATCTCGATCGCCCGCTCGACGTCGCCCCGCCGCCGCACGAAACCTTCGAGGATGACATAGGAGCCCGATATGCTGACGGTGATTTCGCCGGCTTCGATATCGGCGGCCGCATGAAGGGTGCTCTCCACCGAGGCGCGCGTCGCGGCATCGCTGTGGCCCTGCCGGCCGGGCTCGCCATGCCCCGTGAATGCTGGAAAGCCGAGCACCGTGAACGTTTCCTGATGTTGGTTGATGTCTGTTAACGCCGCAGCGACGCATTCGTTGCGTCCCCCGGAAAAGAAGAGCCTGCTCGACAGCGATACCTGTGCGGTGGCATGGGCTACCCTTGGCGAAAGGTGCCGCCGCTTCCATATCTGGCTGCAGTCGAAAGAGGGATGATGACGATGAAAGCGCTTCTGCCTGCCTTGTTTGCCGGAGGATTGTTTGCCGGGCTTGCCGGCTGTTCCTCGGCCGATAGCCCGGCGCTGGATCCCATTCCCGGCAGCATCACCTATGGCGGCCAGCCGCGAACGAAGCTCAGCAAGTCGCCGGTCGGCAGCGCCGTCTACAACCAGTTCTACAACGGGACGGGACAGCGCGTGGAGGAAACCTATATCCTTCAGGCCGACCGCAGCCTGAAGCTGGTGCGGCGCGAGATCGGCCCGGATTTCCCCGACTGAGATGTTGCTTGCGCGCCAGATCGCTTGACAGAGGCGGCAATCGCGAACATTCAAGGAACATCTAATCTTTCCCCAGTGATTCTGCGGGAGCCCGACCGGACGGCTGGATGTATCTCGAAAAGCTCAATCCGCAGCAGCGCATGGCCGTCGAGCACGGCACGCTCATCGACGGCAACCATATTGCCGGGCCGCTGCTGGTCATTGCCGGCGCCGGCTCCGGCAAGACGAATACCTTGGCGCATCGTGTCGCCCATCTCATCGTCAAGGGCGCCGATCCCCGCCGCATCCTGCTGATGACCTTCTCGCGCCGGGCAGCCGCCGAGATGGCGCGGCGTGTCGAGCGCATCTGCCGCGATGTGCTTGGTTCGAATGCCGGCGTGATGGCGGATGCGCTTTCCTGGTCCGGCACCTTCCACGGCATCGGTGCCCGGCTGCTGCGCGATTATGCGGAGCAGATCGGTCTGGATCCTGGGTTTACCATCCACGACCGCGAAGACAGTGCCGATCTGATGAACCTGATCCGGCACGACCTTGGTTTCTCGAAGACGGAAAGCCGTTTTCCCACAAAAGGCACCTGCCTTGCCATCTATTCCAGGGCGGTGAATTCGGAAACCGCGCTCGACCTCGTATTGCGCGACGTCTTTCCCTGGTGCGCGACGTGGGAGAAACAGCTGCGCGAACTTTTCGCCTGTTATGTCGAGGCCAAGCAGAGCCAGAACGTGCTCGATTACGACGATCTGCTGCTCTACTGGGCGCAGATGGTTGGCGAAGAAATGATTGCCGAGGATATCGGCAGCCGTTTCGACCATGTGCTGGTCGACGAATATCAGGACACCAACCGGTTGCAGGCCTCGATCCTGCTGGCGCTGAAGCCCCAAGGCCAGGGGTTGACCGTCGTCGGCGACGATGCCCAGTCGATCTATTCCTTCCGTGCCGCGACGGTGCGCAACATCCTCGATTTTCCCGCCGCCTTCAGCCCGGCCGCCAATATCGTCACGCTCGACCGTAACTACCGCTCGACGCAGCCGATCCTCGCCGCCGCCAACGCCGTCATCGACCTCGCCTCGGAGCGCTTCACCAAGAACCTCTGGACCGAGCGGCAATCGTCCGAGCGGCCGCGCCTCGTCACGGTGCGCGATGAGGCCGAGCAGGCGCGCTACATCACCGACATGGTGCTCGACAACCGCGAGGAAGGCCTCACGCTCAAACAGCAGGCCGTGCTCTTCCGTGCCTCGCATCACAGCGGGCCGCTGGAAGTCGAGCTGACCCGGCGGAACATTCCCTTCGTCAAGTTCGGCGGGCTGAAGTTTCTCGACAGCGCGCATGTGAAGGACATGCTGGCCGCCCTTCGCTTCGCGCAAAACCCCCGCGACCGTGTGGCGGGCTTCCGGCTGATGCAGATCCTGCCAGGCGTCGGGCCGTCGACGGCGCAGAAGACGCTCGACCTGATGGCCGAGGATGCCAACCCGATTACTGCTCTTGGCGCCATGCCGGCGCCACCGCGCTCCGGCGAGGACTGGACAACGTTCGTTTCGATGCTGCAGGAGCTGAAGACCGGCAAGGCCGGCTGGCCGGCAGAGATCGGCCTGGCACGGGAATGGTACGCGCCGCATCTCGAACGGCTGCACGAGGATGCCGCGACGCGACAGGCCGACTTGTTGCAGCTCGAGCAGATCGCTAGCGGTTATGCCTCACGCGAGCGCTTTCTTACCGAGCTCACCCTCGATCCGCCGGATGCGACCAGCGACCAGGCGGGCGTACCGCTTCTCGACGAAGACTATCTCATCCTGTCCACCATCCATTCCGCCAAGGGCCAGGAATGGACGAGGGTCTTCATGCTGAATGTCGTCGACGGATGCATACCGAGCGACCTCGCCGTCGGCACCACCGCCGAAATCGAAGAGGAACGCCGGCTGCTCTATGTCGCCATGACGCGCGCTCGGGATGGTCTCGACCTCGTCGTTCCGCAACGCTTCTTCACCTATGGGCAGAACTCGCAGGGCGACCGGCACGTCTATGCCTCACGCAGCCGCTTCATTCCGGCAACGCTGCTGCAGTTCTTCGAAGCCTGCAGCTGGCCGCAGGTGAAATCTGGCAGCGCCGCCCAGCAGCAGGCGCGGCAGGTGCGCATCGATGTCGGCGCCCGCATGCGCGGCATGTGGCGATAGGCTGGATAGCGTTCAGAGTGAAAGCGGCGGTTCGGCCGGTTTCAGGAAATGCTCGATCCTTGCTGCTTCAACAGCCTCGACTGAGGCCGGCGACCATTTCGGATTGCGGTCCTTGTCGATGACGGCGGCGCGGATGCCCTCGAAGAAATCGGGATTATCAAGCATTTGCAGGCAGGCGCCGAGTTCACGGCCGAGGCATTCGGCGAGCGAGGCGCTGCCGCGGCCGGCTCTGAGCAGCCGCAAAGCGAGCTTCAGGCTGGTTGGTGAACGCGTCAGCAGCACCCGGCGCGTCTCGGAGGCGAATTCGCCCTCCTCATTGGCAAGTGCTGCGAGGATCTCCTCGACGCTGTCGAAACGGAATGCGCGATCGATTACCGCCGCGTTCTGCCTGAGCCGGCTTTCTCCCTGAGGCTCAGAAAGCGCCTGCAGCACGGCATCGACATCGCCGGATGAGCTGGCGCGCGGCAGGCCGGAGAGAGCATCGATCACCTCGTCAAGCCGTGACGAGGCGATCTGAAGATCGGCAAGGCGAGCGTGGATTGTATCGGCCGCACCGATATCGAGCCCTGTCAGACCGAGCCATGTTCCGGTCTCGCCGGGTGCGCGCGGCAGCAGCCAGGTGGCCCCGACATCCGGGACATAGCCGATGCCGGTTTCGGGCATGGCAAGGCGCGTGCGCTCGGTGACGATGCGGTGGCGGCCGTGCGACGACAGGCCGACGCCGCCGCCCATGGTGATGCCGTCCATCAGCGCGACATAGGGTTTGGGATAGGAGGCAATCATATGGTTGAGGCGGAATTCCTCGCGCCAGAAGCTTGCCGCGAGACCGTCGCCGGCGCGGGCGCTCTCATGCAGGGCGCGGATATCGCCGCCGGCGCAGAAGCCGCGTTGGCCCTCCCCCGTCGCCACGACGCTTGCCACCTCGGAATCTCGGGCAAAGTCGTGAAGGGCTTCGGTGATCGCCCGGATCATCGGCAGCGTCAGGCTGTTCAGTGCCCGCGGCCGGTTGAGGCGGATGATAGCAACAGTCCCCAGCCGCTCAATGATGACTTCGCCGTCTTGCATGGTTCACCTCATCTGTTGAGACCATGAATAGACGACGACGTAGCTTCGCTCCAGTCGATTTAAGACCGGTCGGAGATTGGGTTCAGGCAGACAGCGAATTACGGGCGGAGGCTGAGGCCTCGCACCGGGCGGCGTAATCGATGGCAAGTTCCAGCGGCAGCGGCCGCGAGAAATGATAGCCCTGCGCCAGACGAACGCCCATCGCCTTCAATCCCTCGGCGATCTCTTCGCTTTCGACGCCTTCGGCGACGGAGGCAATGCCGAGATTCTGGCAGAGATTGGCGACCGAGCGGGTGATGTTCATGCAGCGGGCGTCGCGATCGAAATTCATCACGAAGGATTTGTCGATCTTCAGCTTGTCAAAGCCGAGACGATGAATATGGCTGAGGCTCGAATAGCCGGTGCCGAAATCGTCAAGCGCGATCGAGATGCCGGCAGCGCGCAGCATTGATATCACCTGATCGGCGGTGTCGAAATCGGAGAGCAATGCGGTCTCGGTAATCTCGAACTCGATGCGCTTCGGATCGATGCCGGAGCGGGTGATCATGGCAAGCAGCGCCATCGAGGTCTCGTGGTCGCAAATATCGCGCGCCGAGAGATTGAAAGACAGGCTCAGATGCCGTGGAATGATCGCCAGCGCTTCGAGCGCCTTGGCGAAGAGGATGCGGGTCATGCGGCCGATAACCGCCGTGCGCTCGGCAGCGGGAATGAAGGCTTCGGGACTGATGCGGCCGAAGCGGGCGCTGTCCCAGCGGGCGAGCGCCTCGTAAGCGACGACGCGGCCGCTCCTCAAGTCGACGATCGGCTGATAATCGAGTTTCAATTCCTTGGCGAAATCATTCGCCTGCAGTTCGAGTTCGATCAGGTGGCGCTGCGTCAGGATCTTCTCGTGCTCGGCTGAAAAGAATTCGACGCCGCTGCTGCGCTTGCTCTTGACCTGGTAAAGAGCGAAGTCCGCTTTCTCGTAGAGATCTTCGGCGGTGTATGTGCCGATATCGGGATAGACGATGCCGCAGGAGCCGAAGACGCGGACCGAGCCGTCGGGGATTTCGAAAGGGTCGCGGACGGCAGCACAGAGCGCCTGGCCGAGATCGGCGATCGCCTGCCGCGTCATCGAACAGGGGAAGATGATCCCGAACTCATCGCCGCCGAGACGGGAGACGATGCCCTCTTCGCCGACCAGCGCGACAAAGCGGCGGGCCGTCTCCTTGAGCACGAGATCGCCGGCGGCATGGCCGAAGACGTCGTTGACCGGCTTGAAGCCGTCGAGGTCGAGAATGCCGAGGACGGGCGGCGAGGAGGGATTCTTCTGCAGCCGTTTTTCCAGCGAGAGAAAGAAGCTGCGGCGATTGGCAAGGCCGGTCAGCTGGTCATGCAGCGCGTTGCGGCTGTTGACGAGGTTCAGCTCCTCGGCTTCCGCCTGCTTCTGCTTCAGCTCCTCGGTCAATTGCACGAGACCGACGAAATTCTGGAAGTAGCTGTTGATCACACTGAGGAAGGGCAGGATCAGGAAGAGGCCGCTAATGGCCGTCGCGACGAAAACGGGATTGCCCGAGAACAAGAAGGTCGCGACCATGGCCGAGAAGGTGATGACCGTGGTCAGCGCTGCCGCCATCGGCAGGTGCATCAGGCAAAAGATGCAAGAAATCCCAGTCACCACGAGGAAATAGGCGATCTGACCCTGCTGGGAAGCATCGCCATATTGGTAAAGCGCGATCGCCCAGCTACCGAAGGCGACGGCCAGGATGCCAGCCCCCGATATCGTCACCTTCATCAACCTGTAGGCACGCTCGGCGGTGACGTTTTCCTTGCCGCGGATCTCCCACCAGCAGAGACGGAAGACACAGACGACGCTCAAGACCACGGGAATGTAGAGCGAGAGCCAAAGGGGCGCGGATTTGAGATGGGTGATCGCCACCGCAAGGGCGTTGATGATCAAGAGGACATAGAGAATGGGGATCTGCGACGACAGGGCTCGGAACTGCGCCGTCAGAAGTGTCGGGTTGTCTTTTTGCAGCTGCAATGAGGCCAGAAAGTTCTTCATCTTCTCCTTTCCGTCAGCCAGAGCCCGCCAGAGAAAGCTTGATTTTTCCTTATTCAAGTCGTGTCATGCAGGAACCGGCAGGTCGGTCGCTCAGAACGACGCGGCGGCGAGTGCCCGGTGGATGCTGTGCAGGTCGTCGACGTTCTTGTTCGACAGGAACAGTTCCCAATCGAGCGAGCTCTGGACGATGGTTTCCAGCGAATCGTATCTGGGCTTCCAGTCGAGCACCTGCCTTGCGAGCGAAGCGTCCGCGACGACGCTTGCCGAATCGCCGGCGCGGCGCGGCGCCATGTGGATCTTGAAGGAATGGCCGTGCAGTCGGGTGACCATGTTCAACACGTCGAGCACGGAATAACCGCTGCCATAACCGCAATTGGCAACCAGCGAGCCCTTGTTCCTGCGCAGGTGCTGCAGCGCTTTCAGATGTGCATCCGTGAGATCGCTGACATGGATGTAGTCGCGCACGCCGGTGCCGTCGTGGGTGGGATAGTCGATGCCGTAGACATGGACGCTGTCGCGCCTGCCGAGCGCTGCCTCGCAGGCGACCTTGATGAGGTGCGTGGCGCCTGAGGTCGACTGGCCGGCGCGGTGGTGCGGGTCGGCGCCGGCGACGTTGAAATAGCGAAGCGCGACATAGTTAAAGTCATAAGCGGCGGCGGCATCGCGCAGCATGAATTCGGTCATCAGCTTCGACTGGCCGTAAGGATTTTCCGGATTGAGGGGGGCCGTCTCCTTCACCGGCAGGTCGGTCTTTTGCTGGCCGTAGACGGCCGCCGTCGAAGAGAAGACGAAGTTGCGGATACCGGCCTTGACCGAAGCGCTCAGCAGCGCCCGGGTTTTGCCGGAATTGTTGTCGTAATAAGAGAGCGGATCTGCGACCGAGACCGGGACGACGGCGGAGCCGGCGAAATGGATGATCGCCTCGATGTCGTTTTCGATGAAGACCTTTTTCAATATGTCGGGATCGGCAACGTCGCCGAGATAGAAACGCGCCGCCGGCGCCACGGCCCAGCGAAAGCCTGTGGAGAGGCGGTCGAGCACGACCACATCCTCGCCCGCATCGAGCAGCGCCCAAACCATGTGACTGCCGATATATCCGGCCCCGCCCGTCACCAAAACCGCCATGTCCCGCCATCCCTGCTTTCGTTTTTTGGAAGCAGGGGCATCAGGCGCCGGTTTTTCTTTCCAATTTTCTTATCGAACGGCCGTTGGAAGGCCTTTGAACGGGTATGTTTGGAGTCGTGGTTAGAGGCCGATTTCGGGCTTTGCTAGAGTTTTATCGATCCGGCGATTCCGGCACAAAATCGTCCCGTTAGAGCTTGAGGATATAGTCGCAGAGACGCTCGGCCGCGATCGCCACCTGCGTGGGATCACGCAGGAAACAGGCGCGCAGGAAAAGTTCGCCGCCCGGTCCGAAGGCGGTGCCGGGAGCAAGGCCGACGCCTGTCTTGTCGACGATGTCGAGCGCTGCCTTGCGGCTGTCGGCGATGCCGTCGATCTTCAGGAAGGCATAGATCGCGCCATCCGGCTTCAGCGTCTCGACGCGGTTGGTGGCAATCAGCGCATCGCAGAGAATATCGCGGGAGCGGGCCGCCTTGGCGATATTGGCAGCGATGAAATCGTCGCCCTTGTCCAGGGCAGCGACGGCGCCCTTCTGCATGAACTGGGCGACGCCCGACGTCGAATATTGGATAAGGTTTTCGAGCACCTGGCCCATCTCAGGGGGTGCGACGATCCAGCCGACGCGCCAGCCCGTCATCGACCAGTTTTTCGAGAAGGAATTGACGAAGATGATCTTGTCGTCGGGCTCCATCACAACGAGGAAGGAGGCCGCGCGACCGCCTGGAAAATAGTAGAGGGCGTAGATCTCATCCGCCATGATCCAGAGGTCATGCTTGCGGGCCAGCGCCAGGATATCGGCGAGATCCTTCTTCGTTGCTGTCCAGCCCGTCGGGTTCGACGGCGTGTTGATGAAGAGGCCCTTGGTCTTCTCCGTGATGGCGGCTTCGATGCGGTTGAGATCGACCGCCCATTTGCCGCCTTCGAACTGCAGCTCGACACCGACCGAACGTGCGCCTGCGATTTCGAGGGCGGCGGCGATATTCGGCCAGGCGGGGGTGAGATAGACGAATTCGTCACCTGGCGAGGTCAACGCCTGAACGCTGAGCTGGATCGCCTGCATGCCGGAACCGGTGACGTAGAAATGCTCGACCGGAAGCCGGATTCCGAAATGTCTGTTGTAATAATCCGAAAGCGCCTGGCGAAGCTCCGGAATGCCGCGCTGCCAGGTGTAAAAGGTCTCGCCGGCGGCAAGCGCATCCATCGCCGCCCTGCTGATGAAATCAGGCGTCGGCAGATCGCCCTCACCCACCCAGAGCGGCAGCAGGCCTTCACGGCCACGGGCATAGTTGACGAGTTCGACGATCCCGCTTTCGGGCGCCGCCAGGGCGCGCGGGCTGAGGCTGCTGACAATCGACATGCATATCTCCGGTTTCCGCCTTCATAGCGGATTTGCGCCGGCAAATCCCATGACATCCAGTGATGGCATATCGATTTTGGTGATGAATGAGCCCGGCCGAAGCGGACGGGATCAAGCCGTCGGGCGCGTGGCGAGAAGATCACGGATTTCCGTCAGCAGCTGAACGTCTGCCGGCGGCGCTGGCAGCTCTTCCGGTGCCACCTTTTCCTGGCGCTCGACCTGGGCACGCAGGGTGTTCACGCCCTTGACCATCAGAAAAATGATCCAGGCGAGAATCAGGAAGTTGATGAGCACGGTGAGGAAGCTGCCATAGGCAAATACCGCTCCCTGCTCGCGGGCTGCGGCGAGCGACTGCGCGTTGACGGCCGACGAGAGTGGGAGGAAGTAATTCGAAAAATCGAAGCCGCCGAAAATGGCGCCGACGATCGGCATGATAAGGTCATCCACCAAAGATTTGACGATGCCACCGAAAGCGCCGCCGATGATGACGCCGACTGCAAGATCCATGACATTGCCGCGAGCGATAAAGGCCTTGAACTCATTGAGCATTGGATCCGTCTCCCTTTGACGCATTTTCAATGACATGCAATGGGTTTCATTAGCTACATCTTCATTGCAATTAATCAATCGGCAATCGCAATTATTCGACAATACCTCCCCCGCGGTCTTTGACTTAAGGCCTATATGTCCAGCAATTTTCAAAGCGTCTAAAATGACTTAAGCTGGCCACGTTGCGGGAGGTCCCGGCGGTTTTTCCGCCGGCGGAGGGTCAATGCTTCCAGGCTGGGTTATATTCGCGTCTGCCTTCGGCTATCTGCTCCTGCTTTTCGCCGTGGCAAGCTATGGCGACCGCAAGAACCGCGGCCAGGGCACGCTAAATCGCGGCCCGGGCACGCTGGAAGGCGGATGGCCCGTCGTCTATGCGCTGAGCCTTGCGATCTACTGCACCTCCTGGACCTATTTCGGCAGCGTCGGGCTTGCGGCGCAGCGCGGCTTGGAATTTGCCGGCATCTATATCGGCCCGATCCTGGTCTTTACCCTCGGCATGCCGCTGCTTCGCCGCATCATCGAGCTCGCCAAGGCGGAGAAGCTCACCTCGGTCGCCGATTTCGTCGCCGCGCGCTACGGCAAGAACCCGACGGTCGCCACGATCGTCGCGCTGATCTCGCTGATCGGCGCCATTCCTTATATCGCGCTGCAGCTCAAGGCGATCTCGAGCACCGTCAGCGCCATGGTCAATCCGTCCGATTACGGCATAGGCAGCGGCAACCTCTATTTCCTCGACCTGCCGCTCGCCGCGACGCTGGTGCTTGCCTGTTTCGCCATCATGTTCGGCACGCGGCATACGGATGCGACGGAACACCAGGATGGCCTGATCCTCGCCGTCTCGATGGAATCCGTGGTCAAGCTCGTCGCCTTCCTGACGGCCGGCGTCTGCGTCATCTGGTTTCTGTTCGACGGTCCGACCGATCTCTGGCGCAAGACCGTCGACAATGAGCTGGTCATGTCGGCGCTTAGCTACCACACGCCGATCAGCCGCTGGATCACCCTGATCATCTTGTCGGCCTTTGCGATCATCCTGCTGCCGCGGCAATTCCACGTGACGGTTGTCGAAAACCGGACACCGAAACAGCTGAAACTCGCGGGTTTCCTGTTTCCCAGCTATCTCATCGCCATCAATCTCTTCGTGCTGCCGGTGGCGATCGGCGGGCTGCTGACCTTCGGCGGCACCGGCAATGCCGATTTCTACATGCTGTCGCTGCCGCTTGCCGGCCAGATGCCCGTCATTTCGCTGATCATCTTCATCGGCGGTTTCTCCGCTGCAACGGCGATGGTGATCGTCGATTCCGTGGCGCTGTCGATCATGGTGTCGAACGACATCGTCATGCCGATCTTCCTCCGGCGCAAACTTGCCGGTCGCGCCAGCCTGCGCGACAATTTCGCCAAGACACTGCTCAACATCCGCCGCAGCGCCATTTTCGCCGTGCTGCTGTTCGGCTACGCCTATTACCGTTCGACCGACAGCACCGCCGGCCTTGCCTCAATCGGCCTTCTTTCCTTTGCCGCGATCGCGCAAATCGCCCCAGCGCTCTTCGGCGGGCTGATCTGGCGGCGGGCGAATGCGCGCGGCGCAATCCTCGGGCTTTCCTCCGGCTTCATCATCTGGATCTACCTGCTGTTCCTGCCCTCGCTCGGCGGCCCCGACTATTCCTATGTTGCGAGCGCCGTACTCGGCTTCATCTTTCCGGGGACCACGCTGTTCACCGCGCCCGACGCCGATCCGCTGGTCAATGCGACGGCGATGAGCCTGCTCGTCAACAGCGCCTTCTTCGTCGTCGGCTCGCTCACCCGCAACGCCAAGCCGCTGGAGCGCATTCAGGCCGGCATCTTCGTCAAGCGGCATTCGCGCTCGCAATTTGCCACGCGCGGCTGGAAGACCCGCATCAGCGTCGGCGACCTCAAGGCGGCGATCTCACGTTATCTCGGCGAAGAACGCATGCAGCGTTCTTTCACGACTTACGAACAAGGCTCCGGCCGCAAGCTGGAGGACGAGCAGCCGGCCGACATGGCGCTCATCCATTTCAGCGAACAACTGCTCGGCAGCGCCATCGGCTCGTCCTCGGCCCGGCTGGTGCTGTCATTGATCCTGCAGAAGATCGAGGATGCCTCTTCCGACACCGCCTGGTTGCTCGATCAGGCGAGCGAGGCGCTGCAATATAACCAAGACATGCTGCAGACAGCGCTTTCGCAGATGGACCAGGGCATTGCCGTCTTCGACAGTTCCAACCGGCTGACGATATGGAACCGGCGGTTCCGGCAATTGCTGGATCTGCCAGAAAGTGCCGGACAGGTCGGTTTTCCCTTGTCTGATATCGTCACCACGCTCATCCAGCGCGGCGATATCGCGCCTGGCGATCTCAGCCAGACGGTGCGACATTTCCTGACGCTCGACAAACCCTTCTCGCTGGTGCTCGGCGGCGGCGAGCGGATCATCGAGGTGCGCTCCAACGCCATGCCGGACAAGGGTATCGTCGCCACGTTCACCGACATCACCCAGCGCGTGAACGCCGACCAGGCGCTGAAACAGGCGAACGAGACGCTGGAGCAGCGCGTCGCCGAACGCACGGCCGAGCTGACCCGCGTCAACCGCGAACTCGGCGAGGCGCGCGCGGCCGCCGACGAGGCGAATATCGGCAAGACACGCTTTTTCGCCGCCGCCGGCCACGACATCCTGCAGCCACTCAATGCCGCCCGGCTTTATTCCTCGGCTCTGGTCGAGCGCATGGCGCAATCCGACAACAGCCCGATCGTGCGCAACATCGATTCCGCGCTGGAATCGGTCGAGACCATTCTCGGCGCGGTGCTCGATATCTCCCGGCTCGATACGGGCGCCATGCGGCCGCGGCTCGCCTCCGTCGCGCTCTCCGACCTGCTCAAGCGTATCGAGACCGATTTTGCGCCGATCGCCCGCGAAAAGCGGTTGAAGCTGGTGGTCATGCCAACGTCGCTCAGGGTCCGCTCCGATCCCAACCTGCTGCGCCGGCTGGTGCAGAACCTCGTTTCCAACGCCATCAAATACACGATCACCGGCAAAGTGCTGGTGGGCGCGCGGCGGCGCGGCAACCAGGTGATCATCCAGGTGATCGATTCCGGCATCGGCATCCCACCGTCGAAATTCCGCACCGTATTCAAGGAATTCGCGCGGCTGGACGAAGGTGCCAAAACCGCCTCCGGCCTCGGGCTCGGCCTGTCGATCGTCGACCGCATCGCCCGCGTGCTCAACCATCCGGTGGAATTGCAGTCGACGCATGGCAAGGGGACGCAATTCCGCATCGCCATGCCGCTCGACGTCTCACGCCCGGCTGCGGCGGCAGCAGCGGTTGCGCCCGCCGACCGTCCGGGGCAGCCGCTGAGCGGGTTGAAGATCCTCTGCATCGATAACGAGCCGAAGATCCTCGAAGGCATGCGGCTCCTGATCAGCGGCTGGGGCTGCGAGGTGGAGGCGCTGGATTGCCTCGCCGGGGTAACCGCCCTCGATGGCCGGGAGGGACCGCCTGATATCGTCATCGCCGATTATCATCTCGGCGACGGCACCGGCATTGCCGCCATCCTGCATCTGCGCCGACAGTTCGGCGCCGATATCCCTGCCCTGATGATCACGGCCGACCGGACGCCGGAGGTGCGCAGCGAGGCCGAGCGATACGGTATCGCCGTTCAGCACAAACCGGTACGGCCGGCGGCATTACGCGCCTTTATCACCCAGATCTCCGGCCTCAAGCGCGCCGCCGCGGAGTAACTGAAAACTTAGAGAATTTCCGTTTTTCTCCGAATCACGGAGATGCTCTATCTTTTTGTTTTCACGCAATTCCGGACGCAAAACCGCTACGCACTTTTGCTGGAATTGCTCTAGTCCGTCGTGCTCATGACACGCGCAACCAGATCGCGCACACGCTTTGTCGCCGGTACATCGCCAAACAGGATGCGGTACATGATCGGCGCCACGACCTGGTCCATGACGCGATCGACATCCGGAAAGGCCTCGCCGCGGGCCTTCGCCCTCTCGGCGATGACGTCGATCTGCTGGCGGGTATATTCGCTGCATTTACAGGCATTCGCGCCCGCCTGCGCCGCCAGCACGTCGCGGATCATCTCGCGGCCCGGGCCGGAGGACATTTCCTCGGCATATTGCTCGGCCCAGGCTTGAAGATCGGCCTTGCCGCTGCCGGCATCGACTGGCTGCATATCCGGCCGCAGCCGATCGACGGCGACATCGGCGAGAAGCTCCTGCAGGTCGCCCCAGCGGCGATAGATGGTCGACGGCGTCACCCCCGCCTTGCCGGCAATCAGCGGGATCGTCACGTCGGCGCGGCTCATCTCAGCCATCAGCTCACGGACCGCCTTGTGCACCGATGCCTGAACCCGGGCGCTTCTGCCGCCCGGACGGAGATTCTCTTTGACTGTCATGCGTGCAACCCGACTTTCTCCCCTTGGCGGCGATAGTTCAAAATCTTTGACAGACCTATTAACGCAAATAATTTGCTTTTATAGAGCACCTGCTCTACGTAAGCTAACGCAACGGCTTAGCTTTAAGGGGCTTATATATGTTCGCCGCAGCCAAATCCACCGCGAATTCGCCGCGCCCCTCGATCGGCTTTCATGCGCTGACGCTCGCGACCTTTTTCGGCGCCTCGGCGGCGCCGACGCCGCTCTACCGGATCTATCAGGAAAACTTTTCCGTCTCGCCGGTGCTGATCACGGTGATCTTCGCG
Organism: Rhizobium changzhiense; assembly: GCF_013087625.1. Lineage (NCBI taxonomy): Bacteria > Pseudomonadati > Pseudomonadota > Alphaproteobacteria > Hyphomicrobiales > Rhizobiaceae > Rhizobium > Rhizobium changzhiense. Next base: position 1,252,895 of record NZ_JABFCQ010000001.1, read on the forward strand.
GTCTACGCCTTCGCGCTACTGGCGGCGCTGCTGATCGCCGGTTCGATCTCGGATCATCTCGGCCGCAAGCCGGTGATCTTTTCCGCCCTCGTGCTTGAAATCGCCGCCATGGGCCTCTTCGTCGCCGCAAGCGGTCCAGGCTGGCTGATCGCGGCGCGGATCGTGCAGGGGCTGGCAACGGGGATCGCCGGCGCCTCGATCGGAGCGGCGCTCGTCGATGTCGACCGGGCAAAGGGACAGATCGTCAACTCGATCGCGCCGCTTTGCGGCATGGCCGTGGGTGCCGTCGGCACCAGCGCCTTGATCCAATATGGCCCCTTCCCGATGCATCTGATCTATGCACTGCTGCTTATCGCCTTCACGCTGCAGGCGGCGGCTATCTGGCTGACAGGCGAGACCGGAGGCAGGCGGCCCGGCGCTCTCGGCTCGCTGATACCGCGGGTCACCGTTCCGCCGCAGGTGAAGCGGCCGCTGTCGCTGGTGACGCCGATCAACATCGCCAACTGGACGCTTGCCGGTTTCTATCTCTCGCTGGTCCCGTCCTTGGTCGCCAGCACGACCGGCAGCCGGGCGCCGCTGACGGGCGGGGCCGTCGTCACCGCGCTGATGGTGAGCGGAGCAATCGCCGTCTATTTCAGGCGCAGCAAGACGGCCTCGGCCAACCTGGTTTTCGGCGTGTCGGCCAAGACGCTCGGCATCCTGACGGTCGTTGCCGGCGTGCATCTTGCCAATGTGCCGCTGCTGCTTGTCGGCACGATTTTTACCGGCGTCGGTTTCGGCACCAATTTCCTCGGGTCGATCGGCACCATCATGCCGCTTGCCAAGGCGGACGAGCGGGCCGGGCTGCTGTCGGCCTTCTACGTCCAGAGCTACCTCGCTTTCAGCCTGCCGGCAATCCTTGCCGGGTTCCTGGCGAAATCGGCCGGTTACGCATTGACGACGGATATCTATGCGACGGCGATCCTGCTTTTGATGGGCGTCGGATTGGTGAGCATTCGCGCCGACCGGCGAAAGGTCGCGGGGAGTGCTGCCTGACACTTCACGGCTTGAGATCGAGCAACGCCCGACCGCTGCCATCCATGGCGAAGGGCACCGAGGCGTGCTGGTGGGCAACCAGCCATCGGCCATCCTGCTTGATAAGGCCCAGCGTCTGGCGGAACCAGAGATCGACCTCGGCGCCATCGGTCTTGGTTCCCGTCATATGCATGAGGCCGCTCCAGAAGGCGACATCTTCGCCGGCCGTCAGTTTGGCATCGCGCACCTCGCCGCCGATCGGGCCTTCCCAGGTATCGAACCAGGCCTGCAGACCCGCTTCGTCCTGGCCGTAATAGGCAAGCGGCGGCGCCAGCGAAAACTCGACGGAATCCTTCGCCTCGTAAGAAAGCGCGTCCTTGGCATTCTTTTCGCCCAGCGCCTTGGCGCGCATCATCAGCATGGCGATAATCGCCTCTTCCTCGATCCTGGCATTTGCTTCGTCTTTCACGATCGTTCTCCTTCTCCGTTATGGACAGAGGACGAAGGGGAGGACGGCAATTCGACAGCGACTTTTAAAATTGAGCATGATGTTGTGCGAAACCGCTCGCATCATGCATTAGAGATAACTCGTCACCGCCGGTTCGTTCCACCAGGCATCGTGCCTGCCGTCGGCGTAACGAATTGGAAGCGCCGCCAGTTCCTCGGGTGTGATATCGTCGAGGCAGGCGATGTTGATCGAGACATAGGCGCCACCGATCGCTTCGACATAACCGTCGCCATAGGCCGGCACACCGCAGGTGCGGCAGAAGCGGTGATGACCGCTCCTGGTGTTGAACTGATAGTCGGACGTTTCCGCCTGGTCGCACATCAGCCGGAAATCCTCCGGCTTGACGTTGGCGCCCCAATAGCGGCGCTTGGCGCAGATCGAACAATTGCAGCGGCCGGTGCCCTCATCGAGGTCCATGTCCACCTCGTAGTGCACTCTGCCGCAATGGCAGCTTCCCTTGTAGGTTTTCTTCATGGCGCTCTCCTCCTTCGGCGTTGCCTTCAGTTTTCGGATATGACAATATGTTGTCATTATGGATGAGATACAAAATCGACAACATGTTGTCAAACAAAATCGACCGGAGCGGACGATGGAGGGGGATGCTTTTTCCGCTTTCGCGATCACCGCCCTTCGCCTCGCCGGCCATCTGACGGCGGCGGGCGACCAGTTGGCAAAGCCGGCAGGGCAAACCAGCGCGCGCTGGCAGGTTCTGGCCGCGGCAAGGCGCGGCAACATGTCGGTGGCGCAGATCGCCCGCGCGCTCGGCCTCGCCCGCCAGGGCGTGCAGCGGCTTGCCGACGTGCTGGAGAGCGAAGGCCTGATCGCCTATGCCGACAACCCGCAGCACCAGCGCGCCAAGCTGGTGCGGCTGACGGAAGAAGGGGCGGCGCGGCTCGGTGTCATAGAGATCGCCCAAGCCGTGTGGGCCGATGGGCTGGGCGCAGCGTTTACATCAACCGAGCTCGATGCGGCGCGGGCGGTGATGGTGCGGGTCATGGAGATGCTGGAGGGTGGCGAGACGGCCGGAGGTAGCGTGTTACCTGTCTAGCGATGCTTGTTATCGCCGGTGACGCACTCGGCCTAGTGATGCGAAAGATTCTCTAAGGCAGGGCAGAGGAGGCTTACACGGCACGACCTATGTGCCAAGGCGATGCCGGCTACCCAGCCAATCGGGCGCAGCATCAGCCGACCAGACACAAAAAAAGGCCGGGTTAACCCGACCTTCCCTGCTATCTCAACGAACCGTGCCAGTACATCCGTGGTCACGATCCGGAGATGATATTTAGAGCCTTGAAGGCTCAGGCCGCCTGGAGGCGGTCTGCCGACATCTTGCCGGACTTGTTGTCGCGGACGAGCTCGTAAGACAGCTTCTGGCCATCCTTGAGATCGCGCATGCCAGCGCGTTCAACGGCGGAGATGTGGACGAAAACGTCGGCTGCGCCGTCATCCGGCTGAATGAAGCCGAAGCCCTTGGTTGCGTTGAACCACTTTACGGTACCTGTGCTCATGACGATATCCTTTTTGAATCGTTCATAGAAGACTGCAGCTCGGATAAATGCCGAGCAGCGATGAAAACCGATTTTGGAGGAAGTTCGCCAGGAACGACACAAAGGCCGTTTCAAAGTTCATCTAGCAAGATCGATGCGCGAACATGTAATCGGAAATTGTGTCCGTGACAAGGCCGCGGCAAGGGAAAGTCGAGTCGGGCCGATGGGGGAATCTTGACGTCGTGCCGTGATCGCCCCCTCTGCCCCACGGCAGGATGGTAAAGGCGGCCTAAGCCGCCTGCCCCATCTTCGCATAGGGATCGAACCGGCCGTAGAACGTCTCGCCCTTGGCGGCCATGTCCTTCAGCAGCGGTGTCGACTTGAAGTGGCTTCCGTAAGCAGAAGCTAACTTTTCCGCCAGTTCCACGAAAGCCTTTGCGCCCATGCCGTCGATATAGCTCAGCGCTCCGCCGGTATAGGGCGCGAAGCCGAATCCGAGGATCGAGCCGACATCGGCCTCACGCGGATCGGTGACGATGCCTTCCTCGACGGTGCGGGCGGCTTCCAGCGCGATGGTGACGAGGAAACGCTGTTTGAGGACGTTGACGTCAACCTCATCCGCCGGCTTCTGCGGGTAGAGGGTCTTGAGGTCGGGCCAGAGGGACTTCTTCGCCGGTTTCGGCGGGTAGTCGTAGAAGCCCTTGGAATTCTTGCGGCCGAAACGGCCCTCCTTTTCCACCATGCGGGAGATGAGTTCCATATGCCTGGGGTCGATGGCTTTTTCGCCGAGATCGGCGACCGTCGCCTTGAGGATTTTCAGCGAGAGGTCGATGGCGACCTCGTCGTTCAGCGCCAGCGGACCGACCGGCATGCCGGCCATCTTGGCGGCATTCTCGATCATGACAGGCGGCACGCCCTCGATCAGCATGTCGTAGCTTTCCGACATGTAGCGCAGCACGCAACGATTGACGAAGAAGCCGCGGGTGTCGTTGACGACGATCGGCGTCTTCTTGATGGCTGCAACATAGTCGAGAGCGACAGCCAGCGCCCTGTCGCCGGTGTCGCTTCCGAGGATGACCTCGGTCAGCATCATCTTCTCGACAGGCGAGAAGAAGTGAATGCCGATGAAATCGGCCGGGCGTTTCGAATTCTTGGCGAGACCGGATATCGGCAGTGTCGAGGTATTGGAGGCGAAGACCGCGCCTTCCGGCAGCACCGCTTCGACCGCCTCGATGACCCCTTTCTTCACCTCGCGATCCTCGAACACCGCCTCGATGACGAGATCGGCATTGGCGAGGTCGGCATAGTCTGCCGAGGGCGTGATTCGGGAGAGCAATGCAGCAGCCTCATCCTGCGTAAGACGTCCCTTACCGACCGAATCCTTGACCAGGCCTTCCGAGACGGTCTTGCCCTTGGTCGCCGCTTCGATGTCGCGATCGATCAGCGTCACGGGAATGCCGGCGGCGGCGGTGACATAAGCAATCGAGGCGCCCATGAAGCCGGCGCCGACGACGCCGACATGTTTCAGCTCGGTCTTCGCGTGACCGGCCGGGCGGCGGGCGCCCTTGCCGAGCTCCTGCATGGAAATGAACAGCGAGCGGATCATCGAGAAGGCTTCGCGGGTCTGCAGCACCTCGGTGAAATAACGCTGCTCGATCTTCAGGCCGGTGTCGAACGGCACCTGCAGGCCTTCGTAGACACATTTCAGGATGGCAAGCGCTGCCGGATAATTGCCCGATGTTTCCCTGCGCAGGATCGCCGGGGCTGCCGGCCAGAGCTGGGCGGAAGCCGGCGTCCAGATGCCGCCGCCCGGCGCCTTGAAGCCCTTCTCGTCCCAGGGGGCTACCGGCTTCAGGCCGTCCTTGATCATCCGCTTGGCGGCCGGGATCAGCTGATCCGGCTCGACCACCTGATGCACGAGGTTCATCGCCTTGGCGCGGGAGCCGGTCAGCGACTGGCCCGTCGTCATCATCTGCAGCGCATCCTGGGCATTCGCCAACCGCGGCACACGCTGCGTGCCGCCGGCGCCGGGGAAGATACCGACCTTCACCTCAGGCAGCGCGATCTTGACGCTCTTGGCATTGGAGGCGACGCGGCCGTGGCAGGCAAGCGACAGTTCGAAAGCGCCGCCCATGCAGGTGCCGTTGATGGCCGACACCCAGGGCTTGCCCGACGTTTCGAGCTTGCGGAACAGGCCGCTCATGCGGCCGACCAGCCCGAAGAGGTTTTGTACGGCCGTCTCTGGGCTCTTTGCCTTCTCCTCCTGATAGGAACTGAACATCGATTTGATCATCGACAGATCGGCGCCGCCGGAGAAGGAGGACTTGCCCGAAGTGACGACGACACCCTTGACGGCGGCATCGGCGGTCGTGGCGTCGATGATGGCGTCGAGCTCGGCCATCACCTCCGCGGTGAAGACGTTCATCGATTTGCCAGGCATGTCCCAAGTGACGAGAGTGATGCCGTCAGCGTCGGTTTCGAGCGTGAAATTGGTGTAGGTCATTGCGTTTCCTCCCCGATCAGGCCGGCAAATGGCTGCGCTGCGCGTCTAAGGTCTTCGTCTTTTCAGTGACGACATCGCCGGTATGCTTGGTCTCAGACGGCTCGAAGAGCACGATCCAGCATTCCTCCTGCGCCACCGGATTATGCTCGACACCCCTCGGCACGACATGAAAGTCACCGGCCTTCAGATGCACATGCGGGCGGTCGCGATATTCGATGGTCAGCGACCCCTTCCAGATGAGGAAAAGCTCGTCCTCGTCGCGGTGCGAATGCCAGGCGAGCTGGCCCTGGACCTTGGCGAGCTTGACGCTCTGGCCGTTGAGATCGGCGATGACGCGGGGCGACCAGTGCTCGCTGACCTCGGCATATTCGGTTTCGATCGTGCCGGTGTTGAAGCCCATCGTCAGACCCTTTCAATAACCGTTGCCGTGCCCATGCCGGCGCCGATGCAGAGCGTCACCAGCGCGGTGTTGAGATCGCGGCGTTCAAGTTCGTCCAGCACCGTGCCGAGGATCATCGCGCCGGTGGCGCCGAGCGGATGGCCCATGGCGATGGCGCCGCCATTGACGTTGATCCTGTCATGGTCAATGTCGAAGGCCTGCATGTAGCGCAGCACCACGGCAGCGAAGGCCTCGTTGAGTTCGAAGAGGTCGATATCGGCAAGGTCCATGCCAGTCCGCTTCAACAGCTTCTCGGTGACGTCGACGGGTCCTGTCAGCATCAAGGCCGGATCGGAGCCGATATTGGCGAAAGCCTTGATGCGGGCGCGCGGCTTTATGCCCATGCTCTCACCGCCGGCTTTCGAGCCGAGCAGGACGACGCCGGCGCCATCGACGATGCCCGAGGAATTGCCGGCATGATGGACATAGTTGATGCGCTCGATCTCCGGATGGGCCTGGATGCCGACGGCCTCGAAGCCGCCCATCTCGCCGGGCATCTGGAAGGACGGATTGAGGGAGGCGAGCGCCTGCATATCCGTGCCGGGGCGCATATGCTCGTCCTTATCAAGGATCGTCAGGCCGTTCTGGTCCTTAACCGGGACGACCGACTTGTCGAACCAGCCCTTTTCCCAGGCATGAGCGGCACGCTTCTGGCTCTCGACCGCGTAAGCGTCGACATCGGTTCTGCTGAAGCCGTATTTGGTGGCGATCAGATCGGCCGAGACGCCCTGCGGCATGAAATAGGCCGGGAAATTCACCGACGGGTCCATGAACCAGGCGCCGCCGGACATGCCGAGACCGACGCGGGACATGCTTTCGACGCCGCCCGCGATGACGATGTCGTCGGCCCCTTGCGCGATCTTGCCGGCGCCGAAATTGACGGCATCGAGGCCGGAGGCGCAGAAGCGGGAGATCTGCATGCCGGGCGCCTTGGTGGAGTAACCGGCTTCGAATGCTGCAGCCTTGGGGATGACGGCGCCGGCATCCATGACCGGATCGACGCAGCCCATGATGATGTCGTCGACCGTTTCCGTATCGAGCCCGTTGCGGTCGCGGATCGCCTCCAGCGTCTTTGCCGCGAGGCGGACGGAGGGCACCTCATGCAGGGCGCCGTCCTTCTTGCCACGGCCGCGCGGCGTACGCACGTGGTCGTAAATGAAAACCTCGGTCATCGTCTCATCTCCCTGACGGCAATCTATCCTGCCTCAAATCTTGGAGGGAGGAGAAAAGACCCCTCCCCAACCCTCCCCACAAGGGGGAGGGAGAACCGGCTCAAAACGCTTCGGCGGCCAGTTCCATCATCGTGTCGGCGCCGGCTTCGATGCGGGCCTTGCGAAGCGCGGTTTCCGGCATCAGGCGTTCCATGAAGAAGCGGGCGGTGACCAGCTTGTTCTTCAGGTAATCCTCGCGGGCGGCATCGCCTGATGCAAGGCCATCCTCGGCGGCTTTCGCCATCTTCGCCCACATATAGCCGAGAATGACCAGGCCGAAGAGGTGCATGTAGTCGGTCGAGCCGGCGCCGGCATTGTCGGGCTTGGCCATGGCGTTCTGCATGAACCACATGGTCGCGCCCTGGACGTCGTTCAAGCCCTTCTTCAGATGCTTGGTGAAGAAGGAGAGCTTTTCGTTGCCGCGGTTCTCCTCGCAGAAATCACCGATTTCCTTGAAGAGGGCCATGGCGGCGCGGCCGCCGTTCAAGGCCAGCTTGCGGCCGACGAGATCGAGCGCCTGAATGCCGTTGGCACCCTCATAGATCATGGCGATGCGGGCATCGCGCACATATTGGCTCATGCCGTGCTCTTCGATATAGCCGTGGCCGCCGAAGACCTGCTGAGCCATGACGGCATGATCGAAGCCCTTGTCGGTCATCACGCCCTTGAGGATCGGGGTGACGAGGCCGAGAATATCGTCGGCCGTCTGGCGCTCCTTCTCGTCGGTGGAGCGGTGGGCAATGTCCGACTTCAGCGCGGTCCACAGCAGGAAGGCGCGGCCGGCCTCGTTGAAGGCGCGGATGGTCATCAGCGAGCGGCGAATATCCGGATGGACGATGATCGGATCGGCCTTCTTGTCCGGCGCCTTGGGGCCGGACAGCGAGCGGCCCTGGATGCGGTCGCGGGCATAGCTGGCGGCGTTCTGATAGGCGATCTCGGAAATGGCGATGCCCTGCAGGCCGACCATCAGGCGGGCCTCGTTCATCATCACGAACATGGCGTTGAGGCCGCGGTTTTCGGCGCCGATCAGGAAGCCGGTCGCCTCGTCGTAATTCATCACGCAGGTGGCGTTGGCGTGGATGCCCATCTTGTGCTCGATCGCGCCGCAGGAGACAGCGTTGCGGGCGCCGACCGCGCCGTCCTTGCCGACGAGGAATTTCGGGACGATGAAGAGCGAGATGCCCTTGGTGCCCTCGGGCGCACCCTCGATGCGGGCCAGCACCAGATGGATGATATTGTCGGTCAGATCGTGCTCGCCGGCGGAGATGAAGATCTTCTGGCCGGAGATCTTGTAGCTGCCGTCAGCCTGCGGCACCGCCTTGGTGCGCAGCATTCCGAGATCGGTGCCGCAATGCGGCTCGGTGAGGTTCATGGTGCCGGACCACGTGCCATCCACCATTTTCGGCAGATAGGTGGCCTTCTGCTCATCGGAACCGTGGACGAGGAGTGCGGCGATCGCACCCTGCGTCAGGCCCGGATACATCATCAGCGACATGTTGGCTGCCGAGGTATATTCGCCGACGGCGGTATGCAGCGTATAGGGAAGCCCCTGGCCGCCGAATTCTTCCGGCACGGCAAGGCCAATCCAGCCACCTTCGCGATAGGCTTTATAGGCCTCCTTGAAGCCCTTCGGCGTCGAGACGCTCGCATCGTCGTGGCGCGTGCAGCCTTCCTGATCGCCGGAATAGTTCAGCGGAAAGAGAGCTTCCTCGGCAACCCTTCCGGCCTCGCCGAGGATCGCTTCGATCATATCGGGGGTCGCGTCGGCAAAACCCGGCAGATTGTTGTAACGTTCGAGACCCAGCACGTCGTTCAGGACGAAGAGCGTATCGTTCACCGGGGCCTTGTAGACTGGCATCTCTCAAATTCCTCCCATTCGGCTGACCGGGTCGCGCCGGCCTTGGGCACTGTCTTACAAAATATTGACGTTTGCGTAAACGTCAAATTTTGCGGTTGCGTCGTCTTTTCTTGAAAAAATCGAGGGCACGAATCCGTGGGCCGTAAAGCGCTGGAGGAGCAGACGCCATCTCATCTTCCTTGTCCATCGCAGAACGAAGTGTCGGCCGGGCAGTAGCGCAAGTCGTTCGGACTTCCTAAGTCTTCGGGACGATTCATCGAGGAAGACATCATGACCGACTTTCCCTATGAGAGTGCGCTTATCGTCGGCGCGGGCTCCGGCATCAGCGCATCGCTCGCCCGGCAATTGTCGGCGCAGGGCGTCAAGGTCGGGCTCGCAGCCCGCGATATCGAGAAATTGCAGGGGCTCATCAAGGAGACCAGCGCCAGCGCCTTTACCGCCGACGTCTCCCAGCCTGCGAGCGTCGTGGCACTGTTCGAACAGGCCGCTGCCGCAATAGGCGGGCCTGACGTGGTGATCTTCAATGCCAGCGCGCGTCAGCGCGGCCCGCTGGCCGAACTCGATCCCGCCGATGTCGAGAAGGCGATTGCGACCACCGCTTTCGGCGGTTTCCTGGTGGTGCAGCAGGCGGCGCGGCGGATGATCCCGCGCGGCCGCGGCGCCATCCTCATCACCGGCGCCTCGGCAAGCGTGAAGGGCTTTGCGGAATCGGCGCCCTTCGCGATGGGCAAGTTTGCGTTGCGCGGCCTTGCGCAGAGTGCCGCCCGCGAACTCGGGCCGATGGGCATTCATGTCGCGCATTTCGTCATCGACGGCGCGGTGCGCTCGCAGATCCGGCCGGACCGGGCGGAAAAGCCTGATGGCACGCTGCTGCCGGATGCGATCGCCCAGACCTATATCGATGTGCTTCGCCAGCACCGCAGCGCATGGTCGCTGGAGGTTGAAGTCCGGCCCTGGACGGAGAGCTTCTGAACCCTGCTGGGCGGCTATCGCTACGAATATTACGATATTCCCGACACCGATCTCGGCCAGGTCTTCGTCTACGGCCCCGAGGGCGTGAAAATCGAGCTGAAATATCCGCGTCCGGCCTGATCGCGCGAGTGGCCATTCGATCTGACGAATTGAACGGCAATTGCCGCCAAAAACGGCGTTTGGAACACAAACGTTAAAAAATTCCCATCGGCATTAACGGCTTGTTTACCACGTTTCGTGAAAGGTGCGGATTGAGCAGTAGTGATCCGCATCCTTTCCCCCGTCTCGCGTTCCCTTAGGATGCCGCTACATCGTTCAGCTTGAGGAAAGTCTAATTGACTATCGTCTTATGAATGGTGCGCTCCCGTCCGCTTAAAGCGGGCAGCAGACGAAAAGCCAAAGATCGAGCTCTGACGAGGGTTCGAGCAGTCGAAGCGAGCAAGAAGATGAACGGATCGCGATCAAATCCTTCCCGACAGTCCGACAGGACCTCGCTCGATGCGCTGAACCGCACGATCGAAGGGCTGGAGGCGCGCATCGAAGGGCTGATGGGCAGCGGGCGCGAACAGCGGCCGCGCACGGCAGCGGCCGAGCGCGATCCTTATGCCGCTTCCCATGCTCCCCGGCCAGCAAAAGCCCCGCCCGAGCCGCGGCCGGATCCGCTCGCCGAAATTCGTCAACGCCAGCGCGCACTCGAAGCCGGCCGCGAGCGGCCCTATGCACGCGAGCAGGCCCCGCAACTTCGTGAACCTGCGCCGCGCGCCGCCGCCGCAGTGCCGGCGCCTGCCTTCCGCGCCGGCGACGACACGATGACGGAGATCGCCCAGGCGCTCGTCAACTTGCGACAAGACCTGAAGCGCGACATTTCCGAGGGCGTCACCCGCGAGATGAACGCGCTGCGCACCGAGCTGCGCGAAATCAAGACAAATGCCGGGGACGGCCGTTTCGCCGACGACATACGCGCGGACATGGGTCGCCTGGCCCAGAGCATCACCCAGCTGACCGGACGCTCCGCTGCACCGGAGGCTGCCGGCCTGCGCGAGGATTTCGAAGAGCTGCGCTCGCTGATGGACGGGCTGGCGCGCGAGGATTCGCTGCGCCATTTGGAAAACCGCTGGGATGGCTTCGAAAACCGGCTTGCGGCGCTCGATACCGAGGGGTTGCAGGAAGAGCTCGTTTCGCTCGCCTATCGGCTCGACGATATCAAGCGCCATATCGGCGGCATGGGCGAAAGCCCGGCCGTTCGGGCGCTGGAAGACAAGCTGATCTCAATCGCCACGGCGATGGAGCATTTCGGCAATATGATCCAGCCGCACGACCGGGTCATGTCCGAACAGTTCGCCGCCATGGACATGCGGCTCGACGAGATCAGCCGGGCAATCGCGGCAAGCGGCCGCACGGCGACTGCGAATGATCCGGGCATGATGCAGCGGCTGGAAAGCCGGCTTGCGGCGCTCGCCGACCAGATCGACCTGATGAGCCATGATGCGGCGAGCCGCGTGAACCCGGCCGACGAACTGGCGATGCGGCTGGAGGCGCTGACGGGACGCGTCGAGGAGTTGACGAAGGCGGAAGCGACGTCGCGGCTCGACGAACGGCTGGAACATCTTTCCTATCTGCTGGAGCGCACGCAGGAGACGGCGCCGCAGGCCGACCTCACCGGCACGCTTTCCGACATTTCCCGCAAGATCGACGCGCTTGAGAACGGCGCCGTCAACGACGTACTGGCGCAGCGGCTCGACCATCTCGCCCGGCGCATCGACGAGATGGCCCATCAGCAGCTGACACCGGCACCGGCCGCGGTAGTCGACGACGGCGCCTTCCTGCGTCTCGAAGGACGGCTGAGTGACATTGCCGCCCGGCTGGAAGAGAGCACATCGGCAGCGCCGACCGATCCGCGGGCGCTGAAGAACCTCGAAGACCAGATCGCCAATCTTTCGGCACTGATGAGCGCGCCGCGCGAAAGCGCTGTAATACCCCCCGAACTCGACCAGCGCATGGGCGCGATCGAAGATTACATGGCGACAAGCGATGAATATATCATCGAGGCGGCACGCCAGGCAGCGGAGGCCGTCGTCGAAGCCTATTCGCGCCATGGCGGCCCGCAGGGTGTCATGCCTGCCGCCGACATGTCGGCGCTGACGGCGCTGGCCGAGGATCTGCGCCACCTCGAGGATCTCAGCCGCGACAGCGAGGAACGCACGCACAAGACTTTCCAGGCGCTGCACGAGACGCTGGTGCATATCGCCGATCGGCTCGACGGCATGGAAGATCGCGGCCGGCCCGCCGCGCAGATGCCGATCGCCGACGTCGATTTCGATGTCGATCCCTATGCGCTGATGGTGGCCGAAGCCGAGATGAACAGGACGCCGGCCGCTGCCCCGACAGCGAAGGCTTCTCCTGTTATCCGCACGGCCGAGGTCGCCGCCGAACCTGCCGCCCCGGCGCAAACCACAGCCATGAGCGGAACGAGCGCGATCGCCATCGAAGCCGCGACCAGGACAACGGAGACGGCAGCGACATCGGCAGGGACACAGGCACCGGCAAAGGCCAGCCTGCTCGCCAGCCTCGGCAAGCGGCTGATACCCGGCAAGAAGGCCGAGAGCCGGGCGACCGAACGCCCGATGATCGACCCCGCGCCGTCGATCGATCCCACCGATGTGGTGCCGACGGATGCGGCAAACGAACTGCTCGAGCCGGGCTCGGGCACACCTGACGTGAAGAAGATCCTTGAACGGGTTCGCGCCAGCCAGAGTGCGGCACGCGGCAAACCTGCCGGCGAAACCGATCGCGCCGATTATATCGCTGCCGCGCGCCGTGCGGCGCAGGCGGCCGCGATGGAGGTGGATGCCAATCCGAAGCAGGCAACCGTCAAGGCCGAGAAGAAGGGCGCGAATGCCGGCAAGGCTTCTGACAAGACTTCCGACAAGACTGGCAAGACCAGCGCCTTTTCGCGCTACCGGCGGCCGATCCTGCTGGCGGTCGGCGCCGTGCTGCTCGCCATCATGGCCTTTCCACTTGCCCGAACGCTGACAAGCGGCGAGCGCGCGCCGCAGCCGCCAGCGGAAGTCTCGGCGCTGACCGGCGCGGAAAACCCGCCGCCGGCCTTGCCTGACGCGACACCTGCCCAGCCGGATGCCGCCGCTCTCGGAACGACCGCTCCGGCAGCGGATGCCACGCCGCCCGCTGCTGAACAGGCGCAGCCGGAAACAACCCCGCCGGCGGCCGGCGAGCATCTGACCGACGTGACGCCGCTTGACGGCGAAGGGGCTGCGACATTCGCCCCTCCCGGTCCGTCGGCTGCGGCACAGGAGACATCGGGCTTCGTTCCAGCACCCGCACCGCAGGCCGCCATCACTATTCCCGACACGGTCCAGCCGAAATCGCTTGCCGATGCGGCGAGCGGCGGCGATGCGCTGGCACTGTTCGAGATCGGCGCGCGTTATTCCGATGGCCGCAACGGCATGGCGGTCGATCAGAAGCAGGCCGCAGGCTGGTACCAGCTTTCGGCCGACAAGGGCTTTGCGCCGGCGCAATACCGCCTCGGCAGCATGTACGAAAAGGGCAACGGCGTCGAACGCGACATCGCCAAGGCGAAGGGTTTTTACGAGCAGGCGGCAAACCAGGGCAATGCCAGCGCCATGCACAATCTTGCGGTGCTCTACGCCTCCGGCGCGCTCGGCCAGCAGGATTATGCGACGGCCGCCTCGTGGTTCACCAAGGCTGCGAACCTCGGCATCACCGACAGCCAGTTCAACCTGGCAATCCTCTGCGCGCGCGGCAACGGCGTTCCGGCGGATCTCGAAGAGTCCTACAAGTGGTTTGCGATCGCCGCTAAGGCCGGCGACAAGGATGCGGCACAGAAGCGCGACGAAGTGGCCAACGCCATGAAACCCGACCAGCTCGAACGGGCGCGCGCCAAGGCCGATCTCTGGAAGGCGGAGCCGGTCGACCATCGCACGAACGCCATCGACATCCCCGACGAATGGGCAGGAACCGGCGCCAAGACGGCGAGCGTCGACATGAAGAAGGCGATCCGCAACATCCAGGCGATCCTCAACAATAACGGCTTCGACGCCGGCGTGCCGGACGGCGAAATGGGCGCGAAGACAGTGACCGCGATCAAAAACTTCCAGAAGTCCGTCGGCCAGGAGCCGGATGGCAAGGTGACCGACGCGACCGTGAAAGCGCTGCTCGAACGCAACAAACTGGGCAGCAAGGCAATCTGAGGCCTGCGTCGCATCGACGCGGGATCGTCTCGACTCTCTCTTCCGGAGATGAAAAACGCCTGGCGGCACTATGCCGCAAGGCTTTTTCCAATTTTGCCGTCGGCTGTCACAAAACCTGAAAAAAGCCGGATTATGCCCGGACATATCGATCCGCGCATCCGGCGAATCCTCTGCCACCGATCTCTCCGTCAATCTCTATGGCTTAATCACGGGGCCGATCGAAAGCCTCTGGCAACGATTTCACAGTATGGTGCGCATTCGAACGGGGACGTGACAAGAAACCGCCCGGCAGGAGCGGTCATCATTCGGGGTCGGCTGTGACAATCTATCTGCCCATCGCAGAATTGTCGGTGAACATCTTCATCATTCTCGGCATGGGGGCGGCCGTCGGATTCCTGTCTGGAATGTTCGGCGTCGGCGGCGGTTTTCTCATCACGCCGCTGTTGATCTTCTACAACATTCCCCCCGTCGTCGCCGTCGCGACCGGCGCCAACCAGGTTGTGGCGTCGTCGATATCGGGCGCGATCACGCATTTCCGGCGCGGCTCGCTCGACGTCAAGCTCGGCACGGTGCTGCTGGTCGGCGGCCTTGCGGGTGCGACGGTCGGCATCTGGATCTTCTCTTTACTGCGCGCTATCGGCCAGCTCGATCTCATCATCTCGCTGATGTATGTGATCTTCCTCGGCACCGTCGGCGGACTGATGCTACTCGAAAGCGTCAATGCAATGCGGCGGGCAGCGCGCAACGAGCCGCCCGCACCGCGCAAGCCCGGCCACCAGCACTGGGTGCACAAGCTGCCGCTGAAGGTGCGCTTCAAGAAATCGAAGATCTTTCTCAGCGTCATTCCGATCGTGGCACTCGGCTTTGCGATCGGCATCCTCACCTCGATCATGGGTGTCGGCGGCGGCTTCATCATGGTGCCGGCGATGATCTACCTGCTGCGTATCCCGACCAATGTCGTCGTCGGCACCTCACTGTTCCAGATCATCTTCGTGACCGCCTATACGACGATCGTGCAGGCGGCGACGAACTTTTCCGTCGACATCGTGCTCGCCTTCATCCTGATGGTGGCAGGTGTCATCGGTGCGCAATACGGCGTGCGCGTCGGCCAGAAACTGCGCGGCGAGCAGCTGCGCGCCCTGCTCGGCCTGCTGGTGCTCGCCGTCGGCGTGCGTCTTGCGATCGCGTTGGTGGTGACGCCGGCCGACGTCTATTCGGTGGTGATGGGAGCGGGCAATTGACGCGTCTGCTGACTTTCGCCATCGCATTGCTTTGCCTGCTGCCGGCTGTTGCCGGAGCGCAGTGGTTGCCGGGGCAAGCAACAGAAGCGGTGCGTGAAGGGTTGGAAATCGGCACGTCCACCAGCGAAATCGCCATCACCTCGGATTTCCACGGCGCGGATCTGACCATCTTCGGGGCGCTCTCGAATACCGACCAGTTGCTGCTCGCCATCGGCCAATATGACGTGGTCGTGGTGCTGGAGGGCCCGCGCGAGGATGCGACGGTGCGCAGGAAGGAACGCGTCTTCGGCATCTGGGTGAACACCCGCTCGATGACCTTCGAAGCGGTGCCGCATTCCTATTCGATGTCGAGCTCGCGCATGATCGACGATCTGACGACACCGCTCGAGCTGACCGATCAGGGGATCGGCATCGACCACATTCCGCTGACGCCGGTCGGCTTCGTCGGCGACGGCAGCAATCTCGGCGAGTTCCGCGATGCCTTCCGGCGACTGCAGCAGGGCGGCGGGCTCTACGACCGCAACCCGAGCGGCGTGCGGTTCGTTTCCTCCAACCTCTTCAAGGCGAGCCTGCGCCTGCCGGCAAACATTCCGAACGGGGTGCACACCGTGCGCGCCTATCTGTTCAAGAGCGGGCTTTTCGTGACCGAGAAATCGCTGCCGCTGCGGGTCATCAAGACCGGCATCGAGCAGACGATCACTGATGCGGCGCATGAGCAGCCGATCCTCTACGGCTTTGCGGCCGTGCTGCTCGCCGTGATCACCGGCTGGGGTGCCAGCCTGATCTTCCGCAAGGACTGATCCACAGCCAAGGCGCTGAGCACGAAGGCCTGCGGGAGCAGCTGCTTGCCCGAATGTTTGCTCAAAAAAACCGCTTGCATTTCGCTATCAGTCGGCCTAACTTCTAACCAGTTGTTAAACGCAATCGGTTTTGATGGACGGCAATTCAGAAGGAGGATGGAAATGAGAAAGCTTGTTGTCTGGAACCTGATGACGCTCGACGGTTATTTCGAAGGCACGAAGCCATGGGATATCGACTTCCACAATCTCGCCTGGGGGCCTGAGCTGCAGTGCTATGCCGAACAGTTCGGCAGGGAAAGCGATCTGCTGGTGTTCGGCCGCAAGACCTATGAGGGCATGGCCTCCTACTGGCCGACCGCCGAGGGCGAAGGTGAGATCAAGGCCTATATGAACGGCATCGCCAAGATCGCCGTGTCGCGGACGATGAGCGAGCCCGGCTGGAACAATGCCCGCGTCGTCAGCGATCCGATCCCCGAATTGACGCGGCTGAAGCAGGAGAACGGCAAGATGATCTTGATCTTCGGCAGCGCCGAGCTTGCCGACAGCCTGCTGAAAGCCGGCCTTATCGACGAAATCAGGGTTTGCCTGGTGCCGGTGATCCTCGGCGGCGGCAATCCGCTTTTCAAGCCGGCAGAGAGCCAGGTGCCGCTGAAGCTCATCGAATCCTCGACGACGGAAGGCGGTGCGATGATCCTGCGCTACGAGCCCGTTAAAGCGTAGTGGATGGGATGCCATCCAGATGGTCAGGCCAGGGTATCGATCCCTGGCCGCACAGGGAAGCAGCCGGGGAAGTTCGCATTCGACTAAAAACCGGTTTTTAACATTTACGAGTTAGTAATCTCTCGGAAACGAGAGGTTTTGTCATGCGTACTCGTATCGTTCTGACGGCCGTGGGTCTCGCGCTGCTTGCCGGCTGCGCGACGGCGCCGAAGCAGACGAGGAACATCTGTGCCGTCTTCGACGAGCGCGACGGGCTCTTCTCCAGCTGGCAGAGCGCCGCCGAACGGACGGAGAAGAAATACGGCGTGCCCGTGCCGATCCTGATGGCGACGATGTATACCGAATCCGGCTTCCAGCCCTATGCGCGGCCGCCGCGCACCAAGCTGTTCGGCTTCATTCCCTGGACCCGTCCTTCGACAGCCTACGGCTATTCGCAGGCCCTCGACGGGACCTGGGATCACTACCAGTCGCAGACGGGGAACTGGACCGCGCGGCGGGCGAACTTCGCCGACGCGATCGATTTCATCGGCTGGTATCATTACCAGAACAGCCTGGAGACCGGCATTCCGCTGAACGATGCCTATAATCTCTACCTTGCCTATTATTCCGGGCCGACGGGATACAAACGCGGAGACTGGCGCTCGAACAGGCAATTGCAGCAGACGGCGCAGAAGTTTGCGCGGATGGCAGGGACGTATCAGCGGCAGCTGCAGGAATGCGATTGAGTTAGGTGGTGCCGTGCCAGCCCCCGTCTGCCCTGCCGAGCCCGGGGTCGAGCCACGCGTCTCGACCCGTCCTTCGGCCCCCCCCACAGGTGGGGAGATTGGCTGGGCTCACTGGCTTCCCCAAACAACTGGCGTCAGCCCGGTGAAACCTTGGAGGGACGCGAAGGTTTGGCCACTTGTGATCTCCCCACCTGTGGGGGAGATGCCCGGCAGGGCAGAGGGGGGTGGACACGGCACGCCGTCCAAATATGAAGGCCCCTACCCCCACAAATTCCCGTACTTGACCGAATAAATCCGGTCCTTGCCGAGCAGATGCGCCACCAGCAAAGCCTTGTCGAACAGGCCCTTCATCGCCTGATGGCCGAGATCGAGACCGCCGCTCATGACGCCGAAGGCCGGCATCAGCAGGCGGGCGCCGTCGGTGGCAAAGCACGGGCGGCGGACGGATTTCTCGCGGCGGCGGACGGTCGCCGACGGGTGCAGGTGGCCGGCGATTTCGCCGCTCTGCAAGCCGTTCTTCGGCTCGTGCCGGAAGGTCAGGCCGGCATAATGCATCTCGTCGACAGATGTGCCCGGCAGATCGACGATGCCATCCGGATCATGGTTGCCATTGATCCAGATCCATTCGCGGCCGCGCGCCATCTCGACGATCAGGGCGCGAAAATTCTCCGGCAGGTGCTTGGAACCGATGCGGTCGTGGAAATTGTCGCCGAGCGAGATGACGAGCTTCGGGTCATAACGCGAGATGACGGCGGCAAGGACAGTCAGCGTCGCCAGCGTATCGTAAGGCGGCAGCATCATGCCGCGGCGGGCGAAGGCTGCTCCCTTTTCCAGATGCAGGTCGGAGACGACGAGCAGGCCGGCGTCGGGCAGATAGAGGGCGCCGAGCGGATCGCAGACGGCGGCAATGCCATGGACCGATGTCTCGATGCCCGGCATCGCGGCAAGTCCCGATATGTCGCGCGCCAGCGCCAGGCGGTTCATCACGGTCGTCATTCCTAAATCGTCGTCAGGGCCTAAATCGTCAGGCCCTCATTCTCATCAGGCCCGATTCTCGTCAAGCGAGCGCTTCGGCGATCAGATCGTCCGCCGCCTCGGCCAGGAGCACGTCATGTGCCTCGCCCGGCACCGCCTCGCGTCCGATTTCCAGCATCACCGGCACGGCGAGCGGGGAAATATGGTCGAGAGCGCGATGGGTGATGTGGCCCCTGATTCGTCTCAGCATATCGCCAAGACGGCCAATATCCAAAAGTCCCGTCGCCGCATCCTGCCGCGTCGCCTGCAAGAGGATGTGATCCGGCTCGTGGCTGCGCAGCACGTCGTAGATCAGATCGGCGGAGACGGTGATCTGGCGGCCGCTCTTTTCCTTGCCCGGATGGCGGCGCTCGATCAAGCCGGCAATCACGGCGCAATTGCGGAAGGTGCGCTTCAACAGGAAGGATTCGTCGAGCCAGGCTTCGAGATCGTCGCCGAGCATGTCCTCATCGAAGAGGTCGGAGAGGTCGAGCCGGCCATTGCGGATCATCAGCCCCATATCTTCGAGGCCCCAGATGGCAAGCGAATAATCGGTGGCGACGAAACCGAGCGGCTTGGCGCCTATACGCTCCAGCCGGCGGGTGAGCAGCATGCCGAGCGTCTGGTGGGCGAGACGGCCTTCGAAGGGATAGGCGACCATATAACCGCGGCTGCCGCGCGGAAAGGTTTCGATCAGGAACTCGTCGCGCTTCGGCAGCATCGACTTGTCGTTCTGCAGCGACAGCCAGTCGCGCACCTGATCCGGCAGGTGTCGCCAGCGATCGGGATCGGCGATCATCGCCCTCACCTGCTCGGCGAGATAGGTCGACAGCGGAAACTTGCCGCCATTATAGGATGGGATTTTCGGATCGAGCGAAAAGGCCTGCGAGGCGAGGCACTCGTTTTCACGGATGCCCTCGAAGCGCAGCACCTTGCCGGAGAAGACGAAGGTATCGCCCGGCGACAATTGCTCGAGGAAATATTCTTCGACCTTCCCCAACGTGGCACCGCCGCGGCCGATTCTGCCGCCCTCGCCGCGCTTGACCATGCGGATATTCAGCATCGGGCTTTCGACGATGGTGCCGAGGTTGAGGCGGTATTGCTGAGCGACCGCAGGATTGGAGACGCGCCAGCGGCCCTCCGCGGTCTTGCGGATACGGGCGTAGCGCTCATAGGTGCGGAGCGCATACCCCCCGGTCGCGACGAAATCGACGATGCGCTCGAAGGTCTCCCAGCTCAGATCGGCATAGGGCGAGGCGCTGATGATTTCATCGTAGAGTTCGAGCATGTCGAAGGGTTCGGCGCAGGCCATGCCGAGCACATGCTGGGCGAGCACGTCGAGCGCGCCGCGGCCGACCGGCGGGGTGTCCTGCGCGCCGATATAATTGGCATCGAGCGCTGCCTGGCACTCCATGACCTCGAAACGGTTGGCCGGCACGAGGATCGCCTTCGAGGGCTCGTCCATGCGGTGGTTGGCGCGGCCGATGCGCTGGGCAAGACGCGAGGCACCCTTCGGCGCGCCGACATGGATGACGAGATCGACATCGCCCCAGTCGATGCCGAGATCGAGGGTGGAGGTGGCAACGACGGCACGCAGCCGGTTTTCGGCCATCGCCGCCTCGACCTTGCGGCGCTGGGCGACATCGAGCGAGCCGTGATGGAGCGCGATCGGCAGGTTGTCGTCATTGATCGTCCAGAGCGCCTGGAACAGCATTTCCGCCTGACTGCGGGTGTTGACGAAGAGCAGCGTCGTGCGATGTTCGAGGAGCTTGTTGTAGACGTCGGGAATGGCGTATCGGGCGGCATGGCCGGCCCAGGGGATGCGCTCCTCGGTCGACAGGATCGAGATATCGGGCTTCGCGCCGCCTTCGACGACCACGAGCCCTGCATGATGCTCGCTACCCTCTTCCTGGCCGACCAGCCATTTCTGCAGGTCCATGGGTTCGGCGACGGTCGCCGAAAGGCCGATCGTCTGGAGACCAGGGGCAAGGCGGCGCAGGCGGGCAAGGCCGAGCGAAAGCATATGGCCGCGCTTGGAGGTGACGAGCGAATGCAGTTCGTCGAGGACGACATATTTCAGGTCCTTGAAGAAGCGCTCGGCCTCGCGGTTCGCCAGAAGCAGGGCGACCTGTTCGGGCGTCGTCAGCAGAATATCCGGCGGGTTGAGCTTCTGGCGCTGGCGCTTGGCGTTCGGCGTATCGCCGGTGCGGTTTTCGACGGTGACCGGCAGGCCCATCGCCTCGACCGGCTTCATCAGGTTGCGCTCGATATCGATGGCAAGCGCCTTCAGCGGCGAGACATAGAGCGTATGGATGCCGGTGAAGGCAGAGCCCGGCGGGATCTTGCCGCGGCGGGTGAGATCGGTGAGCGAGGGCAGGAAACCGGCGAGCGTCTTGCCGGCGCCGGTCGGCGCAATCAGCAGCGTACTGTCGCCGGCCTCGGCGCGGGTAAGCAGCTCCAGCTGATGGGCGCGCGGGCGCCAGCCCTTTTCCGCAAACCAGCGGGCAAAGGCGGCAGGAAGCAGGGCACGGGCTTCGGAATCGATCTGGTCCACGCCCTGAAAGTAGTCAAACGTCGGGGAAAAAGAAGAGCGGCGGCTTTTCACATGGCGATATAGCGGTCCTTGCGGTGGTTGATGGCAATCGTGAGGTTGAGAACGATCGCGCCGAGCACGGAGCAGGCGATGATGAAGGGGCTTGCGACGAAGAAGGAGAGCGCCAGGATGATGCCGTCGAAGCCAAGCTGGACGAAGCCGGCGCGCCAGCCGAAGCGATCCTGGATATAGAGGGCGAGAATGCCGATGCCGCCGAGGCTGGCGCGGTGGCGGAAGAGCGCCAGCATGCCGGCGCCGATGACGAGGCCACCGAACAGCGCACCGGCGATAGGATCGACATGCGCCATGCTGATGAAGCCTGGGACGAATTCCGACAGGACCGAGGTGAGCGCGATGGCGGCGAAGGTCTTCATGGTAAAGGCGGCGCCCAAGCGGCGGAAGGCGAGATAATAGAAGGGCAGGTTCACGACGAAAAAACAGAGGCCGAAGCTGAAGCCCGTCGCATAATGGGCGAGGAAGGCAAGGCCCGCCGTGCCGCCGGCAAGCAGCCCCGCTCCGGAGAGAAGCGATACGCCGAGCACGGCAAGCATGCTGCCGGCGACGATGCCCTGGGCGTCGTCGAACAGCGAATGACGATCGGCGCTGGAATTCAGAAGGCCTGCGAAAGCGTTGGATGCCATGTTGTTCCCCTGTCGGCTTTTCCGTCTTCTATCCGCGGTCAGGATAAAGGCAAGCGGCAAGCAACAAGGACGCCTCTTGACTTCAGACTTAATCATGGATATTTTTTATCCACGAATTGAGGAGGCCACGAGCATGAAAATGAGCGATGGGGTTGAGCAGGCCATTCACTGCGTTGCGATGCTTGCCGGCCTCTCCGAAGGCAGCGTGCTTTCGGCCGCCGCACTGGCGGAATTCCACGGCGTCTCGACAAGTTATCTGCTGAAGCATCTGCAGGCGCTGTCGGGCGCCGGCATCCTCGATACCGTGCCGGGGCCGAAGGGCGGATACAGGCTGGCAAAAGCGCCGAAGGAGATTTCGCTGCTCGACATCGTGCTCGCGGTCGAGGGGTCAGCACCGGCATTCCGCTGCGCTGAAATCCGCCAGCGCGGACCCAACCCGGTCTCCGATCGCTTGTTCGCCCAGCCCTGCACCATCAACGCGGCGATGCTGAAAGCCGAACGGGTCTATCGCGCCGAGCTCGCCAAGACGAGCCTGGCCGATATCGGCATCGAACTTGCCGCCGTCGACGACGGATCGATCGCAGCTAGAGGCTGCGCCTTCCTTGAAATCCATAAACGCAAGACGGCTCGTTGAGCCACAACAAAGGAAAGACCATGCAACCACGCTTCAACTTCGCCAAAGCCGCCCCCGATGCCTACAAGGCGGTCGCAGCACTCGAGCAATATGTCCAGTCCTCCGGGCTGGAGCGCCGCTTCATCCACCTGATCAAGCTGCGCGCTTCGCAGATCAACGGCTGTGCCTATTGCGTCGACATGCATGTAAAGGAAGCCCGCCACGATGGGCTCTCCGAACAATGGATCAACCTGATGTGCGTCTGGCGGGAATCCCCGGTCTATGATGCTCGCGAACGGGCGCTGCTCGGCTGGGTGGATTCAGTGACCAATATCGCCAAAACAGGCGCGCCGGATGCCGACTACGAGACGCTGAAGGCCCATTTTTCCGAGGAAGAAATGACGAAGATCACGGTGGCGATCGGCGCCATCAACATCTGGAATCGGCTTGCCGTCGGCTTCCGATCGCAGCATCCGCTCGATGCGGCGCAGAAGGCAGCGTGATCGAAATCCGCTTGCAGGGAATTCATCCTGGCAACCGACCCGAAAATCTCGGGTCGGTCGAATATCG
Source organism: Rhizobium changzhiense (assembly GCF_013087625.1). NCBI lineage: Bacteria > Pseudomonadati > Pseudomonadota > Alphaproteobacteria > Hyphomicrobiales > Rhizobiaceae > Rhizobium > Rhizobium changzhiense. Next base: position 1,276,033 of record NZ_JABFCQ010000001.1, read on the forward strand.
GGTCACTCGTGATTCCTGGCGGCCCGTACGGCAACGGCGTCAAACCGATCGCCCGAGAGGTCGATGCTGTTGAATAGATCGCGAACGACTTTCGCAATTTCTTCTGCGGAAGTGCCCTTGGCATATTCTTCCTGCATACGGCGTCTCACAAGTTTTTCCAAATCTGACATAGCTCACCTCATCAAATCCGGCGCGAGAAGAGTTTGGCGCCGCGACCGATCACAGGCAAGTTACGTTTTGTTTAGAATGGCTTACCGTTTTGTAACGTTGGAGCATGTCGCGCAAAAGTGTGCGGCGGTTTTACGACATGCGTAAAACTAAAGCGCAATGTAGCGGTCGGCGCGGTGGTTAATGGCGACGAAGAGGTTGAGGACGACGGCGCCGAGCACCGAATAGAAGACGACGGGCTGCGTGGTGACGAAGAAGGCAGCGGCGAGCACGCACATGTCGATGGCGAGCTGGACGAGGCCGGCGCGGATGCCGAAACGCTCCTGCAGGTAGATGCCGAGAATGCCGACGCCGCCGAGGCTGGCGCGGTGACGATAGAGCGCCAGCAGGCCGAAGCCGAGCAGCAGGCCGCCGAGAAGTGCCGCCCAGGCCGGATGAATGCTTGAAATGGACAAGAAGCGCGACTGCACATCGGCAAGCACCGACGTCAGGCCGATGGCGATGAAGGTCTTGATGGTGAAGGCCATGCCGAGGCGCTTCCAGGAGAGATAGAAGAACGGCAGGTTGAGCAGGAAGAAGGCAAGGCCGAAGTTGAAGCCGAAGGCATAATGCAGGAGGAAGGCCACGCCGGCCGTGCTGCCGGTCAGAAGGCCGGCGCTGGCGAGCACGTAGAGGCCGAGGGCGGCAACGAGGCTGCCGGAGAATATGCCCTGCACGTCCTCGATCGGCGTGTGGCGCGTCGCAGTCGTATTCCAGAAACCAAGGGCATTGATGAGCTGTGTCATGTCGCCAGTCTCCACGGCAGACGAGTTCAAAAACGCGCTTGGGAAGGCCCGGGCGCGACGGAATTTTGGATTATGAAAGGAACCCGAGCGCCTCGGCGTAATATTGCCGGGCTCTCAGCCGATGTGGTGCAGTATCGGGTTTTTCGGTCCTGCGATCAAGTGAAATAGGTAAGCCATACTGACCTATTAAAAAATCGCAAGAAATGTTCGCTCACGCTGGCTTCTGCGCAAGGAACAGAATGCCGGAAACCGGTTTGCCGCCATCTTTGCGAATGACCGACTTGACGGTCTTCAGGATCTCCAGCCCGTAACGGGCAAGAAGCGTCCTGACATAGGTTTCCGAATGGGCGTAACGCAGCGACGGGGCGAGATGGAAACCCTCGCCGTCACCCGCATCCTCGACGGAAAAGGCGATATCGGCGCCTGATGCAGCGAGTTCTCCGATGATGGCAAAGACGCTTTCGAGATTGCCGAGATACATCAGCACATCGGCCGCCGTCACCAGGTCGGCGCGATGGCGTGCCGCATCTGCAAAGAGGCTGGAAAGATCGGGCGCGAGCGAGAGATCGGCCTGGGCGAGACTGTCATAGACCTGTTTCTCGGCGGCCTTTGCCAGCATGTTCTGGGAGAGATCGAAGCCTTCGAGGCGGCCGACACGTCCGCGGATTTCAGGGCCGAGCAGGCCGGTGCCGCAGCCGAGATCGACGGCGAGTTCATAGCGCCTGCCGGTTGAGGCGATAAGCGCTGCCAGTTTCTGCGGGACGCTGTAGTCGAGCTTTTCGACAAGGGCTGATTCGAAACGGTCGGCATAGTCGTCGAAGAGGCGCTCGATATAGCGGCTCGGCGGTTGGTCGGGCATGGCCGCGCCGCCGAGAAGGGCGATCTTGAGGGTTGCACCGAAAATATCATCGGGATCGAGGGCAAGCGTCCTGCGATAGGCCTCGATCGCAACGTCGCCCCTGCCCGACTTTTCGCGATAGGTGGCGAGGCGATACCAGCCGGCGGCCCAGGCAGGCACGAGCTCGAGGGCCTGTTCCATCAGCTCGGCGGCCGCTTCCGGCTCGCCGCCTTCTTCGAGCATCCTGGCGTAGTCGGCGCGGCGGTCGGCAATGACGTCGCCGGAGGAAAGCTGGTGGGGCTGCATGAATTGACCTATGGATTTGCCCGCATTTGGCGGCGGCCACAAAAAAACTCAAGTCCTATTTCAGAGGCGAAGCGGCCCAGCCACATAGGGAGCGAATCGGCCAAGCCCGCAAGGGGCTTAGGGGCCAATTCCGGAAAGGGCTTGCGGGCTGAAGGCCGCGACCTTATTCCAAGGGCAAACAGGAGATGGCTTATGTCCGATCAGGCGAACAGGTTCCTCGGCGATTCAATCGGCCGCACATTGATAAAGCTTATCGTGGTGTCGCTGATCGTCGGTTTCGTCATGACCGTCTTCGGCCTGACGCCGTGGGCCATCATCTACGGCATACGCGATTTCATCCTGGAGATCTGGTACCGAGGCTTCTCGGCCCTGGGGCACGTCGGCGACTATCTCCTCCTCGGCGCGACGATCGTCATCCCGCTCTTCATCATCCTTCGTCTTTTCAGCTACCGCCGGTAACATGACATCCTTCGATCTTTCCAGGCGCGGCCTGCTGCGCCTTTCCGGACTTGCGCTCGCCGCCGGCATTGCCGGCTGCACCACGACACCGCGGATGGCCGGCACGCCGTCGGAGGGCGAGGACGAGACGGCGAGCGTACTGCCGCTCGTCAACCAGCTCAGGGCCAAGAACGGCCTTCCGCCGCTTGCCGTCGATCCGGCGGCGAGTACTGCCGCCTTGTTCCAGGCGAAACGCATGGCGAGTGCCGGCAAGATGACGCATCTCATGGGCATGACCGACAGTTTCGGCGCGCGGGTCAAGGCGAGCGGCGTGCGGCTGCCGGCAGCGGAAAACATCGCGTCGGGCCAGCAGAGCGTCGAGGCCGTGGTGACAGCCTGGATTAACTCGCCGCATCACCTGGAAAACATGCTTGGACGGTACGGCGGCCTTGGCGTCGCCGTCGCCCATAATACATCTTCCAGGAACCTGCCCTATTGGGCCATGGTGCTTTCCAGCTGAGGTGATTCCGCCTGCAGCAGTTCAAATGCAGCGTCTTTTGCGCGTCTGAAACGACGCAAGGCGCTGCCGCGACGAGGCCGGCATGGATACACGCAGCAATCACAACGCGCTTGCATTCGACGTGACGCACCTGATGGTGCTGTCGATCGCCATTCCGATGACGCTCGGCTTCATGACGACGCCGCTCCTCGGGCTGACGAACACCGCCGTCGTCGGCCGCATGGGCAATGCGGAAGCGCTGGCCGGGCTGGCGATCGGCGCGATGCTGTTCGATCTGATCCTCGGCAGCTTCAACTTCCTGCGTGCCTCGACGACCGGGCTGACGGCGCAGGCCTATGGCCGTCACAACCTGCACGAGCAGCAGGCGGTCTTTTCCCGGGCGATGATTTCGGCGCTCGGCTGCGGACTGGCGCTGCTCTGTCTTTCGCCGCTGCTGATGGCGGCGGGGTTGAGGCTGATGGGAGCGGAAGGGGCGATCGCCGAGGCGACCAGCACCTATTTTTCCATCCGCATGCTGGCAGCACCCGCGGCACTGGCCAATTATGCCATCCTCGGCTTCGTGCTCGGGCGCGGACAGGGCAATGTCGGACTGCTGCTGCAGGCGATCATCAACGGCATCAACATCCTGCTTTCCATCTATCTCGGCCTGACGCTCGATTGGGGCGTGGCGGGGGTCGCCTGGGGAACGATGGCCGGCGAAAGCGTCGGCGCGCTCGCCGGGCTTTTCATCGTGCTCAGCGGCTTCGGCAAGGCAGCGCGGCCGGCATGGTCCGAGGTCTTTTCCCGGCACCGGCTGGCCGAGCTTTTCGCGCTCAACCGCGACATCCTGATCCGCACCTTCGTGCTGATCGGCGCCTTCACCATCATGACGCGGATCGGCACCAGCTTCGGCGCAGTGACGCTTGCCGCCAATGCCGTGGTGATGAATTTCTTCCTGCTGTCAGGCTATTATCTCGACGGGCTTGCCAATGCCGCCGAACAGATCATCGGCCGGGCAATCGGCGCGCGCTACCGGCCGGCCTTCGACCGCGGGCTGAAGCTCACGACCTTGTGGTCCTTCGGGCTGGCGGCGCTCGGCTCGGCCTTCTTCTTCCTCGCCGGCCCCTGGCTGATCTCGGTGCTGACGACCTCGCCGGAGGTGCGGCAGGCGGCCGAAACCTATCTGCCCTGGGCGGCGGTGACGGGCCTGACAGGCGCGCTCGCCTTCCTGATGGACGGTGTCTTCATCGGCGCCACATGGTCGGTCGACATGCGCAACCGGATGCTGATATCTTTTGCCGGCTATCTCTTGATGCTCGCGGTCTTCGTGCCGCTCTTCGGCAATCACGGCCTCTGGCTGGCGATGAACGCCTTCCTGCTCTTTCGCGGTTTCTTCCTGGCGATGCTGGTCAAGCAACGGGCCGATCAGACCTTTCGCGCTGCCCAGTAATCGACCCTGGAATCGCGCATTTCGCGGATCGAGCCGGCCTTTTCGCGGTCCAGAAGTTTCGACAGGCCGCGGACGATATCGCCGGCCAGGCCGGGGCCCTCATAGACCATGCAAGAATAGAGTTGGACGAGATCGGCACCCGCCCTGATCTTCTCCAGCGCGGTCTCGGCCGAGGAAACGCCGCCGACGCCGATGATCGGCAGATCAGGACCGACCCGCTTGCGCATCCTGGCGAGTACCGCGGTCGACTTTTCGAACAGCGGCACGCCGGAGAGGCCACCCGCCTCCTTCGCCTGGCGCTGATCCTTAAGTCCGTCGCGCGAAAGCGTGGTATTGGAGACGATCAGGCCATCAAGCGCATGCGAGAGCACTTCCGCGGCGATATCGTCCATGCCTTCCTCGGTCAAATCGGGGGCGATCTTCAGAAAGACCGGGATCTTCCGGCCGGAGGCCGCCGCCATCTCGTCGCGCGCCGCAAGCACGGCTGATAACAGCACCGCAAGGCTTTCGCGCCCCTGCAGGTCGCGCAGGCCGGGCGTGTTTGGCGAGGAGATGTTGGCGGTGAAATAGCGCGCGACGGAATAAAAGCGGCGGATGCCGGCGACATAATCGGCGATGCGATCCTCGCTGTCCTTGTTGGCGCCGATATTGACGCCGATCATGCCACCGCCCCTCAGCGCGGCGAGGCGCCCGAAGGCAGCATCATGGCCTTCATTGTTGAAGCCGAGACGGTTGATGACGGCTTCATCCTCCACCAGGCGGAAGATGCGCGGGCGCGGATTGCCGGATTGCGGCTTCGGCGTCACCGTGCCGATCTCGGTAAAGCCGAAACCGAGCTTCAGCAGCGCCTCCGGCACCTCGGCATTCTTGTCGTAGCCGGCAGCCATGCCGAGCGGATTTTCGAAGGTAAGGCCGGCAACGGTCTGGCGCAGGCGCGGATCGGGCGTGATCTGACAGGCCGGCACGAGGCCGGATTTCAAAGCGGCGATCGACATGCCGTGCGCCGTTTCCGGATCGAACAGGAAGAGACCCTTGCGGGCGAGACGCTTGAAGGGATCGATCATGGCGCGAGCTCCGGGAAGACATGGGCGCCGGCTTCGTCGAGCGGCAGCGGCGCCTCCCAGAGTACGGCGGCAAGCGGCAGATCGGCGTAGAGGTGCGGGAAGAGATCGCCGCCGCGCGAGGGTTCGAAGATCAGCCTGTCACCGAAGCCGCTGCCATCGACGGCAATCAGCAGCAGGCCGGACTGGCCGGCAAAATGCAGGGCGGCGGTCTGCTTCACCTGGTCCGCTGTCGAGAAATGGATGAAGCCGTCCTTGAGATCGATGCCGGCGCCATGAAAAGTGCCGGTTTGTCTGGCTTGCTGCCAGAGCGTTTCCGTCACGATCTTGTAAAGGGTCGGTGTCACGGTCATCATGGCCTCGCGATTGCTGGTCCTCGGTCACGAGGGCTTTGCCGGAAAGAGGCGGCGATGTCCACGCCCCGGCGCCGAAAAACGGGACAGCAATTGGCAAAATCCGGAGGATGAGACGATGAAGGTTTTGGTTCTCACACTTGGCGTTACTCTCCTGCCGCTTGCGGCCGCGGCCGTCGAACCTGATGCGGGCCGCTTCCAGCTAGAAAAGAGCGGCGACCATTTCGTCCGGCTCGACCGGCAGACCGGGGCAATGTCGATCTGCCAGGACAAGGACGACGCCCTCGTCTGCCGGATGGCGGCCGATGAACGGGCGGCCTATGAGGACGAACTCGACCGGCTGGCAAAGCGGGTGACGGCGCTCGAACAGGGCGGTGTCATCCAGCGCGCATTGCCGAGCGACGCCGAGGTCGACCGTTCGATCAGCATCATGGAGCGGATGATGAAGAGTTTCATGGGGATGGTGAAGGAGTTCCAGGCCGAGGAAAACACCAATCCCCTTCCGCAGAAGACCTGATCTGATATAGTCACTATGAGCAAGCCGGTATGCAACGCGGAGGGGCGGAGGCACATGCCGGCATGATCGGGCTCTTGGGAGGGAGTTTTCGATGCAGGAACAGACCGTCATTATTGCGGACGATCATCCGCTTTTCCGTGACGCGCTGCGCCAGGCGGTGATCGGCATGGAAGGCCGGCAGTCGATCGTCGAGGCCGGCGATTTCGCCGCCGCGCGCCGGGCCGCCGGCGCCCATGCGGATGCCGACCTGATGCTGCTCGATCTCGCCATGCCCGGGGTCAGCGGCTTTTCCGGCCTGATGGCGCTGCGCTCCGAATTCGCCAGCCTGCCGATCGTCATCGTCTCGGCGACCGACGATGCGACGACGATCCGCCGGGCGCTGGAACTCGGTGCCTCCGGCTTCATATCGAAATCCTCAGGCATCGAGGACATCCGCCGCAGCATCCAAACGGTGCTTGCCGGCGACATCGCCACGCCGGAAAGCTATCGCGACGGGCAGGAGCAGGATCCCGATGTCGCCGACCTGATCCACCGCCTGCATACGCTGACGCCGCAGCAGAGCCGGGTGCTGACCATGCTCGGCGAAGGGCTGCTGAACAAGCAGATCGCCTACGAACTCGGCGTCTCCGAGGCGACGATCAAGGCGCATGTCTCGGCGATCCTGTTGAAACTCGATGTCGACAGCCGGACGCAGGCCGTCATCCAGCTCGGCAAGATCAACATGGCGATGGTCGCCTGAGCATGGCACGCCTGATGTGACAGGATTTTATTCCTCCTTTATCTTTACTCGGGCGGACCGGTCGGTTAACATTCCGCCCGGTTGAAGCGCGCCGTTGAAACAGCCGCGCAGGGATCGGGCGCACATGCTGTCACACGACCAGATTTGGGAAGCGATCGACAGGCTTGCCGGACGGCACGAGCTGACGCCATCCGGTCTTGCGCGCCGCGCCGGCCTTGACCCGACCTCCTTCAACAAGTCGAAACGGCTTTCCGCCGACGGGCGACTGCGCTGGCCCTCGACGGAATCGATCGCCAAGGTGCTCGATGCCACAGGGGCGAGCATGGAGGAGTTTCTGGCCTTCATGCGGCCGGACGCCGGCCCCTCCGAGCAGCACGTCAAGCAACAGGAAAGCGCATTTCCCCAGCAAGGCGGCTCCATTCCGCTGCTCGGCTTCGCCCAGGCGGGCGCCGGCGGCTTTTTCGACGATGGCGGCTTTCCGGCCGGCCAGGGCTGGGACGTTGTGGAATTTCCGGCAACCCCGGCACGGAAGGCCGGCGTCTATGCGCTGGAGGTGCAGGGCGAGAGCATGATGCCGCTCTACCGCGACGGCGACGTTCTGATCGTCGAGCCGGGGGCACAGGTGCGCCGCAACGACCGCGTCGTCGTGCGCACAAATGAGGGTGAGGTGATAGCCAAGGTGCTGCTGCGCCAGAGCCCGCGGTCGATCGAGCTGATGTCGCTCAATCCCGAACATCCCAACCGCACCCTCGAGCTTTCCGACGTCGACTGGATCGCCCGGATCATCTGGGCCAGCCAATAGGAAGATATTCCATGCGTCCTGCCGCCTTCATCACAGGTATCACGGGGATGGCGGTGGTGGCCGGCCTGCTGCTGGCAGGGCAAGCAAGGCTTGGCGGCGGCACGGCCGGGGAAGACATGGCGTCCGCAGAGGAGACGGTGACGGCAGCTGCGGATGCTGCTCCCAAAGCCGGCGAACGTGCGACAATCTCGGACGACCGTGCCGAAATGATCGCTCGCTCAGTGGAGCCAACGGCTCCGCCGTCCCCAGACCCAGGCGACAGCGGGGCACCCAAACCGGCCGATGTACCGCAACAAGCGGAAACGCCGGCCGGGGAAACGGCAAGTCCAGCCGCGAAAAAGGCGGTGGAACTGGCGCGGCCGATGGTCGAAAATGCCGGCATTCTTTCCTTTGGCGAACGCCGGCTTCTGCTTGCCGGCATCGTGCCAACACCGACCGACAGGATATGCGGGCCGGCGGGTCGGCAATGGCCCTGCGGCATGATGGCGAAGACGGCGCTGCGCCTGCTGTTGCGCAACCGCAGCGTCAGCTGCGATCTCGAGACGGTGGAATGGAAGGAAACAGTAACGACTGCCTGCCGGCTCGGCACAGAGGATCTCGGCTTATGGCTCGCCGAAAACGGCTGGGCGGAACCGGCGGCCGGTTCGCCGCTTGCGGCCGCCGCCGAAAAGGCCAGGCAGGCAGGAAAAGGCCTCTACGGCGACGATCCACGCCGCCATTAAACCGGCAGCCATAACAGCGGTCGGACAGCCCGGGATCGGGCCGATCCCTTGTAATGGCTGTCGCCAATTCCTAATCTGGGCTGACCGAAAAAGGAATCAGAGATGAACAAGCCGCTTTCCGCCCATGATGCGCTGATCTACGTGATGGTGATGGCATCCGCCGTCGACAGCACGATGAACGACAGGGAAATGACAAGGATCGGCCAATTGATCGGATTCCTGCCGGTTTTCCGGGATTTCGACGACGACAAGCTGATTGCGGTGGCGCGCGACTGCGCCTCGCTGCTGGCCGGGCCGGAAGGCCTCGACGTCGTGCTCGAAACCGTGCGCGATACCCTGCCCGCAAAGCTCTACGACACGGCCTATGCACTGGCCGTCGAGGTGGCATCCGCCGATCTCTCGGTCAAGGCGGAGGAGTTGCGGCTGCTCAGCCTGCTGCGCGACCGGCTCGGCCTCGACAAGCTGACCTGCGCGGCGATCGAGCGCAGCGCGATTGCCCGCTTCCGCAAGGGCTGAACGCACAATTTGGACTGCAGCTTCAATAGAGCCCGTAGGGGAAATAACGCAGATAGATTTCCTGGAGGCGGCCGTTGCGCGACAGCGTGGCGAGCGCGTGGTCGATGGCGGACGTCAGCACGCTGTCCTTCTGCCGCAGCATGATCGTCATGCCCTCGCCGAGGAAATGCTCGGAGAGATAGGGGCCGTCGAACAGCGCGCAGCATTTGGCAGAGGCCGGCGAAGAGACCCAGAAGGAAAGCTGCAGCGCATCGGCAAAGGCGGCATCGACCTTGCGGTCCTTGAGCGCCGCAAGCAGGGCGTCCTTCGTATCGAACGGCTCGGCCTTGAGCGTGGGGAAAAAGGCGGCCAGCATCGCCTCATGCGCCGTCCCCCTGACGACGCCGACCGGATGGCTGGAAAGCGCGGCAGCGGTCTTTCCGTCGAGCGGCACGGCGAGATTGCGCACGAAGCGCGCCGGCAGCATCAGATAGGGTCTGGAGAAGAGGAATTGCCGGCGCAGCTCCGGGGTCACGGCAAGACCGGCGATGATGGCATCGCCCTGTGAGGCGGCGAGCGCATCCCTAAGGTCGGCAAAGGGGAGCGCCTGGATCTGGCACTTGTCTGAAATCTCCAACTCGCTGCAGATTTCGCGGGCGAGGTCGACATTGAAACCGGAAAGCTTGCCGTTCTGATCGGTAAAATTGAAGGGCGGGAAATCGACCGACGTCAGGAAGCGCAGGCGCACCAGAGAGGAGAGATCGGGCCTCGCAAGACGTTCGCGCGCATCGAAGAGCAGCGGCAGCGAAGGTGCAGCCTGCTGGGCCGACGCGGCAAAACTTGAAAGCAGCGCGCCGAAAAACAGGCCGAGCGTGAAAAAACCCTTCAGAGTCAGGGATGCCAGCTTGGATTGCATCATCGTGATTGTGGTCTCAGGGTTAAGCGCGAAGCGTACGGCGTCGGCAAGATGTATCAGAGTCATGCGTGGTGGGGAATATGCGTGGGAGCGAGGGAAGCGGATGACGGTCACGAACTCATCGGCCTCGTAGCAGCGCGGCGCCCTCCAACGTCCCTCATCCTGAGGTGCGCAGGCCAAGGGCCGGAGCCTCGAAGGACACGCCGCAACGCCGCTCCTTGCATAGATCCGACGCCGGAATGCCCGCCTCGCCCTTCGAGGCCCCTGCGGGGCACCTCAGGATGAGGCTCTCTTGAATGCCGGTGCTCTGCGGCTTGGTCTTTGGGGGGCCATGGGACCCAATCTCTCAGTCCCTAAAAATCACAGCCAGCCACCGCCTCGTGTTAGCGCGGAATTAAAGAATATCGCCTTTTATTTGTTGCGACGACATCGGACCCCGCCAGCCGATCGCATGATGCAAGCGTCAGCCCAAACGTAATCCCTAAACCGCGATATTGAAGCAGCGTTTTTCTGCAACAATTGATTTCATCAGCACCGGGCGCGCGAGCACGCCCCGTCAATCGGGTGACATTTCCATGCTGAAACATCTGAAAATCCGCACAAAAATCATATCGGTCGTGGCGCTCCTGGGGCTGATCACGATGGCCGGGCTGATCTACGTCATTTCCGAGTTCCGTCGTGCGGACGCCGCCTACAGCGCCTTCATCGATCATGAGGCGCAGGCCTCGATGCTGAGCGCGCGTGCCAGCGCATCGGCGGTGGCCTCGGTGCTGCAGGTAAGCTTGCTTGCCGACATGAAGCCCGATACGCCGGAATTCCAGAAGGCGCTCGCCACACCGAGCAAGCTGCCGCAGGCGCGTGACCGCATGAAGCAGGCGCTGGCGCTGGTTCCCAGCCGAAAGCCGGCGATCGATGAAATCCAGGCGGGCATCGATGAGATCGAAACCCTGGCGAACAAGATCATCGAACAGAGCAAAGCCAAGGACGGCGCCGGCGCCCAGGCGAATGTTGCCCTGATCAATGCCAAGCTCGATGCACTGACGCCGAAGATGATCGCCAACAATGATGCGATGATGGCGATGCTCAACGATGGCGGCGATGCGCTCTCGGCTTCCGTCAACGAACGGATCGTCTTCTGTCTCGTTCTGATCGGCATCGCCGTTCTCGCTGCCGTCGGCTTCAGCGTGGTCGTGGCCCAGATCGGTATCGCCGGCCCGATGATGCTGCTGCGCCAGCGCATGACGCGGCTTGCCGAAGGCGATACGACAAGCGATGTCAGCGGCCTCGACCGCGGCGACGAAGTCGGCCAGATGGCAAAGGCCGTTTCGGTCTTCCGCGACAATGCGATCGAGCGCGCCCGGATCGAAGCGCGCGCCGAAGCAGACCGCGACATTGGCGACAGCGAGCGCCGCGACCGCGAAGCGCAGAAGGCCCGCGAAGCATCCGAGCTCGACCGCGCCGTCACCGCACTCGGCGACGGCCTGCGCCGCCTTGCCGCCGGCGATCTCGCCTCGCATATCGCCGAACCCTTCGTCGCGCATCTCGATGCGCTGCGTGAGGATTTCAACAACTCGGTCGAGAAGCTCAACGAAACCATGCATACGGTCGGCGCCAATGCCCGGGCGATCGGTGCCGGCGCCAACGAGATTCGTTCCTCCGCAGACCAGCTTTCCCAGCGGACGGAACAGCAGTCGGCCTCCGTCGAGGAGACGGCAGCCGCACTCGAGGAGATCACCACGACGGTGCGCGACGCCGCCAAGCGGGCCGAGGAGGCGAGCCAGCTCGTCGCCCGCACCCGCCTCGGCGCCGAGAAATCCGGCGAGGTCGTCCGCAAGGCCGTCTCCGCCATGCAGCAGATCGAGAAGTCGTCGGGCGAAATCTCCAACATCATCGGCGTCATCGACGACATCGCCTTCCAGACCAACCTTTTGGCTCTGAACGCCGGCGTCGAAGCCGCCCGCGCCGGCGATGCCGGCAAGGGCTTTGCCGTCGTCGCCCAGGAAGTGCGCGAGCTTGCCCAACGCTCGGCCAAGGCCGCCAAGGAGATCAAGGCGCTGATCAGCACCTCCGGTTCGCATGTGCAGACCGGCGTCTCGCTGGTCGGCGAAACCGGCAAGGCGCTCGACGCGATTGTCGCCGAGGTGCAGGAGATCAACCAGCACGTCCACGCGATCGCCGAAGCCTCCCGCGAACAGTCGATCGGCCTGCAGGAGATCAACACCGCCGTCAACACCATGGATCAGGGCACGCAGCAGAATGCGGCGATGGTCGAAGAATCCACCGCCGCCAGCCACAACCTCGCCACCGAAGCGGCAGCGCTCAACAATCTGCTCAGCCAATTCAGGCTGACCGGCACCGGCGGCTTCACCACCAGCGCGCCAATCGCCACAGCACCACGCGCTGCCGCCCGCCCGGCAGCCAGGGCAGCTCCGGTCCGCGTCGCCCGCGAAGGCACCGCCCGCCCAGCCGCCTCGCCGGCCCGCGCGCTCGGCCAGAAAATCGCCAACGCCTTCGGCGCCGGCAGCAGCATATCGTCAAGCCAGGATCCCGACTGGACGGAATTCTGAGCCGATCAAGACAGGCATCGGCAAGGGCGGCTGCGGCCGCCCTTTCTATTTGGGGACCTAACCCGGCCGCCAGCCGATCTCGACGAGGATGTTTCCGGGTGCCGTGCAATAGAATATCCAGCCGCCGCGCAAGGCGTTTCGGCAACGGATGGGTCATCACGCCTGGAGGAACCGGATCTTCGCCCTAATATCAATAAGTGGATGTCGCGTCCGGTCGCTCGATCACGACGTCCCCAGGGATGCTTCTCAAAGGATTGAAGAGCGGCATGAGCATTCGTGTCGTGAGCCCTATTCGGCGAGGCGTAGAGTGATACTATTCACGGCATTGGGAGGGATGGACATGAAACCTGCAGTCATCGGCCTCGTCGGCACGCTCGTTCTCGCGGGATGCAACACCGTCAGCTACGACGGACCGGGCCTCGAACCCATCCCCGGCAGCATCACCTATAGTGGCCAGCCGCGCACCAAACTCACCAAATCGCCGCCCGGCTCCAGCTTCCCACATGATTTCATCGACCAGTACGGCCGGCAGGTGGAGGAAACCTACATCATCCAGCCAGACCGAAGCCTGATCATCGCGCACCGCCAATACAAGCCGATCCGGTTCTTCGGGGATTAGATTTTGGAGATGGACGTGTGAAGAAAAGCGGTATTTTGTGACATCGAGTATAGCCTGCCCGAGCCGGACTAACCCGTCAGGGCCAGCCAATCACCGATCGTTTTTCCGTAACGCCGCGTCGAGCGGATGGCCGGAGCCGGCCGCTGTTGGGTTGCCACCGTCCTTCGGATTTCACGCGGGCTCAGCCCGAATTCGTGGATGAAGGCGCGCGTAAAATTGGCGGCGACCTCGAAACCGGCGGCTTCTGCGATTTCTGAAATCGGCCTGTGGTCGGCCGAATTGCTGAGATCCGCATAGGCCTGCAGCAATCGCCGCTTGCGAATATAATTGAGCACGCCTCCGCTCGCCTCAAACAGTTGATAAAGCCGCGTGCGCGAAATCCCCAACGCGCGGCACATCACGTCCGGTGTCAGGTTTTCCGAATGGAGATTGACGTGAATGTAGCGGTGCGCCCGCTCCATCAGTCCCATGTTGGCCTGGTTTTGACCGGTATCAGTCCTCGTGGCCGATGCGGCGCCCGCAACGACCATATCGCCGATGGTTTGGATGATCCGGGGCACTTCCTCTATCGTCAGATTCCCGAGGTTCGTTTCGAGGCCGGTGAGATAGCCCGTGAGCAACTCGGCGTGGCTGCCCGAAAGAACCGTGTTGCCGGCGCTCTGGAGAAGGCTCGCATCGCGAGCCAGCATCTCATACGGCAGGAACACCAGCAAAGCTTCGGTATCGGTCGTCCGTCCGCGATAGGGGCTGCCGAGAGACATGAAAAATATCTCGCCGGCACCGGTCTCGGTGACACGACGGTTGACCTCGGTCCAGGCCTGGCCGCTGCGCTGCAGGCCGACGTTCCAATGGTCGATGGGGCTCGATCGAAGCATGGCCTGATCGCGGATATATCTGTGGGCATGCGCGCGCTGCTGGACGATGAGGATATCGCCGAGATGCCAGCCGGTCTGCTCCGCGAGGAATCCGTCTTCGGGTGATTTTCCCTCCGGCAGATGAACATCCACGAGCGGCGCCATATGTGCCCGCCAGGCCTGGAATTGTTCTGCCGGTGGCAGGTCCTGCGTCGAGAATCGCAGCGGCTCGAGTGCAGGGGAGGCATGGGGTGGGCGTTCCTTGCGCATAGCCGGTTCACGCGGCCAGCGCCGCCGCTCCATATGCGCCGGCCGTTCCTGTTCCGCGGCAGGATCATCGTCGGATTCAGACCCTGTAGCCATCCAATTCCTCCAGCGCATAACCCGACCCGAGCCATGGAAATTGAGAAAAGCAATTGTTTTTGCGGCTGAAATCTCCGCAGAACTCCGTCTGAAAAAGCGGAAGCGCCCGAAGAGTCTCCTGCATAAGTTGTTTATCATATTCCTTTTCGCTCTGAAATGTACGGAGCGATAATTTCCAGGACGCGAGGATAACGACAATTGCTTTTCTTAGCTGTATCTAAATAAGCATCGGTTCATTCCAAAAGAAAAACCGGACGAATAAAATATTCGCATGATCGAACGACTTGGTTTCGCGATATGTCGAAGTAAATATCGAATATCCCATAGCAAACTCTGAAAACACGGGAGGTAGTCGTGAACTATCTTGGCAGGATTCGTGCGCGCTCTGTAAAATCTTCGGCTCGTGATGCAAATTGTCTATCCGGAATACACCACGCTCCCAAGAGAGTTCTTGTCACCGGCGGTGCAGGTTTCCTCGGATCCCATCTCTGCGAGACGCTTTTGGCCGCCGGACACCAGGTGATCTGCCTCGACAATTTTTCCACCGGCATGCGGCGCAATATCACCCATCTGAAGCGAGTCGATCGCTTCAATGTCATCGCCCACGATATCGTCCACCCGCTCGATCTGGAAGTCGACGAGATCTACAACCTCGCCTGCCCGGCATCGCCCCCGCATTATCAGGCCGATCCGATCCATACGACTAAGACCTGCGTGCTGGGCTCCCTCAACCTTCTGGAGCTGGCCGCGCGCACCGGCGCACGTATCCTTCAGGCATCCACCTCCGAAGTCTACGGCGACCCGAACGTCCACCCGCAGGTCGAAAGCTACTGGGGCAACGTCAATTCGTTCGGGCCACGCTCCTGCTATGACGAGGGCAAGCGGTGCGCCGAGACGCTGTTCTTCGACTTCCACAACACGCACGGCGTCGAGATCAAGATCATCCGCATCTTCAACACCTACGGCCCGCGGATGCGTCCGGACGACGGCCGCGTCGTCTCGAATTTCATCGTTCAGGCCCTGACGGGGCAAGACATCACGATATATGGCGACGGTTCCCAGACCCGCTCGTTCTGTTTCGTCAATGATCTCATCAGCGGCATGGTCCGCATGATGGCCTCACCGTCGTCGCTGACGGGGCCCGTCAATCTCGGCAATCCGGGCGAATTCACGATCCGGGAGCTGGCCGAGCAGGTGATCGGATTGACCGGCTCCCGGTCGCAAATCATCCATCGCGCTCTGCCGGTTGACGATCCCCGTCAGCGTCGCCCCGATATTTCGCTTGCCATGCAGGAACTCGACTGGCGGCCGAAGATCGACTTGTCGAGCGGTCTGCGTCAGACGATCGACTATTTCGATGGCCTTCTCACCCGTCCGGCACGCGAACTGGAGGCGGTCTGATGGATGCGCCCCGGGTCCTTGTCACCGGCGGTGCCGGCTATATCGGCAGCCACACCGCCAAGCTCCTCCGCTCGGAGGGGATTGAGCCTGTCGTCTACGACAATCTCACGACCGGAAACCGTTCGTCCGTGCGCTGGGGGCCTTTCGTCGAAGGTGACGTCCTCGACACGTCATGCCTGATCGAGGTCATCGAGAAATATGCTCCCGATGCCGTCATCCACTTTGCCGCCTCGGCCTATGTGGGCGAGTCCGTGCAAAACCCGGCGAAATATTACAACAACAATGTCTGCGGTGCATTGTCGCTTATCGATGCCTGCCGGCAGACGGGGCTTCAGAACGTCATCTTCTCATCGAGTTGTGCCGTCTACGGGGTCCCCTCCGTGCTGCCGATCGACGAGACGTTGCCGAAGGCTCCGATCAATCCCTACGGCAAGACCAAGCTGATCTTCGAGCATATGCTCGCCGATTATGCGGCGGCCTACGGCCTGCGGTATGTTGCCCTGCGTTACTTCAATGCCTGTGGAGCCGATCCGGATGGCGAGCTTGGCGAATGGCACGTTCCGGAAACCCATCTCATTCCGCGGGCACTGCTGGCCGCGGCCGGCCGGATTCCGCACCTGGAGATATTCGGCGATGATTACGATACCCCTGACGGGACCTGCATAAGGGACTATATTCACGTCGCAGATCTCGCGCGCGCCCATGTTCAGGCCTTCACCCATCTCGCCAAAGGCGGAGCAAACCTCGCTGTCAACCTCGGCACCGGGCGGGGTTTTTCCATCAGGGACGTCCTGCGCGTGATCCAGGAAACGACCGGGTGCGAAGTCCCGGTCGTCATCCATCCACGCCGGCCGGGCGATCCGCCCTGCCTCTACGCCGACGCCAGCCTGGCCCGCGAGACGCTCTGCTTCCAGCCTCGATATTCCGACCTCGAAACCATCGTGCGGACGGCGGCTCCGTTCTTCGGACTGGAGGCGCGCGCGTGACCGAACTTGCGATTACCCAAGCGACGCATGCTCCGGGACCCTCCCACGAGCCGCTTCTTGTCCCGGTTCTGACCGGGCATCGGCGGACCGAATATCTGTTCTCGGCGGCCGTATGGGCCTGCGCCTTCGCCTATTTCTGGATCTGGTGGCTGGAGCCGCGCCATCACGTCGATGCTTTCGGCACAATTACGGTGAGCCTCGTTCTTGCCTGGGTTACCGCTCTGCCGGCCTATTTCATCGTCGTCTTCTATCGGGCGGCAAGACCGAACGGTCCCTTGCGCCTGCCGGCGGGCAGTCGAGTGGCCATGGTCGTGACCAAGGCGCCGGCCGAACCCTTCTCGGTCGTCCGTGAAACCCTGCTGGCAATGCTTGCCCAGGAGGTGGAACACGACACCTGGCTTGCCGACGAAGACCCTTCCCCCGAGACTCTCGACTGGTGCTCCGGGCACAGGGTCCTCGTCTCGACCCGCAAGGGGCGATCCGATTATCATCAGACGTCGTGGCCCCGACGCACGCGGTGCAAGGAAGGCAACCTCGCCTTCTTCTACGACCACTACGGCTACAGCCGCTACGATTTCGTGGCGCAACTCGATGCGGATCATGTTCCCGCGCCCGACTATCTCTTCCACATGCTGCGTCCGTTCGCCGATCCAAAGGTCGGCTATGTCTCGGCCCCCAGCATTTGCGACAGGAACGCTTCCGAAAGCTGGTCGGCACGTGGAAGGCTCTATGCCGAGGCCAGCATGCATGGCTCGCTCCAAGCCGGTTACAATGGCGGCCTGGCGCCGATGTGCATAGGGTCGCATTACGCGGTGCGTACCGTCGCCCTCAAGCAGATCGGCGGCCTCGGTCCGGAGTTGGCTGAAGACCATTCGACGACATTGATGATGAATGCCGGCGGCTGGCGGGGGGTGCATGCGCTGGATGCCATCGCCCATGGTGACGGCCCCAGAACCTTCAGCGACCTCGTGACGCAGGAATTCCAGTGGTCGCGCAGCCTGGTCATGGTGCTGTTGCGGTACTCGCCGAGCCTCGTCGGCCGGCTGCCGCCCCGGCTCAAGTTCCAGTTCCTCTTTTCGCAACTCTGGTATCCGCTTTTTGCGTTCTTTATGTTGCTCATGTTTGCGCTGCCGATCATCGCGCTCGTGCGCGGCCAGAACTTCGTGACGGTGACCTATCCCGATTTCCTGGCGCATTTCGCACCGCTTTCTATCGCTCTCGTGGTGATGGCCTATCGCTGGCGCGCCAGCAGCTCTTTCCGCCCCTACGACGCCAAGATCCTGAGCTGGGAATGCATGCTCTTTCTCTTCGCGCGCTGGCCCTGGGCGCTCGCTGGCACGCTGGCTGCGGTGCACGATTTTGTGACAGGCTCCTTCGTCGATTTCCGCGTCACGCCGAAAGGGCGGTCCGAAGTCGATCTGCTGCCGGTGCGTGTCCTGGCGCCCTACGCTTTGCTGGCGCTCATGGCGGTATTGCCCGCCCTGGCAATCGACGATGCCGGCGCTTCCAAGGGGGGTTACTTCTTTACCGTCCTGAACGCGGCGATCTACTGCGCGCTGCTGTTGGTCATCGTCGGGCGCCATTCGAAGGAAAATACCGTTGCGGCGGCCCCGCGTTTCTACCGTCCGGCGATGGCGACCGTGCTTGTTGCGCTCGTCGCGCTGCCGGGGGTTGCAACCGTCATGCGCGGAAAGGATGCGACCGAGGCACTCGCCTGGGGCAGCGGCCGCCTGCAGCTGTTCGAAGAGCGCTATGCCGTCGCCGGTGCAGGCCGGGGCGGGACCGCCCTGCGCACGATCTTTTTCAAACCACGATGGATTTCCGATCCGGAGGAGATCCAACTGAGAACCGATGCCGCTCACCCGGATGTGCGGCCGAGCGTGGAGGAAGTACACAATGCATAGCCCATCCAAAATAGCCCTGTTGTCGTTAACCGGCCTGTTGCTGTCGGGAGTCGCGATCCTGCCGACCGCTCTGGGCAGCTCTGCCGAAGGGCAGCCGCTTGCAATGACGACATCGTCCATTGCGCCGCCGGCCAAAATGCCGGTCATCACGAAGGAGTCGATCACGTTCGGCGCCTATGATCCGCACGGAGATTTAGGCGCCTCGTCCGATTCCAAGATCGAACACCTCTTCCTGCCCTGGGAAGATGTCGATCTCCAGACGCTCGCCATCGCCGACAATTATGCGCAAGCGCGTGGCCGCACCCTGCTGATCTCGGTCGAGCCCTGGACCTGGTCACCCGATTGGCGCCAAACCTCGCAGGAACTGCTGCACAGCATCCTGGACGGTTCGCGCGATGCGAACATGGCCGCCGTCTGCTCGACTGCTGCCAAGCTGAAAAGTCCGGTCATCATTCGCTGGGGACAGGAAATGGACGAAACCGACAGCCAGTTCTCCTGGTCGCATTGGCAGGGCGCCGATTATGTCAAAGCCTATCGCCGGATGGTGGATGTCTGCAAGGTCCACCTGAAGACGGCCAAATACATGTGGTCACCGAAGGGCAATGAGGGGCTTCAAGCCTTCTATCCCGGTAACGATGTCGTCGATCTCATCGGGCTCTCGGTCTTTGGCCTGGAGCAATACGACAGGGACAAGACTGGCCGCGACCAGACGTTTGCCGAGCACCTTGCGCCCGGATACGCCCGTGTCGCTGGTTACGGCAAGCCCATCATGGTTGCCGAACTCGGCTACGAGGGCGACGAACCCTTCGTGCGAAACTGGGCCGAGAGCGTAACGAAACGCTATCCCCAGTTCCCGGCGCTCAGCGCCGTTGTCTACTTTAACGACCGTGAAGTCTATCCGTGGCCGGACGGCTATGGCCGCCCCGACTGGCGGCTCGTCCGCCAAAGCATCAATTGAACAAGAAGGAACCTGACCATGTTCATGCTTCAAAAAATGCTCCTGGCCGTGGCCCTGACCAGCGGTATCGCCACGGCTGCGTCCGCGGCCGGAACCAATGAGCCTGCGGGGATCGAGACCGCAAAGCCGATGAGCAGCTCGGAAATCTATCGGCTCTACAACCAGAATTCCTGGATGTGGAAAGCCGGCGCCGGCCACTTCTCCGCAAAGGCGCGTCGCTTTACCGCCTGGTCACGGGAAAATGGCTCGCCGTCCTTGGGCACGGGCCGCTGGTTCATCACGGAGTCGGGGAAACTCTGCTTCAACGCCGCCTGGCACGCCAGGACCGGAACGGCGACGGCAATCACCTGCTTCAGCCACCGCAAGAAGGGCGGCCTGATCTATCAGAAACGCGAACCGGACGGTGAATGGTACGTTTTCAAGAGCGCACCGGCACAAGCCACCGACGAATTCGCAAAGCTTCGCCACGGCGACTACGTGAGGTCTCAATTGGGGAGAATTGAGACGAGCGTCAGTAAGACCAAATAAAGGCGAAGCTAGGGGTTGCGCGCGGCCGAGGCGCCATCTGTGTCCTTGTAGGAGCCGATGTCTGCGCGCAACCCTTTTCATAAAATATCGCGAAGCGCCTTCAAAAGGCGGCGAACGAACGGCTGGGGCAGCTGGAGCGGGTGAAGGGAATCGAACCCTCGTATTCAGCTTGGGAAGCTGCTGCTCTACCATTGAGCTACACCCGCGATGAGCTGAGATTTCCAACAGATGGGGGCGGCTGTCAAGTCGCGCCAGATGTAATGCCTCAGATGCGGAAGTGTTTCGAGAGTTTCAGGCCCTGGGCCTGGTAGTTGGAGCCGAGGCCGGAGCCGTAGAGGCTGGCGGGCTTTTCCTGCATATGTTCGTAGACGAGGCGGCCGACGATCTGGCCGTCTTCGAGGATGAAGGGCACTTCGTGGCTGCGCACTTCGAGCACCGCGCGGCTGCCGCGTCCGCCGGCAGGCGCATGGCCGAAGCCCGGATCGAAGAAGCCGGCATAATGGACGCGGAATTCGCCGACCAGCGGATCGAAGGGGGTCATCTCGGCGGCATAATCCGGCGGCACGTGCACCGCCTCGCGCGAGACGAGGATATAGAACTCGTCGGGATCGAGGATCAGTTCGTTGCGGCCGCGGCTATAGAGCGGTTCCCAGAAATCATAGATATCGTGCTGGGCTTTCTTGTCGACATCGACGACGGCGGTGTGATGTTTGCCGCGATAACCGATCAGGCCTTCCTTATCTCCGGCGAGGTCGATCGACAGCGCGATGCCGCCGCCCGAAACGTTGGGCAGCTTGCTGGCGACCAGCGTCTCGCTTTCGTGCAGTTTCAAAAGTTCCGGCTCGCCGAGCAGAGCCTGGCCGACGCGGAAACGGATCTGCGACAGGCGCGAGCCGCGGCGCACGACGATCGGGAAGGTGCGCGGGCTGATTTCGAGATAGAGCGGGCCGGAATAGCCTGATGGGATCTTGTCGAATTCCTGGGCGTAATCGGTGATGACGCGGGTGAAGATATCGAGGCGGCCGGTCGAGCTCTTCGGATTGGCCGAGGCAGACATATCGGCCGGCAGCGCTAAGCTCTCCATCAGCGGCACGATGTAGACGCAGCCGGTTTCGAGCACCGCCCCTTCGGAGAGGTCGATCACGTGCAGGCTCAGCCGGTCAAGCTTATCGGACACAAGATGCGAGGGGCCTGGCATGAAGCTGGCGCGCACGCGAAACGCCTTGCCGCCCAAGCGCAAGTCAAGGCTTGCCGGCTGGATCTGGTCGCGGTCCAGCTCCCGTTCGGAGATCAGACGCCCCGTTTCGAACAGCGCGGAGATCGCGCGATCCGCCAGAATTCCCGTTTCGCGAGCCATCATGCCTCATCCATCATTTGCCGCCGACAAAACCAAACTCGGGGAATTGACGCAAGCAGCTAACAGCAGTATTGCAGAATTATCCCGTGGTGATTTGGCCGGTCGGCTTGCAGCCACGTTAAACAAGTGGCTAAAAAGACCGGGTTGAAACCGGTCTGCTTTTGCGACCGGTTTTTTTGTTATGTGAAGGTGATGGCATGAGCAAGACCTGGCGCCCGGCAACCCAACTCGTTCACGGTGGCACGCTGCGTTCGCAATATGGCGAGACGTCCGAGGCAATCTATCTCACCCAAGGCTTCGTCTACGAGACGTCGGAGGCGGCCGAAGCCCGCTTCAAGGGTGAGACGGAGGGCTTCATCTACGCCCGCTACGGCAGCCCCACCAACGACATGTTCGAAAAGCGCATGTGCATGCTCGAAGGCGCCGAAGACGCCCGCGCCACCGCTTCCGGCATGGCCGCCGTCACCGCGGCGATCCTCTGCCAGCTGAAATCAGGCGATCATATCGTCGCCGCGCGTGCCCTGTTCGGCTCCTGCCGCTGGGTGGTCGAGACGCTGGCGCCGAAATACGGCATCGACTGCACGCTGATCGACGGCCGGGATCTGGCGAATTGGGAAAAGGCGATCACAGCGAAGACGAAGGTGTTCTTCCTGGAAAGCCCGACCAATCCGACGCTCGAAGTGATCGATATTGCAGGCGTCGCCAAGCTCGCCAACCAGATCGGCGCCAAGGTCGTTGTCGACAACGTCTTTGCGACACCGCTCTTCCAGAAGCCCTTGGAGCTCGGCGCCCATATCGTCGTCTATTCCGCCACCAAGCATATTGATGGACAGGGCCGCTGCCTCGGCGGCGTCGTGCTTTCCGATAAGGAATGGATCGACGAGAACCTGCACGATTATTTCCGCCATACCGGCCCGGCCATGTCGCCGTTCAACGCCTGGACTTTGCTGAAGGGCATCGAGACGCTGCCGCTGCGCGTGCGCCAGCAGACCGAGAATGCCGCAAAGATCGCCGATTTCCTGGCCGAGCAAGGCAAGGTCGCCAAGGTGATTTATCCCGGCCGCAAGGATCATCCGCAGGCCGATATCATCGCCAAGCAGATGACCGGCGGCTCGACGCTGGTCGCCTTCGAGCTGAAGGGCGGCAAGGATGCCGCCTTTGCGCTGCAGAACGCGCTCGATATCATCAAGATCTCCAACAATCTCGGCGACAGCAAGAGCCTGATCACCCACCCGGCAACGACGACGCACAAGAACCTGACGGAAGAGGCCCGCGCCGAACTCGGCATCTCGCCTGGTACGGTCCGCCTTTCGGCCGGCATCGAAGATACCGACGACCTGATCGAGGATTTCGCGCGGGCGCTTGCCAAGGTTTCGGCCTGATCTAGGGGTAAAGGCGGCCGGACCTCTAAAGCGCGTCGCATTCGCTCCTCGCGCTTTAGTTTTTGTTTTACGCATGTCGTTATCGCAAAACCGCTGCACATTTTTGCGCGACATGCTTGGAGTTCGGCCGTGCCGGATCTCACCAAGGTGAGACCGGGGGGGAACAAGTTCGTCTGCCGCGGCGTTCCGAAACGGAATTAACACTGACAATTAGGCTTAACGATCGAAACCCCTTCGGATCACAGCCATTTCAGCGATGATAATTGTTCCGTTTCTTGACGGACAGGGCCTCTTATAAGATACGGGTAACATATCTTGACTAAGGTGCAAGGCATGTATCGCGCCCTCACAAGAGAGATCGAAGTAGTCGTCGAGCCGTTCTATCTGGAGGAGCAATCCGATCCGGAAGACGATCGCTATGTCTGGGGTTACCGGATTGTCATCAGCAACAATTCCAACATAGCCGTTCGGCTGGTCAATCGTTACTGGAACATCACCGACCAGAACGGCCAGGTGGACGAGGTGACCGGCCCCGGCGTCGTCGGCGAGCAGCCGCGGCTCAGCCCCGGCGACACCTACGAATATTCCTCCGGCTGCCCGCTCGACACGCCCTCAGGGCTGATGTTCGGCCATTACCAGATGGAAACGGACGATGGAGAGATGTTCGATGTCGACATCCCCGCCTTCTCGCTGGATTCGCCTGGACTGCTGCGCGTGCTCAATTGAGAGCGTAGGTTCGCGGTCGTTTCGTCAGTGCAAACACGGCGCTCGGACGCGGCCGGCTGCAGCCTTCCAGTCAGTACCAACATGGACGCCGTGCCCGCGGTCGTAAATCCTCGGGCTTGCCCAGTCATCAATCTGCTAAAGGTCAAAAGGATCCGAGGCCTGGGTGCCTGGCTTTGCTTCGAACGGATCTTTTGATTGTGGCGGCGCCGGCTGTTTCATGACCGCATCGTTTACCGCCTTTTGGCAGGCGAGCAACTCATCCGCTGCCCTCTCGGAATCTTTCAGACCGAGGGCAGCAATTTCTTTTCCGTTAAAGCGGGCGCGGAAACTCAGTTTACCAGAGAACTCCTCAATCAAGTCGGTATCGTCGGTATCGATCCACAATGATTTGAGGCCGTCGAGATCCAGACCTCTCGCGTCAGCCGTCCATTGAGTCTGGTCTAACGACAGTTCGATGGGATAATGCTTACCTTTCTCCAAGGATTTCCAGTTCGGATTTCCGAGCAGAATGTACAGAGGTTTGTCCTTTTTTCGAAAATTGAAGCCAAGACGAAAAATGGTGTCGTCATCAAAGGACGTCAGAACAAAACAGCCATTGTCTAAAGTCGGGTCGACAGCCACGGTCCAGCCGCCGACCTCTTTCCATTGGATTGTCTCGTTATCAGCCAAGCTCATTCGTGGCATCGCAGCTATGAGCGCGAGTACAAAAAACATAAGTCGCATCAACGCCCCATCCCGCTTCTTAGGCCAGAACCAATGAAGCAGAATAGGTGCACAGTGACTACCGAAAGTCGAGTCACTGTGCTGGATCATCGCTAATCTTTTGTATTCGTTCAACGTGTCCTTAACCGCGCCTACTCCGCCGGCTGGAGCTCGGCCGGCTCGAAGCGGTAGGTGGTCGAGCAGAATTCGCAGGTGACGGCGATCTCGCCGTTTTCCTGGCTGGCCTCGATCTCCTCGGCCGAAAAGCCCTTCAGCACGCCCTTGATCTTGTCGCGCGAGCAGCTGCAGCGATCGAAGACGGCGCGCGGTTCGTAGACGCGCACGCCGCGCTCGTGGAACAAGCGGAACAGCAGCCGCTCGGTGCCGACAAGCGGATCGGTGAGCTCGTCGGCGTCGATGGTTTCGACCAGCGAACGCGCTTCGACCCAGGCGTCGTCGTCGCCATGCGGGCGGCTGCCGGTGTCGCCGTCGCCGCCGTGCAGATCCGGCTGGCGCATGCGCTCCGGCGCCTCCGGCAGGAACTGGGCAACGAGGCCGCCGGCCCGCCAGCGATGGCGCGGCTTGCCGGCATCGTCACGGTCGAAAAGTTCGGCCGCGGCAAGGCGGACACGCGTCGGGATCTGCTCCGACTGGCGGAAATAGACGCCGGCAATTTCTTCCAGCGTGGTGCCGTCGAGCGGAACGATGCCCTGGTAGGGCTGGCTGAACTTGCCCTGGTCGATGGTGAAGGCGAGCACGCCCTTGCCGAGCAATTGCTCCGGCTCAGTTTCACCAGACTCGATCGCCTTGTTGAGCAGCGCCTGATCGAAACGGGCATAGGCGCGGACATTCTCCGGCGTCGAAAAATCGGCGACGAGAAGATCGACCGGGCCGTCACCCTTGGTCTGCACCGTGAACTTGCCGTCGAACTTCAGCGAGGTGCCGAGCAGCACCGTCAGCACGACGACTTCGGCAAGCAGCCGGGCAACGGGTGCGGGATAATGATGGCGCTCTAGGATCGCATCGAGCATCGGGCCGAGCTGGACGGCGCGGCCACGCACATCCAGCCCCTCTACCTGGAAGGGGACGACATGGTCATCGCCGGCGAAATCGAACTGGCCGAGGGCGGCTGCAGCTTCTGCCATGGCCTTCACTCCTAGTTTTCAGAGCGACGGGCCAGCGTGCCCTTCGCTCACGCGGTCGCGAGTCTGTGACTCGCGACATCCGATTATGGTTCAGATCGCGCCCAGGCACCAAGCAAGAATCGACTTCTGCGCATGAAGGCGGTTTTCCGCTTCATCGAAGACTACGGATTGCGGACCGTCGATCACTTCGTCCGTCACTTCCTCACCGCGATGGGCGGGCAGGCAATGCATGAACAATGCATCATTGCCGGCTTTCGCCATCAAGGCCGCGTTGACCTGATAAGGCTGGAAGACATTGTGACCCCGGGCCCGATGTTCCTGATTCATGGAGACCCAGGTATCGGTCACCACGCAATCGACGCCGGCGACCGCACGGTCGGCATCATGGCAAAGCATGATTTCGGCGCCCTCATTGCGGGCCCAGTTCAGATAGTGATCCTTGGGCTCGGAGCCAAGGGGTACGGCCATGTTCATGCGGTAGCCGAAACGCGCGGCACCCTCGACCAGCGAATGCAGCACATTGTTGCCGTCGCCGGTCCAGGCGATGGTCTTGCCCTTGATCGGGCCGCGGTGCTCTTCGAAGGTCATGATGTCGGCCATGATCTGGCAGGGATGGGTATCATCCGTCAGCGCATTGATCACAGGCACGGTCGCATGCTGGGCAAGCTCCAGCAGCCGCGAGTGCTCGGTGGTGCGGATCATGATCGCATCGACATAGCGCGACAGCACCTTGGCCGTGTCGCCGATCGTCTCGGCGCGGCCGAGCTGCATCTCGGTGCCGGACAGAAACAGCGTTTCACCACCGAGCTGGCGCATGCCGACGTCGAAGGAGACGCGGGTGCGCGTCGACGGCTTCTCGAAGATCATCGCCAGCATCTTGCCGGCGAGCGGCTTGTCGCCCGTGCCTGCCTTGAAGGCCTGCTTGCGGGCGAGCGCATCGTTCATGATCGTTCTGAGATCGGCGGATGTAACCGCCGAAAGATCGAGGAAGTGTTTAGGGCTCATATCGTCTTCTTACCTGTGCTGCGCCCGAAGGCGGCAATTTCTTCAAGCCGTCTTCTTGACCTTGGAAGCGCGGATGCTCTCGGCGGCGCGCTCGATGCGGACGAGCCCCTCGCGGGCTTCCTCGGCGGTGACCACGAGCGGCGGAAGAAGGCGGATGACGTTGTCGCCGGCGGGCACGCCGAGCAGATGGGCGGCGCGGATCGCCTGCAGCAGTTCGGCTGAGGGAACGGCAGCCTTGATGCCGAGCAAAAGCCCCTCGCCCCTGATATCCTCGATCACATCGGGATAACGATCCTTCAGCGAGGCGAGACCCTGGCGGAAGACAAGTGCTACGTCGCGCACCTGCTGGAGGAAGCCATCGGCAAGGATGATGTCGAGCACGGCGCTGCCGACGGCCATGGCAAGCGGATTGCCGCCATAGGTCGAGCCATGCGTGCCGGCCTTCATGCCGGAGGCGGCCTCTGATGTGGCAAGGCAGGCGCCGAGCGGGAAACCGCCGCCGATGCCCTTGGCGACAGCCATGATGTCCGGCGTGATGCCCGACCATTCATGAGCGAAGAGCTTGCCGGTGCGGCCGACACCGGTCTGGACCTCGTCGAGGATCAACAGCAGGTCGTTGTCGTCGCAGAGCTGGCGAAGCGCCTTCATGAACTCAGGCGTGGCAGGACGGACGCCACCCTCGCCCTGTACCGGCTCGATGAGGATGCCGGCCGTCGCCTCGGTGATCGCGGCGCGGACCGCTTCGATGTCGCCGAAAGCCACCTGATCGAAACCCGGCGCTTTGGGGCCGAAGCCTTCGAGATATTTCTCCTGGCCACCAGCGGCGATCGTCGCCAGTGTCCGTCCGTGGAAGGCGCCTTCGAAGGTGATGATATGGAAGCGCTCGGGATGGCCCTTGGAAAACTGATAGCGGCGCGCCGTCTTGATCGCGCATTCGAGCGCCTCGGCGCCTGAATTGGTGAAGAACACCTTGTCGGCGAAGGTGGCGTCCGTCAGCCGTTTTGCCAAGCGCTCCTGGCCGGGGATCTCATAGATATTCGACAGGTGCCAGACCTTGTCGGCCTGCTCCTTCAGCGCGCCGACCACATGCGGATTGCTGTGGCCGACGGAGGTGACGGCGACGCCGGCGCCGAAATCGAGATATCGCTCGCCGCTTTCGGTGATCAGCCACACGCCCTCGCCTCGCTCGAACCGCAGCGGGGCACGAGAATAGGTGTCATAAAGCGGCGTGGCTTCAGCCATTGCGCGATCTCCATCAAAGTTGCCGGGCAATGACTCCGGCTAAGGAAACAGGCCCGAGAAATTAAAAATGCCGCCTTGCGGCGGCGACTGGCACTATTTCCTTTTCGCGCTGCAATGTCAACAAAACTGCGCCCTTAGCCTATGCAGCAAGGGTGTACAGCGGCATTCTCAGTCTTCAACAGGCATTATTGCAGAAATGACACGCAGAGGCAGCAAGTTGGGGAAAACTACGAATTCGATTCATCCGGATTCATGCGACTCTTGTCACGGAGTCAGCCTCACACTAGGTTAAAGATCAATTACTAGACTGCATGCGGCGGAACTAGTCACCAAAATTGATCAAGCGTTTCTTGTTTCGGAGCTCCCGGGACAACGGTGAGGGATTCTGCCATCACCAACGCAAAAGGTGGAGACAGGGCATGAACTGGACAGACGAGCGGGTCGAGAAACTCAAGAAGCTTTGGGCCGAAGGACTGAGCGCCAGCCAGATCGCTGCGCAACTCGGCGGGGTCAGCAGAAACGCGGTCATCGGCAAAGTGCACCGGCTAAGCCTTCCGGGCCGCGCCAAGGCCGGCGGCACCAACACCGCGGCGCGAACGCCGAAACGCAATACATCGGCGCCGCGCGCGCCGAACTACGCCTCCCGGATCACCACCCGCACCGTTACCCGCCAGCAGGGCGCGACGATGCTGAAGGAAGAGATCGAGATCGAAACGATCGAGGAAATGGAATACGTGCCGAGAGGCAATGTGGTGGTGCCGATTTCGCGCCGCCTCGGCCTGACGGAACTGACCGAGCGCACCTGCAAGTGGCCGGTCGGCGATCCGCTGAAGGACGACTTCCACTTCTGCGGCTGCGAGTCCCCCGACAATTCGCCCTATTGCAGCTATCACCAGAAGCTTGCCTACCAGCCGGTCAACGAACGCCGCCGGGCGGCAGCGCGGGCAAGCTGAACGCGGGCAGCCATCGTCAGAATGTAGAAACGGGCCGAGTGGCCCGTTTTCTTATGCGCGGATGGAAGCTCAGGCTTCCCTCCGTCATGCTCGGCCTTGTGCCGAGCATCTGATCACCTCAACTACTTGAGGGAAAACCGTTTATTTTCAGTTGCTTAATTTGGCGTGCGCAGATCCTCGGCACAAGGCCGAGGATGACGTCGCGGGCTTTGCCAGGGCTTTGTCAGCAGGCTCAGATGGAAGCCCTCAGGCTTCCATCGAATAACCGGCGCCGCGGACGGTGCGGATAACGTCCTGCATGTTGGAAAAATTCAGCGCCTTGCGCAGGCGGCCGACATGGACGTCGACGGTGCGCTCGTCGACATAGATATCGTGGCCCCAGACGCCGTCGAGAAGCTGCGAGCGGGAGAAGACCCGGCCCGGCGACGACATCAGGAATTCCAGCAGGCGGAATTCGGTGGGGCCAAGGCGGACTTCGCGGGTCTTGCGATGGACGCGATGGGTCTCGCGGTCGAGCTCGATGTCACCGCATTTCAGCACCGTCGACAACACCTCGGGACGGGCACGGCGCAGCATTGCCTTGACGCGGGCAACGAGCTCGGGGGTCGAGAAGGGCTTGACGACATAATCGTCAGCACCCGTCGACAATCCGCGGACGCGCTCGCTTTCCTCGCCGCGCGCCGTCAGCATGATGATCGGCAGGCGCTCGGTTTCCGGCCGCATACGCAGGCGCCGGCAGAGCTCGATGCCGGAGACGCCCGGCAGCATCCAATCGAGGATGAGAAGATCGGGCGTGCGCTCCTGAAGCCTCATTTCGGCTTCGTCGCCACGAAGGATGGTATCGACCTCGAAGCCTTCCGCTTCGAGATTATAGCGAAGAAGCACGCTGAGGGCTTCCTCGTCTTCAACAACTGCAACTCTCGGGATCATGCGTCTCGATCTCCTCGCGCATGATCCTTAAACCAGGGTGATTTAAGCAATGCATCCTGCGCAAATTCAGAAATTGGCTGCGACCTCTTTGCGCGCCCGGACGGGCGCGCACGCAATTGACTGGTGTGGGCGCTATTCGGTGACCGCGCCGACGGTGTTGGCGCTGTCGTCCTTCGGACGATCGCCTTCCGGCTGCGCACCTGTCGCCATGTAAAAAATCGTCTCGGCGATGTTGGTGGCATGGTCGCCGATGCGCTCGATATTCTTGGCGCAGAAGAGAAGATGCGTGCAGCTGGTGATGTTGCGCGGATCTTCCATCATATAGGTCAGGAGTTCGCGGAACAGCGATGTGTACATCGCGTCGATCTCGTTGTCGCGTTCACGGATCGCATTCGCCTTGTCGGCTGAACGATTGGTGTAGACGTCGAGCACTTCCTTGAGCTGGACGAGCGCCAGTTCGGACAGATGCTCGAGGCCGCGGGCAAGCTTGCGGGGAACGCCGGTGCTTTGGACGGCGATGACGCGCTTGGCCGTGTTCTTGCCGAGGTCGCCGACACGTTCGAGGTCGGCGGCGATGCGGATCGAACCCATGATTTCACGCAGGTCCGAGGCCATCGGCTGACGGCGGGCGATCGTGACGATCGCCTTATCGCCGATTTCGCGTTCGGCGTGATCGAGGATCACATCGTCAGAGATGACCTTCTGCGCCAGCGCGGTATCGCCGTTGACCAGCGCCCGCACGGATTCGCCGACCATCTGCTCGGCCAGGCCGCCCATTTCGGAAATCCGCCTGGACAGGAACTTCAAATCATCATCATAGGCAGAAAAAATATGTGTCGATGCCATGGGGCTTTATCCTCGAATAACGGGAAGGCTTGGTGTCGCCAAAATCAGCCGAAGCGACCCATGATGTAGTCCTGGGTGCGCGGATCGTCGGGATTGGTGAACATCTTGTCGGTGTCGTTCTCCTCGACGAGATTGCCGAGGTGGAACATGGCGGTGCGCTGCGAGACGCGCGCGGCCTGCTGCATGGAGTGGGTGACGATGACGATCGTGTAGTTCTCGCGCAGCTCGTGGATCAGTTCCTCGACCTTGGCGGTGGCGATCGGGTCGAGCGCCGAGCAGGGTTCGTCCATCAGGATGACTTCCGGGCTGACGGCGACGGCGCGCGCAATGCAGAGGCGCTGCTGCTGGCCGCCCGAGAGACCCGTCCCGGATTCGTGCACGCGGTCCTTGACCTCGTTCCAGAGGCCGGCGCGCTGCAGGCTGGTCTCGACGATCTGGTCGAGATCGGCCTTCGACTTGGCAAGACCATGGATGCGCGGACCGTAGGAGACGTTTTCATAGATCGTCTTCGGGAACGGATTCGGCTTCTGGAAGACCATGCCGACGCGGGCGCGAAGTTCGACGACGTCGATATCGGGATCATAGACATCGTCGGTGTCCAGCGTGATCTTGCCGGTGACGCGGCAGCCGTCGATCGTGTCGTTCATGCGGTTGAGGCACCGCAGGAAGGTCGACTTGCCGCAGCCGGACGGGCCGATCAGGGCGGTTACGGTGTTTTCGCGAACGTTCAGGTTCACATCGAAAAGCGCGCGCTTCTCGCCGTAGTAAACCGAGACATCCTGGCCGATCATCTTATACGGGACGTTGCTCATCTTCTGATCCAGCGCCTTCTCAACTGCAGCTTCCGTCAACATGTTCATGATCTTGTAACTCCGTTTACCAGCGGCGCTCGAAGCGACGACGCAAGAGGATGGCGCCCATGTTCATGACGATCAGGAACAGGAGCAGGACGATGATGGCACCCGAAGTACGCTCAACGAAGGCACGTTCGGCCTCGTTGGCCCACATATAGACCTGTACGGGCAGAGCGGTCGAGGGATCGAGCGGTGTCGTCGGCGCATTGGCGACGAAGGCGACCATGCCGATCAAGAGCAGCGGCGCGGTTTCGCCGAGCGCGTGCGCCAGGCCGATGATCGTGCCGGTCAGGATGCCGGGCATGGCGAGCGGCAGCACATGGTGGAACACCATCTGCATTTTCGAAGCGCCGAGGCCGAGCGCTGCGGCGCGGATCGACGGCGGCACGGCGCGCAGTGCCGCACGCGTCGCGATGATGATCGTCGGCAGGGTCATCAGCGTCAGCACCAGGCCGCCGACCAGCGAAGCCGAGCGCGGCAGGCCGATGAAGTTGATGAAGACGGAAAGACCGAGCAGACCGTAGACGATGGAAGGGACCGCGGCGAGGTTGTTGATGTTGACCTCGATCAGGTCCGTCAGCTTGTTCTTCGGCGCAAACTCCTCGAGATAGATCGAGGCGGCGACGCCGATCGGCAGAGAAAGCACGAGCACGATCAGCATCAGGTAGAGCGAGCCGATCAGGGCGACGCCCAGGCCTGCGGCCTCCGGACGGCTGGAATTGCCGTTGACGAAGAGGCCGGTGTTGAACTGCTTGTGGAGAGCACCGCTCGCCTTCAGCTCGTTCATCCAGCCAACCTGCTTGTCGTTGACCTTGCGGTTCTTCTCATCGACCAAGAGGTCGATCTGGCCCTTGTTGGCGCTGTCGACATTGGCGTCGGCGAGCACCGTGACATTGACCGTCTTGCCGATGATCGACGGATCGGCGATCACCATATCGCGCAGCTGGATCGGCGCACTCTTCGACAGCATGGCGGATGCATCGCGCACGTCGGGACGGCTCGAGGCATTGATGTTCAGCTGCTTGACGATCGCGTCGCGCAGGAGAACCGGATAGTTGGCGGCGATCAGCACCGAAGGGTCGGTCGCACGCTTGTTGTTCGGGTCGATCGTCTTCTCGACGAATTCGATCGGCAGGGTGATCGCCGTCTGCTGGAAGGCGGTATAACCTTTGCCGATCACCGTCCACAGCAGGATGAAGAGGAAGACGAGACCGAAGGTGATGGCGGCGATGCCATAGGCCTGGAACCGGCGCTCGGCGGCATAGCGGCGCTTGATGCCAATATCGCGGCGGGCTGGCGCCTTGGAAACGGTGACGCCTGATGTGGGAGAAACAATATCCGTCATTCGTACTGCTCCCGGTATTTGCGCACGATGTAGAGCGCATAGATATTGAGGCAAAGCGTGATGCAGAACAGGGTGATGCCAAGGGCAAAGGCAACCAGTGTCTGCGGCGAGGTGAACTCAAGGTCGCCGGTCAGCTGGTTGACGATCTTGACGGTCACCGTCGTCATCGGCTCGAAGGGGTTGATCTGGATGCGGGCAGCCACACCAGCGGCCAGCACGACGATCATGGTTTCGCCGACGGCGCGGGAGGCAGTCATCAGCAATGCGCCGACGATGCCGGGAAGGGCTGCGGGCAAGACCACTTTCTTGATGGTTTCGGAGCGCGTGGCGCCAAGACCGAGCGAACCGTCACGCAGTGACCGCGGCACGGCGGTGATGATATCGTCCGACAGCGAGGACACGTAAGGGATCAGCATGATGCCCATGACGATACCGGCCGTCAGAACGCTCTGCGCCTGAATGAAATTGCTGTAGTTGCCGGAGAGAAGGCCGCTGACCTGGGCGGAGAAATCGCGCAGGAACGGGCCGACGGTGACGAGCGCGAAGAAGCCGTAGACGATCGTCGGAATGCCGGCGAGCACTTCAAGCAGCGGCTTGGCGATCGAGCGCACCTTCATCGAGGCGTATTCGGCCATGTAGATGGCGGCAAAGAGGCCGACCGGCACGGCGACCAGCATGGCGACCAGGCCGATATAGATCGTGCCGAGCAGCAGCGGGATCAGGCCGAACTGGCCGAAGGACGAGCTGCCGGCGCCGGCAAAGCGCGGATCCCAGACGGTGCCGAAGAAGAAGTCCATGGCGGGAACGGCCGCAAAGAAGCGGGCGGCTTCCGACAGCATGGAGAGCACGATGCCGATCGTCGTCAGAATGGCGATCGAGGAGGCGAGCAGCAGGCCCCAGAGCATGACGCGCTCGACCCGATTGCGGGCACGGAAGCGCGGAGCGATGGAGCGCAGCGCGTAGAAGGCGCCGGCAACGGCGAGAGCGAAGACGATCGCCGTCATGGCGATGCGGCTCGTCATGCTCATGGCGTTGAGCGTCCTGGCGGCGTCGATCATGTAAGGCAGCGGCTGGCTGGCAAGCGGCACGCCCTTTTCGAGGAGCTTGGCCTGCAGCGCAGCCGGATCGTTGCCGACCGCAGCGGTTTCATCCGATGTCAGCATCGTAAGGCCACGGGCAACCGTTGCCACCGTCGAATAGCCGAGATCCTGCTCGACCGAGACTTGAGCCCTGATGTCTTCGGGAAAAGCGCCGCGAACCGAAGACTGGATGATGCCGGGGCTGATGGAGAGCCAGAGGCCAAGGACGATGAGGGCGGGAAGAACTGCCCAGATCGCCGCATAGGCGCCGTAATAGGCCGGCCGTGAATGCAGTGAGGAGGATCTGCCTCCGGCAAGCGCCGTGGCACGGTTGCGCGCGACCAGATAGGCGGCGACTCCGATCACCACAAGGCACAAAAGTATGATGGATGTGCTCATTCGTTACGTCCCCAGGCCCATAGCCCCAAAAAGCCCGGCAGCTTGATCAGCCTGCCTTCAGCTTCCAATCATGGAGAAGGAATTCAACCCTGCAGCTCCGGAACCGCCGGCGCGCAGGGCATAAGCAATGCCGGCGCGGGCCAAAAGGCACCGCGCCGGCAAAAGTCATTACATAGCCTTACCGGCTTCGACGTCCTTGCGGATCGCTTCGCGCTCGGCATCCGGAGCGGCAACCAGGCCGTATTCGACGAGCGGGCTGTCAGGGCCGATCATCTGGTCGGATACGAAGAAGTTGACGTATTCCTTCAGGCCCGGAACAGCGCCGAGATGTGCCTTCTTGACGTAGAAGAACAGCGGGCGGGAAACCGGGTAGGTGCCGTTGGCGATCGTTTCGGTGGACGGAACGATACCGCTCATCGAAGCAACCTTGAGCTTGTCGGCGTTGTTTTCATAGAAGGAAAGGCCGAATACGCCGACGCCGGTCTTGTTGGCGGCGATGCGTGCGAGGGTTTCCGGATAGTCGCCGTCGATGTCGACAGCAACGCCGTCCTTGCGGACTGCGACGCAGGCCTTGCCCTGGGCAGCCTTGTCGGCGATTTCCTTGGCGATGACGTCGGTTGCGCCAGAGGCCTTGCAGCCGGCAGCGAGAACGTTCTGTTCGAAGACTTCGCGGGTGCCGTGCTTTTCGCCCGGAATGTAGGCGGCAATATCAACAGCCGGAAGCTTCGGGTTGACTTCCGACCACTTCTTGTAGGGGTTGGCGACGAGCTTGCCGTCGACGACGACCTGGGCTGCGAGGGCCTTGTAGATATCGGCAGGAACGTAAGCGAGATCAGGGTTGGAAGCGTCGGTTGCGAAGACGATGCCGTCATAACCGATCTTGACTTCCTGGATGTCGGTTACGCCGGCAGCCTTGCAGGCTTCCACTTCGTTCTTGTTGATCGGACGCGAGGAATTCGCAATGTCGATGGTGTCTTCGCCAACGCCCTTGCAGAATTCCTTCAGGCCAGCGCCCGAGCCGCCGGATTCGACGACCGGCGTCTTGAAGTTGGTGAAGGTTTCGCCGAAGGACTCGGCAACGATCTTTGCGTAAGGCAGGACGGTGGACGAACCAGCGATCTGAATCTGGTCGCGGGCGACGGCAGCGCCAGCGAAAGCAGCAGTTGCAGCGAGCGCGGCAACGGTGAGCTTGAAGGTGTTCATTAGAAATCTCCCGGCATTTGGGCTTGTGTGAGTGCGGCCATTAGAGAGGCCCTCGCAGTGCCTTTTTTCATCGGCGGGACTCTCTTAGCTCTTGAAGCCTCGTCCTTTTATGTCAAATCGATGAAACATTTGTGACAATATAAGATATTGATTTAAAACAATAAAATTATGCAACGTAAAAGTGTTGCGACATGTGGTCAGAAACGAACGGTAAAATCGGTCCCCTTGCCGACTTCCGACTTGACGATCAGCCGCGCCCGGTGGCGGGTGAGGATGTGCTTGACGATGGCAAGGCCGAGGCCGGTGCCCTTTTTCGAACGGCTGTCCTCGATGCTGACGCGGTAGAAGCGCTCGGTCAGGCGCGGCACATGTTCCGCCGGAATGCCCGGACCTTTGTCGACGATGCTGACCTCGACCGGCTGGCCGGTGCCGTTCTTCAGCCAGACATCGACGATCTCGCCTTCCTGGCCGTATTTGCAGGCATTTTCCATCAGGTTCTCGAAGACCTGGACGAGTTCGTCGCGGTCTCCCAGCACCTCGACCTTGCCGTCGGGCAGATGCAGGTTGATGTCGACGCCGACATCCCTGGCAAGCGGTACAAGCGCGTCTCTGACATGGCCGAGCAGCGGCACCAGATCGATCTTCTCATCCGGCGCGATGTGCGATTTCAGCTCCAGGCGGGAGAGCGACAGCAGGTCGTCGACCAGCCGGCTCATGCGCGTCGTCTGGTCGAGCATGATATTGAGGAAGCGCGCCTGCGCCTTCAGATCGTTCTTCGCCGGCCCCTGGATGGTCTCGATAAAGCCACGCAGCGAGGCAAGCGGCGTGCGCAGCTCATGGCTCGCATTGGCGACGAAATCCGACCGCATGCGGTCGATGCGGCGGACCTCCGATATATCGCGGAAGGACAGGATGAAATAGCGCTCACGTGGCCCGTCATCGGCCGCGAATTCGACGGGTGCGCTGCGCACGATATAGACGCGCTCGGAGGGCAGCCGCTCGGCATGCTCTATCTGGTTCGGCGCGTTGGTGGCGATGGTTTCGCGCACCATGTCGAGCACGCCCGGCGAGCGCAGGCGGGCCGATATATGGGCGCCGAGCGCCACTTCGCCGAAGGCCTTTTCGGCAGCGCGGTTCTGGAAGAGCACCGAGGCATCGTCCGAGAGCACCATGACGGGGATATCGAGGCCGGCAAGCGTGGCGGAAACTTCAGGCAGGCGGCTTGGCGGCAGCTCCGGCTCGATCTCGACCGGCTCGGCGGGTTCCGCCTTGATGATGGGCGCCTCGTTGAAAAGCGCGGTGAGGATCATCATAAGCAGCAGGACAAGCACAACCCACTTGTTCATACCGGCGGCAAGCGCGGCGAGCGCGCTGAGGATTGCCGCAAGCAGCACCGGCCGTTCGCGCCTTATGCGCGCCAACAGGCTTTTTCTCCATGGAGTTTCGTCTGGCAAGTGCCCTCGCGGCGTCGATTCGTTTTTCTTATATTGGAACTCTGCCTGATAGCGGCAATTCATGACAGAAGTTTTCGGCCGGCCGCTCCGAAGTGAAAAGCCGCAGCCGAACCCACGAAAAATTGCCGATCGACCGCGAGAGATTTGATTTTCAACGGTAAATATGTTCGCTTGCAGGAAGAGAAGCGATCGGGCGTGGAGGCTGATATGGACGAGGACGTCGAAAACAGGGCCGTGGAGCTGGAGATCCGCGGGAAGAAGCGCATCTTCGACGTCGACGATCCCACCCTGCCGGCCTGGGTGGACGAACGCGCGCTGGAATCCGGCGACTTTCCCCACAAGAAGAAGCTCAAGGAGGAGGACTATCTGGAGCAGCTGGAAAAGCTGCAGATCGAACTCGTCAAGGTGCAGTTCTGGCTGCAGGCGACCGGCAAGCGGGTGATGGCGCTGTTCGAGGGGCGGGACGCTGCCGGCAAGGGCGGCGCGATTTCGGCCTCCTCGGCCAATATGAACCCACGCCTTGCGCGGGTCGTGGCGCTGACCAAGCCGACCGACCGCGAGCAGGGACAATGGTATTTCCAGCGCTATGTCGCGCAATTTCCGACAGCCGGCGAATTCGTGCTGTTCGACCGCTCCTGGTATAACCGCGCCGGCGTCGAGCCGGTCATGGGCTTCTGCACGCCGCAGCAATATGAGGATTTCCTCAAGCAGGCGCCGCAGCTCGAAAAGATCATCGCCCATGAGGGCATCTTCTTCTTCAAATTCTATCTCGATATCGGTCGCGAGATGCAGCTCAAGCGTTTCCACGACCGCCGGCACGATCCGCTGAAAGTCTGGAAACTGTCGTCGATGGATATCGCGGCGCTGACGAAATGGGACGATTACAGCGACAAGCGCAACCGGATGCTGAAGGAAACCCATACGGATTTCGCGCCCTGGACGGTGATTCACGGCAATGACAAGCGACGGGCGCGTCTCGAACTCATCCGCCACATGCTGAACAAGATGGATTATGACGGCAAGGACAGACAAGCGCTCGGCACGGTCGACGCGGAGATCATCGGCTCAGGGCCTGGCTTTCTGAAATAGGGCACCGATCGCATCTGGCCCGACGCCACCGGCTTCGCCGGGGCTGGGGTCACCGGCTCTGCCGGGATCGGGGTCACTGCCCCGGCAGGATGCGGATGGCGAAGAGATTGATGCCGCGCGCCTTGCCGTCGAGATCGCTGTTGATCGTCAGCGTGCCCGGCGAATTCGGCGCCAGCGAGCGGTCGAACTTCACCTGCAGCAGCGCATCCGACTTTTCCCGAGTAACGTTGAAGCGATGGCGGGCGCAATTGCCGAGCGTCTGGAAATTGCATTCGACGGTGATCTGCGTCGGCTCGTCGGTGGTGGATTGCAGCGTCAGCGCGATCGTCGAGGATTTGCCGGCCAGCTGCTGCAGCACCGACGGCGGCACGCTGATCGAGACATTGCCATCGGCAGCCCCGCTTTCGGAAATCAGCCGGACGGCGGGGCCGTCGTTCTCGGCGATTTTTTCGGTGCGCGCCCGCGGGCCGCTCTGGATCTTGTCGGCGTCCTCAGGCTTGAACAGCGGGATCCAATCGGCCGAAAAGCTGTTCTGCGGATCGATGGTCACCGGCTGATCGGTGTGAGAGCCCGCATTCCCGGCGCCCTCGTCGTTGCCGGTAAAATCCTCGGGCTGCGTGCTTGCCGGCGGGTTGGCGACGCTGGTGTCGCGCTCGGCCGCCGTCATCAACAGGCCAGACGTATGCGCCCACCAGGCGCCGATGCCGATGAAGGCCAGCAGCACGCACCAGACAAGCAGCCGCGAAAAGAATTTTCTGGGCTTGCGTCGGCCTGCCGCCCGCTCCGGACGGAAATCCATATTGGTGGCGCGCTGACCGCGCGCGAGCCGCTCCTCGCCGACGGGGGCGGCAGCCAGGTGATCGGCGCTCCCGGCATGCACGTCGTCGAGGCTCGACTCGTCGCCGCGGTGCATACGCTCAGGCGCGCGGGTCTCACCTGATACCGCGGGGCCGTCGAACTCATCGGCTTCGGCTTTGTGAACCGGCGGCGCCGGCATTTCCACGACCGGCGGCACGGGCACTTCGGGCGGCCTCTGGCGGGGGTGAAGACGGTCGCGCTCTTCGCCTTCGATGGCGTGGATGGTGCTTTCCAGGCGATGGCGGTGATGGGCGACGACTTCGGTGTCGGTGATGTCCTGCTTGCGAAGCCCGGCTTCCAGCGCCTGGCGGGCCGACTGATAGATCCTCGCTCGAACCTCCGGATTATCGCGATCGGAATTCTCGAGCGCTGTTCTGATGGCCGTTTCTAATCCGCTCACATTCAGTCCTTCACCTTGAATTCGGCATCGGACTGCAATCCCTGCCGTTCTCCATCAAAATTCGGTAGCGGCAAGTGCGGCAAACCGCAAGCCTTGCAGGCCGCGCTGCCATTGATCGGCGGAGATATCGGCAGGTTTCACCGCTTGCGGGCCTTATTCTATTAGCTTTCTTGGACGCAGATATTCCGGCTGAAATCGACCAAGGCATGGCAGCCGGTCTTTTATCGGCTTTTCATCTCTGTTATGAGATTGACGTTTTCGTAAACGTCAATGGAAGTGGTGAAGCATGGCCCTGCCCCCGATCCTCAAGGACAGATTGAGACTGCCGGTTATCGGCTCGCCACTGTTCATCATCTCGCATCCGGCGCTGACGCTGGCGCAATGCAAGGCCGGCATCGTCGGAGCGTTTCCGGCACTGAACGCCCGACCGGAAAGCCAGCTCGACGAATGGCTGGCGGAGATTACCGAGGAGCTCGCCCGCCACGACGCCGCCCATCCGGAGAGGCCGGCGGCCCCCTTTGCCGTCAATCAGATCGTCCACATGTCGAACAAGCGGCTGGAGCACGACCTTACGCTCTGCGTCAAATACAAGGTGCCGATCGTCATCTCCTCGCTGGGCGCCGTGCCGGAGGTCAATGCCGCCGTCCATTCCTATGGCGGCATCGTGCTGCACGACATCATCAACAACCGCCACGCCCATTCGGCGATCCGCAAGGGCGCCGACGGGCTGATTGCGGTCGCCGCCGGCGCCGGCGGCCATGCCGGCACGCTGTCACCCTTTGCCCTTGTCCAGGAAATCCGCGAATGGTTCGACGGGCCGCTGCTGCTGGCCGGCGCCATCGCCACCGGCGGCGCGATCCTCGCCGCAGAAGCGATGGGCGCCGACATGGCCTATATCGGCTCGCCCTTCATCGCAACGCAAGAAGCGCGCGCCGCGGACGCCTACAAGCAGGCGATCGTCGAAGGGGCCGCCAGCGATATCGTCTATTCCAACTATTTCACCGGCGTGCACGGCAACTATCTCAAGCCCTCGATCGTGGCTGCCGGCATGGACCCGGACAACCTGCCGCTTGCCGATGTCTCGAAGATGGATTTCGAGCAGGCTGTCGGCGGCGCCAAGGCCTGGAAGGACATATGGGGCAGCGGCCAGGGCATCAGCGCCATCAAGGCCGTCGAGCCTGTCGCCAAACTCGTCGACCGGCTGGAAGCCGAATACAGGGCGGCGCGTGCCCGGCTGGCGCTCTGAGCCGCGCCTTCTTGGCCCCTCCCCTCTTTTTTGCCAAAGCCATGACAGGGCGCTTGAAATCTTCGATCAATGCCTGTATCAGCGCCATGCAAATCGCAGGCCGCATGCTTCGGCCGTGAAACGCCGCTTTAGCTCAGGTGGTAGAGCACATCATTCGTAATGATGGGGTCGCAGGTTCGAGTCCTGCAAGCGGCACCATTTCTTTAATGGCTTAGGTTGTACATCACCGGCCCAGCCGATTGGACATCAATCTATGCGGGCCAGTTATCTCGCCGACTGCTCATAAGGCAAACTGACGTTCGAATCCTGTCGGGTGCGCCATTCTCGAACGAAAGTGGAGTTTCCCGGCGCCTTGGGAAGCGGCCCTCGCGAGATTTGACTTCGAGCCGGTTACCCCTATGTCCTCCTCCTTGACGCGCACCTCCGGCATCACCATTGCCGAGGCTTATCGTTCTGATGCTTGTTTCGATCTGCTCTCTCGTCGGCCGACTACACATAGGTCTGTAGCAATGATTGCAGGCGATGCGGGTTAAGGGCATGCTCGATGATCTCGCTTAGCACGCGCAGGGATGCATCGAATGCCATGCGGGAGAGTTGCGTCAGGGGGCAAATTGTATAGTCGAGCGCGGGATCGATTCAATGAGGCGACGTGTATACGGGTGCTGCGGGTTTCCGATGACCCTTTCCGTCGGCCCCTCCTCCACGATCTCGCCAAGATAGAGGACATAAATGCGCTCAGTGATCTGGCGGACGACAGCGAGGTCGTGCGCGATGAAGAGATATGAGAGCTGGTGCTCAACTTGCAGGCGCCTGAATAGGTTGAGCACCTGTGCCTGCACCGAGACGTCGAGCGCCGATACTGGTTCGTCACAAACGAGGATTGCCGGTTTGACGGCAAGTGCGCGTGCGATGGCGACTCGCTGGCGCTCGCCACCCGAAAGCGACTCCGGACGGCGCGTTGCATATGCGGGAGACAAGCCGACTTCCGCCAGTAGCGACGCGATCCGGTCCGGTGTCGCTGCGCTCGTAGCACTTGCCGACGCCCCGAGCGCCTCCCTGAGGGCTTGCCCGACACTATGCATGGGATTTAGTGTCGAATACGGGTCTTGGAAGACCATCTGAATTGTCCGCCGAACACGGGCGCGGTCGGCCTTCGCCATGGCGCCGAAATCCGCTGCCGCAATGCCGTTAATGAGAATCGTGCCAGCAGTCGGGGTTTCGAGGCCGACGAGGCAGCGCCCCAGCGTGGTCTTGCCCGAGCCAGATTCGCCGACGAGGCCGACGCTTTCCCCAGGCATAATGTGTAGCGATACGTCCTTTACCGCACAGATCGGACGGCCCCGCCTGCCCACGAATGTCTTGACGAGCGCATCGACGCGAACGAGCGCCCCTGCGGTTTCCCCCCGGCGCGGCGCTATCGGCGCCGCCGAGAGCGTCGCCGTGCGCAGAGCGTCGAGTTCGCCCTGAATCTCGTCCTGGCGGATGCATGCAGTGAACCGGCTCGCATCGCGAGCAGCCAGCGGTGGCTTACCGGCGCGGCAAATCTGCTTCACCCAGTCGCAGCGGTCGGCGAAACCACAGCTGTCGACAACATCGGCCGCGCGCGGCACGGAGCCCCGGATCGCGACGAGCCGAGGCACGCGAATATCGACCGGCGGTTCCGAGAGCAGAAGTCCCAAGGTGTAAGGATGGAACGGCTGACGCTCGACAGCTGCCGCGTCGCCGACTTCGAGCATTGAGCCGGCGTAGAGCACATAGATGCGTTGGCAGGTCGAAAACGCGAGCCGCAGGTTGTGGGTAATGAGTATGAGGCTCATGTGTCGCTCGCGCTGGACACGACACAGGAGCTTGATGATCTCCGCCTGAGTCGTTACGTCGAGCGCCGTCGAGGGCTCATCGGCAATGAGCAGCTCCGGGTCGCGAGCAAGAGCGGCGGCAAGTGCGACGCGCTGGCACATGCCCCCCGATAGCTGGAATGGCATGCGGCGGGCTACATCCTCGTCGACTATGCCGACTTCTGCGAGGCGTCTTTTCACCTCCTCCGCTCTTGCGGCGCGCGAGGCGAATTCGGGCCGGTAGCGCAGCATCTCGTCAATGTGGTCGCCGCTTCGCATGAGCGGATTCAGCATCGTGAACGGATCCTGCATAAGCATCGACACGCGAAACCCGCGGATCTTGCGGAGTTCGCTCTCGGCAAGCTGCATCAGGGGGATGCCGTCGAGCGTGACGGCGCCTGTGGCATTTATGCCTGGCGGCAATATGCCGGCGATTGCCCGTGCCGTGAGCGATTTTCCGGACCCGGATTCGCCGACGATCGCAATGGTCTCGCCCCGCTCCACCACGATGCCCAAGGACGTCGTAATGGGCACCGCGCCGTGTGAGATCGCTAGCCCCTCGACCTCGAGGAGCGGACCCTCCTGA
Source organism: Rhizobium changzhiense (assembly GCF_013087625.1). Lineage (NCBI taxonomy): Bacteria > Pseudomonadati > Pseudomonadota > Alphaproteobacteria > Hyphomicrobiales > Rhizobiaceae > Rhizobium > Rhizobium changzhiense. Next base: position 1,318,938 of record NZ_JABFCQ010000001.1, read on the forward strand.
CCTGCGCGCGTCACGGCCGTGTTCACTTTGCAAACCGCTCGAACAGCCAGTCGCCGATGAGGTTCATGCTGGCCGCGGTAAGGATGATCATTCCTGCGGGCAGGAGCAGCGCAACCGGATTGGAAAAGAGGATATTGCGGTTCTCGAAGAGCATCCGACCCCAGTCGGGCGTCCCGGGCTCAATACCGAGGCCGAGGAACGACAGCCCGGCGAGATTAACCAGCGCGAAGGCAAAGTCGAGGACTACATACGCGAGGATGATCGGCGCGACGTTCGGGAGGATGTGCACGAACAGAATACGCGTCTTCGAGATGCCGAGAGTGCGCGCGGCTTCGATATAAGGAAGCGGTCGCTGATCGAGGACCGCGCTCCGCACAATGCGCGTATCGGGGGCGGTGAAAAGGACGACCAGGACGAGGACGGCGGTCCAGTATCCACCTCCCACTACGCCGACGACGACAACCGCCACGAGCGGCCCCGGCAACGCGAGCATGAAATCCACCCAGCGCATGATCGTCGAATCGACCAGACCGCCGAGATAGCCCGAAAGGAGGCCAAGCAGGGTCGCGATCGCGAACGCTCCGGCGGCGACAACGACCGGGCCGACCAAGGCCGTTCTCGCACCGTAGATCACACGCGACAGCACATCGCGGCCGAGTAGATCCGTCCCGGCAACGTGGACTGGGGAAGGCGGCGTATCGCCGACCCCGAGACGCTGGAGGAAGGGCGAATCGGGGGCGATCCTCTCCCCAAGGACGGCGCAGATCGCCACCGCCGTGATAATCAGCGCAGCAATGAGAATGACGATTGGAACGCGCAATGGCTGCTTCCTCCTTCGTGTCTCGCTGATGGCTGGGGCGCTCATGACTCGACTCTGCCGAAACGGATGCGCGGGTCGATCAGCGTATAGATCACGTCGACCGCAAGGTTGACCAGTACGACGAAGGCGGAGAAAAGCAGGGTGGTGCCTTGGATCGTCGGAATGTCGCGCTTTTGGATCGCATCGACCGTCAAAGCGCCGAGACCTGGCAAAGAAAACGTGACCTCGACGTAGATCGCGCCGGCCACGATGCCAACGACGATGAGCCCTGCTGCCGTGACCACGGGAATGAGGGAGTTCCTGAGCACGTAGGCAAACAAAATGCGACGCGAACTCAGGCCGCGCGCCCGCGCAAAGGTGACGTAGTCTCGTGCCAGCTCCTCGACCATCGCCGCGCGCGTGATTTTCACGACGATCGCCATGACCGAGATCGCAAGCGCAAGCGCCGGAAGCGTCAGGTGCCAGGCACGGTCGAGGAATCCTCTTCCCGGACCGAAGATCGGGAACCAGTGCAGCAGAACGCCGAAGACATAGAGAAGGAAAATGCCGGTGACGAAGGCCGGCGAGCTGATGCCGAAAACACCGAACATGACGACTGCCCGGTCGAGCCGCGTGCCACGGCGGAAGGCGGCGACCGCACCGAGCAGGATGCCGAGGCCGAGAACAAGAATAGTGCTCATCAAGGTGAGGAAGATGGTGACGCCGAGCCGATCTACAATTGTGCTCGTCACCGCCCGGTTTCCCTGGATGGAGACGCCGAGGTCGCCTCGGATCACCTGCGACAGCCATTTGCCATATTGGACGAGGAACGGATCGTCCAAGTGGTAACGCGCGCGGATGGCTGCGAGCGTTGCCGGGTCTGAAGCGCGTGCGCCAAGCAAGGAGCGCACCGGGTCGCCGGGCGCGATGTGGACCAGCGCGAAGACGCCGAAGGAGATTATAAGGAGCAGTGGGATCGCCACGGCGAACCGTCGCGTGACGAAACCGATGAGGCTCGAGCCCGTCATCGGGGCGACCCGAGATAGCGGTCGAACCAGCCGATCGTGCGGCGCCATGCATCGAGCTGGTGCTCCCGCTCGCGCACGCCATGCCCTTCGCGCGGATAGACAACTAGCTCCGACTCGACACCGCGTTCGAGGAGCGCCGCATATAATTCCTGCGCCTGGCCGAGCGGAGTGCAGGAGAGATCCAAAGGGAAGCGCAGCTTGTGAAGTCGTCCGACGTTCGCTTCAAAAAGGTCCATCCTGCAGACACCTTCAATCCTCGGCTGGACGCACGGGCGCCGGTCCATGCGGCGAAAACAATGAAAATGGCCGTGCCCAAGCAGCGCAGCGATCCTTTACTTTAGGCCTAAACCCCGGATCGCCCACGGAATACTGTACCAGAAGGCGGTGTAGCCGGTGAGCTTGTACTTATTGTTGATCGCCATCGCCGAGTCGGGCCAGAAGATCGGCACGACTGCGACGTCCTCGTGGGCGATCGCGAACACGCGCTTTAACGCATCGGCGCGCGCCTTCGGCTCGGCGTTCTCGTTGGCGATCTTCAGTTTCGCTTCGACTTCGTCGTTTTTGAAGTTCGACCCGTTCATGCCACCCTTCTCAGCATTCCGCTTCGAGAAGAACAGGTAGGGATAGTTCGCGGCGTCGGGGTAGTCCGGATAGTACGCCATGATCTGCATGCCTAGTTCTTCGTGGTTGATGTAGGTCGTGAACCAGGTGTTGTTGTCGACGGGCTGGATGTGTGCGCGGATACCTATCTGCTTCAGGTTCTCCACCACCGACTGCATGATGTTGACCATATAAGGATCGTCGGTCGATGCGGGGATGGTGACGTCAAAGCCGTCCGGATGGCTGGATTGTGCCAGTTCAGCCTTCGCCTCGTTCAAGTCAAACCTATAGTGCGGCAGCAACGTAGCGTAGAAGGCGCGAACCTCGTCAGGAGGCAGCACGCCCGACCACATTTCGGGCGGGTTCAATTCCGTCGCCGGCTCGCCGTGGCCCTTGAGGAGCGCCTTGACCAGGCCTTCCCGGTCCACGGCATGGGCCACGGCACGACGCACGTGGATATCGTCGAACGGCGGCGCCGAATGGTCCAGAATAAGGGCAAACACACCAAGCGACGGCTTGGCGATGATTTCGACGTTGCCTAGCGCCTTCCACTGGTCGACGTCTGAGATGGCGAGATCGAAGGTACCGTCGATTTCGCCTTGCCGCATGGCAAGAAGCCGGGCCTGCCGGTCTGGAATCGCCCGGAGGGTAATCCGATTGACCACTGGCTTCGGCCCCCAGTAGTCGTCGCGCGCCTCGAGAATGACATGATCTGACGGAACGAATTCAACAAGCTTGTACGGGCCGGTCCCCAGCGGCAGAACCTCGGGCGTTCCGATGTTCTTGTCTGCGAGCTGTTCTTTCTTGAAGACGAATCCCGCCATGTGAGCGGCGGTAAAGGCGAACTGCACGTTCGGCGCCTTTAATTTGACGGTCACCTCATCGGGGGCCGTCGCCTCAACGTTCGCCACCGAATTGTAGAAGGAGGCGAGCGGCGAGCCGGAGTCCGGGCTCATGTGATACTTAAAGGTGGCGACGACATCGTCGCCGGTGAGTGGACTTCCGTCGCCGAATTTGACGCCGCTCCGCAGGTGATACTTGATGGTCGTCGGATCGACCTGCTCCCACTTGTCGGCCGATGCGGGTTTGAGAGTGAGATCGTCGCCGAAGGTTAGCGGTCCTTCCTGGACAAGCGACATGATCACGCCAGTATAGGTCGTCCAAGCACCCGGAATGAAAAGCGTATTGGGCATGCTAGGCAAAGCCAACGTGATCGCTTCAATTTGCTCGCTTGCCTTTGCCGAAGGCGCTATCGAGAGTGTCCCCATCATGACGACGGCGGCAGTGAGCACCACCCCGTTGAGTATAGCGCAACGTCGCGTCAACCCCTTGTCCATTTGCTCCCCCGTTGTTCGCGGAATCCAGACGCACAGGCTAACTGAATGTACGCGTCTAGTCGACTGCATCGCAAGTCAGTGAAAGGGGGCGTAGGAAGGCGGTAAAGGCGGCTAGCGCTTTGCCATTGTCGCGCCGCGTGCCAGCAGCGGCTTCGCGTAATCCGATAGTGATCAGTGCAGCACCATGTCGCTTATGCAACAAGCAGCAGCTTATCGTCTTCATCTGAAAGGATCCTTCGGCGGCGTTGAGATGACAAACGGCTGCTTTTCGAGTGGTAACCGACCTTGTACTGGTCCGATTCTGGTCGTCGAATTCGCAGCAATGAGCTATTGTTTCATTCCGTAATGACAGTGATAGGGGCAAAGCTCCCGCGCGGAGGCCGATTCTATGACATTGCCTCGGGTCGGGCGAAAACTGGCCGCAATACTGGTTGCGGATGTCGTCGGCTACTCGCGCCTCGTTGAGGCCGACGAAACCGGGACGCTGGCCGCGGTGAAACATCTGCGGCAATCCCTCATGGAGCCTCTGCTCGCCGAGCACCGCGGCCGCGTCGTTAAGCTGATGGGTGACGGTTTAATCGCGGAGTTCGGCTCCGTCGTCGATGGGGTGGCCTGCGCTGCGGCAGTGCAAAAACAGGTTGCCGACTGGCAGGAACCCATGAGCTCCGAACGCCGCATCGTCTTGCGCATCGGCGTAAACCTAGGAGACGTCGTGATCGAAGACGACGATCTGCTGGGTGACGGCATCAATGTGGCGGCTCGTCTGGAACAACTCTGCCCACCAGGAAGCGTGATAATCTCAGGCTCGGCTTACGAGCAAGTCATGGGCAAAATCGATGTCCATTTCGAATATGCGGGCGAGCAGCGGCTCAAGAACATCACCCGGCCCGTGAAAGTCTATCAGATGGTCGCTTCCTCGGCTCCGGCTAAGCCGGCAGCGCCGGAAGCGCGGGAGCCGAGCCCGGACGCCCGCAAGACGGTCACGATCCTCTTCACCGACATCGTCGATTCCTCGCGGCTCGGCCTCTCGCTCGATCCCGAAGCGCTCCGGAACCTGCTTACCCGCTACTTCGGCGAGCTGAGCGCTATCATTCAACGGCACGGCGGAATCGTGGATAAGTACATCGGGGACGCGATCATGGCGGTGTTTGGCGTGCCGCTCCTCCACGAAGACGACGCGCTACGCGCGGTGCGGGCGGCGGTGGAGATACGCGAAAAACTTGCCATCCTCAACCACGAGCTTCAAGCCGGTTGGGGCGTCCGCCTTGCGCACCGAATCGGCATCAACACCGGGGAGGTAATCGCCAGCGACAACACGCAGGGATATTTGTCAGTTGCCGGAGAGGCCGTCAATGTCGCGAAGCGCCTCGAGGAGGCAGCGGCGGCGAATGAGATCCTGATAGGGGAGCCGACGCACAGGCTCGTGCGCGATGCGGTCGTCGTCGAGCCGAGCGGGCCGCGCGGGCTCAAGCACGGCGAGACCATCCGCGCCCTTGTCGTGGTAAAAGTCCTCGCCCACGCCCCCGGCCTTGCGCGCCGCTTCGACTCGCCTTTCGTCGGGCGCGAACGCCAACGAGCCTTGCTCGAGACCGTCTTCCGCAATGCGGTCGGCGACAGTACCTGCCACCTGGTCACCATTCTCGGCGACGCGGGTGTGGGAAAATCGCGGCTCGTACGGGAGTTCGCGAGCGACCTTGCCGAGGATGTCACGGTCTTGCACGGCCGCTGTCTGCCCTATGGCGAGGGCATCACCTATTGGCCGCTGGCCGAGATCGTCCGGGAGCTCACGCGCGCGGAGGGACTGGACTCCGGCGAGCAGCTCGCAGCTGTGATCGGCGCGCGGCTCACAGGCGACGAGAAAGCCGGGCTGATTGCCGAGCGTGTGGCCGGGGCACTCGGGCTTGGCGGCGCGGGACAAGGGACGACCGAGGAGACCGCCTGGGCCGTCCGGAGGCTGTTTGAGGCGCTCGCGCGCGCGACACCGCTCGTTGTCGTGGTGGACGACGTCCATTGGGCTGAGTCGACGTTCCTCGACTTAATCGAGCATGTCGCCGACTTCTCACGCGATTTCCCGATCCTGCTCATCTGCATCGCGCGTCCGGAGCTTTTCGACACGCGTCCCGGCTGGGGGGCCGGCAAGCGCAACGCGACGTCGATCCTCCTCGAGCGGCTGAGCGACGCGGAATGCCGCGAGCTGATCTCCAACCTGCTTGGCCGCGCGCCTCTGCCGCCCGCGGCCGAGTCGAGGATCTCCGGCGCGGCCGAGGGCAATGCGCTCTTCGCCGAGGAACTCGTGGCGATGCTCGTCGACGACGCGTTGCTGCGCCGCGCGCCCGATGGCTGGGTCCCCGCGTCCGACCTCGCCGAGCTGCCCGTTCCCTCGACGATCAACGCGCTGCTGGCTGCTCGCCTCGAGGGCCTCCCGTCCGTCGAGCGCGCCATCCTGACGGCGGCAGCCGTCGAGGGCGCATTTTTCCATCGGAGTGCCGTCAGCGAGCTCGCCGGCCCCCTGCTCGACACACTCGAGGACGGCTTGCTCGCGCTCGTCCGCCGGGATCTGATCCGTCCGGAGGCGCCGTCATTCGCCGGAGAGAAGGCCTATCGCTTCCGTCACGTCCTGATCCGCGACGCCGCGTATCGCTCCCTGCCGAAGAACGCGCGCGCCGACCGGCACGAGCGCTTCGCCGCCTGGCTCGAACGAAGGGCCAAGGACCGGCTACGCGAGTTCGAGGAGATTGTCGGCCATCACCTCGAACAGGCCTTTCAGTACCGTGTCTCGCTCGGCCCACGCGATGCGCGCGCGGCTTCGCTTGCCGCCCGAGCGTGCGAACGGCTTGAGGCAGCCGGGCGGCGGGCGCTTGTCCGCAGCGACCTTCCGGCGGCGATCAGCCTGCTCGAGCGGGTTTCCCGGCTGCTTCCCACCGATGATCCACAGCGGATCGCGCTGCTTGCCGAGTTGAGCGGCGCGCTGATCGAAAGCGGCCGGCTGGACGATGCCGGGCGCGTGCTGGACGAGGCGGAGCGGTTGGCTGCCGCCGCTGACGACCAGCGCTTGGCTGCGCATGTGCTCGTCCGGCGGCAGTTCCTGCGCCTCCTCCAAGGCGAGAAAGGCGGGCTGGAGAAGGCGGCACATGCGGCGGCCGACGTGATCCCGATCTTCGAGGATCGCGGGGACGACCTTGGCCTGTGCCGTGCACGGCGGCTCGAAGCGTGGATTTTATTTAACGGCGCTCGCGGCGAAGCGGCCGCCGCGGCGTGGGAGCGCGCGGCTGCCCACGCGCGACGGGCAGGGGATCTGCATGAGTACTACGAGATTCTCACATGGATCGCGTCCGCGCTCTGGTTTGGGCCCACCCCGGCCGCCGAGGGAATCCGTCGTTGCGAGGCGATGCGCGCGGAGGTGGGCGAAAGCCTTGAGTCCGAGGCAGCGATCCTCCGCCAGCTCGCATGCCTGAACGCGATTGTCGGCCGCTTCGCGATTGCCCGCGAACTGATCGCGACGAGCAACGCCACCTACGCCGACCTCGGCCTCACGCTCTACGTGGCTTCATCCGAGCACGAGGCCGTCGTCGAACTGCTCGCCGGGAACCCAGCTGCAGCCGAGAAGAGCGCGCACGCGGCGTACCGCGCGCTTGAGGAGATGGGCGAACGGGCGTTCCGCTCGACGATGGCCGCGTCCCTTGCCGTCATAATCCTGGAACAGGGACGCGACGAGGAGGCCGAGGAATTTGCTAAGCTCAGTTCACAGCTGGCTGCGAGCGGTGACTTGGTTACGCAGGTCCGTTGGCGCCGCGTGCGCGCACGCGTGCTCGCACGGCGGGCGGATATCCCCGCTGCGGAGGCGCTGGCGCGGGAGGCATTGGCGATCGCCGAATCGACCGACTTCATCAACGACCACGCGGACGCACTAGTCGACCTCTCTCACGTGCTCGAAACCTCCGGCCGACGCGACGACGCGGTCGCCGCTGCGTCTGAGGCGCGGCGTCTATACGAGCTGAAAGGAAACGTGGTCGCGGCGGCCGCGACTCGACTCCGGCTAGGCAAACTCGTCAAAAAGTGACACTCTAGGAAGGCGGCAAGAGGGGAGGCGGCAAGGGGGTGCTGCCGGAAAGGTGTCCGCTGAAGTGCGTTTCGTCAGCGCCCGCGAGTTTAAGCTGGTAGGTCGCTAACTTACGCACCGGCAACTCTCCGAACGTTTCCTTTCCCTTTCTCATATCAAGCAGAAACCGATAATCCGACTTGTTGAATGCCCCTCTCCCACCGGGTGGGGATGCTACTTCTTGATATCACTTTCGAAGAGGTCAAGTATGGTCACGAAAAAGAATGCCCCAGCGAAACAGGCTTCCAAAGCGACGAAGGCACGAAACGAAACCCCGAGGAAGCTAACGCCGCGGCAACGCCCCAAATTCCCGAGCCATTACGCGACTTTCTCAAACGAACATCAATTCCCAAGGCATTCGTTAACACTAAGCCGATAGCGCTGTCGGAGCTGCAAAAGCGCCTGATTGAACTGAATCTGAGGCCAACCGTTTCGATAGAGCCACTGTTGGCCAGCGCAAACCGCATCGAGCCGGCGACCCTTCCCTTGAAGAATTTGCCGGAAGACGTCGAAGAGTCTCTCCCTGCGCTAAAGCCGGGAATTCGACGTTTTCACGGCGTTAAAATTCCGCTCTACTGGTTTCCGTTCCCGTGGCTGAGTTCTGCCTGTGCAGATCGTTTTGGGTACATGTCGTCACCGGCCACCCGTGAGGCAACGAAGTTGCCATTCAATGTCGCGACGCAAGCACTCCTCGGCCAGCTCGGTATCATGATGGGAGACGCCGGCCGTGATCCCAATCCTGCGTCTGACAATCCTGCTGACGCGGGCGTGTCTTCGATACCGGCAGGCTTCACTTATTTTGGTCAGTTTGTGGACCAAGACATCACGTTCGACGTCTCGTCGACTCTCGACGCCGATACTGATGCGAATACGATCAATAACATGCGCAGCCCGGCGCTTGATCTGGATCCTGTTTACGGCCGCGGGCCTGGCTTGGATCCGTTTCTCTACGATTTTCCTGCGTCCGGTCCCGCTACCGCAATCAAGCTGCACGTGGGCACGAACACTCCTGCTGGGCCAGGCGGTCCCAGCAACAACGCTAACCCATCGGGCATGGTCCCGCAGGCGAACTGGGATGTGCCCCGCATGCAGGGTACGAACACTGCCGCAATCGGTGATCCGCGCAACGACGAAAATCTGATCATCGTACAGTTCCAGCACGCAATGCTGCGCTTCCACAATGCCGTCGCGTTGACCTGCTGCTGGCTGTAGCATTCGCGGGGGACATCTTCGCAGAGGCCAAGCGAATCGTGACCCATCACTACCAATGGGCCGTGGTGCATGACTTTCTTGAAAAAACCTGCGGATCGGCTGCCGTGAACAACGCGATGACGAGCATTTCTGCTCCCACCGGCAGTCCGTTCCAAATGCCAGTCGAGTTCGCCGTGGCAGCATATAGGTTCGGCCACAGCATGGTCCGCGATACGTATTGGGTGAATTTCAACTTCCCGAATGCCACACTCGGAAAGGTGTTCGAGTTCAATCGCAATCCACGGCTGCCGGTCTTTTCAAACCGGGCCGTCGACTTCAATGCGTTCTTTGATACTGGAGTGCCAGTGCCGGTTCACAACAAGGCCCGGAAAATCGATAGTTTCATGGCGAACGGATTGGAATCACTGCCCGGCTTCTCAGGAATGATGGCGATCCTGGCAACGCGAAACCTCCGGCGCGCTCTAGCTCTCGGCCTGCCGAGCGGACAGGGCATGGCCAACGCATTCGGCATCGCACCCATGACCACGGAGCAATTGACATCTGGATTGCCGGCGGCCGAAGTGGCTGTGCTGAATTCCAGCGGCGGTTTACTGCTGAACAAGACGCCCCTGTGGTATTACATCCTGCGCGAGGCTGCGGTCCTCCACAGTGGAAATCAGTTGGGTCCGGTCGGCGGCAGGATCGTGGCGGAGACGTTTGTGAGGATTCTGAAGCGCGACGCCTCATCCTACCTCAACGTTGCTGGCGGGTTCACGCCTATTCTGCCTTCGTCCACTGCTGGGGACTTCACGGTGGCGGATTTGGTGACCTTCGCCGGGGCAACGCAACCGTAGAGATTGCGTGCGAACGCCGATGCCGGGACGTTCAGCCGGGCTGACTTCAGCTTCGCTCCAAAACCAGTTTACCTGTCGCACTGCAAGCCCTTCAAGCAAGTATTGCCGCAACCCAACCATCGGTTCCGAACAGTCGTATATTACTTTTGCCGCAAGACCTCCTCCACAGATTTCCCTTCGTTCATCCCTTGCTTCAGTTTGTCAATCTGGGGTTGGGCCCTGTCGATCGCCTCCCCGACCCTCCGTTGCAAAGTCTTAAGGACTTCGATCTGCATTTCGTATTTTTTGATAAAAGCGTCATCGATGACCATTTCATCCTCCAATCTATGCGTCGCTCGACGGTTACCGAGCTCTAAAATAGAATGATTGGGTCAAACCACCAATCGAACTCATGATCCCCTGTGACTTTATTGCGCATTGCCAGGAGCGTGATCCCCAATGCCGGCCCGGCATAGAGGGTTCCGCTTTTCCACCCAGGCTCGGCTGCAGTCCACTGGCCCGACACGAAACCTGTCCAAGAACTCTGGGCGGTGCTTTGACTGGGGCCACTCCAGATCATATCAGCTTGGTTCGTGCCGGTCCCCTGCACAACCCAGGCCTCGACCCACGTGGGCTCAAAGTTTGCGTGGAGGCCTGTCATCGGACCCGTCGGCCACTCGACTCGACCGTTCAAAAGCTTCTGAAGTGGTGCCCAATTTGCTGGCATGACATATCTCCAATCGTTGCCGGCGCGACTCGCCTCACCCGGAACCATGAACAAGAGATGAAACGGAACTTACCCTGTCCTGTTTTCTTAAAGTTAAACCTTGCGTGGATAGTATCTTATGGTTCTCCATCGCTAGAAGTAGTATAGCCCATTTTAAAGATTGAGACAATTTAACCAATAGTAGCAGTCCCAGTGCGGCCGATATCTTTACCTTTCTCACAACGACGGCGAACCAAGCTGCAGAGGCCGCACAAGCTCAAGAAAAAGACTACGACCGAGATGGAGAAATCGGACCGAGAACATATTAGTTAAGGATCAAGACTCTGCCTGCTGAATCTGGCAGTGTCCGCTCAGTTAGCACCACGCAACCTCGTGACGCGGCTCTGTTCCTAGCGCGCGGCAGTTCACGACAGTCCCTCTACCGCCGAACTTTCGGTTCGGGAAGCAACTGGCAGGGATCAAGTTTCGCGGCCGATGGTCCAGTTCTCAGTTTCATCCCTCCGGCGCGCCATTTTTCTCCGCCGCTTCAGAATAAGCATAGGCCGCTACGCGGACATCGATTGCTCTGCCGGGCCGGCGCATCAAATAGATCTTGATGGGATGTCGAGGATCTGGGCGCGCTCGATCGACCACAGAAATCCATTTCGGCGTTCATGCCGCGATATTCAGCCGTCACGTGGGTAGGCTTGTTTTGCTTCGTCGCGGCTTGGGAAGATCTTGTTCGATAAGTCGTCGAACCACAGCGACAGCGCATCAGCCTTGGAAAGGGTATCGATTGGGGCCAGTTCCGACGCGTGATCCAGCATGCCATCTGAATATAGCTTACCTCATCATCCAAGTCCTGGCCGTTTCCGAAAGGCTCCGATCAAAACGTCGAGGTTGTGCCCTGCCCTCTCGGGAATGACGCCGCCCGCGTACCGAATGTGTCCATTGAGGGCGACTTCTATAGCGTGACGAAGGTTGAACACGGCAAGGAAGATAAGATTGTCAGCCCTTGGCTCTTCCTGCAGCATCTTCTTGAGTAGGATGAGACCGGCGTCAAAGTAGCCTTCCCAGATTCGGCATTATCGCCATCCACCGCCGAACTTGAATTCTATACTTGGGGTGTCGTCCTAGGCCGGCGCGATGAGCCGCGTGCCGGTGCGCTCAGGAACCTGCCGTAAAGCGCCTCGGCGAGGCATGCCCGCAATGAGGATAAGGCGATTATTCGCCTTCCCTCCTGATAGAACGAAGGCCCGGCGGAATGGCGCCGGGCCTTCGTTTCGCCCGCCACTTCGCCGACATGCGCGAAAACGATGGCTGCCGTCAGAAACCGGTCGCGGACTGCTTTACCGGCCGGCCTCGAGAACGTAAAAGAGCGGGTATCACTCCGCAAGCGGCACATCGCCCCACACCCAGCCGGCCTGCCGATATTACCGGCATCTGCGGAGCACCCGAAGAGGATCGTCATGCCGAATGCAGCGCAACGCTCGAACCGCGTGCTTATCGTCGCCACCATCATGCTGGCGACCTTCATGGTGGCGATCGAGGCGACGATCGTGGCGACCGCGATGCCGCGCATCGTCGGGGAGCTCGGCGGCTTTTCCTATTACAGCTGGGTGTTTTCGGCCTTCCTGCTGGCGCAGTCGACGACAACGGTTATCTACGGCAAGCTTTCCGACATTTTCGGGCGCAAGCCAGTGCTGATCGGCGGCATCCTGATCTTCCTCGTCGGCTCGGCTCTCTGCGGGCTTGCCTGGTCGATGATGTCGCTGGTGCTGTTCCGGCTGCTGCAGGGGCTCGGCGCCGGCGCCATCCAGCCGGTGACGATGACGATCATCGGCGATCTCTTCAAGCTCGAGGAGCGCGGCCGCGTGCAGGGCGCGATGGCAACCGTCTGGGCGACGTCGGCCGTCGTCGGGCCGCTGGCCGGCGGCATCATCGTCGACAATATCTCCTGGGCATGGATCTTCTGGATCAACCTGCCGATCGGCGTCATCTCGATCATCGCCTTCATGGTCTTCCTGAAGGAGGACGTGGCGCCCAAGCAGGCAAAGATCGATTACCTCGGATCGGTGCTGTTTTCGATCTCGATCGTGGCACTTCTCGTCATGCTGACGGAAACCGGTGCGAGCGCCTGGATCCTGCTTTCGCTTTTCGCCGTCTTCGTGGTCACCGGCCTGCTCTTTCTCGCGCAGGAGAAGCGGGCACCGGAGCCGATCATCTCGATCCCGCTCTGGAGCCGAAGGCTGATTGCGACCAGCAATGCGGCAACGCTGCTGGCCGGCATGGCGCTGATCGGACTTTCGACAATCCTGCCGCTCTATGTGCAAGGCGTGCTCGGCCGCTCGCCTCTTGTCGCGGGGTTCACGCTCACCATGCTCGTCGTCGGCTGGCCCTTGGCGGTGATCCTCTCCAGCCGCTTCTACAAGGCCTTCGGTATCCGCCGGACGCTGCGCGTCGGCAGCCTGATGTTTCCTTTCGGCGCCTGTTTCCTGTTGTTCCTGACCCCTGACAGTTCGCCTGTCGTTGCCGGCGCCGGCTCGTTCTTCATGGGCTTCGGCATGGGTCTCATCAGCCTCACCAGCATCGTGCTTGTGCAGGACAGCGTCGAATGGTCGATGCGCGGCAGCGCCACAGCCTCGATCATCTTTGCCCGCAGCCTCGGCAATACGCTCGGCGCCACCGTGCTCGGCGCCATCCTCAATGCCGGCATCAACCATTATGCGAGCGGCGCGGCGGCGGCGGGCCTGCATCAGGCGCTGAACCAGCCGACCGGGCTTTCAACACTCGCCGCCGATCCGGCGATCCGCGCCGTCTTCAACGCGGCCCTGCACTGGAGCTTCTGGGGCGTGGTCGTCGTCGCGGTGCTGACCTTCTTCACCACCTGGCTGATCCCGGTCGGGCCTAGCCAGAAGCGCGAGAGGGCGGCTGTCGCCAGCGAGGCCGCCTCGCATTAAGCGGTTCAGCCGTTCGGCGCGACTTAGGTAAGAGGCTCTGATGGGTTACGATCTTCACATTACTCGCAAGACAAATTGGTTCGATGCGTCTCCGTCGATCGCTCTCGACGATTGGCTCGAATATGTCGCCAATGATTCCGAAATTCAGCATGACGGTTTTGCTGAAACCCCCACCGTCGACGGGGTGTTTTACGGGTGGAACAGGCGGGCATTTGCGTGTGGACAGGATACTCACGCGGCGAAAATCGGGAAAATGCCGCATGGCTTTGGTGGAGCGTAGGCAACATCGTCGTTAAAAATCCCGATCAAGAAATCCGTCGGAAAATGTGGCTTATCGCGCAATCTCTCGATGCCAAAGTCCAGGGAGAAGAGGGAGAATATTATGGCCGTGATGGCGAGATCATCGTGACGCCGACGAATGTCATACTCGCGTCCGAGCGTTCGGTGTCTCCCGATCCAAAGCGTCCATGGTGGAAATTCTGGTAGATTCCAGACAATGCTGTTCTGCACTGCCCTGTCACACCGGTGGATTATGTTGGGAGAGTTGTCGAACGATGGGTGTTTTCGTGTTGCTTTTGGGGTTCCCGGGCGTCGGGAAGCTGACAATCGCCAAAGAACTCAGCTCGCTTATATCAGCAAAGATCATCGACAATCACTGGTTTAACAACCCGATCTTACGCCTTCTCGACGAGGATCAAGCCGCTCCGCTGCCGAAGGGCATATGGGAGTACACCGCAAGGGTCCGGCAGGCCGTCCTGGATGCGATCACCGCCTATAGCGGCCCGTCGGCGAATTTCATCTTCACCCATGCCGGTGTCGAAGGTGATGAGCGCAGCATACGGACGTACCAGCAGTTCGTCGACGCCGCCAGACAGCGCGCCGCGGTCTTCGTTCCGGTGCGATTGCTGTGTGCCAAAGAAGAATTGGCGCGTCGCGTTTCATCCCCCGCACGGCGCGACCATCTGAAAACCACCGACGTCGAGACGTCGAGGAGCCGAAGCCGACAGGCCCTGGTTCTTGATATCCCACACCAACACGCGCTGACGTTGGATGTGACCTTCATGTCGCCGTCAGAAAGTGCCGCGGCAATACGGGATCATGTTGCGAGATGCAGCGCCTGAGGAGCGCAGCCGTTCGCGCCGATAGCGGAAGATCGGCCTCGGGCCGGAATGCACCGCGTGGTGGGATAGATCAACGAGAGCGAAAATGGGACGCCGTGACTTTGCCAGCCGATATGGGCACCCACGGCTGCAGCCGTTATGACAATCGAAACGGTCCATACGATTTTGACCAATGAGATCAAGCGGTGAACAACTGTATGTTTTTCTTCCGTCACGGCGCAAAGTAACCTTCCGAAGCACCTCGATGTCCTGAATATAATGTTGAATTTCTTCCCACCAAGAATGCTTGCCTTGGCCGTTGTCGCGAGGAAATTGCCCCAGCATAGTGAGTGCAAGCTTACAGGGCATCCTGGATATCGAAGCGGACGATCTTGTCGCCTTCCATGCAGAAGATATGCGTCACGGTCTTATCCTTCAGGCCATGACTTTGCCCTTCCAGCGGCCGGCCATCGAGGTCGAAGACCGACTGGATCACCTCGACAGCGATAGCGCCATCTGGCGTTTCTTCAAATGCGACCGGCTCGACATGGGGACTGATGACGGCCCACTGCCGTGTCCAATAGTCGCGTACGGCCTGACGGCCATGAACGTGGCCGCCATCCATGCCGTTGGCCCAGGCGACATCATCGGACAGGACGGCAAGGACAGCGTCGATGTCTCTGGCGTTGAAGCTGGCATAGATGCGCTTGATCATTTCGACGTCATTTTGAGACATGTCATGTCCTCGATGGGATTAAAACATTCGCTGCGCGGCATCGAAACGGCCTTGCCTCATGCCGCACGTCAATATACATACGTACATATATATCTCGCGGTCAAGCACAGACAAGGGGTCAAGCGGAATGGATGAAGACGTGCTTTCTACGCCGGGGCATCTCATCAGTCTTGCGGCGCGGGGGTTCGCCCGTCTCAGCGAGTCACGCCTTAAACCGCTCGGCTTCGGTGTCGGCCAGTTGCCTGTGCTGGTGGCGCTGCAAAATGGCAAGGCCAGCACGCAACGCGACCTCGCCCGCTTTGCCAGGGTCGAGCAACCGCCGATGGCGCAGATGCTCGCTCGCATGGAGAGGGATGGATTGATTGAGCGGACACCCGACCCGGCTGACGGTCGCAGCAGCCGCATCGTGTTGACGAAAACCGCGCAGGAACGCATGCCGGAGGCAATTGTCGCCTTGTTCCAAGGAAATAAAGAGGCATTGACTGGGTTCACGGATGCGGAAGCGGGACAACTTGTCGATCTGCTCACGCGGCTGATCGAAAATCTGGATCAGATTGCAAGCGCGGAATCCTCGGCGCGGTTTTAGAGGCGCGATCGGGCTTATGAGAGGAACGTTTATGCATAAAGGATCCTGTCTGTGTGGCGCGGTAGCTTTTGAAATCGACGGCGATCTCAGAGCGCCGGATGCGTGCCATTGCTCCAAATGCCGAAAACAATCCGGCCATTTTTTCGCTTCGACCGACGTGCCAAAGCGTCAGATCACCATCCAGGGAGGCGAAAGTGTCACCTGGTATCAATCCTCAGAAAAGGTGAGGCGTGGATTTTGCGCCGTATGTGGATCGTCGCTGTTTTGGGATCCACCTCATCATGACTGGATTGCTGTCGCGATGGGTGCATTTGATGGCCCGACCGAAACCAAACTGAAAATGCATATCTTTGTCGCTGACAAAGGCGACTACTACGACATCACCGACAACCTGCCCCAGAACGAGCAATAGGTAGCTGTTGCTCATCCGCGAGCGCCCTTCAATTTCTATTCTGGGACGGTGCCGCCTTCATTCGAACTCGTGCTGCCTTTCGGCAGTGAGGGGTTCTTCAAAACGCGCGACAGCAAGTTCCGTTTTCTCTTGCGCGGGACAAGATCAATATCGCTGACAAGCTTTGCGCCGCCCTCGCGCCGCTCCAGCGTGATCTTGCGGCTATGGAAGGCTTCGAGCTCAGCCCGATGCGCGACGCTGATGATGGTCACGTCAGGCAATTCATCGATCACCATCTGCATCATCTTATCCTGGCTCTTCTCATCGAGTGCTGAGGTTGCTTCATCCAGCACGATGATATCGGGATGGTGGAGCAGCAGACGCGCGAAGGCGAGCCGCTGCTTTTCACCGCCAGACAAGGTCTGGTCCCAGGGCGCATCTTCCTCGATCTTGTCGTTCAGATAATCGAGCCCCACCTTGTCGAGCGCCGCCTTGATCTTATCCAGTGTCCAGCTATCGGCGGCGCCGGGATAGGCGACGGCACGGCGAAGCGTGCCCGAAGGGATATAGGGCCGTTGCGGCAACATGAACAATCGTCTGTCGGCGTGGAAATTGACGCTGCCCTCACCCCACGGCCAAAGACCTGCGATGGCCCGCACCAGCGTGCTCTTGCCGGACCCGGATTCGCCGGCGACGAGCACCCGCTCGCCCGCTTCGATCACGACCTGGGTTTCCTTGACCACGGCGGTGCCATCGTCAAGCGATACGGAGAGATCGTTCAGGCTGAGCATCGCATCGCCTTCGGTTTCACCATGCTTGATGCGCCCCAGAGAGTCGCTCTGTTCGGCGCGCTCGAGCCCATCGAGCGACATCATCAGCGAAGCGATGCGCCGTGCACAGGCGTTCCAATCGGCAAGACGGGGGTAGTTGTCGACCAGCCATCCGAACGCGCTCTGAACGATGGCGAAGGCAGAGGCAGCCTGCATGACCTGCCCAAGCGTCATGCTGCCTTCGAGATACTTGGGAGCGCACAGCAAAACCGGGACGACTGGCGCAAACAGGCTCGATCCCTGCGACACAAGCGCTGTGCGCATGTGCTGGCGTGCAAGCAGCGCCCATTGCCTAAGCACACTGGCGAAGGTCTTGCCGAGGTCGTTCCGCTCCTCCTCTTCGCCGCCGAGCAATGCGATGCTCTCGCCGTTTTCCCGGACATGCGTCAGCGTATAGCGAAATTCGGCTTCCGCTTGGTTTTTAGCCTCGGAGACGCGGACGAAATGGCGGCCGATGACCGTCATCGAACTTGATGTGATCGCGGCATAGAGGACCGCAGTGATCACGAGAAAGCCGGGAACAGTGACGGTCGAACCTGCGATCGTCAGAGTGAGTGCTCCGCCGATCGTCCAGAGCACCAGGATGAAGGTCGAGGCCGACAGAAAGGCGGCAATGACACCGGAGATGAAATCGACAGGTGCTTCGGTGGCAATCCGCAAATCCTCCGCGATGCGCGCTTCGGGGTTCTTATGGTCGCCGCCGATGAGGTTCAGCTGATAATAACGACCGCTTGCGAGCCAGCGCGCGATGACGGCGGTCGCCAGCCAGGAACGCCAGCGGCGTTGAATCATCATGCGAAGGGCGACTTGTGTCGTAACAAGGGCTGCAGTTCCGAGCGCCAGTGGCAGGAATACGACGCTCAAGACATAGACGGTGCGGGCATTATGTTGCTCAAGGGCGTCAAAAATCGCGCGGTTCCAGAGATTGATTCCATACTGGAAACCGACATTCATGCAGATCAGGGTCAATAGGCCGATGGTGCACGGCCAGGCGAGTTTGTCACCACCACGGCCCCAATAGCGGCGCGCGCTGATCCAGAAACGCTTCAGCAAATACCGCTTGCGCGCCTGCTCGGCCTCCTCAGGCGTCAACTCCGGATCGGGTGGGATGGCATCTGGCGGCAGCACGACTTCGGCAGTCGACGCCTTCTCCTGGCGCGACTTCTCGGCACCGTGCGGTTCGGTGCCATCGACCGATTTCGGATTGAGTTTGGCGGCCGTCATGAGCACGATAACGGCTTACAAATCAAAAGGTTTCATGATGGCTGCCATCCGCCGTATCGAAAACATCTGCCCCTCGCCCTAACCCTCTCCCCGTAAAAACGGGGAGAGTGCGGGATATCCCCTTCGCCCCGTTTACGGGGTCAGAAGGACAGGTCGAGGCACGCATCGAAAAGGTTATTTCAATCGCTTTGATGCAGCACCCGGATCAGCCCAGAGGATTTGCCGACATATCGTGACGGATTTACCCGTCCATGCTGGCCGCCTTTCCCCCAGCCAGCATCTTGAATCTGATTTGCACCCTCTTGGAAAACCCTTCGATTCCAGACAAGATCAGCCGCTCTAGTGTCTGGGGAAATCCTGATGGAAAACCACGAGCCGTTTTTACGCGAGGCGATCGCGCTCTCGAAATCTGCGGTGGAAAACGGCGACGAACCGTTTGGGTCGGTGCTGGTGAAGGACGGCGAAGTCATTCTCCGCGCCGAAAACAGCGTCTTCACCGGCCACGATATGACGAACCACGCCGAGATGAATCTGGTTAAACTGGCGGCACAACACTACGACACGGCTTTTCTCGCGGGCTGCACGCTCTACACCAGCACCGAGCCGTGCGCGATGTGCTCCGGGGCGATTTACTGGTCGGGCATCGGGCGTATGGTGTTTGCATGCTCCGAAACGCGGCTTGGCGAGATCGCCGGGATCGGGCTGAACGCGCCGAGCCGGGCGGTGTTGCAAACCGGCGCACGCATCGTCACTGTGGTTGGCCCGGACCCGAATCTCGAAGACGAAGCCGCCGAGGTCCATCAGGAATTCTGGCCGAAGCATCTGGGCAAGGCATAGCCTCATTCCTCCCGAATGCCGCTGGCGAGCACATCGAAGCGGTGTCTGGAGTTGCTCCTCCTCAGGCGGTTTCGGTGGCGATCTGCGGCAAGGATTGCAGCAGAGTCTGGCGGGCGGAGTGCAGATGCGCGCGGCAGGCGGTTTCGATCGCCGCCTGGTCGCCGGATTCCAGCGCTGCGATATAATCCAGATGTTCGTGGATGGCGCGCTCGTTGCGCTGGCGCGCGGCGGTCTTGTTCCACTGGTAATGATAGTGGAAGACGATGGCGATGGCGTCGTAGAAATCGGCGATGAAGCGGTTCTTCGAGGCTCGGTGGATCAGCAGGTGGAAGCGCTCGTCGAGGACAGAGAAATCCTTGAAGCGCTGGTTGATGTCGGCAAGCATGGCGTGATGTTCGTCGCGGATGGCGGCAAGATCGGCCCAGCTCTGATTATCCTTGGGAAGCCGGCCGAATTCGGCGGCGGAATGCAGCTCGAACATTTCGCGCACATCGGCAAGTTCGAGGGCGAATTCGCGGGTGAAGCCTTTGAGCGTCCAGTGGCTGTTCGGCCGCTTCTCAATGAGGCCGAAGCGGGAGAAGCGGATCAGGAATTCGCGCACGCTGGTCGTGCCGGTGCCTATCTCGCGGGCAAGCTCCAATTCGTTGATCTGCATGCCGGGTGCTGCATCATCGGCAAGGATGCGCTGCATGAAGCTGCGCTCGATGATATCATGCAGGGAGTCGGTTTCTTCGGAGGGAAAGAGGTCGTGGTCGGTCGGCTGGCGCAGCACGATCTTCTGGCGTTTGTTCCAGCGGATGATGCCCTCTTCGCTGAGCCGCGTCAGGATGGCGCGCGCCGTCGAGCGGCTGACGCCGAGCTGGGCGGCGATCTCCGGTTCCGAGGGCAGCGCGGTATCCGTGCGCAGGGCTGCGGCATACCTGTTATAGGCTTCCTTGAAGACCGTATTCTGCCTTGCCACCAGACCCCGCTTTCCGCCCTCGTGACCGTCGCCCCGCTTCAAAGCAGGACGGAGCGGACCGGGGCTTGTTCAAACGACCTTTAGCTTATTTCCGGTCGCCTGCGGCTCATTGCCTCCCTCGTCCACAGGATCAATATTCCCGTTGACTTGAATATGTTTATTGTAGATAAAAAACAAAATCAATGCGCTTTCGCCGATGCAGCGAGCGTTTCGCTAGAACAGGATGATTTTAGGTGGGATGGCCTAAAAATCTGAATCCTGTTCTAAATTAAATAGTTAGAGCATGATGTCGTCCGAAAACCGCTGACACTTTTCGGCATCATGCTCTAGGGAGACGACATTGGATAAATTGCCTTGGATCATCCTTTCGGCCGGCGACAATGTCGCGGTCGCAACGGCGGCAATCGCGCCGGGTTCGACGGTTGCCGGCATTCAGACACGTGAGAAGATCGACCCCGGCCACAAGGTGGCGATAGCGGATATTCCGCTCGGGTCACCGGTGGTCAAATACGGACAGGCGATCGGCCGCACGACCGCCGAGGTCAAGGCCGGCGACCACGTGCACAGCCACAATCTGCATTTCGAAAACGACCGGCTGGCAGCGACCGCCAATTCGGCGCCGGAAGCGGCGACAGCCGACGACGTCGGGCGCACCTTCATGGGCTATCGCCGCGCCGACGGGCGGGCGGCAACCCGCAACTATATCGGCATCATCGCCAGCGTGAACTGTTCCACCACGGTCTGCCGGGCGATCGCCGACGAGGCGAACCGGACGATCCTGCCGCATTACGAGGGCATCGACGGTTTCGTGCCGATCGTGCACGACCAGGGCTGCGGCATGAGCTCGACCGGCGACGGCATGAACGTGCTGCACCGGACGCTTGCCGGCTACACAAGACATGTGAATTTCGGCGGCGTGCTGATGATCGGCCTCGGCTGCGAGGTCAACCAGCTGACGCTGTACGGCCAAAGTGGTGCAGGCGCCTCGAAGCGGCATTTCAACATCCAGGATGCCGGCGGTTCGCGCCGTGCTGTCGAGCGCGCCATGGGCATGCTGCGCGAAATCGCCGCCGATGTCGGCAAAGAAAAGCGCGTACCGATGTCGGTCGGGGAGATCATCATCGGCCTGCAATGCGGCGGCTCGGACGGCTTTTCCGGCATCACCGCCAATCCGGCGCTGGGTGTCGCAGCCGACCTGCTGGCGGCAGCCGGCGGCACGGCGATCCTGTCGGAGACCTCGGAAATCTATGGCGCCGAACATCTGCTGCGCAGCCGCGCCGTCAGCGATGAGGTGGCAAAGAAGCTCGACGACAAGATTGCCTGGTGGGAGCAGTACGTCGCCCTGCACGGCGCCTCGCTCGACAACAACCCGTCGCCGGGCAACAAGCGCGGCGGGCTGACGACCATTCTCGAAAAGTCGCTCGGCGCCGTTGCCAAGGGCGGGCGTTCGCCGCTGACGGCGGTCTATGGTTATGCCGAGCGGGTCACGGCTCCCGGCCTCGTCTTCATGGACACGCCCGGCTACGACCCGGTCTCGGCGACCGGCCAGGTGGCGGGCGGGGCAAACATGATCGCCTTTACCACAGGCCGCGGCAGCTGCTTCGGCTGTCGGCCGGCGCCGTCCTTGAAGCTTTCCAGCAATTCGGCGCTCTACGCCTCGATGGAAGAGGATATGGACATCGATTGCGGCACGATCGCCACCGGCGATGCGACGATCAGCGGCAAGGGCCGCGAGATCTTCGAGCTCATCGTCGATACGGCCTCGGGCAAGAAGACCAAGAGCGAGCTCTTCGGCTACGGCGATAATGAATTCGTGCCATGGCATCTCGGTGCGACGCTCTGAAATCTGCGCGCGACGCTTAAATAGACAGTTCTTCGCGAGGAGGCGTGATGAAGACGAGAAAGATCGGCAAGACCAAGCTGGAGGTGACCGAAATCAGTTTCGGTGCGGCCGCTCTCGGCGGCCTCTACCGCGCCTGCCCGCGCGAGCAGGCGATGGAGACGCTGCAGGCGGCCTGGGACAGCGGCATTCGCTATTTCGACGTGGCGCCCTGGTATGGGCTCGGCCTTGCCGAGCGGCGGGTCGGCGATTTCCTGCGCGACCAGCCGGATGGCAGTTACGTGCTTTCCACCAAGGTCGGCCGGCTGCTTCGGCCGGTGCCGACCGGCACCGTGCCTGATTACAGCTATGTCGATTCGCTCTCCTTCGATGCCGACTACGACTATTCCTATGACGGCATCATGCGCTCGGTCGAGTTCAGCTATGCGCGCCTCGGCCTCAACCGCATCGATATTCTTTATGTGCACGATCTCGGCGTCTACACACACGGCGCGGCGAAGAATGCGGTCCACCAGAAACAGTTTCTCGATTCCGGCGTCAAGGCGCTGGAGGAACTGAAGTCGTCTGGCGCGATCTCCGCCTTCGGCCTCGGCGTCAACGAGGTGCCCGTCTGCCTCGAGGTCATGCGCCATTCCGATCTCGACTGCATCCTGCTCGCCGGCCGCTACACGCTGCTCGACCGCTCGGCCGTTGCCGAACTGCTGCCGCTCTGCCGGCAGAAAGGCACGTCGCTCGTCGTCGGCGGCGTCTTCAACTCCGGCATCCTCGCCACCGGCCCGGTGCCGGGTTCGCATTTCGACTATATGCCGGCTGATGACGAGGTGCTTGCCAAGGTCGGCGCCATGGAGACGATCGCCAAGAGCCACGGCGTGCCGCTGGCAGCGCCCGCCCTGCAGTTTCCGCTGCGCGAGGCGATCGTCGCATCGGTGCTGATCGGCACGGCCAAGCCCTCGAGCCTGACGCGCAATATGGAGATCGTCGAGCCGCGGCTTGCCGACGAGATCTATGCCGAATTCGAACCCTATACGCTGGTTGCGCCGCCGCTCGGCGCCGAAGCCGTCCGAGTCTGAGGAGAGACTATGCTCAAGGGTATTCATCCGCTGCTTGGCCCCGACCTGCTCCATGCATTGAAGACCATGGGACATGGCGACGACATCGTCATATCGGACGCCAATTTTCCCTCGGGCTCTATGGGCCCGCCGGTCATTCGTGCCGACGGCGTCAGCGCCACGGCGATGGCCGAGGCCATCCTGACCCATATGCCGCTCGACACTTTCGTGCCGGAAGCGGCGTGGCGGATGGAGGTGGTCGGCGATCCCGATGCGATGCCGGAGGTCTGCACCGAGTTCCAGCAGATCGTTTCCAAGCACGCCGGCGATTTCCGCATCGTCCCGGTGGAGCGTTTTGCGTTTTACGCGATGGCCCGCAAGGCCACCTACATCGTCGCGACGACGGAATTCCGGCTCTACGGCAACCTGATCTTGAAAAAGGGGGTCGTCCATCCGCACGAGGTCGACAAGGCCTGATCCCTATTTTAGGGTATCATTGTATTGGAATAAAATCAGTTGCTTGGCGGGAGTTTACCAAAGCAAAAAAGCCGGTTTGGCACTCTTGCAATTTGATTGCGCCTCGGCTAGCTTCACCTGGCAAATGTTTTTTATCGATAAAAATCGTCCGCCTGCGTTCAGCGGCCGATTTATTCGGAGGAGAACGCACCCTGAGAGGAGAACCCTTATGAGCATCGTGAAATCCCTTCTGTCCCGCCGCGCCTTTACCGCGCTTGCGGGCGCCGCCGTCATCGCCACGGCGATGCCGGCACCGTCGTTTGCCGCCGACGTGACGATCCCGATCATCGTCAAGGACACGACGTCCTTCTACTGGCAGATCGTTCTGGCCGGCGCCCGCAAGGCCGGCAAGGATCTCGGCGTCAACGTGCCGGAACTCGGCGCACAGGCCGAATCCGACGTCAACGGCCAGATCAGCATTCTTGAGAACGCCGTCGCCGGCAAGCCGGCGGCCATCGTCATTTCGCCGACTGAATTCAAGGCGCTCGGCAAGCCGATCGACGAAGCCGCCAAGTCGGTACCGATCATCGGCATCGACTCGGGCGCCGACTCCAAGGCATTCAAGTCGTTCCTGACGACCGACAACGTCCAGGGCGGCCGCATCGCCGCCGACGGTCTTGCCGCCGCCATCAAGGAGATGACGGGCAAGGAAGAAGGCGAAATCGTCATCCTCACCAACCTTCCGGGCGTCGGCTCGCTGGAGCAGCGCCGCGAAGGCTTCCTGGATCAGGTCAAGACCAAATATCCGGGTCTGAAGGTGATCGCCGACAAGTACGGCGACGGCCAGGCGACGACCGGCCTCAACATGATGACCGACCTGATCACGGCCAACCCGAACCTCGTCGGTGTCTTCGCCTCGAACCTGATCCTGGCGCAGGGCGTCGGCCAGGCGATCGCTGAAAACAAGCTGGGCGACAAGATCAAAGTCATCGGCTTCGACAGCGACGACAAGACGGTCGGCTTCCTCAAGGACGGCGCGATTGCCGGCCTCGTCGTTCAGGACCCCTACCGCATGGGCTATGACGGCATCAAGACCGCGCTTGCCGTCTCCAAGGGCGAGAAGGTTCCGGAAAATGTCGATACCGGCGCCAACCTCGTGACCAAGGCGAATATGGCCGATCCGAAGATCGACGCGCTCCTGAACCCGAAGATCAAGTAAGACGAGAGAGGCCGCGCCGGCTCAAAAACCGGCGCGGCCTTTTCCATCCGTGCTATGTTTTGCAGGGGATGGAGAGCAGACGCGACACAAGGAGGAGAGGTCCCATGATCGGACTGGAAGAGGTCAGTCATCGCCATGATGACAGCGCGACGCTGAAAGAAGCCAATCGAATTCCCGCCGGATCGCCTATCCTCGAACTCAAGGGCCTGCAGAAGAATTACGGTCATGTGCAGGCGCTGAAGCCAGCGACACTGACCTTTCTTGCCGGCGAAATCCACGCGATCGTCGGCGAAAACGGCGCCGGCAAATCCACCCTCATCAAATTGCTGACCGGCGTCATTACCCGCACCGCCGGCGAAGTGCTGTGGTGCGGCCAACCAGTGGCACTGGCGACGCCGAACGAGACAATTGCGCGCGGCATCAACGCCGTGCACCAGGAGGTCGTGCTCTGCCGGCACCTGACGGTCGCCGCCAATCTCTTCCTCGGAGACGAGGTCAACCGCTTCGGCCTGATGCGCAAGAAGCAGATGGAGAAGATGGCACAGGCCGTGCTCGACGATCTCGGCTTCGGCCTGCCGGCGGGTGCACTGCTGAGCGAGCTGACCATCGGCCAGCAGCAGCTGGTGGCAACCGCGCGCGCGGCGATGCGCGGCACGCAATTCCTGATCTTCGATGAACCCACCGCCTATCTCACCCGCCAGGAATCGGCGCAGCTCTTCAAGCTGATCCGACGCTTGCAAGGCGAAGGCGTCACCATCGTCTATATCAGCCACCGCATGGAGGAAGTCTTCGAGCTTGCCGACCGTGTCTCGGTGCTGCGCGACGGCACGCATGTCGGCACGCGCCTGATCGGCGAGACCAACGATGCCGAACTGATCTCGCTGATGATCAACCGCTCGATTGAACAGATCTACCACAAGGAAGAAATTGCGATCGGCGAGACGATCCTCACTGTCAACGGCCTCTCCGGCCCGGGCTTCGAAGATGTATCGCTGAGCGTCAAGGCGGGACAGATCGTCGGCCTCTACGGCCTGATCGGCGCCGGGCGCAGCGAATTTGCGCTCGGGCTCTACGGCCGCCAGCCGACGACATCCGGCGATGTCGAATGGATGGGCAAACGTGTCGACATCCGCAATGAACGCACCGCCATGGAGCTCGGCATTGCGCTGGCGCCGGAAAGCCGGCGCGACCAGGGGCTTTGCCTCAACCTGCCGATCGGGCTGAACATCAACCTGCCGGTGTTCGGGCGGCTGAGCCACGGGCCGGTGATCAACCACGCGCGCGAATCGGCCAATGCCGACCAGCAGATCCGCAATCTCAGCATCAAGACACCGAGCCGGCGCGTTCCGGCCTCCAGCATGTCGGGCGGTAATCAGCAGAAGATCGTCATCGGCAAGTGGCTGAGCCACGGCGCCCGGCTTTTCATCTTCGACGAGCCGACCGTCGGCGTCGACGTCGGCACCAAGGCGGAAATCTACCGGCTGTTCGCCCAGCTTCTGAAGGACGGCGCCGGTATCATCCTGATCTCCTCCTACCTGCCTGAGGTCTACGAACTGGCCGACCGGCTGCACGTCTTCCGCGCCGGCACAATCGTCGCGAGCCATGATTATCACGCGGCGACGCATGAAGAAGTGCTCAGCGAAGCGATCGGCGTCTGAGCACAAGCAATTCCAGCAAAAGTGCGCTGCGGTTTTGCGTCCGGAAATTGCGTAAAACAAATAGATGGAGAATTCCCGCGCTTCGGAGAAAAGCGGAAATTCTCTAAGAGGGAGAAAATTCATGACTGCCACCCCCACCGAAATCGTCGCGCCGCCGCCGCGCCGGAAAATGAACATCCTGTTCGGCCTGACGCTGATCGGCCTGCTGATCTTCCTCTGGATCGTGCTTGGCGTCGTCACCCCGAGCTTCTGGACGCCGCTCAATATCTCGAACCTGCTGCGTCAGGGCGCGATGACGGCAATCCTGGCGCTCGGTCAGACCTTTGTCATCATCACCGCCGGCATCGACCTTTCGGTCGGCGCCATCGTCGGCTTCTGCACCGTGATCATCGCCTGGCTGCTGCAGGCGGGCGTGCCGGTCTGGGGTGCGATCGCCCTGACGCTGCTGATGGGTGTGGCGATCGGCGCCTTCCACGGCTTCGGCATCGTGCATATGGGCCTGCCGCCGTTCATCATCACGCTGGCAACCCTGACATCCCTGCGCGGCATCGGTCTGCTGATCACCAACGGCTCGACGATCAACATCACCAATGAAGGTTTCAGCAATTTCGCCCGCGCCGATTTGCTCAGTATTCCGAGCCTGTTCTGGATGGTCATCCTGGTGGCGGTCCCCTCCTTCATCTTCCTGCATTTGAGCCGCTGGGGCCGGTATCTCTTCGCGGTCGGTTCGAATGCCGAGGCGGCGCGCCTATCAGGCGTCAATGTCAAGGGCATGATCTACCTCGCCTATATCCTGTCTGCCTCCTTCGCCGCCTTCGTCGGCGTGCTGCTTGCCTCGCGCATCGCCATCGGCAATGCGACACAGGCGGACGGCTGGGAACTGCAGGCGATCGCCTCCTCCGTCATCGGCGGCACCAGCCTGTTTGGCGCGGTCGGCTCGGTGCATGGCCCGCTGATCGGCGCCTTCATTCTCGCCACGATCAACAACGGCGCGAACCTTCTGAACGTCAACTCCTTCTGGCAGCGCATCATCACCGGTCTGCTGATCATCGTGATCGTGTTCTTCGACCAGCTGCGACGCCGCCGGAGCAATTGAGCGACAAGAGACAGCCGGCCTGAACAAGCCGGCTTCCTCCATCTCAGGAATGCGAGATCCGTCATGAAAGCAGTTCTTTGCCGGGAGCCCGGCGTGCTCGATATCGTCGAGCGTCCTTCGCCAGCGGCTCCCGCCGCCGGCTGGGTGCGGCTTGCCGTCAGCCATGTCGGCATTTGCGGCACCGATTACCACATCTTCGAGGGCAAACATCCCTTCCTCGAATATCCGCGGGTGATGGGGCACGAGATCTCGGCAACGGTGCTGGAAGCGGGCGACGGCGTTGCCATGGCGGTCGGCACGCCCGTCATCGTCAATCCCTATCTCTCCTGCGGGCAGTGTATCGCCTGTCGTCAGGGCAAGCCGAATTGCTGCACCAATATCAAGGTGCTCGGCGTCCATACGGATGGCGCCTTCTGCGAGGAGATTTCAGTCCCGGCCGAGAACCTTTATGCCGCCAAAGGTGTAAGCCTCGAAGCGGCGGCGACGACCGAGTTCCTGGCGATCGGCGCCCATGCGGTGCGCCGTTCGATGACCGGCGCCGGCGCGCGGGCGCTGGTCATCGGCGCCGGGCCGATCGGGCTCGGGGCGGCGATCTTCTCGCGCATTGCAGGACATGAGGTGACGCTGCTCGATACCAGCACCGAGCGGCTGCAGATGGCGTCGGAACGCTTCGGCTTCACTTCCGGCATCGTTGCCAACGAGGTGACAGCGGAGGCCGTACGGGAAAAGACCAATGGCGACGGTTTCGACGTGGTCTTCGACGCAACGGGTTACGGGCCTTCGATGGAAAAGGCCTTCTCCTTCGTCGCCCATGGCGGCGCGCTGGTGCTGGTCAGCGTCGTCAAGGACGATATCCGCTTCTCCGACCCCGAATTCCACAAGCGCGAGATGATGGTGATCGGCAGCCGCAACGCCACTCGCGTCGATTTCGAACATGTGGCGGATTCAATCGCCAAAGGCCTGGTGCCGGTGGACAAACTCATCACCCACCGCACGACGCTTGCCGATGCGCCGCGCGACCTCGCGCGCTGGGCGCACGAAAAGAATGGCCTGATCAAAGCGGTGATCAGGGTGGGCGCTTAGGGCAATTTCCGGAACAGTCAGAAGCGGCTGAGTTCTGTTCAGGAGCACGGCTGTCCGGTTCGCGCTTGTGGCTGCCCCTCACCCTACCGGGCGTGCCATGCGAGAGCATGAGGGGAACGGCGAGGGCGCGGCATATCCTCTTCTCCCCTCGGGGAGAAGGTGCCGGCAGGCGGATGAGGGGGCCGCACGGCACACCCTTCACGTAAAACCTATTCCGCCGCGCCGATGGTAAGCGCCTGAACACGGTTGATCCGATGCCGGCCCGGTCGAAGTCCGCATAAGCGTTGTTGAGAAGACCGGCTTCGCCGACCCCCTCATCCGCCCTACGGGCACCTTCTCCCCGCTGGGGAGAAGAGGGAATCGAGATGTTGCGGCATATCCCTTCTCCGCAGTCGGGCTAACCCGCCGCCTCAATCGCCCTGCGCATCTGCCTGACGACGGCGACATCCGTCTTGTTTGTGCTTTTCGCCTCGAAACCGAAAGCCACGGCGCGCGGATCGCGGCTTTCAACCGGTGAGCTGCAGGAACCGTGGACCTCGCGGGCGCCGGTCGCCCGTAATATTTCACCGACATTGGCGGGGCGGATGCCGCTGCCAGGCATGATCGAAATGCGCCCGGCCGCCTTTGCCGAGAGGCGCTTCAGCGTTTCGAGACCGTCGGTAGCCTTCAGCGAGCAGCCGGAGGTCAAAATGCGTTCGCAGCCGAGCTCGACCGCCTGTTCCAGCGCCTGGTCGGCATCCGGCACCAGATCGAAAGCGCGATGCAGCGTCGAGCCGAGGCCTGCGGCATGCGCCTTCAAACCGTGGATCAACGGCATGTCGAGAGTGCCATCCGGCCGGTTGGCGCCGATAACCACACCGGCAAGGCCAGCGGCGCGCACGGCATCGATGTCGATCATCATCGCCTCCTCATCTGCCCCGTCGAAGATGAAGGGGCCGGCATGCGGGCGGATCATCGCGTAGACCGGAATGGGTGCCCGGGCGGCGATCCGCATCAGGCTCGGCACCGGCGTCAGGCCGCCGAGTTCCAGCGCCGAGCAGAGCTCGATGCGCCCGGCGCCACCCTCGATCGCGGCGGCAAGGCCTTCGGCGCTGTCGACGCACACTTCCAGCAAGATCGTCACGCTGCAGTCTCCCTGGCTCCGGCGTCCGTCAGCGTTATGGTACGCGCGACGGATTCCGACGTAATTCTCGCCGCCGCCTCGATGATCATTGCGCAGGCATCGGCGGCGGCTTTGCGATGGTTGAAGGCGACGTGATAGGACATCGGCAGATGCTCGTCGAGATCGACGATGCGCACCTTGTCGGCAATCGGCATGGCGCTGACGCGGCCGAGGAAGGAGACGTAACCGTGATTGGCGACGAGGTCGACGATGACAGGCAGTGAATCCGCCGCGGTGATATCCTGGCCGCGCAGGCGCCGGTTGGGCGCGCGTTCATAGCTGAAGGCCATGGCAGCATGGCCGAGGCCGGTACGCGGGCTCGGCATGCAGATCGGGTGGCCGGCGACGAGATCGGCGACACTGGTCTCGGTGCTATCAGGCGGGGCGATCACCACCATGTCGGTCTGCAGCAATTCGCGATGGCGGAAGCTTTCCAGCCCGAAGACCGAATCCAGGATCGCGACATCGATGCGGCCGCTCTTCAGCGCCTCGCGCAGATCGTCGGCGGTCATCGAGACCAGCGAGATCGCATTGTTATTGCGGCGGAGATTCCATTCCGAGACTAGAGTGCCCAGGCAGCGCGCCACCCAGCTTTCCGATCCGGTCGGGATGATCGAGCCGATGCGCAGCGACCGGGCGGTGCGCCGATAACGCTCGTCGGCCGACGATTTCAGGTCGTTCCACGCCTGGCTGATCGCCATGAAGATCTGGTAGGCGCGCCTGCCCTCCTCCGTCAGCACCGAGCCCTGCGCCTGGCGCTCGAACAGGCGGTGCTTAAGAAATTTCTCAAGATTGGCAAGCTGAAGCGAAAGCTGCGGCTGACCGAGGCGAAGGCGGCGGGCGGCCCGGTTGATGCTGCCCTGGTCGGCAACTTCGAGAAAACGCTCCATGGTGACGATCTTGACGGGAATGCGCGATGCCCAGGCCCCGTCGATCTCGGCGGCGGCGCCGTGACCGGCCCATTGGCCGAGCTCAGCGATCGCAGCCATGATCGGCTCCAGGCCTTCCAGCACCCTGCCGCTCGCAATCAGCGTCGCCAGCTCGCCTGAGGCGCGTTCCGTCAGCGTCATCGCCAGTTCGGTCTCGAGATTATGGATTGCCGTCGAGACGGTGGAGGGCGACAGCTGGAACCGCCGCGCGGTCTCGCGGACCGAACCGGAGGTCAGGACATGGCTGGCAATGAACAAGGCACCAAGATGCAAACGGCCACCTCCGGAAAGCGCTGGAAAAACTGGACGATATGATGTGTTCACGAAAAAAGATATCCCTGCCTCCGGAGAGGCGGGCTATCGTTCCCGTCATAAAAAATCCCGGCGGCGGGAAACCGCGAAAGAGCCGGGGAATATCGTGGAAACACGCAAGGGGACAAAAACAAATCGCGCCGGCCTTGGAAAAGGGAATGCGTTTCCGCGCGCGGAGGTGCATTCGCCGCCATAATCGTGCCGCGACCGCAAATACTGGAGGGGGCTTGCATCGATTTTTCGGGCATGCACGCTATTTCCATCACGCACGCAATTCCGGCATGATGGCGGCTTGGTCGCCCTCGCCGGCGGATTTCCTATGCGCAGGCCTCCCGCCTGGGGCTTGAGCCACATTCAACGGGTTTGAAAAGGGGACTTTCTATGCTGAAGAAACTCGCACTTGCCGTATCGCTCTCCGCCTTCGCGGCGGGCGCGGCCCATGCCGCGGATGTCGTCGTCTCGTCGAAGATCGACACCGAAGGCACGCTGCTCGGCAACGTCATCGCGCTCGCTCTCGAAGCGAACGGCATCAAGACGCAGGACCGCATCGCGCTTGGCGCAACACCCGTCGTGCGCAAGGCGATCACCGCCGGCGAAATCGACATCTATCCGGAGTATACCGGCAATGCCGGCTTCTTCTTCAACAAGGCCGATGACGCCGCCTGGAAGAACATCGACCAAGGTTATGAGCTGGCGAAGAAGCTCGACTACGACGCCAACAAGATCGTCTGGCTGACGCCGTCGCCTGCTAATAACACCTGGGCGCTCGCCGTACGCAGCGACGTCGCCGGCCCGAACAACTTGAAGAGCCTCACCGACTTCGGCAAATGGGTTGCCGGCGGCGGTGCTGCCAAGCTTGCCGCCTCCGCCGAATTCGTCAATTCGGCCGGCGCGCTTCCCGCCTTCCAGACGACCTACGGCTTCCAGCTGAAACCCGACCAGATGGTCGTTCTTTCCGGCGGCGATACCGCGGCAACGATCAAGGCGGCCGCCGATCAGACGAACGGCGTCAACACCGCCATGGTCTACGGCACTGATGGTGCGATCGAAGCGGCCGAACTGACCGTTCTCGAAGACGACAAGAATGTGCAGCAGGTCTATGCCCCGACGCCGATCATCCGCGAAGAGGTGCTGAAGGCCAATCCGAAGATCGAGGAAGTGCTCTCGCCGATCTTCAAGAGCCTGACCGCCGACGAGTTGCGCAAGCTCAACGCCAAGATCCAGGTCGACGGCGAGCCGGCAAAGTCGGTTGCCGAAGCCTATCTCAAGGAAAAAGGCTTCCTGAAGTAGTCATAGCCCGCTCCGCCCATCAAGGGCGGAGCCTCCTTTGCTGACAGGGTTGGGCTGACAGGGTTGGCCAGACAGGGTTGATTTGATGGAAGAAACCTTAGCGGTCCGCAAACTGGACCGGCTCGGCGTGGCTCTGGTGGCCGGCGGTATCGCGGCGACAGCACTGATGCCCTTCATCTACGTGAAGGCGAACCGCATTGCCGCCGGCAAGCCGATGCTGCTGATGCAGCTTCTTCCCCAGCCTTCCGTCATCATCCTGACCGTGCTTCTCCTTCTCACCGCCTTCGCCACGCTGTTCCTCACCAATGCGGTAGCCCGGCTTGTTATCGCCACGCTCTGCCTTGCGGCGCTGATCGTGGCGATCGGCCTCGTCTCGACGGCGGCAACGCCGCCCGGCAGCACGGTGGCGCGCATGACGCCCGGCGGCGGCTTCTGGGTGCTGTTTGCCGTGATCGGCCTCGTCATATCCGATGCGCTGGTGAAGATCCGGTTGGCGCCCTGGATGCGGGTCGCAGCCCTTGCAGCCTACACGGCGCTGCTCTTCATCTCGCTCTCCTCCGGCCTGCTCGACAGCCTTTCGATCATGAAGGAATTCTCAACGCGGGCCCCGCAATTCGAGACCGAAGCGATCTCGCATCTGCTGCTGGCGTTCGGCTCGCTTGCCATCGCCATTATTCTCGGCCTGCCGCTCGGCATCCTCTGCTTCTGGGTGCCGAAGCTGCGGGCCATCGTGCTGCAGGGGCTCAGCCTCATTCAGACGATCCCGAGTCTGGCACTCTTCGGTCTGTTGATGCTGCCGCTCGGTTACCTCGCCACCCATGTGCCGCTCGCCGCCGCGATTGGCATCCGCGGCATCGGCACGGCGCCTGCCTTGATTGCGCTGGTGCTCTATTCGCTGCTGCCGATCGTCGCCAACACCGTCGTCGGCCTCCAGGGCGTCGATCCCTCGGTGCGGGATGCTGCGGCCGGCATGGGGCTGACTCGCTTACAGATCCTGACCGGCATCGACATGCCGCTCGCCTTCCCGGTTATCCTCACCGGCATCCGCATCGTGCTGGTGCAGGCGATCGGCATGGTGACGATCGCCGCGCTGATCGGCGGCGGCGGCTTCGGCATCTTCATCTTCCAGGGGCTCGGCCAGACGGCCATGGACCTCGTCCTGCTCGGCGCCGTGCCGACCGTCTTCTTCGCCTTCTCATCGGCCGTCATCCTCGATGCGGTCATCGACAGCATCCGGGGATCCGCCGCATGACCATGATCGAGATCAGGAACGTCACCAAGCGCTATGGCGCCGCCACTGTCGTCGACGACGTCTCGATGAGCGTCGAAAAGGGCGAGATCACCGTCATCGTCGGCACGTCGGGCTCGGGCAAATCGACGCTGATGCGGATGATCAACCGGCTGGTGCCGATCACCGAAGGCGAGATCTTCGTCGGCGGGCAAAATGTGATGGACGTGCCGGTGACCGAGCTTCGCCGCAAGATCGGCTATGCCATCCAGGGGCACGGCCTCTTTCCGCACCGGACCGTGGCGCAGAATATCGCCACCGTCCCGCAGCTCCTCGATTGGGATTCCGCCCGTATCGCCAAACGGGTCGAGGAACTGCTCGGGCTTTTCAACCTCGATCCGGCAACATTTGCCGACAAATATCCGCATCAGCTCTCCGGCGGCCAGCAGCAGCGCGTCGGTGTCGCCCGGGCGCTGGCGGCCGAACCGGAACTGCTGTTGATGGACGAACCCTTCGGGGCGCTCGATCCCGTCATCCGCGGCAAGGCGCAGGACGATCTGTTGGCGATCCAGAAACAGTTCGGTACGACGGTTATTCTCGTCACCCACGACATGGACGAGGCCTTCCATCTCGGCAACCAAATCGCGGTGATGAGCCAGGGCAGATTGCTGCAATGCTCGACGCCGGAAAAGATCCTCACCGACCCGGCCGATCCCTTCGTGCAGCAATTGACCGGCACCTCCGACCGGGCGCTGAAGCTGATGTCGCTGTTGCCGCTGAAGGAAAGCATGGAGCCGGCAAAGAACGGTCTCGCCTATGCCCTGCCGCAATCGCTCAGCCTGCGTGATGCGCTGGCCGAAATGATCTGGCAGGGGGTCGACGAGGCGGCCGTTGAGAACGGCGAGAAGGCTCCGGTTGGATCGATCTCGATGACCCGGCTTCTCGAACTGGGCCGCAAGGCATGAAGCTCGTCGTCGCCAATCTCTTCCGCCTGGCGGCGCTCGCCCTGCTCCTGATCCTGCTGTTCAGGACGGAGTGGCTTTCCTTCCTGCTCACGCCGCTGACCAGCAACAATGCGCCTGCCGTCTATACGCAGAACAGCCTTGCTTCGCTTGCCGCCGGCCACCTGCAGCTGGTGATCGGATCAATCGTCTGCAGCGCCGTGCTTGCCGTTGTCGGCGGCATCTTCGTGACGCGGGAAAGCGGGGCTGACTTCCTGCCGCTGTCGCGTGCCATCGCCAATGCCGGACAGACCTTTCCGCCGGTCGCGGTGCTGGCGCTCGCCGTTCCCGCCACCGGCTTCGGCGCCATGCCGACTCTGATTGCGCTCTTTCTCTACGGCCTGTTGCCGATCTTTGAAAACACCGTCGCCGGCTTGAAGCAGGTTTCGCCGCAGGTGCTCGATGCCGCCGACGGCATGGGCATGAACGGCACGCAGCGGCTGTTTCGCGTCGAGCTGCCGCTTGCCCTGCCGCTGATCCTCGAGGGGCTGAAGGTCGCGACCGTGATCAATATCGGCACGGCGACGATCGGCTCGACGGTGGCGGCCAAGGGCCTCGGCGAGGTGATCATTGCCGGGCTGATTTCCGACAACACCGCCTTCATCCTGCAGGGCGGCCTGATCGTCGGCCTGATGGCGGTGCTGATCTATGATGCCATGGGCTTGGTCGAAGGAGCGATTACGCGAAGAATCGGCTTGCGCGCGGCGTGAGAGGACGGGTACCAAGACTGCGGCGCTGGTAGGGCAATGGGAGGCAGACTTGGCGAAGATGATCCACTCTATGATCCGCGTTCTCGATGAGGCGCGCTCCGTCGAATTCTACGAGAAGGCATTCGGCCTTTCGGTCGCCGACCGCGTCGATTTCGAAACCTTCACGCTGACTTACATGAGCAATGCCGAGACCGGCTTCGAGCTGGAACTGACCGTCAACAAGGGCCGGACCGCGCCCTACGATCAGGGCAATGCCTATGGCCATCTCGCCGTTTCTGTCGAAGAGGTGGCGGTCGAGCGGGAGCGGCTGTCGAAGCTTGGGCTCAAGCCCGGTGAACTGGTGGAGCTCAACCGCGACGGCAAGCTCTTCGGCCTGTTCTTCTTCATCAGCGATCCCGATGGCTACAAGATCGAAGTGCTGCAGCGCCACGGCCGTTTTCTCTAAGGCATCCGACGCCGAACCACCGATACGTTCCAAGCCACAGATAATCCCACAGCTTCAAGCGGCATGCATGAGGAGCCCGCCATGATCGAAAAGACTGCGCTCAATTCCGGCTGGACGCTCTCCTGTAACGATACAGGCAGGCCGGGCCTGCCGGCTGCAATACCGGCGACGGTGCCGGGCTGCGTGCATCTCGACCTTCTCGCCAACCGGCTGATCCCCGATCCCTATATCGACGTCAACGAGATCACCAATGACTGGATCGGCAAGACCGACTGGACCTATCGCTGCAGCTTCGAGGCGATGCCTGGTGATGGCAGGGTGCAGGAACTGGTCTTCGACGGGCTCGATACGGTCGCAGTGATATCCCTGAACGGCGAAGAGATCGGCCGTACCTTCAACATGCACCGCACCTATCGTTTCGATGTTTCGGCACTGCTGAAGGCCGGCGCCAACGAACTCACGGTCACTTTCCGCTCCGCCTACGCCTATGGCGCGGAGATGGAGAAACATTACGGCTACCGTCCCAACAACTATCCGGGGCCGGGCAATCTGATGCGCAAGATGGCCTGCAATTTCGGCTGGGACTGGGGGCCGACGCTGGTAACAGTGGGCCTCTGGAAGCCGGTCCGGCTGGAAAGCTGGGATCGGGCGCGGCTTGCCGAAACTCGGGTGTCGGCAACGCTTGCCGGCGGCGACGGGCTGGTGAAGGTGCATGCCAGACTGGCGCGGCATGGCGACAAGACGCCGTTGAGGCTCGTCGCCGCAATCGGCGGCGTGACCATGACGGTGGCGGTTGGGCCTGACGAAGACGAGGTTTCCTTCGAGCTCGCTCTCCCCTCGCCACAGCTCTGGTGGCCGCACCATCTCGGCGCGCAACCGCTCTACCCGATGACGCTGAAGTTGGTCGACGAAACCGGCGACGATGTACTTGACGCTCTCGAGCGAGAACTGGGTTTCCGCTCCCTGCGGCTCGATACCTCGGCCGACGAACATGGCTCGGCCTTCACCTTCGTCATCAACGATGTGCCGCTCTTCATCTGCGGGGCAAACTGGATACCGGATGATTGTTTTCCGCCGCGGGTTACGGCTGAGCGTTATACCGCGCGGATCGAGGAGGCAAAGGCCGCCAATATTCATATGCTGCGCGTCTGGGGCGGCGGCATCTTCGAGGCCGACGAGTTCTATGAGGCCTGCGACCGCGCCGGCATGCTGGTCTGGCAGGATTTCCTCTTTGCCTGCGCCGCCTATCCGGAGGAAGAACCGCTCAGAAGCGAGGTCGAAGCGGAGGTGCGCGACAATGTCGTGCGGCTGATGGCGCATGCCTCGCTGGTGCTGTGGAACGGCAATAACGAGAACATCTGGGGCTTCGACGAATGGGGCTGGCGGCCGATCATCAAGGCGGGCGAAAGCTGGGGCCTCGGTTATTATCTCGGCCTGCTGCCGAAACTCTGCGCCGAACTTGATCCGGACCGGCCCTATTATCCCGGCAGTCCCTATTCCGGCTCGATGGAGATCGAACCCAATGCCGACGCACATGGCTGCAAACATATCTGGGACGTGTGGAACGATGTCGGCTACGAGGTCTACCGCAATTACATTCCGCGCTTCTGCTCCGAATTCGGCTGGCAGGCGCCGGCGGCCTGGGCGACCATCGAAGAAAGTGTGCACGACCAGCCGCTGACGCCGCAATCGAACGGCGTCTTCCACCATCAGAAGGCAACTGAGGGCAATGACAAGCTGATCCGCGGCCTCTCTGGCCATCTGCCGGAGCCACGGACAATGGACGACTGGCACTTCGCCACCCAGCTCAACCAGGCGCGCGCCATCCGCTTCGGCGTGGAGCACATGCGCTCGCATCGGGATATCTGCAAGGGCGCAGTGGTCTGGCAGTTCAACGATTGCTGGCCGGTGACCTCGTGGGCAGCGCTTGATTCAGCCGGGCGCCGCAAGCCGCTCTGGTATGCGTTGAAGGCCGCCTATGATCCGCGCCTGCTGACGATCCAGCCGCGCGGCGGCGGACTTGCGGCGGTCGCCGTCAATGAACGAACCCTGTTCTGGCGGGCGAAGATGAGCGGCAAACGCCTGAAGCTCGACGGCACCGTGCTTGCCGAATTCGAATTCTGGCGCCTGCTCTGCGACCGCTTCGAGGCAAAGGAATTTCCGCTGCCCAAGGATATCGTCATGCCCGACGTATCGAAGGACGAGGTCATTGTCGTTGAGATGTTGGACAGGCGCGCCTTCCACTATTTCGTCGAGGATATCGAGCTTGCCTTACCAGCACCGCGGCTGACGGTCGATGTCGTCGGGATCGACGGCGGGTATCAGGTCAAGGTGACGGCGCAAAACTTCCTGAAGGATCTATGCCTGATGGCGGATCGGTTGGATCCGGCTGCCGTTGTCGATTCGATGCTGGTGACGCTGCTGCCGGGCGAGAGCCATGTGTTTGTGGTGAGGACGGCAAGGACGATCGTGGCAGAGGACATTGTCGTCGGCACCGTATTGCGCTCGGCCAATGATCTTGTTGTCGGTTCGCGCTAGTGGCTGCCCCTCACCCTTACCCTCTCCCCGTAAAAACGGGGAGAGGGGACGTGCCATGCAAGAGGGGAGCGAGCCAGTCGCCAAACACCAAAAAGGCCCCGCATGCCGCGGGGCCCTTCCAGCTCGGTCTATCGGACGACGTTACATCCAGTAGGGCGGCACGCCGTAGTAATCATAGACCCGGCGGCCATTATCGTTGTACCAGGTGTCGTCATCGTCCGAATAGCTCGGGGCGCCTTCGATCTGCTCCTTGGTCAGGTCAATGCGATAGCCGTCCAGCTGGGTGTCGTAGTTCAGCTTTTCCCAGGGAAGCGGATAGTGATCGTGACCGATGCCCAGGAAGCCGCCGAAGCTCAGCACCGCATAGGCGACGCGGCCGTCGAGCTTTCCGATGATCAGGCGTTCGATCGAGCCGATATGCCTGCCATCCGGACCATAGACGCGGGTGCCTTCGACGCGGTCACTGGCGATCAGTGATTGCGTGTCCTTGACATTCGGGTCACGGCGGGTGGCGTCGGTATCCTGGTTCAACATTGTGCACCTCCTTTGTTGCTTCTGATGAGTGTGCAAGATCAACGTCATGGCGGACTCAAAGTTCCCCATCCTTCCGACGATCGTGCAGCGACCGAATGTTGACGTTTACGTCAAGGTTAGTATAGCTTCATTCGGCTTGAACCGTTCAAGCAATGGCATAAGCTGCCGGACTGGAAGATGGAGGATCTTTCTAGTCGATTGCCGGCTCGGCGCCGGCGGCGGCAGCAAGGGAGAGAGGACAAAGATGAACAGCATTTCCGTCCATCCGAACGGAGCCAAGCCCGACAAACCCTGGCTTGCCGCCTATCCCGATATCGTTCCGGCAGAGATTCCGCCGCTGGAATATGCTTCGCTTACCGAACTGCTCGAAAAATCCTGCGCCCGTTACGCCGACCGGACCGCCTTTTCCAGCATGGGCAAGGCGATGCGCTACCGCGAGCTGGAGAGCCAGACGCGCAAACTCGCAGCCTGGCTGCAAAGCACCGGCCTTCAGAAGGGCGACCGCGTCGCCGTGATGATGCCGAACGTGCTGCAGAATCCGATCGCGACCTACGCCATTCTGCGCGCCGGCCTGGTGGTGGTGAACGTCAACCCGCTCTATACGCCGCGCGAGCTCGAACACCAGTTGCGGGATTCCGGCGCCAAGGCGATCTTCGTGCTGGAGAATTTTGCCCGCACGGTGGAGCAGGTCCTCAACAAGACCGATTTGCGCCATGTCGTCGTCACCTCGCTCGGGGAAATGCTGGGGCCGAAGGGGCTGATCGTCAATTTCGTCGTGCGCAAGGTGAAGAAGCTCGTTCCCTCCTGGTCGATCCCTCAGTGCAAGAGCTTCGGTCAGGTGCTGCGCGAAGGTGCGGGAAAGGAGCTCCGGCCGGTCACCCTAACAGGCGGCGATATCGCCTTCCTGCAATATACCGGCGGTACGACGGGCGTCGCCAAGGGCGCGGTGCTGACGCATGAAAACCTGCTCGCCAACAAGCTGCAGCTATCCCTCTGGCTGCGATCGGCCTTCGAGCGCAAGAAAGAGCCGGAGGTGCTCAATTTCCTCTGCGCCCTGCCGCTCTACCACATCTTTGCGCTGACGGTGAATTCGCTGATGGGCATGTCGCTTGGCGCCCACAATATCCTGATCGCCAATCCGCGTGACATTCCCGGCCTCGTCAAGGAATTCGAAAAATCGAAGGTGCATATCTTCCCCGGCCTCAACACGCTGTTCAATGCGCTGATGAACAATGCCGATTTTGCCAAGCTCGACTTCTCCTCGCTGATCATGTCGCTCGGCGGCGGCATGGCCGTCCAGCGCCCGGTCGCAGAACGCTGGCTGAAGATGACGGGCACGGCGGTGACGGAAGGCTACGGCCTTTCCGAGACATCGCCTGTTGCCACCGCCAACCGCTTCGATTCGCCTGAGTTCACCGGCACAATCGGCCTGCCGCTCCCCTCCACCGACCTCGATATCCGCGACGAGGAGGGCAATTGGCTGCCGCTCGGCCAGGTCGGCGAAATCTGCATCCGCGGGCCGCAGGTGATGGCAGGCTATTGGCAGAAGCCGGAAGAGACGGCGCGGGCGATGACCAACGACGGCTACTTCCGCTCGGGCGACATGGGTTTCATGGACGAACGCGGCTATACCAAGATCGTCGACCGCAAGAAGGACATGATCCTGGTTTCGGGCTTCAACGTCTATCCGAACGAGATAGAGGAAGTCGCCGCCATGCATGCCGGCATCCTCGAGGCCGCAGCCATCGGCGTCCCGGACGGACATTCGGGCGAGGCGGTGAAGCTCTTCGTGGTCAGGAAGGATCCCAACCTGACGGAAGCCGAGGTGAAAGCCCATTGCATCGCCAACCTCACCAACTACAAGCGCCCGCGCTTCATCGAATTCCGCACCGAGCTGCCGAAGTCGCCGGTCGGTAAGATCCTGCGCAAGGACCTGCGCGGCTGAATTTGACGATCTGATGAAATTAAAGCCATCCGCTTGCCGCGGGTGGCTTTTTTCTATTTCGGCAGGTGGCTGAACTTGATTTGCGGGTGAGAAAGCGAATAGTTTCCGCAACCTTTCCGCCTCCAAAGGAGCCTCCCATGAACGCCATCGTCGAACAGCTGAAAAGCACCGCTGATGCCACCAAGGCAACCGATATCCGTGCCGCCTTCGCCGCCGATCAGCAGCGCTTTTCGCGCTTTTCCGTCGCGCTTGACGACCTGCTGATGGATTTTTCCAAGACGGCGGTGAATGACGACATCCTCAAGCTCTTGGTGAAGCTCGCCGAAGAAGGCGGCGTCGAGGCAAAGCGCGAGGAAATGTTCTCCGGCAAGGCGATCAATTTCACCGAGGATCGCGCCGTTCTGCACACCGCGCTGCGCAACCGCTCCAATACGCCGGTTCTGGTCGACGGCAAGGACGTCATGCCCGACGTCAATGCGGTGCTTGCCGCCATGGGCAAGTTTGCCGACGACGTCCGCTCCGGCACGCTGAAGGGCGCGACCGGAAAGGCGATCACCGACGTCATCAATATCGGCATCGGCGGCTCGGATCTCGGGCCGGTGATGGCGACGCTGGCGCTTGCCCCCTTCCATGACGGACCGCGCGCCCATTTCGTCTCCAACATCGACGGCGCCCATATCGCCGATATCCTGAAGCTGGTGCAGCCGGAAACGACGCTGTTCATCGTCGCCTCGAAGACCTTCACCACCGTTGAGACGATGACCAATGCACAGACGGCGCGCAATTTCATCGCCAAGGCGCTCGGCGAAGCGGCCGTGCAGCACCACTTCGCCGCCGTTTCGACGGCACTCGACAAGGTCGCCGCCTTCGGCATCGACAGCGCCCGCGTCTTCGGCTTCTGGGACTGGGTCGGCGGCCGTTACTCGATCTGGTCGGCGATCGGCCTGCCGCTGATGATCGCCGTCGGCCCTGAGAATTTCGGCAAATTCCTCGACGGCGCCCATGCCGTCGACAATCATTTTCGTAAGGCGCCGATTACCGAGAACCTGCCGATGCTGCTCGGCCTGATCGGCTTTTACCATCGCAATGTGCTGGGTTACCCCACCCGCGCCATCCTGCCCTACGACCAGCGCCTGTCGCGCTTCCCGGCCTATCTGCAGCAGCTCGACATGGAATCGAACGGCAAGGGCGTCACCATCGACGGCACGCCGGTCGAAGGCAATTCCGGCCCGGTCGTCTGGGGCGAGCCCGGCACCAACGGCCAGCACGCCTTCTACCAGCTGATCCACCAGGGCACGAGCATCATCCCGGCCGAGTTCATGATCGCCGCCAATGCCTTCGAGCCGGAGCTGCGCCACCAGCACCAGCTTTTGATCTCCAATGTTCTCGCCCAATCGGAAGCGCTGATGAAGGGCCGCACCTTCGCGGAAGCCAAGAAGCAGCTGACCGACAAGGGCATGGACGACAAAAAGGCCGACTTCATCGCGCCGCACCGGGTCTTTACCGGCAACCGGCCGTCGATCACCTTCGTCTACGACAAGCTGACGCCCTATGCGCTCGGCCGGCTGATCGCGCTCTACGAACACCGCGTCTTTGTCGAAGGCGTGCTCTTCCGGATCAACTCCTTCGACCAGTGGGGCGTCGAACTCGGCAAGGAACTGGCGACGGGCCTGCTGCCGGTCGTCGAGGGCAAGGAGAGTGGGGCATCGCATGACTCCTCGACGCAGGGCCTGGTTGCGGCGCTGGCGAAGCTTGCGAAGTAAGCGATCGAGATTGCCCCTCACCCTAACCCTCTCCCCGTTCTGACGGGGAGAGGACGTGCCCTGCCAGAGGCGAGTGAGAAACGGAGAGGTTGCGGCATGTGCTCTTCTCCCCTTGGGGAGAAGGTGCCGGCAGGCGGATGAGGGGGCCGCGCGGCACATCCTTCACCTCATATCCTACCCTGCCTGCGCCCTAAACACGGTCGAGACGAGCGCGGTCGAAGCCCGTATCGACGTTGTGAAGACCGGCTTCGCCGGCCCCCTCATCCGCCCTACGGGCACCTTCTCCCCGCTGGGGAGAAGAGGGAACCGAGAGGCTGCGGGATATCCCTTCACCCTTTTATTGGGGTCTGAAGGATTGGTCGGACCCGTGGCTCGGCCAAGTGCTGGCCGCATCTGCCAGAAGGCATGATGAAGAACGGCCTGCGGTACGAAACCGGATGAACGTTCTTCCAATTAAAAAATTGTAGAATGAATTCTTTCAATTCATTGGAATCGCCCTAGATTCAAGCAAAATCTGTGCGGAAATGCTTCGTTCGTTGTTCTTGTTGGCATCTACACCGGGCCGCTCGCCTCCGGGTCGGCTCTGTCGATGTCGGCGCCTTTACTGCATGGTCCCTGCCAAGTTCAGGAGATGTCTCAAGACGCTCGTCACGCAGCGTTTTCATGTCCCATCTTCTTTAAAGGAAGCTCATGAGCCGTCTTATCGTCGTTTCCAATCGTGTTCCCATGCCCGCCAAAGATGGGAGCGCCGCTGCCGGCGGTCTGGCCGTTGCGCTGCAGGCAGCCCTGCAGGAGCGTGGCGGCATCTGGATGGGGTGGTCGGGAGACTCGAGCGGGGACAGGGAACCTGGCCCGCTGTCGCAACTGCAGAAGGGCAACATCACCTATGCGCTGACCGATCTCACCGACACCGACGTCGAGGAATATTATCGCGGCTTTGCAAACCGTGTTCTCTGGCCCATCTGCCATTATCGACTGGACCTCGCCGAATATGGCCGGAAGGAAATGGCCGGCTATTTCCGCGTCAACCGCTTCTTAGCTCACCGGCTGGCGCCGATGATCGAGCCGGACGACACCATCTGGGTTCATGATTACCACCTCATACCGCTGGCGGCTGAACTGCGCCAGATGGGGCTGAAGAACCGGATCGGCTTCTTCCTGCACATTCCATGGCCGCCGGCCGACATTCTGGTCACGATGCCCGTTCATGAAGAAATCATGCGTGGCCTCTCGCATTATGATCTCGTCGGCTTCCAGACCGATTACGACCTCCAGAATTTTGCCGGTTATCTCAGGAGGGAGGGAATTGGCGACGACCTTGGAAATGGATTGTTTGATTCCCATGGGCGGATATTCAAGGCCGGTGCCTATCCGATCGGGATCGAAACCGCGGGCTTCGCCGAGTTCGCCGAGAGGGCCGCAAACAATATCATGGTACAGAAGACCCGGCGCAGCATTGAAGGCCGGGACATGATCATCGGGGTCGACCGCCTCGATTATTCAAAGGGCATCATTCAGCGGCTGGAAGCGTTCGAACGCTTCCTCACCAGCAATCCTGGCTACCAGAACAAGGTGACCTATCTGCAGGTCACGCCGAAGTCGCGATCGGAAGTTCCCGAATACGAACATATGCAGAAGATGGTCGCCGAACAGGCAGGCCGTGTGAACGGTGCCATTGGAACGGTCGACTGGGTGCCGATCCGCTATGTCAACCGATCGATCAGCCGCAACGTGCTTGCCGGCCTCTACCGGCTGGCGACGATCGGGCTGGTCACGCCGTTGCGCGACGGCATGAACCTCGTCGCCAAGGAATATGTCGCCGCTCAGGATCCCGATCGCCCGGGCGTATTGTTGCTATCGCGCTTCGCCGGCGCGGCCCGAGAGTTGAAGGGCGCGCTGCTGGTCAATCCTTACGATGTCGAAGGCACTG
The DNA here is from genome assembly GCF_013087625.1 of Rhizobium changzhiense. Lineage (NCBI taxonomy): Bacteria > Pseudomonadati > Pseudomonadota > Alphaproteobacteria > Hyphomicrobiales > Rhizobiaceae > Rhizobium > Rhizobium changzhiense. The sequence goes on from NZ_JABFCQ010000001.1 coordinate 1,363,344, forward strand.
CCAATGCCCTCGCCAGGGGTCTTGCCATGTCGCTGGAGGAGCGCCGCGACCGCTGGAGCATGATGATGGAGCATCTGCTAACCCACGACGTCTCGCTTTGGTGCGAAAACTTCTTGGGGGACTTGGTACTTGCTCTCGAGCTTCGACCGGAGCGTGACCCCGGATAGGCTCCTGATCGATCGACGTCGACCCGTCCTTCGGACCCGAGGGAAGAAGAGGGAATCGAGACGTTGCGGCATATCCCTTCGCCCCGCGAGCGGGGAGAAGGTGGCGGCAGCCGGATGAGGGGCGAAGCTGGCTTAAGCCTTAAAGGCCAATTTCACGCGCCCAGGGCGGATTGGCGCCGGCGCGGGAGACGGTGACGGCGGCGGCTTTGGCGCCGAGGGTCAGGGCGTTGCGGAGTGCCTTTTCGTCGAGCGAGGCGACCTGCGGTTTGGTGAGCAGATTATCCATCTTCAGCGAAGCCAGGATGCCGGCATCGAAGGTGTCGCCGGCACCGACCGTGTCGACGACGGTGACGCGCTCACTCGGCACCGTCACCTTGCGATCCTTGGTATAACCGGAAGCGCCTTCCGCGCCCTTGGTGATGACGACGAGCTTGGCGCCGTGGTTCAGCCAATGGGCGGCGAGCGCATCATGGTCGCCCTGCAGGCCGAACCATTCGAGATCCTCGTCGGAGAATTTGACGATGTCGGACTTCGCAGCCATGCGCTTGATGCGGGCCATATGCGACGGCTTGTCCTTGATGAAACCCGGACGGATATTCGGATCGAGCGAGATGACGCGGCGAGCGGCTTCGCGGTCGAGCAGGGCTTCATAGGTTTCGCCGCAGGGGCTCGGGATCAGGCTGATCGCGCCGAAATGCAGCGCTTCGCAATCGTCGCCGAGATCAGGCAGGTCGGCCGTGGTGATCATCCGGCCGGCCGTGCCCTCATCGTAGAAGGCATAGGTCGCCTGGCCGTTCACCAGCTTGACGAAGGCGATGGTCGAGGGACGCGGGGTGATGGCGCAGGGGCTGTAATCGACGTTGCTCGCCTTCAGCGTTTCGAGCAGGATTTCGCCCATCATGTCATCGGCAATGCCGGTGAAGAAGGCGGTGGGGATGCCGAGGCGGCCGAGCGCGATGGCGGTGTTGAAGATCGCGCCGCCGGCATAGGGCGCAAAGCCCTTTTCGCCGAGGGTCGTGTCCCTTGGCAGCATGTCGATCAAGGCTTCGCCGCAGCACAAAATCATCGTATTCCTCCCAACAGCACTGATACGTTCATCAACCGATTAAGCGAGCTTTTGTCAACCGGCTAGAGCGAAAGCTCACTAACGCCACCATTTCTTCCCGACCAGGCCAGCGGCGCATCGAGGAAGGCCTCGACCTCCGACAGCGTCTTGTCGTCGAAGAGTTTCTGCTCCTTGGCAACGGCCAGAACATTCCGCCAGGTGGCGATGTGATGCAGCCTGACCTTGCCGTCGCCAAAGCGCTGTTCGCCGAAAATGCCGTAGAAGAACAGCGCGATGCCGTGATCGACGATACCGCCGGCGGCACGGATGGCATCGATGAACTTGAACATGCTGCCGCCTGCCGTCGTCAGGTCTTCGATGACCAGCACCCGCGACCCTTCCGGCATGTTGCCTTCGATCTGGGCATTGCGGCCATGGCCCTTCGGCTGCTTGCGAACATAGATCATCGGCAGGCCGAGACGATCGGCCAGCAGGGCGGCGAAGGGAATGCCGGCGGTCTCGCCGCCGGCGATGCAATCGAACTGCTCGAAACCGGCGTCGCGCAGCAGGGTGCTGGCGGCAAAATCCATCACCGTCGAGCGGATGCGCGGGAAGGAGAGCAACTTGCGGCAATCGATATAAACCGGGCTCGCCATGCCGGAGGAAAGCTTATAGGGCTGATCGGCATTGAAATGGACCGCCTTGATTTCCCAGAGCATCTTGGCCAGCAATTCGGCCATCACGGCACGGTCGGGAAATGTGGTTTGGATCATGCGGCTCTCCTTCGGCTTGGATCCCTGCGGGAATAGCAGCAAGAGCCCGCCGTTTCCAGACGAAAGGCGGGCTATTGCTGCAGCAGGCGGCCGATATCAACGATCTGCATCTTCTTGAACAGGGCGACTGCCTGAGCGCCCTCCTCCGCATCCAGCGAAACGGCATAACGCACGCCGGCGGCAAGCAGCTGCATCGTCAGCCGGGCGATCGCGAGCAGCTCCTTCCGGTCGCGATCCGGCCATAGGCGGATAAGCACCGCGAGAAATGCCTGGGCATGGAATTCCATGTCCTCGGCATCGACCTGTTGCAGCAGCTTGTCGGTATGGGTCGCATGCCAGATGTCGCGCATGACAGGCTCGCGGCGGAAGAAGGCGTAATATTCGTCGACGATATTGGCGAGCGCGCCCTGCAGGGCTGCAGCGTCGGTCACCTTCGCCAGTTCCTCCTCGACGCATCGCCTGCCCTCTTCGTTGAAGCGCTCGGCCAATGTGCGGATGATCGAGGTCTTGTCCGGGAAATATTGGTAGAGGGCGCCGAAGGAGAGACCAGCCTTTTCGACAATCTCGCTCATCTTTAAGCCGTCGCTGCCATGGCTTTCGATCAGCTCGGCGGCAACCGCGAGGATCTTTTCGAAGCGCTCGCGGCCGCGCTGCTGGCTGGGAATGCGGCGCAGCTGGCCGGTAGACTCCTGCTGGCGTCTGCGCGTTGCGACCGGCTGTTCCGACATGCTCTCTCCTTTTCCACGTTGACAAACAAAATAAGAGAGATTATCTCATTTTGCAAATGAGAGAGTTTCTCTTGTTTGCAATGTTTGGGAGGAGTTTTGACATGCAAACTTCCGAAATCGTTCTCGTCGGTGGATCGGGAAAGACCGGCGGCCGCATCATCAAGCGCCTGGAAGAGCGCGGGCACAGCGTTCGCGCCGCATCGCGCTCCAGCGCCCGTCCCTTCGACTGGGAGGACAGGTTGACCTGGCACGGCGCGCTTGACGGCGCATCGAGCGCCTATGTCGCCTTCCAGCCGGATCTTTCCGTCGCCTGGGCGGCAGAAGCGATCGGGGCACTCGCCAAGGTCGCCAGGGAATGTGGCCTTGAACATATCGTGCTGCTCTCCGGCCGCGGCGAAGAGGGCGCGCAACGCAGCGAAGCGGCGCTGAAAGCCTCCGGCATTGACGCCACCATCCTGCGCGCCTCCTGGTTCTGCCAGAATTTCAGCGAGGGCGCCTTTGTCGAGCAGATCCTGGGCGGCCGCCTGCAGTTGCCGGCGGGCGAGATCAGCGAACCTTTCATCGATGCCGACGACATTGCCGATGCCGCCGTCGCCGCCTTGACCGATCCGCACCACCGCAACAAGACTTACGAACTGACCGGCCCGCGAGCGCTGACATTCCGCCAGGCGGTCGCCGAGATCGCCGCGGCCACTGGCCGGCCGATCGAATATGAGCAGGTGTCGATGGCGGATTTCACCGGCGGGCTTGCGGATGCCGGCCTGCCGCAGGACCTGATCGATCTTCTGAAGGAACTCTTCGGCCAGGTGCTCGATGGGCGCAACTCCGGCACCATGGGCGGTGTGGCCGAAATTCTCGGCCGTCCCGCCACCGATTTCAGCGAATATGCCCGCCGGACCGCGGCAACCGGACTATGGAGCTGACCATGCAGATCATTCTCATCATCTCCCTCGTCGCCGCGGCGATCGGCAGCGGTCTCGTCGCCGGTATCTTCTTCGCCTTCTCGACCTTCATCATGACCGCCTTCTCGCGGATTCCTGCAGAACAAGGCATCGCGGCGATGAATTCGATCAACGTGACGATCGTCCGCTCGCCCTTCATGGGCCTCTTCGTGCCGACGGCGATCCTCTGCCTCGTCATCGCCGTGCTCGCCCTGATCAACTGGCGCGGCGGGGCATCTTTTCTAATGCTGGCAGGTGCAGCCCTCTATGTCTTCGCCTCCTTCGTCTCGACCATCATCTTCAACGTGCCGATGAACGATGCGCTGGCAAAGGTCGGCGGCAACGGGACGGAAGCGGTTCAGCTCTGGACCACCTATGTCAGGGACTGGACGTGGTGGAACCATGTGAGAACGATCGCGTCGCTGCTTGCCTCGGTGGCCTTCGTGCGGGCGTTGATGATCGTTTGAGAAGCAAGCGGGAGAGCTGGCCGCTCCAGCTTATTTGCCAGCATCCCGGCTTCGGAAAGAGCGCCAGGCTGAGATCACAGCGAGCAACAAGAACAGCCCTGCCAAACCAGCCCACAGAGAGCCGCCTTGCGTCAGGTTGTCACCGTCGGGAGTGAGGCAACTGGATAGGGCCTGCGATATGCAATCTCGGAACTTCCAGTACCTTTCATAGAATAACCATCCGAAGACAATCGACAGAAGCGCTAAAATCAGCACCGAAACATATTTCATCTGGTTCCCCATCCTACCGACCAGGACTCATTTCCATTGAAACAACATCGATTGTGTGACTGTAGGTTCCAAGGACGGAGATGCAAGCGCCGACATCCAAGGAGCGCCATCCTTGTAGTTTGTCGTTGGTGTATAAAGTGGTTCCGCGACCTCCTAGACGTAGCCAAAATGGCTTTTACTGCCCTGATCGTGCCCCCTTGAAGCCGCCAGCCGAAATGTGTCACAGAGTGATTGACAGGTTGCGATGTAAAGAGCGGTACGTTGTCCATGGGGTCGAAGGAGAGTGTCAAGTGGCCGCTCGGTAAACTGGGCCGGATCCTTCTGACCATGTTACTTTTGCCGGCTGTACTTGCCATTTTCGTCCAGATACCCGGCTTTAACTTTCTGCCGTCAAACGAGTGGATCTCCAAGGCGGCCCTTCCTGCTCTCGCCGTCGGCGTGGTCTCTGCGGCATTGCCGTTTTGGCTCATTTTGAAGAGCAGGCGCGAGATCGACGGCGTGAGGAAAGGTTTCGGCCTGCTAATCGCTCCGATCGCTGGTTATTTCTGCGGAAAGCACCTCGTCATCATCGCGGTGCCGATGCTATTCGCCTTTATCGCTGGCCATCGGGTGGAGCTTTCTTTCACCGTCGTCGACGCCCATGAATGGGGTAGCAAAAAATGCCGGTCACCGGTTCAGGTCGAAGGGGTTCCGATGCTATTCGACGAAATTTGCCGTGTCCCTGAGAACATCAGGCGGGAACTTGGACCGGGACAGCGGATCGCCGTTTCGGGGCGAGGCACCAGTCGGGGTGTCTTTGTGGAAAGTCTGCGCCGGGTAGATTGAAGAAACGCCGCGCCTCGAAGGCTTTCCGGATGAGTTCGGCGGGGCATGATCTCCGTCGGCACCAGCGCAAACTCTTCGCCGCCGAGCCGGGCCGCGGTATCGCCGGGGCGGCAACGTGCCGTCAGTTCATCGGCGAAGACCTGGAGCACGCGGGCGCCGGCGGCCTGGCGATAGCGGTCGTTGACCGATTTGTCACCTATAAGCCAAGCTGCGCTGACAACTACGTCTGCTGGCAAAAGGCGATACGGTTGCTGAAGGGGTCGATGACGGTCATCTCCAGCCCCCACGGTGCTTCCTCGACGCCGGGCTTCATGTAGCGGTAGTCCTTGCCTGAGAGTTCGGCGTGATAGGCCCGCACATTGGCGACGCGGGCGAAGGCCTTGGCGCCGGGGCTGGCGTCGCCGGAATGTTCGCTGAGATGCAGCGCCATGCCGTCGCGCGAGACCTGACAATAGAGCGGGAAGTTTTCGCCGAAACGGTGCTCCCAATCGAGATGGAAGCCGAGGAAGCCGCAATAGAACTCCATGGCCTTTTCGACCGAGAAGATGCGGAAAATCGGCATCGGCGGCTCGATGCCGATGGCGGAGGGGTTAGCCCCTGCCGCATCGATCTTTGCCGAGAGGATATTCCATTGATCGAGCCCGAACTGGCGGGCGACGATTTCGAGGGTCTCGCTGTGGGTTAGCGAAATGTCGCGGTCGGCGAGAGCCTGCCGCAATGTTTTTGCCATGAGCTTGGCATCGCGAAAATCGCGCATGATGTCATCCTTCCGTTGGCGGCAAACAGGAAGATCAGTGCCCGCGTCTGCTGACCCGTTCGCCATCGATCGCCAAACGGCAAGGGATGTGAAGGATGGTATCTGGATGCATTCACCATAACGCCAAAGTGTCAAACGTCGGGCGTCGCGGGGCGGCTGGCCGCATCCGGCCGAGGGCGATATTATGAGAGGGCCGCTCAGGAATCAAGACGCGGTGCGCGATGCCTCGAGCGGAACCGCCTGCAGGTGGCTGGCAAGTTCGACCCGGTTGCGGCCGGCCCGCTTGGCGACGTAGAGCGCCTTGTCGGCGGCACTCAGCATGGCGTCGAAATCTAGGCTCTTCGAGCGGCCGGGCGCGACGCCGACGCTGACCGTACATTTCAGCACTTCGTTGTCTATCTGGATCTCGCGCGCCTCGAACGCCCGGCGGATGCGCTCGGCCGCGAGTTCAGCCCGGCCGGGCATGATCTCCTTCAGCACCAGCGCGAATTCCTCGCCGCCGAGCCGGGCGGCGATGTCGCCGGTGCGGCAATGGGCGGCGAGCTCGCCGGCGAAGGCCTTGATCACGCTGTCGCCGGCGGCATGGCCGAAGCGGTCGTTGACGGATTTGAAATGGTCGATATCGAAGACGATGACGGCGGTGGTGTTGCCCATCGGGCGCGTGCCGTACTCGTCGAACAGGGCGCGGCGGTTGAGCAGGCCGGTCAGCGGATCGGTGATTGCCTCGAGGCGATGGCGGGCGGCGAGCCGCCATTGATGCAGCGCCAGCGACAGCGCGCCGATCCCGGTCATGCCGGCGATGCAGACGGCCAGACTCAGATCTTCGGCCCAGTTGCTGGGGGCCTTGCCGAGCACCAGCTTGCCGTCTGATATCAGCACGGCGGCGCAAAGCACGAAGGAGATCGCCGTCAACGTATAAAGCGCTGTGATGCCGAGGAGCGGCGCCGGTGCTTCGGCACGGGCGAGCCAATATTGCCGGGCGGTGGCAAAGAGCAAAAGGGCGATGGCGAGATTGTCGACGATGAAAGCCAGACCGTCATACCCCGATAACATCGGCACCACGGAAAAGACCATCGCCGCGAGCGCACGGATCGCGATGGCTCGGATGGACAGGTGACCAGTGAGGAACTGTCTGCCCGCACCCCATATGGTGGCAAAACCGGCATGAAACAGCACGAAGTTGCCGACGCCGAACCACTTCTCAGGTGTCGTCACATAGGCGCTGTAGACAAAAATGCCGCTGACGACGAGGACCAGGCCGACGGTGGCGGTGAGCAGCACGGTTTCCGCCCGGCGGACAAGCCAGCTGCCCATCAGCGTCACGGCAAGGCAGGCCGCGGAAACGGCGAGCGCCAGCAAGAGGGAGTTATAGTCAAGCATCATGCTTCTCAGCCTCCGCGACTGCAGCCGCGCCGGATGATGTCGGCAGCTCATGGGGTCGGTGCTGAGGAATGTCTTATGCATCCGTTAACAAATGATGCACCGCACAATACAAATGTTACGCGTTTAACGTTAGGCCGGGATTTAGGATAAAAAATCCATTTAAAATTGAATTCTGCGAGCTTACGCCTGCTGGATCACCTGCCAGTGCAGGGGAAACATCGGATCGAACACCGTCACCGGGCCTGCGCCGGTTTCTATCTTGGCGGGAAAGATGATCGGGTCGGCCTGCCGTGACAGGGTGATGCGATCTTCGTTCGGCTGAAGCCCGTACCAAGCCGGTCCGTTCAACGACACGAAGGCTTCGAGCCGCTCCAGGGCGCCCTCCTGTTCGAAGACATGGGCGAGGCAGCTCATCGTATTGACCGAGGTATAGATGCCGGCGCAGCCGCAGGCGCATTCCTTCAGCGGGTCGATATGCGGGGCCGAATCCGTGCCGAGGAAGAAGCGCGGATCGCCGCTGGTGGCGGCGGCGCGCAAGGCCAGCCGATGGTTTTCGCGCTTGGCGACGGGCAGGCAGTAATAATGCGGGCGGATGCCGCCGACGAGGATGGCGTTGCGGTTGATGATCAGATGGTGGGTGGTGATCGAGCCGGCAAGATTGCCCTTGGCCGCCTTGATGTAATCGACGCCATCTGATGTCGTCACATGCTCCATCGTCACCTTCAGCTCCGGCAGGCGCTGCCGCAGCGGATCGAGCACGGTCTCGATGAAGACAGCCTCGCGGTCGAAGATATCGACCTCCGGCGTCGTCACCTCGCCATGGACGCAGAGCGGCAGGCCGATCTTTGCCATGCGCTCCAGCACCGGCATCGCCTTTTCCATGTCGCGGACGCCGCCATGCGAATTGGTTGTGGCGCCGGCGGGATAAAGCTTGACGGCGGTGATGAGGCCACTGTTCTTCCCCTCCTCCACGTCATCGGGGCTGGTATGCTCGGTCAGATAAAGCGTCATCAGCGGCTGGAAACGATGACCCTCCGGCAAGGCCTTGAGGATACGCTCGCGATAGGCCTTGGCGTCAGCAGTGGTGACGACCGGCGGCACGAGATTGGGCATGATGATGGCGCGGGCGAAGGTGCGGCTCGTATCGGCGATCACGCCTTCCAGCATGGCGCCGTCGCGCAGATGCAGATGCCAGTCATCAGGACGGCGGATGGTGATCGATTGCATGGCAGGCCTCCGAAGCGATGCGTCTGCGGCCTCGATAGCACTAAAGCGCGGCGCATTGAAATCGATTCATGCGACGCGCTTTAGCTCTTTGTTTCATGCATGTCGTCATCCCGGAAGCGCTGCACACTTCCAGGCGACATGCATTGGCTTTTACATGAAAACAATCGCCGCGGCATCACGCCAGCGCGATCTCCAGCGTCACATCGGCCGGGCGGCGGTTTTCGAGGATCAGCCGGCCGTTCGGCAGGTCGTTGCCGTAGACCTTGGCGTTGGCGGCCTCTTCGGTCAGGTTGTAACCGCGCCAGCGATCCCAAAGGCGCTCTTCCAGCACCTCGATTGGTGGGGCGAGCATGATCGTGTAGTCGAAGATGCCGTCGAGTTCAGCCCATTTGCCCTGCGTGAAGAGCAGATAATTGCCTTCGATGATAATGAAACGATCCTCGGGAGAGATCGGCCGGGCAGAGGCAATCGCAAGCTCGCGCGAGCGGTCGAAGACGGGGACGAGAACTTCCTGATCTGCGGGGCGAACCGCGCGGACGATATCCAGGAAGCCACGCACATCGAAGGTTTCCGGAATGCCCTTGCGGGCCAGCAGGCCGCGTTCGATGAGAATGGCATTGTCCATGTGGAAACCATCCATGGGCAGCACCGCGACGCTCTCGCCTTTCGCCTTCAGGGCGTTGGCCAGATTGTCGGCCATGGTCGATTTGCCGGCACCCGGCGGCCCGGCGATGGCGACGAGGAAACGCCTGGAGTTGCCGGCGCGGTTCAGAACCTCGCCGGCAATTTCGTCTACGCTCGCCGTCATGCCGCGACGGGCTCCGTCGGCACAGCCTTGGCGCCGGTCATGAAGGCGACGGCGTCGGACATGGTGTATTCCTTCGGATCGATCACCGTCAGCCGCCGGCCGAGACGGTGGATATGGATCCGGTCGGCCACTTCGAAGACATGCGGCATGTTGTGGGAGATCAGCACGATCGGCAGGCCTCGGGCGCGCACGTCGAGGATCAGTTCCAGCACGCGGCGGCTTTCCTTGACGCCGAGCGCTGCCGTCGGTTCGTCCATGATGATGACCTTCGAGCCGAAGGCTGCGGCACGGGCGACCGCGACACCCTGGCGCTGACCGCCGGAGAGCGTTTCCACTGCCTGGTTGATGTTCTGGATGGTCATCAGGCCGAGTTCGGTGAGCTTGTTGCGCGCCAGCTTTTCCATCGCCGGCCGGTCGAGCATTCGAAACATCGAACCGAGCACGCCGGGTTTGCGGATCTCGCGGCCGAGGAACATGTTGTCGGCGATCGACAGCGCCGGCGAAAGAGCGAGATTCTGATAGACGGTCTCGATGCCAGCCTCGCGCGCTTCCATCGGCGAGCGGAACTGCACCTGCCGGCCTTCCAGCGTGATCACCCCCTCGTCCGGGGTGACGGCGCCCGATATCGCCTTGATGAGCGAGGATTTGCCGGCGCCGTTATCGCCGATGACGGCGAGGATTTCACCCGGATAGAGGTCGAAATCGGCATTGTCGAGCGCGGTCACGCGTCCATAACGCTTGACGAGACCGCGGGCGGTGAGAAGGGGTTCGCGAGCCATGATTACACCGAAACCTTTCTGATCCACTGATCGATGGCGACAGCGGCGATGATCAGCACGCCTGTCAAAAGGACTTTCCATTGCGGGTCTGCGCCGAGCATGTTGAGGCCCATCGAGACGACGCCGACGATCATGGCACCGAAGAGCGTGCCGAGAATGGAGCCGCGGCCGCCGAACAGCGAGATGCCGCCGATCACGGTCGCAGTGATCGCCTGGAGGTTAAAATCGGTGACGGCCGAGGACGGCGAGATCGAGCCATTGCGGCCGATCGAGACCCAGGCGGCCAATCCGGCAATGACGCCTGAAATGGCGTAAACGGTCAGCAGCACCTTCTTGGTCTGAATACCCGAGAGCTTGGCCGCCTCCGGATCGTCGCCGACCGCATAGACATGCCGGCCCCAGGCGGTGTGATTGAGGACATACCAGAGCACCAGGACGAGCAGCACCATGGCGATGACGCCGAGGGTCAGCACGGCGCTGCCGAGCTTGAAGCTCACGGCGAAAAGATGCAGCAGCGGCGCCTTTTCGTCGACGTCGGTGTCGCGGATCGTCTCATTGGCGGAATAGATGAAATTCGTCGCCATGACGATATTCCAGGTGCCGAGCGTGACGATGAAGGGCGGCAGCTTCATGTAGGCGACGAGGAAGCCGTTCAGCAATCCGCAAAGGCCGCCGACGACAAGCCCGGCGACCACTGCAATCGGCGTCGGTATGCCATAAGTGATGGCGACATTGCCCATGATAACCGCCGAAATCACCATGATGACGCCGATCGAAAGATCGATGCCGGCGGTCAGGATGACCAGCGTCTGGGCGGCGCCGAGAATACCGACGATGGCGATCTGCTGCAGGATCAGCGTCAGCGTATAGGACGAGAAGAACCGTCCGCCGATCGTCATCCCGAAAATGATGATCGCCAGCACCAGCACGATCAGCGGCACGGCGGCCGGCGTCGAGTGGAGAAAATGCTGCGCGCGCTTGATCAGCGAGACATTCTCGGGCTCGAAGGAGGCAACGCTCTTGTCGCTGCCGTCGAGGACACGTTCGAATTCCTGTGTTCCGGTCATGGTTCCTCCTCCGCATCCGCGCGCCGAACTCGCGCGGGGGCCGTCACCGATATCCATCCGGTCTTTGATTAGCCGGTTCGTGAGGCGACGGAACATCGTCCGTCGAAAACGGCCGGGGATCAAGCCCCGGCCGATCTGCTTTCAACAATCAGGGCTCAGCCCCAGCACTTGTCCGTGCCTTCCTTGGTGTCGATCGACTTGACGCCGGAAACCGGCTTGTCGGTGACGAGCGAGACGCCGGTGTCGTAGAAGGACTTGCCTTCGGTCGGCTTCGGCTTTTCGCCGCTGTCGGCGAACTTCTTGATCGCCTCGACGCCAAGGGCTGCCATCATCAGCGGATATTGCTGCGAGGTGGCGCCGATGACGCCTTCCTTGACCGACTTCACGCCCGGGCAACCGCCGTCGACCGAGACGATCAGCACGTTCTTTTCCATGCCGACGGCCTTCAGCGCCTGATAGGCGCCGACCGCGGCCGGCTCGTTGATCGTGTGGATGACGTTGATGCTCGGATCTTTCTGCAGAAGGTTTTCCATGGCCTTGCGGCCGCCTTCTTCATTGCCGTTGGTCACATCATGACCGACGATACGAGCATCGTCCTCGTCGCCGATCTTGTTCGGGTCCTTCGGATCGATGCCGAAGCCCATCATGAAGCCCTGGTCGCGCAGAACGTCGACCGTCGGCTGCGACGGGGTCAGGTCGAGGAAGCCGACCTTGGCATCCTTGGCCTTGTCGCCCATCGTTTCCTTGGCCCACTGGCCGATCAGCTTGCCGGCGAGCAGGTTGTCGGTGGCGAAGGTGGCGTCGGCGGCATCGGCCGGCTCGAGCGGCGTGTCGAGAGCGATGACCAGCAGGCCGGCTTCACGCGCCTTCTTGACCGAAGAGACGATGCCCTTGGTGTCGGAAGCAGCAATCAGGATGCCCTTTGCGCCATCGGCAATGCAGCTTTCGATCGCGGCCACCTGGCTTTCGCTGTCACCGTCGACCTTGCCCGCATAGGACTTCAGCGAAACGCCGAGTTCCTTGGCCTTGGCCGTCGCACCTTCCTTCATCTTGACGAAGAAGGGGTTGGTGTCGGTCTTGGTGATAAGGCAGGCAGCAACGTCAGCCGCCATGACAGGAGCGGAAAAGGTGACACCAAGCGCGAGCGCGCCGAAAGCGAGAACAGATTTCTTCATGGAACTCCTCCCAGAGTTTGCCGGCGCCGCCCCTGCGGGGCCGGAATTTACAGAACGACACGTCGCCGTGGATGGCAATGCCTCCACCGGTCCCGTGCCCTTGACGACGGCAATTAAGAGCGAAAAGAAATCGCCTTGTCAATAAATAAATCCAATTGAATTATTAATCCGATGTGGCATGCTCGATCGAATTAGGGCATAGGCCAACAATCGGGAGGAGCGGCCATGTCGTCCTTGGATGGACCGGCAAACATACCGGTCCCGCCACCAATTCTGAATCCGGCCGGCGGTGCGAACCAGGTCAGGGTGCGAGCCTATAACGAACGGCTCGTGCTGTCGTTGGTGCGTCTCTACGGCGCGCTGTCGAAGGCCGATATCGCGCGCCGCAGCGGACTGTCGGCGCAGACCGTCTCCGTCATCATGCGGGTGCTGGAGAAGGAAGGGCTGCTGTCGCGCGGGGATCCGGTGCGCGGCCGTGTCGGCCAGCCGTCGATCCCGATGCATCTCAATCCCGACGCCGTCTATTCTTTCGGCCTGAAGATGGGCCGGCGCAGCGCCGATCTAGTGCTGATGGATTTCGTCGGCCGCATCCGCATGCAGCTGCACCGGACCTATTCCTATCCGCTGCCGGATGAGATCCTTGCCTTCGTCACCTCGGGCATCCGCGAACTCGAAGAGCGGCTCGACGACAAGCAGCGCGGCCGCATTGCCGGCCTCGGCATCGCCGCCCCCTTCGAGCTCTGGAACTGGGCCGAAGAGGTGGGCGCGCCGGCCGGCGCCATGGAGGTCTGGCGCGAGATCGACCTGCAAGCCGACATCGCCGCGCGCGTCTCGCATCCGGTCTTTCTGCAGAATGATGCGACCAGCGCCTGCGGCGCCGAACTGGTCTTCGGCGTCGGACCGTCCTATCCGGATTTCGTCTATTTCTTCATCGGTTCCTTCATCGGGGGCGGCATCGTGCTCAATTCGGCGATCTTTTCCGGCCGCACCGGCACGGCGGGTGCGATCGGGCCGCTGCCAGTGCGCGGCAAGGACGGCGAGACCAAGCAGTTGCTCGAAATCGCCTCGATCTTCGTGCTCGAAAACATGCTGCGCGAGCGCGGCATCGATCCCGAGCCGCTCTGGTATTCGGCCGACGGCTGGGTGGATTTCGGCGAGCCGATGGAAGCCTGGATCCAGGACAGCGCCAAGGCGCTGGCGCAGGCAATCGTCGCCGCCGCCTCGATCGTCGATTTCAGCGCGGCCGTCATCGACGGCGGCTTTCCCGATTGGGTGCGCAGCCGCGTGGTGCAGGCCACCATCGACGAAGCCGCCAAGCTCGACCTGCAAGGCGTCGTCATGCCCGAAATCATCGAGGGCGCGGTCGGCGCCCAGGCGCGCGCCATCGGCGGCGCCAGCCTGCCGATCTTCGCGCGTTACCTCACCGACCAGAACGTACTCTTCAAGGAGGTAGACCATGCTGAAAGGACTTGATCCGCTGTTGAGCCCGGAGCTGCTTTTTACGCTTCGCGCCATGGGCCATGGCGACGAGATCGCCATCGTCGACGGCAATTATCCGGGCGTCGAACATGCCCGCCGGCTGATCCGGCTCGACGGCCACCGCCTCATCCCGGTTCTCAACGCCGTGCTCAGCGTGCTGCCGATCGACGATTTCGTGGCGGAAGCAATCTTCCGCTCGACCGTCAAGGCCGAGCGCGACAAGCTCGACCCCGTGCATGAGGAGATGATCGACTGCTGTGCGCGCCACGAGCCGCACCGGCAGGTGGTGCCGCTGATCGGCCAGGATTTCTACGGAAGGGTGAAGACTGCCCATGCCTTGATCCAGACCGGCGAGCCCAGGCTCTACGCCAACATCATCCTGCGAAAGGGCGTGATCTATCCCAAGGAAGCGGACGCCCATGCGGCGGCCGAGGTGGATCCGTTCGTCTACTAGCAATTCCAGAAAAAAAGCGCAGCGGGGGTTTCGGGCCGGCTGAAGGTCAGTCTTTCGCCATTCGTTGGATGGATGTTACTGTGCGGCCGGTGGGTTGGTCCACCGCGCCGGCAAACCGCTTGCTAAGCCAAGTGCTGCGAACGGCGCCTCACCATCGGCGGCGGACGTCAAGCGGCTGCATAGACACGCGGGACTAGGCCGGTGAAACGATGAGGACACGGATCTCACATGGCACCTGACATGAGCGCGCCTCCTCGTCGCAGCACCACCGGCCTGCGCAAGTTTCTGGATCCCGAGCAGCAGCACGCTTGGATAGAAGGCGAGGCGGAGTTGATCGACGCCGAAGAACGCCTGGAGTCCCTGGAGCAGCGGTTCAAATATGTCCCACGGTTTCAGAAGCTGCTTCGTCGCCCGCAGGCGCAAGACGTTCTGGAAATTCTCAGGGTATACGGACAAACCTGCATCCCCATCCCGCGCGAGACCGAGCGTCACTACTGGTCGGTTTCGTGTCTGCCCTCGACGTCCGACAAGCCGCTCGTCCGCGTGAATGCGAGCTGGATGGAGCTTTTCACGCTCTATGCCGACGGCGAGGGCCTGCGTGCACGATTCCTGGTGCATCTTTCGCATTTCACCACGGATCATTCACCCGCGCAGGGCGACGTGGACGAGGCTTTTCTCGAGGACTGCGTCGCGACGCCCGAGGACGTCGGCTATTTTTTTCCGCGCGGCGACGACATTTTCGGCATCACTGTGCGGGGCTCGGCCTCGATCCGCAAGTTCCTCGCGGAGCGCCGCATCTTGTGCGCCATTCGGACTTTCAATGTGACGCATATGAACCGAGGTCGGAACGCCTATCAGGCGAGCCACTGCTACAGCCTGGCGGATACGATGCTGGCAGATTGATCGGCTCCGGGATGCGCCCTGCACCCATCCGCGGATTCTTCAGCCGTTCGAAAGAACGGCAGATTGCGGCGACCGTAGACACCATGAAACCGAATCCTCATCCGATTTGCGGCAAAGATATCCATTCTGCGCAGCGAAACTCCGTGCCTTCGTAAAGGCAACCCACCATTAACCTATCAAGCGCACAGATGACCTTTGGGATTTGTCGGTGCTGCGCGGCTCCATCAGCCACTGCGATACCGGCCCTCTTATTCCGCCCGAATGAATTGAGGCGGTCTTCGATCACGGCGTGGGACCGCCGATGCCGTGACGTTGCGCCATCCGTCGTCGGCATTCAGTGATAACGAGTGTACCAAACTGGCCATGACGGCTCTTCACACAACAGGAGCCTGTTCATATGCCTCGCATCCAACCAACCAGACCGCAAATGGAGATCGTTGCCTGGCTCGCGGTCTTCCTGCTTCTCTTCTGCCTATCTTGGTTCCTCCAATGGCATGAAGAGCTGGATGAGTTCATCGAGGAGCATCATGACTATCCGCTGGACCACGCGCTCCTCGCCCTCAATATCTCCGGGTTTCTCGGGCTCATTTATTCCGCGCTGAGAATTCGGGATCTTTCGAGGGAGGTCAGTCGCCGGCTGCAGGCCGAAAAGAATGTAGACTGGATTGCCTGTCACGACACGCTGACCGAACTGCCTAACCGCAGGTTTCTGGATTCCGTATGCGCGCAGGCGATGACCGATCAAAAGGCACAAGAAGCCTATGCCGTGTTCAGCATCGATCTCGACGGCTTCAAGAAGATCAATGACCTCCTGGGGCACGATCACGGTGATGCGGTGCTGAAGACTGTTGCTCAGCGGCTCTCCTCCCTCTTTCCCCGTGAACACGTTTTCCGCCTTGGCGGAGACGAATTCGTTGTTCTGGCACGGCGCACCGGAAATCCCGATCTTGTCGCGTTGGGGAACCGCATAGTGACGGTGATCGGCAAGCCGTTCACTTTCAATGGTGTCGCCGTCGACCTCGGCGCCAGTGTCGGCTTCGCGCTTTTCCCGGAGAACGGCGATGACCTCAGTCAAGTCATTCGACATTCAGACTGTGCGATGTATGTGGCGAAAAAGCAGGGGCGCAATCTGGTGAAGCCCTTCGTGCCTTCGATGCAGGACGAGTTGGCGAAGCGGGTTCGGGTGGAAGCGGATCTGAGAGCAGCCATCAAGAAGGCTGAGATCGTTCCCTACTATCAACCTCTCGTAGACCTGAAGACGAATAGGATTATCGGCTTCGAGGCCCTGGCACGCTGGAAGACGGCCTCCGGCGAATTCATCCCACCGAACGAGTTCATTCCTGTGGCAGAGGAAGCCGGCCTGATCGTCGAATTGACCGACCAACTGCTTCGCCACGCCTGCACCGATGCGCTTTCGTGGCCAAGTGAGCTTGTCCTGTCATTCAACCTTTCTCCGATCCAACTGAGCGACCGACTACTGGGGCTGCGAATTCTCAAGATATTGGGCGATGTCGGTCTGCCCGCGCATCGGATCGAGCTTGAGGTGACGGAGAGCGCCATCATCCAAGATGCCGTCACGGCACGAATCGTGCTCGACGATCTGGTGAACGCAGGCGTCAGGATTGCTCTCGACGACTTTGGAACAGGTTATTCCAGCCTCTCACAATTATCCAACTACCGGTTCGACAAGATCAAGATCGACAGGAGTTTCGTCTCCTCATTCGAGACCAATGACAAGCAAGACAAGGTGATCAAGGCGATCATCGCTCTCGGTGTGGGACTTGGCGTGACGATAACGGCCGAGGGTATCGAAGAGGAGAGCCAGCTTCAGCGGCTTCAGGACCTGGGTTGCGACATCGGCCAAGGGTATCTGCTTGGCAGGCCAGCGCCGGTCGCGGAGCTTGCCACAGGCCAGGTCAGCGCCAGAATTTTGCAACGCGGTTGATGGGGGCCGCGGTATGTCGGCTCTGAATGAGAGCCGATACGAGCTTACCGACTTCAAGTTACGCTTATCAATTCCTCACTTTTCGCCCAAAGTCGCTTGGCCTTGTCGGCGTCGAGCGCATAGGACCTGACGCCGTCGGCAAAGGGGTTGGGCGTGTCATTGATCGGCGCGACCGCGCAATCTTCGAGATAATGTCCACCGATTTCGTCCTTATCAGCCACGACTGCGGCCCAGACCGACGTTGCCGCCACCTGCGGGATGTCTTTCAGCTCTGCCGGCGGAAGACCGGCTTCGGCGCGGGCTTTGCCAACGGCCTCGAACAGGCCCTGCAAGTCTTCCTGCCGGAGATGGCGGGGCAGATCTGTGAGGCTATTGCCGGGCATCACCGAGGCGGCTCGAATGCCGCGGTCGCGATGCCGCGTGTCGAATTCCGCGGCGAAGAGAGACGTTGCCGTCTTCGATCGGCCGTAGGCGAGCCATGGATCGTAGGCCTGTCGCTCGAAATTCGGATCGTCCAGGTCGACATCGGCGACGCGATGCGCCTGGGACGACAGCACCACCAGGCGGCCGTTATCGGTAAGCAGCGGCTCGATCCGATTGACCAAGGCGAAATGACCGAGATGGTTGGTCCCGAACTGGAGTTCGAAGCCGTCGGCCGTCCGAGCGAACGGGGTTGCCATGACGCCGGCATTGGCGATGATGGAATCGAACGGCTGGCCGGCCGCCAACAGCCTGTCGGCACAGGCGCGAACGCTTTGCAGGGATGCCAGATCGAGCTCGATCAGCTCCAGGCTGCTACCTCCTTGCGACGCGGCGTCACGCACCGATGCCGTGACCCGCTCGGCTTTGGCGAGGTCCCTGACCGCGCCGACGACGCTTGCGCCGTGAGCCGCCAATGCGCGGGCGGTTTCAAGCCCAATGCCTGACGATACGCCGGTAATGAGAAACCGCTTTCCCTTGAGATTGACGCCGGCAAGCACCTCGTCGGCGGTCGACTTTGCACCAAATTTCTCGGTCATTTCTTTTCCTTCAATTGCGCGGGTAAGAGTTTCGTCTTGGTCTTCGACGTTCAGATTGCCAAGCCACCGGCCACGTCGATCACGCCGCCGGTGATGTAGCCGCCGTTCGGCCCTGCCAGATGACAGATGAGGGCAGACACCTCCTCAAGCGTCGCAATCCGGCGAATGGCGTGCAGGTTCATGAGCGCCTCGGGGACACCCTCGCCCAGCACCTCTGCCGGCATGTCGGTCCGCACCCCTCAGATTTCATAACATTCATTACGATAACAATCGGTATGAAATTTGACATGCGCCGTCAACCGGTTTAGTAACGGTCATTATGAAATAAGCTGGATTGACCTGATGGGACGCCATCGCGAATTCGATGTGGAGAAAGCGCTCGATGCCGCTTTATGCGTCTTCTGGCGCAAGGGCTACGAGGGCGCCTCCTATACCGACCTGACCGAGGCTGCCGGCGTCGAGAGACCCGCCCTCTATTCTGCATTCGGCAACAAGGAAGCCCTCTTCCGCCTAGCCCTCGATCGCTATTCCGAGCGATTCCTGCACTATATTCCGGAGGCGCTGCAGCTGCCCACGTCGCGTCAAGTTGCTGCACATATCCTCTTCAACGCAGCCGATCTCAATACGCGTTATGCCGACCATACCGGATGCCTCGGCATCAATGGCGCCGTGGCGGGATCGGATGACGCCGAACCTGTGCGGCAAGCGTTGATCGATTTCCGTGCGGCTGGTCAGGCGCAGCTTCGTGAACGCTTCGAACGGGCAAAGGCCGAGGGCGACTTGCCGGAGACGGCCAAAGCCGATGCCCTTGCAGCTTTCGTGATGGCTCTCACGCATGGCATGGCGGTGCAGGCCAAAGCCGGGTTCAGCCGTGAGATGCTGGAGGCCGTTGTCGAACAAGCGCTGTCCACCTGGCCGACCGGCCGTTTCACACTTTGATATCACGGTGTTACGCGACGGAGGCAAACTAAAGGCGGGGAAGATGTCCCCACCCTCAAAGGCCTACGCGCCGGATTTAGGCATAACGATGCGAATGGGGCGGCTACCGATCGGTGCGCCGGTTACACGGTCTATGGTTAGCGGATCGATCTCGGTTCCCGTCTCTTCATCGAAAAATTGGGTGACATCGCCACCGGCACGGTGCTTCCGGCCCCAGGCGCCGAGAGCAAACAGCACCGGCAGGAAATCTTGACCCGCTTCTGTCAGGACATACTCATCCCGGGGCGGCCGCTCAGAATAACGCCGTTTCTCCAGGAGCCCCTCCTCTGTCAGAGCCGCCAGCCGACTGGTCAACATGGTCGGTGCTATGCCCAGACTCTTGCGGAACGCGTCGAAGCGGGTCGACCCGGCATGAGCATCGCGCATGATCAGCATACTCCAAGCATCACCCACCAAGGCGAGGCTACGGGCAATCAGACAGGGCTGGTTTGAAAGATCTTCATATTGATATCTTTTTGATAGTGACTTAGTTGTAAATTGATAGTAACTGAATGCGGAACGATATTCCACCGCAAAGGACGGTCCAAATGCAGGCAGGGTCAGTCGATGGGCGTCGCTATCGTCTTTAGGACGTCAACTGAGGAGCCAAATCATGAAATACTACCTCTGCAAATACATTCCGCCGCGCACAGACTTTCTGGCGACCATGTCTGCCGACGAGCAGGAATGGCTGAAGCAGCACGGGATTTTTCTGGATGCGCTTCTCGATGAGGGAAAGATCGTCGCCCATGGTCCGGTGATGGATCCTGCCGGCGGCTACGGTGTCTCGCTTTACCAGATTGCCGATGATCAAGACATCGAGGCGATCACCTCGGAAGATCCCATCGTGAAAAACGGCGCCGGCTATTATGAACATCATCCGATGCTCCATCTAAAGGCGCGCGGCTGACGCTGCATTGGCCCTGATTTCCAAAGGGCTTTCGCCAGCGCTCACCTGGTGAACAAGTCACCCTCTATCCCCAACAACCCGGGTTCGAACGGATGGTCTCATCACGCCATCCGACCTGAAAACGACGACCAAAATATCCCACAACCCATCGCTCTTGGCGGTACCAAAGGAAAATTGAAATGAGCAGCAACAATAGGGGCGTCGCCGTCGTCACAGGTGCAGCGGCCGGTATCGGCCGCGCCACCGCAAAGGCTCTGGTAACCGCGGGCTACCGCGTCTTCGGAACCAGCCGCAAGGCGACAGTCGGCTCGGCCAATGGCATTACGATGTTGACCTGCGATGTGACGGACGGTCAATCCGTCGCCAGCATGATCGCCGAGATCATGAAACAGGCTGGCCGGATCGACCTGCTTGTCAACAATGCCGGCGGCGCGCTGATCGGCGGAGCGGAAGAGTCTTCCGTCGAACAAGCTCAGGCGCTCTTCGACCTGAACGTCTTCGGTATCATTCGCGTCACGAACGAGGTTTTGCCGATCATGCGAAACCAGCGCAGCGGCCGCATCATCAACATCAGCTCGGTCGTTGGCTTTATTCCGAGCCCGTTCAGCGCGCTCTATACTGCTACGAAACATGCCGTTGAAGGCTACTCCGAATCCCTCGACCATGAAGTCCGCTCGTTGGGGATCCGCGTTTTGCTTGTCGAACCGGCATTTACCCGCACGGCTCTCGACCATAACTCGACGCAGCCCGACCGGATGATTGGCGTCTACGATGGAGCCCGCAAAACGATGAATTCTGTCTGGAACAGCGCCATCAAAGCAGGCGATGCGCCCGAAGTGGTTGGCGAAGCGGTCGTCAAGGCAGCCACCGCGAAATCGCCGAAACTGCGCTATCCCGCCAGCAAAGCCGCCCGTCAACTGCACTTCCTGCGCCGCTTCGTTCCCGCCAGTGCATTCGACAAGAGCCTGCGCAAGCAGATGAAGCTGCCAGTCTGACACAGGCTGCGGCTCAACAATGCGTCTCATGCCGGTATCCGGCACGAGACGCAGGCAAGACACTAATAGCGATCGGCTCGCATTCGAAGGGACCGCTCTCTCTCGACCCCCATGTCTTTGCAGGCGCGAGGCAACAGATCCCGATTCAGGTGTTCAAGCCGCCATCCACTGTGAGGATGGTTCCTGTGATGTGCCTTGCAGCGGGGCTTGCGAGGAAAGCCACAGCCGCCGCCACATCTTCCGGCTCGCCGTAACGGCCAAGTGGGATCAGGGCACGCTGGAAGTCGGCGAAGTCGCCGTTGGCGGGATTCATTTCGGTGTCGGTCGAACCCGGCTGGACCAGATTTACGGTGATATCGCGAGATCCGAGTTCCCGCGCGAGGCCGCGGGTAAACGAGTGGAGCGCGGATTTTGTCATGAAATAGACCGTGCCGGTGTCACCGACGATGCGTTCGGCGCCGACCGAGCCGATCGTGATCACGCGGCCTCCCGCCTGCAGATAGGGAATGGCGGCCTGCGAAGCGAGCAGAGGCGACCGCACATTGACGTCCAGCAGCGCATCGATCTGCTCGACGCTGACATCGGCGATCGCACCGTAAAGCGCGATTGCGGCATTGTTGACGAGAATGTCGAGACCGCCAAGTGCTTGGGCCGCCTCGTCAACCGAGCGCTTCACGGCCGCCGGATCGGCGCTGTCGGCCTGGATGGCAAGCGCCTTGCGGCCCTTGCGCTCGATAGCCCGCACGACGTCGGCGGCGCGATCGGCCGAACGCTCATAAGTGATGGCGACATCAGCGCCGTTGTCTGCAAGCGCCAATGCGATGGCGGCGCCAATGCCACGCGAGCCACCCGTGACGAGGGCACGCTTTCCAGCCAGTTCTGTCATGATCTTCTCTTTCTGTAGTGATCGACACATAAATAGCTAAGCACGTTGCGATGGGGTGTCAATGGGTTTATATAATGATCGATGCAAAAATCGGATGAGATGTCGCACGTCAATGAAACCCCTGCCCGCAGTCGCGGGAGGCCGCGAGCGTTCGATCGGGAAGCCGCCCTGGCGCAGGCGACCCGCCTGTTCTGGATCAAGGGCTTCGAGGCGACATCGATCGCCGACCTCACCGAGGCGATGGGGATCGGATCGCCGAGTCTCTACGCGGCATTCGGCTCGAAGGAGGCGCTCTATGCCGAGGCGTTGCGCCACTATCGCGACAACAACGAGGCGCTCGTCTGGGCCGGCTTCTTTTCCGCAGGCACGGCCCGTGAGGCGGTGAGGTCGTTTCTGATGGATTCGGCCGCTGCCCTGACCGGCTGTGTCGTGGATATTCCCCGCGGCTGCATGGTGGCGCTCTCTTCGGTCGGCAGCGAGGGCCACGCGGAACTCGGCGAACTCGTACGAGCCGCCCGCGCCGTCACGCTCGAGCGCCTGAAGCTGCGCCTGAACCAGGCGATATCAGCAGGCGAAATTCCGGTCTCGACCGACGTCCACGCACTCGCCCGCTTCGTGCAGACCGTTCAGAACGGCATGTCGATCCTGGCCCGCGACGAAGCGACCCGCGGCGAACTGGAGGCCGTCGCCGAGCTGGCCATGCTGGGTTGGGACACTCGAACCGGGGATGCTGAGCGCAGGCTGGGCTGACCGCGTTTCGAATATCGTTACGCGGATGCTCCTGTGTCACCTTTTGGTCGCGGAAGCTTCGCGGGACCGCGGGAGCAACGGCGCTTGCATCGGCCAAGCCGAAGCGCACCATTCGCGAAGAACAGGAAACGGTTACGGAAACGTCTTCGTGACCTCGATCGTTCCGACGATCGCTGCGTTGAACTGATCCATCTCCTCTGCAGGTATCCAGTATTCGAGATGCGCCCGGCCGCCCGCTTCCTGGACCGCATAGCCGTCGAGGTAATCCTTTCTCACGTCAAACTTCGTCACGAAGCCTGACCCGCTCCTCGGTACATTCCAGTCGCGCGCGATCTTCACGGCATAATCTTCCGACAGCACGGGATAGAAGATCGGCTGGTCGGGCAAGCGCGGAGGAAATCCGCGCATGTCGAGATCGCGAATAAGCGCCAGTTCCTCAGGCCCGACCGGACGCCACAGGGTCACGGTCTCGATATCTTTGCTCATGTTCTTCTCTCTGCGGCAATCCGACAGTCTCTCAGCGAGCCAGCCTTTGGACGTCATTCAAACGGTTGATCTTCAGAGAAAGGCAAACCAATGCCGTGCTCGTAAAGGGTCGACTTATAGTGATTAAGGTAAGACCAAAGCGTATTGCGAAGCCCGTTCAAATCCTCGTAGCCCGGCGTTCCGCGACCAACTTTTTCACATGCATTGCCGCGCTAGCGAGATTCTTTGGTCAAAACTCAACATCCGAAAGGTTTGGGTCCGGCCCAACCACGCGTTCCGATGACAGGAGGCTCAATCGTCGTGAGCAACCAATCATCTGGACTACGCCAGAAAATCTCCTTGAAGCTCACTTTGATCTTCCCGATCTCTTGCCACCAGGCCATCAGCATATCAGGCGATCCCATTTCTCTTGGTTGAAATTGAAAGGGAACCCCATTCGAATTGAGATCGACTAGCTTGGAGTACAGGTCCTCGTTCTCCCAACGTTTGCCTTCGTCAACAAAGGTAATTTCTTGCCGAAGTTCATACGTGCCCGATATCCGGCTACCCCCAATCAGAACGATGCGGCCCTCCGACAGATGAGAAACATTGAGCGGCGGAGGCTCCCCATGTTTCCCAACTTCAACCGTGAAAGGAAGTCTCCGGCCGGGATAGCTCATTGAGATCCAATATGTTTCCGATAAACGCTCAAATCTCTCCCGCCGCGGGCCCCCAGACATCCGTCAGCGCAAAACCACCCGGATGCGGATCGAAGGGGTCGAGGGCCACCTGGGTCAGGCCGAAGGTGAAGCCGCGGCCGGTGATGGTGGGGATGACGGCGGGGCGGCCGGCCACCTCTGTCACCGCCTGGAGGCCGACTTCGAATTCGGAGCCGATGATCGATTTCGAGGTGAAGGTGTCGCCGACCTTGGCCTTGCCGCGGGCATAGAGCGTGGCGAGATTGGCGGAATTGCCGGTGCCGCAGGGCGAACGGTCTGCCCGGCCCGGCCACATGGTGGTGCAGGTGCGCACCGTGCCGTCGGCTTCGGTATCGCGGAACATGACATAGGCGACGCCTGAGATCGCCGGGATCTCGGGATGGACGACCTTGATGTCGCGGTTGATCAGCTCCTTGAGGATCATGCCGGCCTGAACGAGGCCGGCGGCATTGGCCTTCTCAATCGTCAGATTGATCTGGCCGACATCAACCAGCGCATAGAAAATGCCGCCATAGCAGATATCGGCCTTGATCTTTCCCCAATGCGGCGTGTCGATCCCGACATCGAGCTCATGCACGAAGGAGGGCACCATGGTGAGCTTCACCTTCTCGCAGCGTCCGTCGCGGCAGGTCGCCGTCGCCTTGACGAGGCCGGCGGCGGTTTCGAGCGTGACGATCGTCTCCGGCTCCTTCATCTCGACGATGCCGGATTCGAGCAAGGCCGTGGTGACGCAGATCGAATTCGAGCCGGAGCTGGCATGCGCCTGGTCCGGCTGCAGAATGATGAAGGCGGCATCCGCCTCAGGATGCCTTGCCGGCAGCAGCAGGTTGACGGAGCCGATCGGGGCGCCGCGCGGCTCGAGGCAGAGAAAGCGGCGGAGCTCGTCACCCTTCGGATCGGTGTTCAGCCAATGCAGCTGCGCGGCCACGGTATCGCCGGGGATCTTCGGCACGCCGCCGATCGCGACGCGGCCGATCTCGCCTTCGGCATGGACATCCAGCAACTGGATCGTGCGCTTCCATCTCATATCGAAAACTCCAGATCAGACGTGACGGGTGACGCCGCCATCGACGCGGATATTCTGGCCGGTGATATAACCCGCGCCGTCGGAGAGCAGGAAGGCCGCGGTCTTGGCGATCTCCTCCACATAGCCAATGCGCTTCATCGGGACCGTCTCGGCGGTCCCGGGCTTGTGGTTCAAGCTATCGATATAACCCGGCAGAATGCAGTTCATGCGGATATTGTCGGCCGCATAACGATCGGAATAAAGCTTGGTGAAGGCGCCGGCAGCGGCGCGGTAGGTGCAGGAAACCGGGAAGACCAGCGTCGGCTCATAAGCGGCGAAGGTGGTGATGTTGACGAAGGCGCCCTTGCCCTGTTTCAGCATGACCGGCGTCACCAGGCGGGCCATGCGGACTAGCGACAGGATCATCATGTCGGAACCGAGCGTCCAGTTCTCATCCGAAATATCGAGCAGGTCGCCCTTCGGCGGATGGCCGCTCAGGTTGACGACGGCGTCGATGCGGCCATAGGTCTTCATCGTCAGGTCGAAGATCGCCTTCAGATCCTCGGCCTTTTCGGCCACGCCGCGCGAGGCGACGCCGCCAAGTTCGGCCGCCAGCTTCTCGCAGCTTTCCGAAGGCGACATCAGCGCCAGCTGATAGCCTTGGGCGGAGAGCTCGCGAGCGATCGCCTCGCCCATGCCGCGGCCGCCGCCGGTGATCAGCGCTACGGGTTTAGTGGTATCGGACATCGGGGCCTCCTAATATCGGTCTATGCGGAACGGGGTCATATCGAGGGATGGTTTGAGCCCGGTCACCATATCGGCGATCACCAGCGCTGTCGTTGCCGAAAAGGTCAGGCCGAGATGGCCGTGGCCGGTCGCATAAAAAACGCCGGGCATCTTCGACGACGGCGAAATGATCGGGATCGTATCGGGCAGCGCCGGACGATGACCCATCCACTCCGTCGTCTCCTCGACCTTGAGGCCGGGCAGCGCACGCTGGGCATGGCGCACCAGCACCCGCGGACGGCGGAAATCGGGCGCGGCATCGAGACCGGCGAGCTCGACATTGCCGCCGACACGAATGCCGCCCGCCGTCGGCGTCACCATGAAGGCGCGGTGCGGCCAGATCACCGAATAGCGCATCGCGATGCCGGGCTTCATGATCTGCGTGTGATAGCCGCGCTCGGTTTCGAGCGGGATCGGCTCGCCGAGCTTTTCGGCAAGGAAACGGGTGTGGACGCCGGCGGCAAGCACCACCGAACCGGCCTCGATGCGGCGGTTATCCTCGAGGAGAACGACGGCGGTGCCATCGCCCCTGCGCTCGATATTCCGCACAGTGCCGGAGACGAAAGTCGTGCCCGCAGCCTTTGCGGCTTCGGTGAGTGTGACCACCAATTGATAGGGGTCGCGGATCGACTTGTTGTCGGGGAGCAGCACGGCTTTGGCGATCGCCGGCGACAAAGTGGGTTCGTAATATTGAATGGCACCGTTGCTCAACACCTCGAATTCGAGGCCGTAGCGCTGCATCCTGGCGAGGTGGCCGCGATCGGCGGCGAATTCCGCCTCCGTCTCATAGATCGCCAGACAGCCTTCTTCGGTCATCAAGTCGGGTGCGCCGATCGCCTGGAGCATCTCCCTGAAATCGCCAAGCGCCCGGTTCGACAGGCTCATGCCGGCATCCTCGATCTCTCGGAGACGCGACGGCCGGCCGGCAGCGAGGAAGCGCAGGAACCAGGGCAGCATCCTGGCGGCATAAGAGGGACGCAGCCAGACCGGGCCTTCGGGATCGAGCAGCCAGCCGGGGATTTTCTTCCAGGTCGAAGGGCCGGAACCGGCGGCAAAATCGAGCGCAATGCTCGCCATATTGCCGAAAGAGGTGCCACGTCCCGGCTCGCCCTTGTCGATCAGCGTCACCTGCAAACCACGCCGCTGCAGCTCGAAGGCGATCGAGGCGCCGATCACGCCCGCGCCGACGACGACTACGCTTTTCTTCGTCTCATCCGCCATGAATCAACCCATCGCACGGCAGACAAGATTGCCGCGATGAATCTGATATATCACAACGGCGGTGATGCCTAGAGCGGTTCAGCTTTTCATGGAAACGCAGAATCGCTCTAACCTCTTGTTTTACGCAATTCCCGGCAAAACCGCTTCGCACTTTGCCTGGAATTGCTCTGTGGAACTTTACTGGCTTTCCGGCAAGCCGGCGCCGACGCTGTCGCCGACCGAACCGACGGTGTTGTTCACCGACTGGCCGAGACGCTTCAGCTGGGCGTCGTAGTTGCGCCGCGTGCGCGGATCGAAGATCGCAATCGGCGTGCTGACGGCAACACTGACCGCACTTCCGGCGGTCTGGGCAGCGCCCATCGCCACGGCGCCGACGGCCTCGCCGAGACCGACATTGGAATCGGTGATCGTCTGGCCGGCAATCAGCCGGTCGCCGATCAGCTTTACCACCTCGGGGCTTTCGGCGAACTTGCCGTGGTTCAGCCGGTCGCCGCCCTTGAGCTTGGTGAGGTCGAGCACGGTGATGCCGGCCGCCTCGAGCTTGCTGCGGTAAGGTTCGGCGGAGGGATCGATCTGGCCGAGCCGGTCGACATTGCCGGAGATGCGCCGCGACAGCGCCAGAGCGCGATCGTCCTGCGAGACGAAGATGGTGAAGTGCGGCCTTTCCTTGCCGAGGCTCGCGAACTGGCGGCCGAAGACATCAACATCGAGATCCGGCGAGGCAAGGATGACATTGTTGATCTTCGGTGCGACGTGACCGTTGCGGATCGCCATCTGCCTGAGCGATTCGACCGTCAGCCAGGTGCCCATCGAATGGGCCATGATGGTGATGTCGCTGACAGCGGGATTGGCGGCGGTGCGGGTCAGCAGTTCCTCCAGCGCGTCGCGAGAATAGTTGGTGCTTTCCTTGTCGTAATTATAATCGAAGATGCTGCCGCGCGACGGCCAGGTGAAGACGACCGGAGCGACGTCGGCATGCGAATCATGAACGATCTGCGCGAAGCGGTAGACGGCATCCTCATAACGGTTGTTGAAGCCGTGGACGAAGACCAGCACGCGGCGGCTCTTCGGCATATGGGTCTTCAACCAGGTCTCGCCGGCCCGCTCGCCTTCCAGGGGATCGACCGAAACGGTGACGAAATTGCGCAACGGATCGGCCGGCAAGCGGCTTGGCCATTGCACCTGGCCGGCCTTGCGATTGGCTTCCGGCGGGATCGAGACCTCGACGGCATTGACGGCGAGCCCGGTGCCGCGTTCGCCGGAGAATAGCACAGCGGGATTGTCGTCGGCAGCGCGCGTCGTCGCAACGAGCAGGTCGACCTTGGAGGTACCGGGGGCCGCGGTGCCGGCCGCCTGCATGACACCGACCGGCCTGCCGCCGCAGCCGGTGAGCGCCATCGTTGCAACCAGAAGACCTGTCAGAGCCGCGGGCAAGCCGCCTCTTTTGCCGATCATCACCAAACTCCAATCGGTTCACGCACCGGACAGGCGGCGCCTGTTCAAATAGTCCGACGGGGCTTGCCGAGTCAAACCGCGAGAGGTGAAAGCCTTTTTGGGCATGAGAAAATAGAGACTTGGGAAAAAAGAAAAAAGCCCGACGCGGGAGGAGGTGCGCCGGGCTCTTGATCCTGACTGACAACTGGGAGGAGGAGTGTTGTCAGTCCGATGTAAGAGCGCTGGGAGGAGGAGTGCGCTGCTTACGAAGATAGTAATAGCCAATTCTTTTGATTCGGAATAGCGAAAATACCGCAATGCAGCAATGCGCTGGACGCAATGCTTGCCCTCAAAATAACAGACGCCCGCCTCATTTTGCAGCATGTTTGACCGGATGGTCAAATTATGCCGAAAATTGTGGCCCCGGCCTGGGGAACTGCCCCTCATCCGGCTGCCGGCACCGACCGGGGTGGAGCCACAGGTCTCGACCCGTCCTTCGGACCCCCGTAAACGGGGAGAAGGGACATGTCGCGCCCTCTCGATTCCCTCTTATCCACCGTGGCCTCCCCGTTCCTCGCCAACTGTCGCAGGGCACGTCCCCTCGCCCGTTTTTACGGGGAGAGGGTTAGGGTGAGGGGCAGACATATTTCGCCGGTTTGCCCGTCAAGCAGCCTTGAAGACCTTGCTGCCCTCGGCGTCGAGGGCCGAGAATTCCTCGTTCGAGAGGGTGATGTCGACGGCCGCGACGTTTTCCTCGAGATGCTTGACCTTGGACGTGCCGGGGATCGGCAGCATGACCGGGCTGCGCTTCAGCACCCAGGCGAGCGCGATCTGGCTGGGTGCTGCATTGTGCTTTTTGGCGATGGTATCGAGCAGCGAGCCGGGCTTGGCGAGGTCGCCGGCGGCCAGCGGATACCACGGAATGAAGCCGATATTGTGCTTGGCGCAGTAATCGAGCACGTCCTCGCTGGTGCGGTCGACGAGATTGTAGCGGTTCTGGACGGTCGCAACCTTGAAATGCTTCGAGGCGGCCTCGATGTCGGCAACGGACACTTCGCTCAGACCCGCATGGCGGATGAGGCCGGTATCGAGCAGCGATTTGATCGCATCGAACTGTTCCTTGGCCGGCACCTTCTGATCGATCCGATGCAGCTGCCAGAGATCGATCTGCTCGACGCCGAGATTGCGCAGGCTCTTATGCGCCTGCTGGATCAGATATTCCGGACGACCGACGGGCAGCCAGATATCGGGGCCGTGGCGGGTCAGGCCGCCCTTGGTGGCGATGACAGACTTGCCGCCATAGGGATGCAGCGCTTCCTTGATCAGCCATTCGGAGACATCGGGACCGTAGGAATCGGCCGTATCGATGAAGTTGACGCCGAGTTCCGGCAGGCGCTTCAGCGTACGGATGGATTCGGCATGATCGGAAGGCTCGCCCCAGATGCCCTTGCCGGTAACGCGCATGGCGCCGAAACCGAGACGATTGATCTCGATATCGCCGCCGATCTTGAAGGTACCTGATTTGGCTGCGTTGTAACTGGACATGGTCTTTCCTCTCTTATCAATCAATCATTGAAATCGGTCGAACGGTCGGAGGCGGGTCCAACAGCCGCGGCACGGATGCCGAGGCTTTCGGAGATGCCTTCGAGCGCGAATGTCTGCCCTGATCGAAAGCGATGCCCGGCATTCTGATGATCCGCCTGTCGCGGGATCATCAGAATGCGGCCGCTGCGACGCTTGCAGATATAGGACGGCCCGGTTCCGATAACAGGGCCTGATGGCAGGGATGAGCGGAAACATCGACATCGAGCTGATGTCGTTGAAAGTACACACGGAGGCCCAGGCGGCCCCGGTCAACGCCCGGCCTTTGCCTCGTTGCCGAATTCCGCCAGCATCTTCCAGAGGTCGGTGAAAATCTCCCGGGCGAAATCCTGCGGCGAAGCACTTGGCGGGCGCTGCCGCCAGAGCTCAGCCCCGACGCGCAGGGCACCGATGACGGTTGCCGCAAGGACGCGCATGCGGGGCCGCTCAAGCGGATCACCTCCCTTGCGCAGAAGCAGCGCCTCGGCGAGCTTCTGTTCGAGTTTGGCGTATTTCAGCTGGTCGCGGGCCTTCAGCGCCGGCGTGCGATGGATGAGGTCCCCAAGCGCCAGACCAGGCTCGTCGACGGCCGCGATGACGGTTGCGGTGATCGCCGCCTCGACCGCGGTGACGGAGGATTCGTCCGCCGGCCTTGCGGCGATTGCCGCCATCAGGCGATCGGCGAAGGCATCCTGCCAGGCGAAAACCACCTCTTCCTTGGAGGGGAAATAATCGAAGAAACTGCGCTTGGAGACATCGGCCGCCTCGGTGATGTCCTCGATCGTCGTGGCGTCGAAGCCGCGCTGCAGAAAGAGGGTCATCGCCGCCTGCTCGATACGCTCGCGCGTCTGCCGCCGCTTGCGTTCCCGCCTGCCTTCCGTCGCTTCCGTCCGCTTGTCCTCAGCCATTCCGGTCCGGCATCATCGTTCAGCCGCCGCTTTCGTTGGAAAAGGCGGCGACATCGTCGATGTCGGCCCCGCTCTCACGATAGCTGAAGCGCTCGCGCGACAGTTCCAGCGGCTTGCGGCGCGAAATCCGGTAGACCGAGGCCGGCGGCAGGTTGCGGACCGTACCGCCGATGCGCACCGCCTTCAGACCGAGACGGTCGAGGATCGGCCGCGGCACCGGGCAGCGCGGACCATAGGTGAACTGATAGACGGCGCCGCCAGGGCGCATGTAGGCGAAGGCGCCGGCCAGGATCGAGGCGATCTTGCGCGGCGACATGGAGAGCAGCGGCAGGCCACTGACAACCGCGCCGACCGGTTCGCCTTCGAAAATATCGGCATGGGCGAGATGGGCGGCATCCATCTGCAACACACGCGCCGTCGGAAAACGCGCCTGCAGCGATGAGATGAACTCCGGGCCGTACTCGATCAGGGTCAGATCCGCTTCGCTCACGCCGCGCGCCAGCAGCGCCCGGGTGAAGACGCCGGTTCCCGGGCCGAGCTCGATGATCGGCCCGTCGAGTGCGGCAATTTCACTGGTCATAATTCTGGCAAGCGAATCCCCCGACGGCGCGATGGCCGCGACCCGAAGCGGGTTACTGACCCAGGAGCGGAAAAAATGCAGGAAATCGGAGCATGCGGCCTTTGCAGTCATGACTATCCCACCTGTCTGAAATTCGATTGATTATGAGAAAGGACCATCGCGGCGAGCATGGCAATTCCAAGGCAGAGGCGTCAACGCTCGTCGCTGCGGCTTTTCGCAACACCCACTGTCAACAGTTTGCGCGATTCTGTACTTATTGCATTTTTGCATTCAGCGCAACATTTTCAGGCGGGCGACAATCGACCCAGCGAAACCAGTCACCCCGCATGCGAAAGGGCGACCCTGAGGCCGCCCCTTCGGCCCATTGCGGGCCGCTCACTATCGCGAACGCCGAAGCGTCTCGTCAGTAATTGCAGCTGGAGCCGCTCCCCGGGTTGAAGCCGAGCTTGCAATCCATCTTGAGAGGCTTCTTCGGGTTCATCATGTAAGGCGTCATCGGACCTGAGGTTTCCGAGCCGCGATCGCCGATCGAACCGGTCGTGCGCCTGTCGTGCTCAACCGTGGTTTGTTGTTGGGCAATCGGACGCTCGGCTGCACCCTGCTCCGTCGCGCTCGACTGGAGGGGAGCTGCCGTGGCCGAGAAGGCCGAAAGGCCGAGGAT
Organism: Rhizobium changzhiense; assembly: GCF_013087625.1. Lineage (NCBI taxonomy): Bacteria > Pseudomonadati > Pseudomonadota > Alphaproteobacteria > Hyphomicrobiales > Rhizobiaceae > Rhizobium > Rhizobium changzhiense. The sequence continues at coordinate 1,395,436 of NZ_JABFCQ010000001.1, forward strand.
TGCGCCGAAGGCCGCGGCCATCAGGCCGTTCTTGAAAGTCGTGGTCATAATCGTCTCCGTGGGAGGATTCGTGGAATTTACGCCCCGGAGTTAGGAAGGCGATCTGTCACATACTACGGGGCTAAAGCAGAGGTCACGGATATGTGAGCGGCGGGCCGATCAAGAAAAAGGCGGCTCATCGCCGCCTTTTTCATTTGCCGGCTCAATAGCCGTTATCACAGGGCATGCTGCCGGGACCGATCGATCCGGAAAACGTAGGGTTGCACATTTCCGCAGCTGCCGGCCTGTTCACCGACGGGCGGGCGATAGAGCCCGTGGTGCCGGCCTCGACGCCGAAGGCGGCAAGCGGATACCAGTAGCCATCGGAATGGCGGCGGGTGCCCGGGCGCTCCGTGCGAAAGCCCTGGTAGCCATGCCAGGACCCCGCATGTGATTTATATTGCACCATTTTTACGTCCAAGACCGCAGGCGGCCGAGCCGTCTGAACGGGTGCTGCCTGCGCGGGGATGATCGACGTGAGGGCGAGAAGGGCGCCGAGCGCGGCGGTGGATGGGGCAAGTCTGAACATCTTCATGATAAACCCTCCTTATGGATTTATCTCGGGAAAATGCCTTTCAGATGAGCGGAGTTCCATGGCTCACACGCAATTCCAAAACTCGTGATTGCAGGCGATCCGGCGTGACTAAATCGCCGAAAAGCGTGAAAAGTCGCGATCAGGAAAGGGCTCGAACGGCGCTGGCGACGAAACGTGAATTCTCTGTTCTCAATTGGCGTATAATGCCCGGTAACCTTGGCCGGAGAGGCAAGCGACATATTGGCGATGGGCGGCGGCCCGCGCCGTGGTTTCGGCTTCCAACTCATCGGCCCCGGCATAGCCGGTCAGCTGGGCGCGCAGCTGATACTGCTTCCTCACCTCGTCATACATGGCGTTGCCGTCGGTCATGCAAAGGCCGTGCGCAACAGCAGGCGGATTGACCGGCACGCCGACCGCCAGGAGCACGGGATCATTGGCATGGTCGATGCAGCCGCCAAGGGTCGTCATCATCGCCAGGACAGCCAGAGCCCGAAAAATTCCCACCGCCATGCGTTCCTCCGGCTGAAGCGCCTTAAAGATCATCAGACCTGCGGATACATCAGGAAGGTTGCGCGAAACTAGGCATGCCGATGGCTTGCCTGCGAATTTCGGTCGGTCGGCGCCGCCTTGAGGTTGGAGACGGCTCGGCATGGATGTCGTCTTCGTCGGCGAATATGTGTCGACACAGGTGCACGCGCTCAAGGACCGAATTCCCCCACTTATTGGCTCTATGAGGCTTTCTGCCTTCTGCTTCGCACGACTTCGGCTGGGAAGATCGGGGGGCGGGAAACGGAGTTCCTGATCGTGGCGAAGTGTTTCGCTGGAGCCTCCCCCGCCAGACTCTATATAGCACTTCGGAATCCCGAAATTGGTTGGGGCATTGAAATCATTTAATGTTTCCTCATGTCGACATCTCACAAAGCGCGGCGGATTTCGGAATCCCGAAGTGGTGGGATTTCGGGATTCCGAAGTGGGACTTTTTTCTTCCTGCCGACGCGACCGCGTTTGTCGGCGGCAAGCTTGCGGTCGGTCTCGGACCATTTCCGGCATCTTTCCGCCGTGCATCGTTTCCATTCATCCGTCGGTGGCGCACCCTCGTGATCACCGACAAAGGTCAGCGTGAATCGGTTGGGATGCGCGACACCGCTGCCCGCCCGGTCGCGGCGAACTTTTATCAGCCCCTTATATTCGAGCTCATCGATCGCATCGGCCACATATTCGCCGGTCACGCCGTAAGACACGAACTGAGGATGGGTCACGATCAGCTTGCCGTTTTCGAAGGCGGCGTGGGCCGCGTGCTCGATGACGATGCGGAAGAAGGCGCGGCAGGCATTCGCACTCAATGTGGTGAAGGCCGGGGATTCCAGCAGCTGAATCGTCAACCACTGCCAGCGAAGGCTACCGTCGTCGCGCCCGCTTTCTTCCGATCTGGGCGGAGCGGTATGCTTGCGCACCATCGCCCGCGTCTTGCCCGCATTGGTTCGGCTCTTGTCACGAGGGTTGAATTCCGCCATCAGCCCCTCGCCCCCGCCGCCAGCCGATCCTTCGGCAATCTGCCTGTGCTGCGAGACCGGCAATTCTGTTCATAAAGCGGGCGACGGCCCGGGCTCGTCCCGGCGACCAACTCGCCGATAGGGAAAAATTTGCTCGACATCCGGCATTCCATGGTTGCAATCACGGGCAACCTAGCGCAAGAACGATCCATGAACTAGGAAAATATTCTTAGTCTTGATCTTACATTGTTCGGTTGCGCCTGCTACGATCAGCGCCTGAATATCGAGGGGTAGGAGCGCGATGGGAATGATCGGCATGAGGGAAAAGAGCGTGGTGGTTTGCGGCAAGCGGCTGCTGGCATTGATTTCGATCCTGCTGGGAAGCGCCGTTCAGGCTTTTTCCTGCGATCAGCCGGTCGTGATCTCGAATTGGTCCTTCTGTGCGACCGGCAATGTGAGCGCTGAGGGCGGCGCCGCTGATTGGAAAATCGTTCCCGCGTGGACTCGCAAGGACGCCATAAGCGCGTATTTCGGAAATGATCCGCGGCTCTTGGCAAACCACGGGCTTTGCAACGCCAAATTCCAGCGCGTCGTCCTCTGCCAGCCGGGATGGCAAACGGGCAACCCGGATGAGTGCTCATATCTGGTTTGCAGCGGCTATTACTCATCCTTGTTCGGGAAGGAAGAAAGGGAAGCCTATGAGAGAGACCACCCGACCGCTCAATAGTTTTCGCTTCACTGTCTTGGGGCAGAGACTGGAGCGGCCGATGAGAAGTACTTATCCTTGATCTCCCGATCTCGATCTTGAAAACCTGAAGCAGTTTCGCGCAAAACGATTATCGCAGCGTCGGCACTACCCATTCTCTTCATCAGCCAATAAGCTCGCGGCCGGCAGCCGGAAGGCGCCCTACAACCTTCAATGTTCAGAGGCCCTGCCCGCATGACATCACTGTGCTGGAAGAGATTTGTCTGGTTTTGCGTTTGCCTCATACTCTCCCATCCGGCATGGTCCGCCGGCGGCATCGAGATCCTGAGCTACGCGCCGGCGACGGGCGTCGAGCGCAGCTACCGCGTTCAAAAAGCGACCGAGACTGATATGTCGTTCTGGTTCGACAAGCCAGGCGCCTCGGCCATGACGGTGCGCGGCGCGTTTCGCCAGCGTATGACGGTCCTGTCGCGGGTTGAAGACGGCATGCGGGTCCGCTGGTCCCTCAGCGCCGACTTGCCGGAAGGCATTGCGGGCCTTGCCGATAGCTACCAGATGAACCTGCTATATCGGAATTCCCCCACGGCCTATGGCACCGCGGGCAAACGAAACCGGGAAGAGGCGCGGCAGGCGTTCATCGATGCTGCGATCGAAGCCGGAATACCGATCAAGGAATAAAGCCGCGACCCGTGCGGTGCCTATTTGGCGCTGGAAGGCGAGCGGTCATCTCGGCCCGCCATCCAGCGTGATGACGCAGAGATTATGCGCGATCAGCCATCATAATGGCCCGACAATGCTGCGTCCGCGGACTTGACAACCACGGCCAGATTGACACCCTTCGTCACGATTGACCCGGTCGCGCGAAGGTCGGTCACCGCTTTCAGCCCACCCGACTGGGGAGACGGAAGAGGCACAACCGTGCCGGCATCCAGATCAGCGATCCAGAGATCATCGTCGCCTTCAACACTAATAACAACAACTCTAGCCATGCTTTTTTCCCACTTCTAATGATTGATGTTTAAAATCCAGCTTTCTTCAGGCCTTCTCGGTAAAGATCCTTATGCCATTGCTCCTTACTCGGAACTGCGGACAGCCATTTGTCCACATCGAAGTCCGGGTTGACTTCGCGAAACCTCCTTACGAACGTCCGCGCCTTATCCTGGTGGCCCAACATGGCCCAGTTTGCGGCCGATAGCCTGTCGGCCAAGCTGGCATCGGCCATTTGCCCAATGTAATCCAGCGAAGCTTCGAATTCGCCAAGGGCATAATTTGCTCCGGCAGCCGTCCAGAAATAGGTGTCGGGGCTGAGCGGGTTCAAATCGATTGCCCGCTCGATCTTTCGCAAGGCGATGGCAGGGAGCGAACAATGAACCAAAGTGTCCGCGTAGTCGGCAATAACATCCGCATAATGCGGGGCAAGGCTCTCTGCCACTTCCATTGCCTCGGCGCTTTCGTCAAATGCACCCTGCAACAATTTCGCCACGCCAAACTCGCGATAACCATCGGCAAAATCCGAACGCGTTTCGGTGGCCTGGTTTGCCAAAGTCTCTGCCGTTTTCAACAGATCGATATCGCCTCGCGCGGTCAGCAACCATTCCTTGGAGTAAGTCCGTGCCATCGAACTCAGTGCCGGTGCGAAATCGGGGCTGACGCTGAGCGCGGCTTTCATCTCCTTGCGCGCACGCCGTAGGTTCGGAAGCGTCAGGCGCGCCAGATGCCGCCTGCCAACGAGATATCGATGGTAGGCAGCCGGATTCAGATCCTCACGTAACGCCTCATGGCGCTCGATTTCGCTGGATATGGAAAGAGCAATCCGTCGAGAGACAGTCCTCCTGTCTTTGACAAGATCTCCATGATCAAGGCTGAATCTTTCTGCCCAGACAATTTGATTCTGGTCAAAAAAGATCAATTGAGCGAACAGGGTGACGCCATCGCCCGCATTGCTGATCCGAGTGTCGAGAATGTAATTGACGTGGAGTCGTTCGAAGAAAGCCTTCTGGGTCTCCATGTGGTGGCCAATTTGCACCGCCGAATATGGGGCTATGACCTGCAGGCTGTTGAAGGCGCAAAATCCAATCGTGATATCCTCCACCAAAGACGCGGCTAAAAAACCGGCTTGGGGATGAATGGATTGATTTCTGGGTGGAAGCAGCACCAGGCGAGGAATTGCAATGCTGAGGTCCTCGGGCTCAAGGGAAACAGCTGTTGCGTGTTTTTCCCTTGAAGGCGCTAGAGCCGGGAGAACGGGTTTTGTGTCACCACCGTCGGATGCGGCGCGTACTGCGATCCCTCGCGAAATCGACATGCGCCGCTGTTCGAAATGGTTTCGAAGGGATTCAACTTCTTCCTCCGCCTTGAATATCTCTATCAGCAACTGCAGCGTATCCGGATCCTTCGGTTCCGTCCGAAACAGGATAATGGCGGCCTTTCGCAGGAGTTCGGATTCCGTTCTCGACTGCGCCCGTCGAGATACCGTTTTCAATGTATGTGCGAGAAGGTCGATATGGCATTTTTCGCGCTCGGCAAACCAGTGTTGAAACTCGCGACTGTGGCAGTGAACCGGCCCCAGAAAGGGCTGGTTCAGTAGCTTCACGAGATGCTTAAGCAGGGAGAACGACGCGACCGATTCGTCTATCTCGGATAGCAGAAGGTCGGAAGACAAGGACTCTCGGTCGAGAGAGACCATGTTGCCCTGGGATGAAAGAATGTTTATTCCGAGTTCTGTTTGACGGGCCTTGATTCTCGAAATCAGCTTACGCAAAGTCGAAAGTGCGACGTCCCTATCGGCATCGCCCCACAGAAAACGAGCCAAGGTCGTTCGATCCGCCGAACCTCGACCGGTCGTCAACAAATAGACGAGAAGCAGCAACCCTTTCTCGGGAAATGCGACGAGGCTCCCCTGTCCGTCAACGAGCTGCAACCTACCAAAGGTGTTCAGAACAAAAGTCATTTTGCCTTTACGTCACCACATCCGGGTGTTCACATGAAAAAGTGAAATGCGCGCATTGTAATAACAAAGTCGCGAACTCGTTACGCGGCGGGCACTTTGTCCCAATGGCCCGCGAAATTCAATATGCGCGCGTGACGCAAAGGTTGCATTATGCTTGGGGTCCTCGCCAGTACGAATGGATTTTCGCAAACCAATTTATAGCCAGTTATCTTTAGAAGAATTCTATACCTAAGATCGCTCCCTCAAGCACGTTGGATAGCCGTTTTTACGCATTTTCGGCAGAGTTAGAGGTATCCTTAGGAAAATTACTACAAAACCGAGAACTAAAATCAATCAATTGAGCAGCCCTACTTGCGCTGTTGTTGGTGAAATTTTCACCTGATCGCCCGAACGAATGCACGCTTCGAGAAAGCACCCGGCGGATTCCCTACGGCAAAAGGTTAGGGCACATTTTCAGTGAAAAAGAGAAATGGCGCGCCCGACGAGATGAAAATGGGCACTCCTATGTGATTGTTTTCCTATACTGTTGGCACAGCCAATTGCCGCGACGCTGACAGGAACGTCAAGCCGTCTCCGGGGCTTTGGCTCTCGCCAGGTCCTGCAGGAACTCTTCCATCAAGGGCTTGTCGCCGAACCGGCGATAAGCCCTTTCCGCCTCCAGCGAGAATGCCGGATGGACTTCAACAAGGCTCGCCATGGTAGCCTGCGCCTTTTCAAGCTCTCCGCTTCCACCCTGCAACGCGGCTTGGATGAGAAGGCAATTCGCATCGCGGGGCGCTCTGACAAGACACTCGCTGATGACCGTGGCCGCCTCTTCGCGGCGGCCATCGGCATAAAGCGCCTGACCATGCACATAGGCATAATATTCCGGCGCCATAGGGTGCAGTCGGCGCGCCCGCTCGGCATTGGCGACAGCGTCTGAATACTCTCCAAACCGAACCTGCGCCTTTGCCAGCGCCATCATGCTGTCGGGATCGTTGGGGTTCAGTTCGACCGCGCGCTGCGCCGCCTGCAGTCCGCCGGAATAGTCCGCCTGCAGTGCAAGTCCGAAACTGATGACCTGATATCCAAAACCGAGATTGGGATCGAGCCGCACGGCCTGCCGCGCCTCACTGAGACCCAGATCCAGCTCGGGCGCGGCCGCCTGACCGCCGGGCCTTTGCGCCACTTCGCCGATATAGGTCAGCGCAAGGCCTGCGCGGGCTGCGGCATAAGCCGGGTCCATTTCCAGGGCGCGCTGATACAGGCCACGGGCATCGAGAATAGCGTTATGGTCAGTGGCGCCGTGCCGGTAACGGTTGCGGGCCTGCAAGACGAGATCATAGGCCTGCAGATTATCCGTCGGCCGCAGCGCCGCCGCTGCCGCTTCGCTTCGACCGATATAAGGCGCGAGCTGCGCGACGATTTCCGTGGTGAGCTCGCTCTGGACGGCGAAAACGTCAGCAACCTTCTTGTCGAAGCTGCGCGACCACAAGTGCGCCCCCGTGCCTACATCAATGAGCTGCGCCGAAACGCGGAGCTGGTCGCCTTCCCGGCGCGCGCTGCCTTCAACCACGTAATCAACGCCAAGCTTTGCCGCGAGCTTGCGTACATCCGTTTCCTGACCGCGCACCGCATAAGTGGAATCGCGGGCGATGACCTGAAGCTCGGGATTACGAGCGAGCGCCGTGGTCACGTCCTCGGTCAGTCCGTCCGCAAAGTAAGGCTGGTCACCGCTACCGCTCATGGTTGCGAACGGCATGACGGCAATCGAGGGTCTGGGGTCTCGACGGGTCTGGTCTAGAGAGAGTGCAGTTGGGATGCCGCTCACCATCGCTGCCAGCGGAAGGGGTGAAATCTGGGTGCCGATGAGAATGAGAGCGATGGCAGCAACGCCATAAGACCAGCGCGCCGCGCTGCAGCGCAAGACATGTGGCACCTGCTGCCAGATCGACCGGGGAGAGTCCGCCCGCCTTACGCGGTACACTTCAAGCAGCTCGGGAATATTCTTGGCGCGCCTGCGGCCGAGCCGGGCGAACAGATCGCCGCGGTTGCGCTCGGCGGCCATCACCACAGCGCCGCTGACGAATATCTGCCCGGGCTCGGCCATGGCTTCAAGCCGGGCCGCGACGTTCACCCCATCCCCATAGACATCGCCATTATCCTCGATGACATCACCGAGGTTGATGCCGATACGCAGCTTGAAAGGCCCGTCGTCAAAACCTTGCTGGATGGCAAGTGCCGCATCAACGGCCTCGTTGACGCTCGGGAACATCGCAAGGAAGCCGTCACCCATCGTTTTGAAGGTGGTTCCGCCATGGCGGGCGACAGTGGGGTCGATCAGGTGGTCAAAAACGGTGCGCAGCTCCGCATAGGTGGCAGACTCGTCCTCGGCCATCAGCCGGCTATAGTCGACGATGTCAGCGGCCATGATTGCCGCGAGCTTGCGTTGCATTTCAGCCTCCCAACGGAGTGGCCTGGCACACGGCCGGCACTGCTAACAATTAGTGTGCGGCGATCATTCAGACTAGTCCTGCAATTCGGGAAGCGGTAATCACTACAGCTCATAAATGCGTGAATATTGAGACGGTCCGTCAATTGGCGGTCCGCCGGCCTCTACTTCGTCTGGAGCCGTCCCGTCGCCGTACCGATGAGGGCGACGGCAATACACACGGGCAGCCCCTGCTTTGGTGGTATATTCCAGAGCCCGCTTTTCTTCGCGCAAGCGATCGTCACTCGCAGGAGGGCCGCATCGCTTCGCTGAAGGACGAGCGCGATCACGCGAAGGCCGCGCTGGAGCGAGCCTTCGCCGTAGCGTCCCGACACGCGCGTGACTGAGAAGAAGACCGACGCGTTCGCCCGCCTCATGCGGGAGAACGTAACGCAAGGGCCGATACCATTCCGCCGCGCCTACCTTCGCTCCGTTATCGATCAGGTCGAAGTCGATGACGACGAAATCCGCATCCACGGAAGGCGGGACGTTCAGGAGCGTTTCGTGATGAGCGGAGCGGCTGCGGCAGGAGTGCCCAGTTCTTTGTATGGAAATGGCGCACCCGAAGAGATTCGAACTCCTGACCCCCAGATTCGTAGTCTGGTGCTCTATCCAGCTGAGCTACGGGTGCGTGCAAAATGCGGCGGTGCCGCTTGCGTGGCGATCCTCTAAAACGTCCTTCGGGACAATGCAAGAGCATTTCTGAAAAAATCGCTTCTTTGTCTGCCAGCAGCCGCGCCTTGCGAACCCCTGTCACTTTTCGATGTGCGTCCGGCTGCGGTAATCCTCCAGCGAAACCGGGCGATCGGGGATCTCGATGCGGAACTGCGTGCCGACCGTCGGTTTTTCCACCAGCGCGATCGTGCCGCCATGGGCGAGCACCAGCTCGCGGGCGATGGTCAGGCCGAGGCCGGTGCCGCCGGAGCGGGCGGAGCCGCGGAAGGCGGCAAAGAGGTTCTGGCGGGCCTTCAGCGGCATGCCGGGGCCGGTATCGTCTACCGTGATACTGACGACGCTGCCGACCCGCTGGGCGGAAACGGTGATGCGCCGGATAGACCCCGGGCCGCCCTCGCCCGGCGCGGTCAGCGCCTGCAACGCGTTGCGGCAGAGATTGTGGATGACGCGGAAAAGCTGCTCGCCATCGGCATCGACCTTGAGATCGGCGCCGATCTGCTCGACGAATTCGATGCCGCTCTGCGGATCGATCGCCAATATGTCCTTGACCTCCTGGGTCAGTTCCAAAAGCAGGATATGGCGGCGGCGCGGCGCCGATTCGCTCGCCTTGCCGTAGGACAGCACCTCGGTGGTATAACCGACGGCGCGGTCGATGGTGCGCAAGAGCTTCGGGGCGAAGCTCTTGACCATCGGATCGTCGACATCGACCAGCCTGTCCGACATCAGCTGCGCAGAGGCCAGGATATTGCGCATGTCGTGATTGATCTTGGAGACGGCGAGGCCGAGAGCGGCAAGGTTCTTCTGCTGCTTCAGCGTCTTCTGCAGTTCCATCTGCATCGAGGTGAGATTGCGGCCGGCGACCGCCAGTTCGTCGCGGCCGCCGTCGCCGATATAGATATGGGCCGGGTTGTCAGGATCGGAGGAGAATTGCTGCATGCTGCCGGTCAGCCGGCGGATCGGGCCGATGAGGATGCGGTTGATCGCAAAGAAGATCAGCGTCGCCGTGAACAGCGAGATCAGCACCGACAACAACAGGACATTGCGGGAATAGACGAACATCGCCCTGCGCAGCGGCCTGTCCTTCATCACCACCTCGACGCCGGTGTTGGTTTCCCCGACGGGGCCATAGACGCGGATCATCCTGCCGCCACCGAAGACCAGCGTGTCGAGCGCGTCGCGTATCGCCGTTACCGGCGGCACATCGGTGAGATCGTAGGATTCGTCGACGGAGGTCGGCATATCGGTCGTCGCCAACAGCCGCGAGGTGCCCTCCTTGCGCAGCACGATCGCTTTGGTGCCGGTCGCCTCCAAGGTCTCCTTCTGCAGCGCGCGCGGCAGTTCGACCGGCTGCAGCCCATCGATGACGATGGCGGCGGCAGCGGCCGTATTCAGCCTGTCCTGCAGCCAGCGTACGCGCATGCTGGCGACCGAGGGGAAGAAGATGAGGATTTCGGCGAGCATGATAAAGAAGACGGTGAGCCAGAGCAGCTTGCCGGAAAGACCGCCGAACAAGCCGGCAGACGGGCACGGCGCCCTTGCGGCCTCGCCGGCCGCCGGGGTTTCCGCCGAAGGATTGTCGCCCTGATCTCTCATCGGCATTCTCGTCTCGCCCGATCGGCAGCACCAAGGCCGCCCTTACCGTTGAGCTCTACATTAGACCAAGATGCTCCGCTTTCAAATCTTTGCGAGCAGCGTCATGTCGTCACAAAGGAAACGCCGCCCCAGAGGAGGAAGACCCTCCCAACCCCTCCCCACAAGGGAGGGACTAGTTTGCGGCCCGCGCAGCAAATATTAGCCCTTCCGCGGATGAAACGACGAAGTGGGAAGCGCCGGTGCGACAGTTTAAGCCCCTCCCCCTTTGGGGCGGGTCTTTGCCCGGCGCGGACCGGGCAGAAAAACTAACGCCGCCCGGAGGCGGCGTTAAAAGGCGCGTGATCAGTAAAGCTTAGAACTCTTCCCAGCTCTGTTCGGCAGGCGCCGCATTGCCGCCGAAGGCGCGGGCGACCTTGGCGATCGCCCGGCGGGCCGGCGAGGCGACCGGTCTTTGTGGCTCGTTGCGGACGAGTGCCACGGGCGCCGGCGCATCATCCGATAGTTTGAAGCGGGCAATAAGGCTCACCAGCCCATTGGCTTCGGCCGAAAGCCTGTGCGTGGCGGCGGAGGTCTCTTCCACCATCGCGGCATTCTGTTGGGTCACCTGGTCCATCTGGTTGACGGCGGTATTGACCTCCTTGAGGCCGGTCGACTGTTCGGTCGCAGCCGTCGCAATCGAATGGATATGGTCGTTGATGGCGATGACGCGGGTGCCGATTTCAGCCAGCGCCTCGCCGGTCGCCTGGACGAGCTTGACGCCGACCTGCACCTCGTCGCCCGATTTGGTGATCAGTGCCTTGATGTCCTTGGCAGCCGTTGCCGAACGCTGAGCGAGTTCGCGCACTTCCTGCGCCACCACCGCGAAGCCCTTTCCGGCCTCGCCGGCGCGGGCCGCCTCGACGCCGGCGTTCAGCGCCAGCAGGTTGGTCTGGAAGGCGATCTCATCGATGACGTTGATGATCTGGCTGATTTCGCGTGAGGCCTGTTCGATGCGGCCCATCGCCTCGACGGCATTGCGCACGACGACGCCGGAGCGGCCGGCATTCTCCTTGGCTTCGGACACCATGATGGTGGCTTCATGCGCCCGCTCGGTGGAATTCTGGACGACGGCGGTGATTTCGTCGAGCGCTGCCGAGGTCTCTTCGAGGGCGGCTGCCTGCTGCTCGGTGCGCTTCGACAGGTCGTCGCTGGCATTGCGCAGCTCGGCGGTGTTGCCGTTCATCGCTTCCGTCGTTTCGCGCACTTCGCGCATCGTCGCCTGCAGGGTGACGAAGGTATTGTTGACGTTCTGTTGCAACTCGGCGAAGGCACCCTGGAAGTTGCCGCTCATCGTCTGGGTGAGATCGCCTTCAGCAAGGCTTGCGACGACGCGGCGGGTCTCGCCGATGCCGGCATCGACGCTCGACAGCAGCATGTTGATGTTGCCGGCGAACTGGTTGAGGTTGTCGTCCTCGTAGTCCTTGCTGATGCGATGGCTGAAATCGCCGGCCGCGGCCGCGGCCACGACGACGGACATGCTCGACTGCAAGTCGTCGCTCTTGGCGCGCATCGCCGCCTCCTGGGCGTTCAGGCGCTTGACGGCGAGGCCGTTCGCCTTGAAGACCGCAACCGCTGCGGCCATCTCGCCGATTTCGTCGGGACGGCCGGCAAAGGGGACCTCGGCGTCGAAATTGCCGTCGGCGACTTCCTTGATCGCATGGGTGACACGTTTGATCGGGCGGCTCAGATGGCTGGTGCCGATATAGAAGCCCATGCCGATGCCGACCGCGATGCCGATGCCGGTGATGCTGAGGACGAGCATCAACACCCAGGAGCGGAAGCTCTCGATCTCGGCGTTGACGGTCTCCAGTGCTGCCTTGTCGGTGGCGACGACGGCATCGATTTCCGCCTGGAACGCCTTGCGGTTGGCGCGGTTGGCGTCGTTGTTGCCCTGTTGGCCAGCGGCCTCGGGACCGACCTCGGTGCCGAGGCGGGCCGTTTCCGTGCGGAAGGTACGGAATTCCGCGGCACGGGCGACGAGCTTGGCAAAATCGGCCTTCTGGCTCTCGGGAACGAGCGGCGCCCAGCCCGAGATGACCTCGTCGATCTCGTCGAGGCCGGCCATGAGGCCCTTGGCGAAGTTCGGCGTATCCTTGATCGTTTTGGCGGCATAAATGCCACGCGATTCCATGACCACGGCCGTGACGAAACGATTGAGGCGTTCGCCGGCATAGGCGCGGCTGGCGGCATGCTCGTAAGCCGTCAGGTTGCGACTGTATTCGTGCATGGCGGACAATGCCGTTGCGCCGATCAGAAGTGCGACCGCGCCCATCACGCAAACGAGCAGATTAATTTTGCCCCGGATCTTCAATGCAGTGCTCCTAGCTACGCCGCTGCTGGAAAGCAAATTCCCCAGTCGATGCGTTGAATATCGGCGAAATTTATTAAAGTTAGATTTCTAATATTTACGATTACGGCCTCGGAAATGATCCATGTCGGACGCGGCCCGGAGGCGTAAGCGCCTGAAAACCGGGGCTATCGATCTGCTGCCGCGAATATTACAACCACGCAGGGCACGCCTAAATTATTAATACCAGAGTGCGAAAATACCTTGAAGCCGGCAGCGCAGAGTGAAATTATCCGGCATAATTGACTTTTACGACCTTCATCCTTATAAGCCCGCGCACGTCCGGTCACTCAAGCCTTTCATGGCCCGCCCGTTCGAAAAACAACGCTCCTTGCATTATGCAAATTCAAGAAGGGCCGCACTCCGCGGTGTTTAAAATAAATGAAGCGTACCTACCAACCATCCAAGCTTGTTCGCAAGCGTCGCCACGGTTTCCGTGCCCGCATGTCCACGAAGGGTGGCCGCAAGGTCATCGCAGCCCGCCGCGCGCAGGGCCGCAATCGTCTGTCGGCGTAAGCCGGGTTGCCCGGTAAGAGATGGCGGGCGAATTGACGATCAGTGAAAAGAGACACACTGTCGGGCGGCTGAAGAGCCGCCCGCAGTTTCTTGCCGCGCGCGAGGGCGAAAAACGCCGGGGCGGCCTCTTCCTCCTCGAAGTCCTCGACCGGAAGGAACCCGACAGTCAGGCACGCGTCGGTTTTACAGTCACCAAAAAACATGGCAACGCGGTCGAACGGAACCGCATGCGCCGCCGCCTGAAAGAGGCGGTGCGGCTTCATGCGGGGTTTGCAATGCAGCCCGGACACGACTATGTGGTTGTCGCGCGCAGGGACGTGCTGGACGCGTCCTTCCAGGAATTGGCCGCGGAACTGAAATCCCGCGTGGAAACCAGGCCGAAACACCGGCGCTCCGGAGACGGACGCCCCAGGAACGTATGATGGAAAACAACCGCAATTATTTCATTGCGATCGCTCTCTCGGTGCTGATCGTCCTCGGCTGGCAGTTTCTCTATATGAATCCGCGCATCGAGGCCCAGCGCAAGGCGCAGGAAGCCCAGAAGGCTCAGCAACAGACCGAGCAAGTGCAGCAGCCGGCAGCCGGCGGCCAGGCACCGGCCCAGCCGAGCGGTACGGCACCTTCCGGCCAAGCAGCCGCGACAGCGACGCTCGAGCAGGCGCTGCAGAAGTCCCCGCGCGTCGTCATCGATACGCCGGCACTTTCCGGCTCGATCAATCTGGCCGGCGCCCGCCTCGACGATCTGAAGCTCAAGGGCTATCACGAGACCGTCGACGACTCGAGCCCGATCATCACGCTGTTCAGCCCGGCGGAAACCAAGGACGGCTATTTCACCGAACTCGGCTATATCGGCAGCGACGCGACAGGCGCCGTTCCCGGCGCGGCGACGCTCTGGACCGCGCCCGAGGGCGCCAAGCTCACCGAAAAGACGCCGGTGACGCTCTCCTACACCAATGACAAGGGCCTGACCTTCACTCGCACCATTTCCGTCGACGAACGGTACATGTTCACCGTCGCCGACAAGATCGAGAATACCGGCCAGGCGCCCGCATCGCTTTCTTCCTACGGCCGGGTGACGCGGTACAACAAGCCGACGACGCCCTCCGTCTACGTGCTGCATGAAGGCTTCATCGGCGTGATCGGCGACGGCCTGATCGAAACCAAATATAGCGCCGTCGAGGAGGAAGCCGTCACGCCGGCGAAATCCACCGGCGGATGGCTTGGCATCACCGACAAATATTGGGCGGCGACGATCGTTCCGCCGCAAAGTGCGGCCTATGAGGCGCGCTTCTCCCACTTTGCCGATGGCCAGCCGCGCTATCAGGCCGATTACAAGGATGATGCCTTCACCGTTGCGCCGGGCCAGTCGATCGAGCTGAAGAACCTCGTCTTCGCCGGCGCCAAGGAAGTGCCTGTCATCGACGGTTATGAGGCCAGCTACTCGATCCCGAAGTTCGACCGGCTGATCGACTGGGGCTGGTTCTATTTCATCACCAAGCCGATGTTCAAGCTGATGGACTTCTTCTTCCGCTACTTCGGCAATTTCGGCGTGGCGATCCTGTGCACGACCATCGTCGTCAAGCTCCTGTTCTTCCCGCTTGCCAGCAAGCAGTACGCTTCGATGGCGAACATGAAGCGCATGCAGCCTAAGATGGAGGAGTTGAAGGCAAAATTCGGCGACGACCGCATGGGGCTGCAACAGGCGATGATGCAGCTCTACAAGGAAGAGAAGATCAATCCGATCGCCGGCTGCTGGCCGGTGGCGCTGCAGATCCCGATCTTTTTCTCGCTCTACAAGGTGATCTACATCACCATCGAGATGCGGCACGCGCCCTTCTTCGGCTGGATCAAGGACCTTTCGGCGCCCGACCCGACGACGATCGTCAATCTGTTCGGCCTTTTGCCTTTCGAGGGGCCGGCGCTGCTACACCTCGGCGTCTGGCCGCTGATCATGGGCATCACCATGTTCGTGCAGATGCGCATGAACCCGACGCCGCCCGATCCGACACAGGCGATGATCTTCAACTGGATGCCGCTGGTGTTCATGTTCATGCTGGCCAGCTTCCCGGCCGGCCTGGTCATCTACTGGGCCTGGAACAACACGCTCTCGGTTGCCCAGCAGGGGCTGATCATGAAGCGCCACGGCGTCAAGGTCGAACTCTTCGACAATCTGAAGGGTCTGTTCCGACGAAAAGAAGTACCGTCGAAATGACGCTTGCCAAGCCCCGCTCCGGCGGGGCTTTTCATTTCTGGGTCTTGCGAAGCCTCATGTCTTCGATCGAGGTGGCCGAGGTCCCGGAGCAGCGCTTGACAGAGCCGACCCCGTCACGCTAGCCATGCTGTTACAAGCCCCTGAGCGGGCGCTGTCGTAGGCGTTACCGTTATCCAACGCGTCCTTTGTCGAGAAGGTCCCAGCCGGGAGATCTCGATGAAAAACGACGCCACGGTAAGCCCCCATCGTACACAGAGGATATTCGGGGATTATCGCGGACTTGTACCGCGATTGTCGCTGTCTTCCCGGTTTGCCGTGGCCTTCCCTCAACCACTATGGAAGGCTACCCAATGAATATCACAGGTAACACCATTCTCATCACCGGCGGCACCAGCGGTATCGGCCGTGCGCTTGCTGAAGCTTTTCATGATCGCGGCAATCGCGTCATCATCGCCGGTCGGCGCGGGGACCTGCTCGAGCAGATCACCGCCGGCCATCCCGGCATGACCGGCCTCCCGCTCGACCTCGGCGATCCGGACTCTGTGCTGCGCCTTCAAGCCGAAGTCCAGACACGCTTCCCGCAGCTCAACATCCTGATTGCCAATGCCGGGATCTCACGGGCAGAAGACATGATTGTGGAAAGCTGGGATACCTCAGACGCCCAGGCGATTGTCGAGATCAACATCCTCGGCGTCTTGCGCGTGACCGCCGCTTTCCTGCCCCTTCTGAAGCGGCAGCCGGACGCAACGATCATGGCGACAAGTTCTGCCTTGGCTTTCGTGCCGCGTGCCGATTTTCCGGCCTACTGCGCCAGCAAGGCTTTCGTGCATTCGTGGCTTCAGTCACTACGCCATCAACTCCGTGGCTTTCCGATTGAGGTGCTGGAGCTTTCACCTCCCTATGTTCAGACCGAACTGACGGGCGCCGGTCAAGCGACAGACCCGCGCGCCATGCCTGTCGATGTCTACGTCTCCGCAGTCATGGATCTCCTGGAAAGAAAGGATCATGTGCGCGGCGAGGTGTTGCTCGAACGCGATTTCGCCCGTAGGTGGGCGGAACGGGATGGCCACTATGATGTCATTTTCGACGCGATGAATCCCGCGAAGGAAGCGTAGGTCTCCATCACGGGGTTCAGGCAGCGGACCGGAGGCCTTCGGGCCTCCTTTTCAGCGGCTGCGACGAGAGTTCAGCCGAGCTGAGGTCGGCGAAGCGGCTTGCCTGGCAAATGTTCCGACGAGCGCTTCGCATCAGCAGTCAGCCCGTCAAAGCTTGACATCCGCCCACAAAACCACGAAGCCCGGTAAAAGTCCGAACCCAGAGATTGCAGAACCCGCATGTCCGACATCGAAAAGCCGCTCTTCGGCCACCCATGGATTTTCATCCGCGGCGTGCCCTCCCTGAATTTCCTCCCGCCGGAAGGGCCGCTGGAAGTGGCCTTCGCCGGTCGCTCGAATGTCGGCAAGTCGTCGCTGATCAATGCGCTGGTCGGCCAGAAAGGTCTGGCGCGCACATCGAATACGCCGGGACGCACGCAGGAACTGAACTATTTCGTGCCGGACGGTTATTCCGGCGAAGGCGGCGACCTGCCGCCGACGGCGATCGTCGACATGCCGGGTTATGGCTATGCGCAGGCGCCGAAGGAGCAGGTCGACAAGTGGACCAAGCTCGTCTTCGATTATCTGCGCGGCCGCGCGACGCTGAAGCGCGTCTATGTGCTGATCGACAGCCGCCACGGTATCAAGAAGAATGACGACGATGTGCTTGATCTGCTCGACAAGGCCGCCGTCTCCTACCAGATCGTGCTGACCAAGACCGACAAGATCAAGGCGGCTGGTGTGCCGAAGCTGCTTGCCGAGACGGCGGAAAAGATCCGCAAACGCCCGGCTGCCTATCCCGGCGTTCTGTCCACCTCGTCCGAAAAGGGCGATGGACTGGACGAACTGCGCCAAGCGATCGCCGAAACCGTCGGTATCGCCCGCTGGATGTAGAAGGCCTGCGCACGCCGGACGCAAAGCCGGGTTTGGTGTAAAGGTCTCCGCGACATCCCACGGTTGAGCATGGTGCCAACGGAAAACTAATGGTTGAC
This sequence comes from Rhizobium changzhiense, assembly GCF_013087625.1. NCBI lineage: Bacteria > Pseudomonadati > Pseudomonadota > Alphaproteobacteria > Hyphomicrobiales > Rhizobiaceae > Rhizobium > Rhizobium changzhiense. The sequence continues at coordinate 1,413,097 of NZ_JABFCQ010000001.1, forward strand.
GACGCAACCCGGATGAGCTAGATAGCGACCATCGAATTTTGCTTGCTGGCTTGGTTATCGCGCGATTGGCACCGCGCCCTGAACGAACTTCCTTTCAAAAATCGCTATCACCATCCGCATCGCCTTGGCGTTGCGGTTCTTCAATATTGCTATGAAAGGGTTCATCATCATGGCCACTGGCACAGTTAAATGGTTCAATTCCACCAAAGGCTTCGGCTTCATTCAGCCTGACAATGGCGGCGACGACGCCTTCGTTCACATCTCCGCCGTCGAGCGCGCCGGAATGCGCGACCTCGTCGAAGGCCAGAAGATCGGCTTCGACCTCGAGCGTGACAACAAGTCGGGCAAGATGTCCGCTTGCAATCTCCAGAACGCTTAAATCGGTATCTGCTTCCCTTTGACCACGGATGTACTGGCACTGCCGGAAGCACGTTATCAATCCAAGGCCAGGCGATTTGCCTGGCCTTTTTTGTTTTCGCTCGCGCGTCGAGCCCTCCCATATCGGAGCCAACATGACAGAGACATACAGCAAATCTCGCCAGCGGGCGGAGATTGCCTTCGGCAACGTCCAGACCCAGTTCTTCGCAAAGAACCAGGCGGCCGAAGAACTCGAATCCGACGCCCAGTCGCAACAGGCAAAGACGTTGCGGCTTCGGGAAGCCCGGCTTGCGAGGGAACATAGTAACCGGGTGTCGGCAACCTCTGCCCTCATTGCGAAACGCGCCAGAGCCCGCTGAGATCGCGCACCGATCGACAAGGATCGAGATTTAAAACGCGTCTGAAATGACGGGCTTGCAGATCGGGCGCTACAGCACGACCCAAAGCGTGCTGGCATTCACTCGCATCAAGGAAGCATCAATGGCAGAGACTCCGCAGGAACTTCAGTCGATCAATACGGCCTGGCAGATCGCCATTCAGGAAATTCTGCGCATGGTGATCAGAGACATGTATCACGGCGGCGGCGAGGCTTCGTTCAAGACGCATATCAAGCGTATCGAAGTAGCAGCCGTCGACAGTATTTACACGGATTTGCGGCTGCGCGGGACTGATGAGTGGACGGAAGTGCTAGTCAAGGAAAGGGCGAGCAATTTCGTCACGACCCTGCTGACGTCATTTACCTATGACCGGGCTTAAATCACGAATAATCGCCGAGTTAAGAAACGGCTTGCATGGACTGACCGGCGTTGATTGCGCTTGCGTCCCTGCAGTTTTTAAAGCAACCCTAGTTCTCCTGTTGTCCGGGAGCAGCCGCGTCCACGAGTAATATTTGATGACCGATAGCAAAGACCAGCCGATTTCGCCGGAAGGCGTCGGCAACTTGCCCCATCTTGCCGAAGCCCTTGATGATGACCGGTTTCGACACTTTCTCGACCATGTGCCATTCGCGGTGGCTGTCTCCGAACTCGGTGGCGACGAGCCGCTGATTTATGTCAATCTCGAATTCGAACGGCTGACGGCGCTTGAGGCAACCCAAGTCCAGGGAAAGCCCTGGCCTGACATTGAATTGAAATCTACCGCCGTCTCCGGAGAGGTGCCGCTTACCGCCGCTGTGACCTCTGCAGAAGAGTATATTGGTGCCTTCTCGCTGGTGGCCGAACCCGAGAGCACCGTCATTATCGACGTCTGGTCGAATACGATCGTCGACGATGATGACACGCCGCTTTTCCGATTGGTGGCCTTTGCTGCCCGCAATGAGGCGACGGCCGCGGAGAGCTTCAGCGAACTGCTGACGGAGAAAGATATCCTTCTGCGGGAACTTCAGCATCGCGTGAAGAATAATCTTCAGATGATCACGGCACTCATCCGAATGGAGGCGCGCAATGCTCAACAGAATGAGGAAAGCGAGAGGTTTGCACGGCTTGCCGGGCGGATTGAAGCCTTGGCCCTGCTCTATCGCTCACTGTCGGACGAAGAGAAAGGCGCCACAGTCGATCTTGGCACCTATGTCAGCCAGATTGCCGCCTCGGTGATGGCGGCACACGCCGTGGAAGGGATCCGGCTGGACATGAAGGTCGATACCTGGCCGGTGTCGGTCGATGTCGCCATGCCGGCCGGCCTCGTCATCAACGAACTCCTCACGAATACGCTGAAGCATGCCTTCGTGGGGCGCGATGGCGGCGAAATCACGCTCCGTTGTGTCGTCGGCGATACCGGGTGCAGGATCACTGTCGCTGACAATGGGGTCGGTCTTCCCCAGGATGTGACTTGGCCGCAGCCGGGAAAGCTGAGCGCGATGATCGTGCAGTCGCTGAAGCAGAATGCCCGCGCCGAGGTTGAAGTCAACTCTTCCCCTGACACCGGCATGAGTGTCTCCCTCGTCTTCCCGAGATCCGAAGCAACCCAATAGAGCGCCGCGCGTCTTTTCAGACGCGCTAAGGACGCTCTATCACTTTGAATCTGCGCGTAATCCTTTCCGAAAATCGATTCCGATTTTCGGGGTTATGCGCTAGCCACCTCATCGATTTGTGTTTGGGGCGCCCCGAAGAGCGCCCCAATGCGTCTGCCGATACGGGCGGGCTTACATCTTCGGCAGCAGCACCTTGTCGACGACGTGGATGACTCCGTTCGACTGCTTGACGTCGGCGATCGTCACATGGGAGACGCCGCCGTTTTCATCGGTCAGGCTGATCTTGCCCATGTTTTCCTTGGCTTTCAGCACGCAGCCGCCGACGGTCTTGATGTCGTGCTCGCCACCGTCATCCTTGATCATCTTGGCAACGGTCTTGGCCATCGCATCGGCGGCAACGACGTGGCAGGTCAGAACCTTGGTCAGCGTTGCCTTGTTTTCCGGCTTCAGCAGCGTATCGACGGTGCCCTTCGGCAGGGCGGCAAAAGCTTCGTTGGTCGGCGCAAAGACGGTGAAGGGGCCCTTGCCCTCGAGCGTGCCGACCAGGCCGGCTGCCTTGACGGCTGCGACCAGCGTCGTGTGATCCTTGGAGTTCACGGCGTTCTCGATGATGTTCTTGCTTTCGAACATCGCAGCACCGCCGACCGTCGGGTTTTTCGCGGCGGCAAAGGCGACGGCGGACATGGCAGTGGCGAGCGCGAAGCCGCGCAATACGGACTTGATCATGATTTTCTCCTCACCGGACACCATCCGCGGGCTTTATGCCTGAGCGTCGTCCGGACAATTCGAACTACGGAGGGCCGCGCCGAAGAGTTTCAGACAGGAGAAATTTGATTGACGGCGGGCACGATCATTGCCGGTGCGCTTATGGTCGGTGCAGGGCGCCGCTTGCGATCACCGGACCGGTCGCCTGGCCGGTCGGCGAACCGCCGAAGGGTTCGAGACTGACGGCAAGTGTTGCGCCATCGGCTATCATGCTGCGCAGTTCGGCGGGAATGACAAGTTCACCGCTTTCGCCCGGCTGGAAGACGCCGAGCGATCTCGTCATGCCGCTGCCCGGTACCAGCCAAAGTTCCAGCGACTTCTCCTCCGGCTTGCCGGCGGCCACCGGCACGATCTTCAGCCGACCGCTCTGAAGCTCGTAGGAGGCGAGAAGATTGATGGTGCTGTTCTGGCCCGAAAGAGAGGCCACCAGTGGTGCGGGCCCCTGCGGCTCCGGCATCACGCCGGAGGCGAAGATGACGGCGCTGACGGCGACGACGATGCAGGCGAAGCTCAGCGAGCGCCAGAAAACGGCGGAATTCCAGAGCCCCTGCGAAAAGGATGGGGGCTTTTGGCCATCGCCGAACAGCCGCGCCTCGATCTGCTTGAAGGTTTCCCGGTTCGGAGCAACGCCTTCATACTCGTCGTTGAAGGAGGAGAGGTTGGTTTCCCAGCGGCTGACGATCGCAGCGAAGGGGCGGTCGTGGCGCATGCGCTCTTCCACCACCCGGCGATCCTGCAACGACAGGACGCCAAGCACATATTCGCCGGCGAGAACCTCGTCGCGGGAGCGGTCTCCCTTGCTTTTGTCGGGCGATGTCATCGTTCCATGCACTCTCTCAGTTTCAAGAGGCTGCGCCTGAGCCAGGTCCGCATCGTGTTCAGCGGGACACCAAACTGATCGGCCAGTTCCTGATAGCTCAGCCCTTCGACATAAGCCCGTTTCACCGCGACCGCACGATCAGCTTCCAACTCTTCCATGCAGGTGTCAATCCGCCTTCCTTCATCCTTGGTCACCGTCTGCATTTCCGGGTCGTGCCCGGCATCGGCTAGATCGTAGACCGTGTCCAATTCGTCGGCGACGGGCTTGCGCGCCCGCAGCGCATCGATCGAGCGGTTGCGGGCAATTGCGGCCAGCCATGCCGAGGACGAACCCGAGGCGACGGAGAAGCTGCGAGCGCGTTGCCAGATGCTGATATAGACTTCCTGCAGGGCTTCTTCGGCTTCCGTGCGATCCTTCAAGATACGCAGGCAGATCGAGAAAAGTTTCGGTCCGGTCTGGTTGTAAAGGGCCACGAAAGCCCTGCGATCGCCGAGTGCGACGCGGCCGATCAAGTCTGCGATCTCATCGCCTTGCATGCCGTTCCTCATCTCAAGCTTGCGTGAGCCAGACGGTAACGACGTCCGGCTCCGCGACAGATACGAAAAACTATTGCCCTCTGGATTATTCCCTCTGTCAGAAACTTGCGATAAAAGGCCGCGAACAATTCTGCGGGGTTCCCATGAACGAAACCGAAAGCGAAATGCAGGCACGGCTTCTGGCCAAGGCACTGCCCTTCATGCAGCGTTACGAGAACAAGACGATTGTCGTGAAATATGGCGGCCACGCCATGGGCAATCCCGAACTCGGCAAGGCCTTTGCCAGCGACATCGCGCTGTTGAAGCAATCGGGCGTCAACCCGATCGTCGTTCACGGCGGCGGCCCGCAGATCGGCGCCATGCTGAGCAAGATGGGCATCGAATCGAAATTCGAGGGCGGCCTTCGCGTCACCGACCAGAAAACGGTCGAGATCGTCGAGATGGTGCTCGCCGGCTCGATCAACAAGGAAATCGTCGCGCTCATCAACCAGACCGGCGAATGGGCGATCGGCCTTTGCGGCAAGGACGGCAACATGGTCTTCGCCGAAAAGGCGCGCAAGACCATCAAGGATCCAGATTCGAACATCGAGCGCGTGCTCGATCTCGGCTTCGTCGGCGAAGTGGTCGAGGTCGACCGGACGCTGCTCGATCTGCTTGCCCGCTCCGAGATGATCCCGGTCATCGCCCCCGTGGCGCCTGGCCGCGACGGCGCCACCTACAATATCAATGCCGATACCTTCGCCGGCGCCATTGCCGGTGCGTTGAACGCCACCCGGCTGCTGTTCCTGACCGATGTGCCCGGCGTGCTCGACAAGAACGGCCAGCTCATCAAGGAGCTTTCTGTCGCCGAAGCGCACGCGCTGATCGCCGACGGCACGATTTCCGGCGGCATGATCCCGAAGGTCGAGACCTGCATCGATGCGATCAAGGCCGGCGTGCAGGGTGTCGTCATCCTGAACGGCAAGACTGCCCATTCCGTCCTGCTCGAGATCTTCACCGAGCATGGTATCGGAACGCTGATCATTCCCTGAACGAGGCTGCGCCCTTTACCAGCATGAAGGCGGATCTTCCGCACACCGGAACAGGGTATCGAGGAAAAAATGCGCCTGACAGACTGCTATAATTTTCGCGATTTCCGGCGCATGGCCAAACGGCGTCTTCCCGGGCCGATATTCGACTATATAGACGGCGGCGCCGATGACGAGGTGACGTACCGGCGCAATACCGCGGCCTTCGAGGCTTGCGATCTGGTGCCCGATGTTTTGCGCGGTGTGGCCGATGTCGACATGTCGGTGACCGTCATGGGGCAGAAGCTCGCAATGCCGGTCTATTGCTCACCGACGGCGTTGCAGCGGCTTTTTCACCACCAGGGGGAGCGGGCGGTCGCGGCAGCGGCGGCAAAACATGGCACGATGTTCGGCGTCTCCTCGCTCGGCACGATCAGCCTCGAGGAAGCGAGACGGATCAGCAACGGGCCGCAGGTCTATCAGTTCTATTTCCACAAGGACCGCGGCCTCAACCGCGAGATGATGGCGCGAGCGAAAAATGCCGGCGTGCAGGCGATGATGCTGACGGTCGACAGCATCACCGGTGGCAACCGCGAGCGCGACAAGCGCACGGGTTTTGCCATTCCCTTCAAGCTCAATCTTGCCGGCATGACCCAGTTCGCGATCAAGCCCTCCTGGGCAATCGACTGGCTGACGCACGAGCGCTTCGCCCTGCCGCAGCTCGAAAACCACGTCAAGATGGATGGCGGCGCTCTGTCGATCAGCCGATACTTCACCGAGATGCTGGACCCCTCGATGTCGTGGGACGACGTGGCGGAGATGGTGCGCGAATGGGGCCGGCCATTCTGCCTGAAGGGCATCATGTCGGTGGAAGACGCCAAGCGCGCGGCCGAGATCGGCTGCAGCGGCATCGTGCTTTCCAATCATGGCGGACGCCAGCTCGACGGCTCGCGCAGCGCATTCGACCAGCTGGCCGAGATCGTCGACGCCGTGGGCGATCGGATCGACGTGATGATGGATGGCGGCGTGCAGCGGGGAACGCATGTTCTTAAAGCGCTGTCGTTGGGGGCGAAGGCCGTCGGGCTCGGACGCTACTACCTCTTCCCGCTTGCCGCTGCCGGACAGCCCGGCGTCGAACGGGCGCTGGAGACGATGCGCACCGAGATCGAGCGCGGCATGAAGTTGATGGGCTGCACCTCGGTCAGCCAGCTGACGCGGCGAAATCTGCGCTTCCGTTCCTGAGCGGAACGGGATTTCATTGCGGGCGGCAGCCTGTCGCAGCAGACCTGCGGCCCTCGGGCATTCGACGTCAGAGCAGGCTATAAATCGCCGCCGCCTCCTGTTTCAGCTTTTCCATCATTGATCGGTAAGGCCCCGGACCATAGCTGACGCGGCCGACGCCGAGCCTGGCCAGCGCCTTCACGTCCGGAGCGCCCGTCCGCATCATGATGTTGACCGGCAGCGGCGATGCGGCGCAGATCTTCTCGATCAAGGCGGGATCGATCAGGCCCGGCACGAAGAAGCCGCTGCCGCCGGCGGCCGCATAGGCCCTGCCGCGCTCGATCGCCTCGTCCACCAGACCGGCATGTTTGGAAAGATCGCTCTCGGCGAGGAAGAGATCGGTACGGGCATTGATGAAGAAGGGGATGCCCTTGCTTTCTGCCATGGCGCGAATGGCGCGGATGCGAGCCGCCTGCCTCTCGGCCGGATAAAGCCCGCCACCGCCGACCACTTGATCTTCGAAATTGATGCCGACGGCGCCGGCCTCCACCACCTTGGCAACGTTGGCCGCCGCACCGTCAGGCTCAGCCGAATAGGCGCCTTCGAAATCGATCGAAAGCGGCAGGTCTACGGCAGCGGTGATGGACTTCGCCGTTTCGACCAGCACCGACATCGGCAGCTTCTCGCCGTCGACATAACCATGCGCAGCGGCGACCGACCAGCTTCCCGTCGCAAGCGCCTTGGCGCCGCCATCGGCAACCGCCTTCGCCGTCCCGGCATCCCAGATATTGTAAAGAACAACCGGGTCGCCCTTGCGGTGCAATGCTCCGAATGCCTTGGCCTTTTCAGTCTGGTTCATGCCGTCTCCTCCACGTTAGGTGCTTGTGCTCCGATTTTCTCTTCATGCCGCAGCAGCCATTGCTTGCGCCAGAGCCCGCCGCCATAGCCGGTCAACGAACCATCCGCGCCGAGGATGCGATGGCAGGGCACGATGATGGCAAGCTGATTGGCGCCATTGGCGCGGCCGACGGCCCGCACGACTTCCGGCCTTTCCATTTCCCTTGCCAGATCGCCATAGGCGCGCGTCTGGCCGGCAGGAATCTCCATGAGCTTTGCCCAGACATGTTTTTCGAAGGGTGTGCCGCCGAGCGCCAATGGCGTCTTGAAGATGGTGAGCCGCCCTTCGAAATAATCGCGGATCTCCGCCTCAATCTGGTCGATCGCCGGCGTGCGGCCGATCGCGACCGAGGAGCGGGTGCGCTTCTGCAGTGCTTCGAGCTCGGTCGGCAGCGCCTTACGGTCGTGGAATTCGAGAAGATGCAGATGCGTCTGGTCGGCGACGGCCACCATCGGTCCGAGCGGCGTGTCGAACCAGTCGGCAAAGAGCAGTTCACGGTTCTGCGAGAGCGCCGGCGCCTTGCCGACCAGCCGCTGGAAAGCCGTCCGGAAACCACTTGGGGAGTCATATCCCGCATCGAGCTGCGCATCGATGACGCGCGCGCCATCGGCCAGCTGCCGGGCCGCTTCACCCAGCCGGCGATAGCGGACGATATCGTGGAAGGTCATGCCGAGCCCGCGTTTGAAGGCGCGGCGCACGGTCGAAGGATCGTGGCCGCGGCGCACAAGCTCATCCTCGGTCCAGCGCAACTGCGGCTCGCGGTCGAGTGCAGCAAGCAGCTCGTCGACGATCGGCTCCCTGCCCGGCTGCTCCAGCGGCCTGCAGCGCTGGCACGGGCGGAAGCCCGAGAGCATGCAGGCGGCGATCGTGTCGAAGAAGAGCGTATTTTCCCGCTTCGGCTTGCGCGCCGGGCAGGTCAGACGGCAGAAGATGCCGGTCGTCTTCACGCAGACATAGGCCTGGCCCTCAAAATCGGCACTGCGCGCGATCAGGGCATCATAGAGCGTATCGTCATCGGGGCGTTCGAAAAGCATGCCCGCTTTCTAACATCCCGTGCCTGCGCCGTCCGCCGAAAATCGGGCGTCTATTTTATTCCGCCGCATCGAGGCTTTTCACATGCCGTTGCGGGCGCAACATGGATTCCTCCTCTGAATCCTGCGGGGCGCCCCAGAAATTCTCGAGCGTCGGGCCACCCTTGAGATGGCGGCGGCGGAAGAGGAATTCGAGGATCTCATGAAACCAGACGCGACGACCCATTTGCGTATACCAGCGCATGGAATGGCGTTGCTCGCGATCGCGATGAAAGAGGATGCGCATTAACGCCTTCGGCCGCGCCTGGACCGCCACCTCGATGAGCTTAACGCAGGCGACCAGCACGATCGGGTTGAGATGCCGCATCTTCAGCACCTGATGCTTGTAGTCCCATTTACGGATATCGGTTTCGATGACCTGTCGATCGCGGGCGATACGGAAGAAGGGTGTCCAGCGATGTGGCGTCACATAGAGCGCCTGGATCTGGTCGGGATCATAGGAGAGCAATTGCCGGAAGCCGCGCCAGAGGTGGCTCAGCTTCTCCTCCTCGAAACCGACGACCCAGGTCGCCATGGACAGGATATCGTGTTGGCGCAGAAGGCGGATCGCCTCCCTGTCGGTTGTCTTGGCTCCTCCCTTCTTGATCAGCGTCAAGGTCGCCTCGTCGGAGTTCTCCATACCGATCAACCAGCGCACGACACCCGCCTTGCGGTAGAGATGCAGGATATCGGCATCGCGGACGATATCATCGGCCCGTGTCGATCCGACGATCTGCACCGGCACATTCTGGGTGATCATCGCTTCTAGAAAAGCGAGCCACGCCTTTCGCGAGGAGGTCGGATTCTCGTCGGCGAGATTGATAAGTTCCACACCCTCTTCGCGATAAAGCCTGGCGATCTCGCGGGCAAACAGTTCCGGCGAGCGGTGACGCCAGCGGGTCCAGAAGCCGCGCTGGCCGCAGTAGTTGCAAAGATGCGGACAGCCGCGCGAAAACTGCATGACGACAGCGCGCTTGCCGCCCCAATAACTGTAGTGGCGATGATCGATCAGCTCCCAGCCGACGCGATAGGCATCGAGATCGGCGATCGCCTGCGCCGGCTGTGTTGCCAGGACTTCGCCATCGCCATCGCGAAAGGCGATGCCGGGAATGGTTGCGAGCGGGCGATGTGTCGCCAGGGCTTCGGCGAGGCGCCGCATCGTTTCCTCGCCTTCGCCACGCACCAGGATATCGAATGCCGCAGTCTCGGCCAGCACCTCCCGCCAGTGATAGGTCGGGAAGACACCGCCATAGATGATGGAGATTTTCGGATCGCGGCATTTGATCGCCTCGGCGATTGCACGGGCGGTGGGATGAGCCGAGGTCGAGCCCGAATGGCCGATCAACACCAGGTCGGGGTCACCGATCACCGCACGGCTGACAATCTCGGCTATCGTCATCGGCCCGAATTCGGCATCGACGAGACTGACGATATGACCGTCGTCGATCAGTGGGCCGCCGACCGAAAGAAGGCCGAGCGGTGGAAGGTGATCATCGGGAATGCGACTGCCGATCGCCGTATGCGGCGGATTGATCAGAACGATCTTCATGCGACTTTACCCCTTGCGGGTCCCCCTGTCTGATGCAGGCAGAAAGTCACCAGCAATCAATGGCAATATTCAGCCTAAATCCTCTTAAAGTTGTGAAAATCTGACGGCATTTTTGCGGAAGCCGATGGCAGGCGAACCAGAGAGCCAAAAGCCTTTGGTTTCCCGCAGCAGCCGTGCCATAAGACCGCCATGACCAAGATCGACCGCACGCCTGACAAAGCCGATTTCCAGCACGTCACAGACTGGGTCTTCGACCTCGACAACACGCTCTATCCGCATCATGTCAATCTCTTCGCGCAGATCGACAAGAACATGACCGCCTATGTCGCGGCACTCCTGCAGATGGAGCGGGAAGAGGCGCGCAAGCTGCAGAAGCAATATTACCTCGAGCATGGCACGACGCTGCAGGGCCTGATGATCCATCACGGTATCGACCCGAACGACTTTCTCGAAAAGGCGCATGCGATCGACTACGCGGCGCTGACGCCGCAGCCGGAACTTGGCGAGGCGATCAAGGCGCTGCCGGGGCGCAAGTTCATTTTCACCAATGGCAGCGTCAAGCATGCCGAAATGACGGCGGAGGCGCTCGGCATTCTCGAACATTTCGACGACATCTTCGATATCGTCGCCGCCGACTACGTGCCGAAGCCGGCGCAGGCGACCTACGACAAGTTCACGGCGCTGAAGCGCGTCGAAACCACCAAGGCGGCCATGTTCGAGGATCTGCCGCGCAACCTGACGGTGCCGAAGGCGCTCGGCATGCAGACCGTGCTGCTGGTGCCACGCAATCTGGAAGAGACAGTGGTCGAATGGTGGGAAAAGACCAGCGGCGAAGAGGATCATATCGATTTCGTCACCGACGATCTCGCTGCCTTCCTCGGCAAGATTACCGGCTGAAGTATTACGAAGTTTTCACTTAAGCTTACCGATGTTTAACTGGGTCTTCCGGGTCCGCGGCCATATCTTCTTTCGTGAGGGGACATCTTACGAAAGGCAAACACGATGTACCGCAACAAGCTGATACTGGCAGCGCTTTCCTCCACCCTCATCTTCGGCGCCGCCGCTGGGACAGGCTTTGCCGCACCCGGTGACGGGCCGCGTCAGCACCCCGGCAGGCACGGTCCTGTGCACGGTCCGGGACCGGCCGCCTTCCGCGAAATCACCTATGTCAGAATGCTCAAGCAGTTCGACACCAACAAGGACGGACAGATCTCCAAGGACGAGGCGACCGCCGGCATCGACAAGATCTTCGCTGCGATCGACACCAACAATGACGGCTCGCTGACCCCAGGCGAAATCGGCGCATACCAGAAAGCGCAGATGCAGGCGATGAGAGATCAGCGCAAGCAGGATGCCAGCAATAACAAGGATGCGAATACCGCAGACGCGACGCCTGATAATAACGACCAGGGCCGTCCGCCTCAGGGTGGTCACGAAGGTCGTGACGGCCATCGCTGGATGCGCCATGGCGGCAACATCATGCGTGCCTCGATCATGATGCACCGGGTCGACACCGACCAGAACGGCCAGATTTCCAAACAGGAAGCTGAAGCCGGCATGGACAAGCTGTTCACTCGGATGGACCGCAACAAGGACGGCGTCATCTCGATCGACGACATGCCGGACCGGCCACTTCTGTAAGGCCGGACGAGCCGATATATCCCCACTCTTTCCCTGCTCCGGTGGGGAAAGAGTGGGAGATTCGTCGAAACGCCGCGTTCTGGCTCCTATTCGCGGTGTTCGTAGAAATTCTGCACGATCTTCCATGCCTCTTCGGCCGTATCGACGAAGCTGATCAGCTTGACGTCGTCGGGCGCAATCGTCCCGAATTCCGCCAATGCGTCGAAATTGATGATGCTCCTCCAGAACGCCTCCCCGAAAAGGATCAGCGGCAGGCGCTCCATGCGGCCGGTCTGGATCAACGTCAGGCACTCGAAGAATTCGTCGAGCGTGCCGAAGCCGCCGGGAAAGACGGCGATCGCCTTGGCGCGCACCATGAAGTGCATCTTGCGGATGGCGAAATAGTGGAAGTTGAAGCTGAGTTCCGGCGTCACATAGGCGTTCGGCGCCTGCTCGTGCGGCAATACGATGTTGAGGCCGATCGAAGGGGCGCCCTCGTCGGCCGCGCCGCGATTGCCGGCCTCCATGACACCGGGGCCGCCGCCGGTGACGATGACATATTCCTGGAAATCGAAGCTGGCCGAATATTTCGAGCAGAGACGGGCAAATTTGCGCGCCTCGTCATAATAGACGGACGCCGCCTCCAGATTGGCGCGCTGGATGTCGTTGCGCGCCGCCCAGGCACTCTGGCCGGGGGCGGGAATGCGGGCGCCGCCGAACATGACGACGGTCGAGCGGATGCCGCGTTCGGTCAGCATCATTTCCGGCTTCATCAGTTCCAGCTGCAGGCGGATCGGCCGCAGCTCCTCACGGCAGAGGAAATCCTCGTCGACATAGGCAAGGCGGTAGGCAGGCGACATCGTCTGCGGCGTTTTCGGCACGGCTTCGGCGCGCTGCTTGTCGGTCGAGCTGCTCTTCAGCGGGTCCCATACACCATCCTTGCGCCGCGAACCGCCGTTTCGTCCCTTCGCCATGTCGAAATGCCTTTCAGTATTGCCGGCCACGAAGCCGGATATGTCGCTATAACGCCTTGAATCCAGATATGATCTTGTCGGAAAAATCATTCCGTTCTACGGCTTCATGCTGTAGAGCAGGATACACCCCGCCAACCGCATTCCGGAGACCCCGCCGTCTCCACGATAAAGATCGAAGTTTAAGGAATTCTCATGAGCGCCACCGACCTCGCATCCCTCGAAAAGATCATCGAAACCGCCTTCGACAATCGCGACAATGTGAACACGTCGACGAAGGGCGAGGTTCGCGATGCGGTCGAAGCAGCGCTCGATCTACTCGATGCCGGCAAGGCCCGTGTCGCCGAACGCTCCGCCGACGGCGCCTGGTCGGTCAATCAATGGCTGAAGAAGGCCGTGCTGCTGTCCTTCCGCCTCAACGACATGGACGTGGTGAAGGGCGGCTCGGGCAACTCCACCTGGTGGGACAAGGTTCCTTCGAAGTTCGAAAACTGGGGCGAGAACCACTTCCGCGCCGCCGGCTTCCGCGCCGTGCCGAACTGCGTCGTGCGCCGCTCGGCCTATATCGCCCCGAACGCGATCCTGATGCCCTCCTTCGTCAATCTCGGCGCCTATGTCGGCGAAGGCACGATGGTCGATACCTGGGCGACGGTCGGCTCCTGCGCGCAGATCGGCAAACATGTGCATCTCTCCGGCGGCGTCGGCATCGGCGGCGTTCTGGAGCCGATGCAGGCCGGCCCGACGATCATCGAGGACAATTGCTTCATCGGCGCCCGTTCCGAGGTGGTCGAAGGCTGCATCGTGCGCGAAGGCTCGGTGCTCGGCATGGGCGTCTTTATCGGAAAGTCGACCAAGATCGTCGACCGCGCCACCGGCGAGGTGACCTACGGCGAAGTGCCGCCCTATTCCGTCGTCGTCGCCGGCTCGATGCCGTCGGGCAATGCGACGATGGGCAACGGCCAGCCGGCGCCGCATCTCTACTGCGCCGTCATCGTCAAGCGCGTCGATGAAAAGACCCGCTCGAAGACCGGCATCAACGAGCTGCTCAGAGATTGATGACACCGGGACGTTGATCCGGTAAACAGACGGCGTCTTTTTACGCGAGGCGGCCCCGCCTTGCCATGTCTTTGCCATTCCCGCCGGATAGTCCGACCGCCATGACCGCTACCGACCCCGTCGCTAATCTTCAGACGCTGATTCGCTGCCCGTCCGTGACGCCCGCCGAAGGCGGCGCACTGTCGGCGCTGGAGGCGATGCTTGCGCCGCTCGGCTTTGCGGTCGACAGGGTGAAGGCGAGCGAAGAGGGAACACCCGACATCGAAAACCTCTATGCCCGCCTCGGCAAGGACGGTCCGCATTTGATGTTTGCCGGCCATACCGATGTCGTGCCGGTCGGCGACGAAGCCGCCTGGACGCATCCACCCTTTGCCGCCGAGATTTCCAAGGGCGAGCTTTTCGGCCGCGGCGCAGTCGACATGAAGGGCGGCATCGCCTGTTTCGTCGCCGCCGCCGCCCGCCATATCGAGAAGAACGGGCCACCGGCCGGCTCGATCTCCTTCCTCATCACCGGCGACGAAGAAGGCCCGGCGATCAACGGCACGATCAAGCTGCTGCAATGGGCGGCCGAACGCGGCGAGCGCTGGGATGCCTGCCTTGTCGGCGAGCCGACCAATCCGGACAGGCTCGGCGACATGATCAAGATCGGCCGGCGCGGTTCGCTGTCGGGCAAGATCACGGTTCACGGCGTGCAGGGCCATGCCGCCTATCCGCACCTCGCCGACAATCCGGTGCGCGGCGTGCTGCAGCTGACGCAGGCGCTGATGGACCCGCCGTTTGACGGCGGCACCGACGATTTCCAGCCGTCGAACCTCGAAGTGACCACGGTCGATGTCGGCAATCCGGCAACCAACGTCATCCCGGCCAAGGCATCGGCAAGCTTCAACATCCGCTTCAACGACAGCTGGACCGTCGAAACGCTGCGTGCCGAAATCCTGCGCCGTCTCGACGCCGCCGCCCGGGATGGTGCCTTGCGGCCGGGCCGCCAACCGGTGGCCTATGATATCATCTGGGCCGACCGGCCGAGCCATGTCTTCCTGACGCGCAACAATGCGCTGATCGCCTCGCTGTCGTCGGCCGTCGAAAGCGTTGCCGGTCAGTCGCCGCGGCTTTCGACCACCGGCGGCACGTCGGATGCGCGCTTCATCAAGGATTATTGCCCGGTCGTCGAGTTCGGCCTTGTCGGCCAGACGATGCACATGGTCGATGAGCGCGTCGCTGTCGCCGATCTGGAGACGCTGACGGCAATCTACGAAACCTTCATCGCCCGCTGGTTCGCCAATGCCGGGCTTTAGGGAGGTTCAATATTATCTGGCCGGCCTCTGGCTGCTCATCCGGCTGGATCCGCGCGGCTTCCGCTACCTCGATATGTCCGAGCGCGGCGTCAACCGTTCGTTCTGGGCAATGCTCTGGTGCCTGCCGCCGATGGGTATTTCATGGCTCTGGTGGCGACAGGCCTTCCTGCGGGCGATGCCGCCGGAAGCCGATGTCGATTTTCCCTTCTATATCAGGCTCGGCCTCGTCGAGGTCGCCAACTGGTTCGTGCCGCTGATCTTTGCCGGGCTGCTGCTGCTTGCCTTCCGAATGGGCGAGCGTTTCGCACCCGTCGTCGTCAGCGTCAACTGGCTCGGTGTGCCGCTCTCCTATATCAACGGGCTGCTGCTGGCGCTGGTGTTCTTCCTGCCCGCCTCCGTCGGGCTCGTCTCGCTGCTGCTGCTGGCCTTCATGTTGGCGCAGGTCTTCGTACTGGCGCGCATTCTCCGGATGATCTGCCATGGCCATGCGCTGATGACCGGGGCGCTGACACTGGTGCTGCTCGTGCCGTCGATGATCCTTTCGGAATATCTGCAGCACTTCCTCGGCATCTATCCCGTCTGACCAAGCTTACGAGGGATCATCAGCATCCTCGTCATTGGTATCGGTGACCGGCCTTCGGCGGTCGGGGATCACGTCGGGATAATCCACCTGCATGAAATAGAGCCCGTCCGGCGGCGCCACCGGGCCGCAGGCCTTGCGGTCGCGTGCCTCGAGCGCCGCCTCGACATCATCAGGCGTCCACTTGCCTTCGCCGGCGAGCTTCAGCGTGCCGGCGAAGGAACGGATCTGGTTGTGGAGAAAACTCTGCGCCGTGGCGCGGATCTCGATCAACTCGCCATTGCGCGTCACATCCAGCCGGTCGAGCGTGCGGACCGGGCTGCTTGCCTGGCAATGGGCGGCGCGGAAGGTGGAGAAATCGTGCTTGCCGACCAGCCTCTGGGCGGCGGCATGCATGACCTCGTGATCGAGCACCTTCGGCACCCACCAGGCCTTGCCGGCTTCGAGCGCCAGCGGCGCCCGGCGGCTGACGATGCGATAGAGGTAATGGCGCCGCAGCGCCGAAAAGCGCGCATCGAAAAATTCGGCAGCCGCCTCGACATCGAGAATGGAGACCCGCTCGCCGGCAAGCCTCAGATGCGCGTTCAAGGCATTCTGCAGCTGGTAGGGCGACCAGTCCTTCGAAAGATCGGCATGGATCACCTGCCCCATGGCATGGACGCCGGAATCAGTGCGTCCGGCGCCGCGCACCGACACCGTCTCACCGGTCAGCGACAGCACCGCCGCCTCGATCGCGCCCTGCACCGAAGGGCCGTTCTCCTGCCGCTGCCAGCCGACATAAGGGCCGCCGTCATATTCGACGGTCATGCGGAAACGCGGCATCAGGACAGCCTCGTACCCGCCGCCAGCGGCGTGCCCCTGAGGAAGTCGGCCGCCGCCAGCGGCTTGCCGCCGGCCTTCTGCAGTCTGGTCAGCCGCACCGCGCCCGAGCCGCAGGCGACCACGAGATCGTCCGTCAGCAGTTGCCCGGCAGCACCCTGCCCTTCAGCCAGCTCGGACGCCAGCACCTTCACCCGCTCCGGCTTGCCGCCGACTTCGAGCTCGAACCAGGCACCCGGAAACGGCGCCAGGCCGCGGATGTGATTGTGCACGTCCCCGGCGTTCCTGGAAAAATCGATGCGCGTCTCGGCCTTGTCGATCTTGGCGGCATAGAGCACGCCCTCTTCCGGCTGCGGCGTCAGCGGCAAGTCGTTCATTTCGAGTTTCACCATGGCTTCCGCCATCGCCTTGGCGCCCACGTGCATCAGCCGGTCGTGCAGCTCGCCAGCCGTCATGTTCGGGCCGATCTCGACCTCGCGGGTGAGTGCCACGGCGCCGGTATCCAGACCCTTGTCCATCTTCATCACCATCATGCCGGTCTTTGTGTCGCCGGCCATGATCGCCCGCTGGATCGGTGCCGCACCCCGCCAGCGCGGCAGCAGCGAGGCATGACCGTTGTAGCAGCCATCGCGGGTGCCGTTCAAAATCGCTTCCGGCAGTAACAACCCGTAGGCAACGACGACGCCGACATCGGCCTTCAAGCCACGAAACCTCTCGCGCTCCTCGGGATCCTTGAAATTGACGGGGGTGAAGACCGGCAGGCCGAGCAGTTCGGCCGCCTGATGCACTGGCGATTTCTGTAGATCGAGGCCGCGCCGCCCACCCGGCCGCGGCGGCTGCGTATAGACCGCAACAATCCTGTGCCCGGCATCGACGAGCAGGCGCAGGGTCGGAACCGAGAACTCCGGGGTTCCCATGAAGATGATGCGAAGAGACATTTTATCTCGCCAATTGAGGATCAACCGTCTTCAAACGGGTTTACGAGCTTGAGATCAAACCCCTCGAAATCTCGGGTATTGCGGGTCGCAAGCGTCGCGCCGTTGACAAGGCAGATGGCGGCAATCATAGCATCCTGGACCGAAATCGGCCGCCCCATGCTTTCGCGTTTCGCCCGCAAGCGACCGGTTGCCATAGCCGTTTCCAAATCCCAGCCGACGATACGATCGCGAAACTGGCCTTTTACCAAATTCTCGATCGCGCGAAAGAAGCGGTCCGATCCTGTCTTCAAGAAAACCCTTTCGGCGCCGTAAATCTGTTCCATCAAGCCGACCGTGCAAAGCCAGATTCTCGAGCCATCCTGCCGCAATATCCAGGCCTTCACCTTTTCATTCGGCAAAGGCCTGGCGAACTCGGAAATCACATTCGTATCGAGAACAATCATTCGAAATCCTCGAACGGACGGCCGAAATCCTTTTTCCGCGCGGCCTCGATTTCGTCCATGATTGCAGCAAATTCATCGTCTACCGCGTTTTCGCTGACGAAAGCGGCACGTATCGCGTCATACGCCGACAAAGTCTCGGGCTTTGCTTCGGCTTTCCTTTTCAGCGCTTCGCGCAAAAGCTCCTTGGCCTCGTCAGAAAGACTGTTTCCGCTGCGCTGGGCCGATTGCGCAATGTCTCGCTTCAATGCTTCGGAAATGTTTCTGATCAGAAAATCACCCATTCGGCACCTCACTATGATATCAATGATATCATAGTGTCTCGCCAATGAATTTTCAACGCGGCGTCAGAGCGCCTTCGACTTCGCCGCCTTGGTGAATTTCTTGATCACCATCTCCCGCTTCAGCCGCGAAATATAATCGATGAAGAGCACGCCGTTCAGGTGGTCGATCTCGTGCTGCAGGCAGGTGGCGAGCAGGCCGTCGGCTTCCACGGTCTGTTCCTTGCCGTTTCGGTCGAGATATTTGACCGAGACGACAGCCGGGCGCTCGACCTCGGCATAATAGTCCGGAATCGAAAGACAGCCTTCCTCATAGACGGAGCGCTCGTCGGAGGATTTGACGATCTCCGGATTGATGAAGACCTGCGGCTGCTTTTCCTCGCCTTCGCGCGAGATGTCGATAACGAGCATGCGGCGCGGCACGCCGATCTGGATCGCCGCAAGGCCGATGCCCGGCGCGTCGTACATGGTTTCCAGCATATCGTCGGCAAGACGCTGCAGGTCGGAGTCCACCCGCTCGATCGGCTTGGACAGCTGGCGGAGAACGGGATCGGGAAGAATGATGAGTGGCTTGATGGTCATGGCGTTCCCATAACCCATCTTTTCCGACTATGGAATTATCCGGCAGGCGGGGAATACGCTTTTTTGCATCCCCGCCCGGAATTTCGCCATATTCCCCTCAGGCTGCCCGAAGGGCCGCACCGGCTGAACGGCCCTCCGGCCGGGCGCGGAAGCGCCGCAGCAGCTCGATCAGGGTTTCCACCTCGTCCTTGAGGCGGCGGGTTTCCGCTGAAGAGTGCTCGACCATGTCCGAATTCTGCTGGGTGATCGCACCCATGTTGCGGACGGCGATGCTGACCTCGTTGACGCCGGTCGCCTGATCGCGGGCGGCGGCGGCGATATCGGCGACGAAACGGTTGATGATGTCGATGCGGCTAATCATGTCGTTCAGCGCCTCGCCGGTGCTGGAGACGATGCCGACGCCCTGATTGACCTGTGTCGAGCTCTGCGAGATCAGGTTCTTGATCTCCTTGGCCGCTTCCGCGGTGCGCTGGGCGAGCTGGCGGACTTCCTGGGCGACGACGGCAAAACCCTTGCCGGCATCGCCGGCACGGGCCGCCTCAACGCCGGCGTTCAGCGCCAGCAGATTGGTTTGGAAGGCGATCTCATCGATGACGCCGATGATCTTGGAGATCCCGGTCGAGGATTTCTCGATGCCGGCCATCGCCGAGACGGCGCTGGTGACGAGTTCGCCGGAGTTCTTCGCCTTCTCTTGCGTCTCGCGCACGGCGTCCGACGCCTTCTCGGCATTGGCGGCCGTCTGGCCGACGCTGACAGAAAGCTGCTGCAGGGCGGCCGAGCTCTCCTCGACGCCTGCCGCCTGCTGCGCAGTGCGCAGCGCCAGATCGTTGGTTGCCTTGGAAATGACGTCGGCGCCGCTCATGATACGGCCTGAGGTCTCACGCACGGAGGCAAAGGACTGGCTTAGCGCCCTGACGGCGCGGTTGTAATCCTCGGCCATCTGCCGGAAATTGCCCGGCAGATCGGACGGCAGGGTGGCCTCGAGATCGCCGTTCGACAGCGCTTCCAGGCCGCGGCGCAGCTGCTCCAGCGCGATCGCCTGGTCGGATTCGGCCTGAGCGCGTTCCTCCTCCAGTGCCTGACGCTTGGCTTCGAGCGTCTCGAGATAGACCGAGATGGAATAATCCATGTCGAGCATGCCGGCCTTGATGACGGCCGACAGCTTCTCGGCCAATGCCTTGCCCTCTCGGCGCGCGAAGATCGACGGCCATTGCTTCTCCATGATGCCCTTGACTAGTTCGGACATGACGATGGCGTAACCGCCAATATACCAGCGCGGCTCCAGCCCGATACGGGCATGGGTGCGGCCGACCGCGGTCACGCCGTTGACATAGCTCTCGTCGAACGCGCCGCCGGCGAGATTGGCCCAATGGTCCTGCTGGCGCTTCTTGGCGTGGCCGACATGGTTCTTATCGGCGAAGAAGCCCGCGACAGCCGGGGTCTTGGCGATCTTGGCGTAGAATTTATCGAGGGCGCCACCGATCAGCTCTGATATGACCGGGCGCAGATCCCGCATCGACTTGCGCGCTGCCTCATCCAGTTCGATGAAATCGAGGCGCTGCCTGAGGGCACTGTCGGTCTGCTGGGCGGTCATGGAGATCTCTGTACTTGGCGCGACGCGCGCGGGAAGGAATTTCTGCGCCGCAGGTTTTGGCCAATATGGTTGAGCAATCGTTAAATCGGACGACGATTTCTTCTGCCCCGAGCGAGGAAGAGCGGTCGCTTGCGAGGATATTGAGGCCCACCCATTCCGTTCACGTTTTGATCTATATATCGCCATTTCTTCTGTTATGCTTGCGGCATGACCATCCATTCCGAATCGCTCTCTCTTGCCCTTGCCTCGATCAGCCCGGCCATGCTGGCGCTTATCGGCGCCGTTCTCGCCGCCCTCGCCCTGCTGGTGATCGTGCTTCTGCTGCGCGGCGCCAGCCTTCGCCGCGAGCAGGCGGAGGAAGCGAGCTTTCGTGCTCAGGAAAACGAAGCGCGGATGGCCGAGCTTTTGAAGATCCAGGCGGAGATGCAGGGCCGCATCGCGGCGATGACCGAGGTCTTCGGCGCACGGCAGAGCGAACTCAACCAGACGATCAGCCAACGCCTCGACGGCATGTCGCAGCGCGTCAGCTCGACGATCACCGAGCAGACGAAATCGACGCATGAGAACCTGCAGCGGCTGCAGGAGCGGCTGGCGGTCATCGATGCCGCGCAGAACAATATCCAGACGCTCGCCAAGGATGTCGTCGGGCTGCAGGCCATTTTGTCCAACAAGCAGACGCGCGGCGCCTTCGGCCAGTCCAGGATGGAAACGATCGTCGCCGACGGTCTGCCGATGGGCGCCTACGCCTTCCAGCAGACGCTGTCCAACGGTTCGAGGCCGGACTGCACGATCCGCATGCCGAACGGCGCGCCGCCGCTGGTGATCGACGCGAAATTTCCGCTCGAAGCCTGGAACGCGATCCGCGACGCCGGCAGTCCCGAGGCCGGCAAGATCGCCGGCCAGCAGTTCCGCCGCGACATGGAGGTCCACATAAGGGACATTTCCGAGAAATATCTGATCCAGGGCGAAACCCAGGATACGGCCTTTCTCTTCGTGCCGTCAGAATCGATCTTCGCCGAGATCCACGAGCACTTCGAGCCGGTGGTGCAGAAGGCGCATCGCGCACGCATCGTCATCGTCTCGCCGTCGCTGCTGATGCTGTCGATCCAGGTCATCCAGGCCGTGCTCAAGGACCAGCGCATGCGGGCGCAGGCGCATCTAATCCAGGGCGAAGTGGCGATCCTGATGGACGATCTCAGCCGCCTCGATGAGCGGGTGCGCAAACTGCAGGGCCATTTCGCCATGGCGCAGAAGGATATCGACATGGTGGTCACGTCAGCCGACAAGCTCACCAAGCGCGGCGCCAGGATCGAAGCGCTGGAATTCGAGGCGGGGGGCGGCGATGCAAAAACCGCCCGCGACGGCGAAGCCGCGGTCAAATCGGTCGAAAGCCGCACCGGCCTTCTCAAGCTCCGGGTGGTTGACGAGGAGTGACCGCTTCGGGCAGTGTCTCGCCCGCATGAAGCACTAGGAGCATGATGTCGTGCGAAAACCGATCACACTTTTCGGCATCATGCTCTAGAAGACGGGACACATTCATGATCACAGTTTTCGGGTCCATCAACATGGATCTCATCGCCACGACCGAGCGCCTGCCGAAGCCCGGCGAGACGGTGGCCGGCAACGGCTTTGCCACGGCCGCCGGCGGCAAGGGCGCCAACCAGGCGCTGGCAGCGCGCCGCGCCGGACGTTACGTGCATATGGCCGGCGCCGTCGGCAAGGATGCCTTCGCTGCGGAGGCGCTTGCCCTGCTCGATGATGCAGGCACCGACCTTTCTCTGATCAAACATGTCGACGGTCCCACAGGTGCGGCGCTGATCCTTGTCGGCGGCGACGGCGAAAACATGATTGCCGTCGTTCCCGGCGCCAATGGCTTCGTCACGCCCGCCGATGCCGAGACGGCGATCGGCCGCATGAACGAAGGCGATATCCTGATGCTGCAGCTCGAAGTGCCGGCTGCCGCCGTCGAACGCGCGCTGTCGGCCGCCCGCGCCAAGGGCGTCACCAGCATCCTCAACCTCGCGCCGCTGATCCCCGATGCGGCCCGCCTCGGCCGGCTCGCCGATATCGTCATCGCCAACGAGACCGAGTTCGAGCGGCTCGCCGGGCAGGAGGGCATGGACGCCCAAGCGCGCGAGGCAGCCCTTGTGCGCCTGCATGCGGAGACGGGCCAGACGCTGATCGTGACGCTCGGCGCCGACGGGGTCATAGCCATTCGCGACGGCGCGATTTCAAGGGCGCAGGGTCTCAAGATCGAACCTGTCGATACGGTTGGCGCCGGAGACACTTTCTGCGGCTATTTCGCCGCCAGCCTCGACGACGGCCTCGATTTTGTCTCGGCGCTACGCCGTGCGGCGGTTGCCGGTTCGCTCGCATGCCTCAAGGCCGGGGCGCAACCTTCGATCCCTTTGAGCGAGGAAGTCGCAGACAGGATATAGTCCGCGTCTCTTTGCGAAGCCGTCGGCAAAACTCCCTGTAATTCAGGGCGTTCCGGCGATTTTCATGGCCCCGTTCGATAGAGTTTCATTCAAATTTAAGAGATTTCCGGCGATGTTCCTCATGGCCGCCGGCGTCTCCCACCTTCTGGAATCCGGCCGTCACTGCATAATTCCTTAAATCGGAATCGATTTAAGGATAAAATTATGCAGCGTTTCAAAGTGCTACAGCGTCCTTTGCGCGTCTGAAAAGACGCGCAGCGCTGTAGGCGGCGGCTCCATGACGGGGCGAAGCCTTTGCTCCTGCGCCGGAGAATGCCCGTTCGGCGCATCCTTGCCCGAGGACCCCATGTTCATTTTTCGCATGAAATCGCTTGCCGCGAAACTCATCGTCATCACCGGCATCGCCATCGCACTTGTTCTCATCGTTTCGAACTTTTTCCTCATCGGCCAGACCCGGGATCGCGTCCAGACGCTGACGATGGATCAGGCCAACCTCGAGGCAAAATCGATCGCCAATGAAATCGCCGCCAATGTCGGGGAGCTCGCCAGCGCCGCGCGTACCATGTCGGGTGTCATCGGCCGCGGCCATGAAGGCAAGTCGCTCGATCGCAAGGGCATGATCAACGTGCTGAAGGCCAATCTCGAGCAGAATGCCTTCGCCTTCGGCAGCTGGTTCTGCGAGCAGCTCGGCGCGCTTGACGGCAAGAGCACCGAGATCGCCAACAACAATGACGAAGGCACCAACAAGAACGGCGCCTTCACGCCTTACTGGTCGAAGACCAAGGACGGCGGCATCCAATATTCGACCTTCGACAATGATTATACCGCCGCATGGTGGAAGCTCGCCGCCGACAGCGGCAAGGGCGCGATCACCACGCCCTATATGGCCGAAGGAACCGACGTGCCGACGCTGCTGACCTCGATTGCCTATCCGGTCATGTCTGATGGTAAGATGATCGGCGTCGGCGGCGTCGACATTTCGCTGAAGTCGCTGACCGACAAGCTGCAGGCGCTGCATCCCTTCGGTTCGGGCCGCGTCACGCTGCTGTCGCAGGCCGGCAACTGGATCGTCGCGCCGATCCCCGACCTGATGACCAAGGAATATGACGGCGAAGGTGCCGACATCGTCAAGTCGGCGCTGTCGAGCAAACAGCCCGGCCTCGTCAGGAACCTCACCTATGACGGCCTCGATCCCTTCGATCGCGTCGTCTATCCCTTCTCGGTTCCCGGCGTCAACGCCACCTGGGTCGTGCTCGTCGACGTGCCGCACACGGCGATCAACGCGCCGGTGCGAGACCAGACCTACATGATGATCATCAACGGGCTGATCGTGCTTGGCGCCGTCATGCTGGCGCTCTATTTCGCCGTCCGCTCTTTCGTGCAGCGGCCGCTCGGCGGGCTTGTCGCCAGCGTCAGGGCGCTGAGCGACGGCCAATATGACGAACCGGTCGCTGCCCAGGACCGCAGCGACGAGGTCGGTTCGGTCGCCAAGGCGCTGGAAGGCTTTCGCTTCACGCTCGCCGACAGCCGCCGCCTCGAAGACGAGGCCGCCGACCAGCGCAAGCCGCCGAGACCGAGCGCAGCCGCTCGGAATCGGAACGCCAGGAATCGGTGTCGCTGCAGCGCCATATCGTCTCAATCGTCGGCGCCGGCCTTTCCGCGCTGTCGCAGGGCAATCTCGGCTACCGCATCACCGACGAGTTCCCCGGCGAATACGGCAAGCTGAAACAGGATTTCAACGCCGCGCTCGCGAGCCTCGAAGAGACCATCAACACGATGAACCTCAGCGTCGCCAATATCGGCTCCGGCACCGGTGAAATCAGCAACAGCGCTTCCGATCTCGCCAAGCGCACCGAGCAGCAGGCAGCCAGCCTGGAAGAGACGGCGGCCGCGCTCAACGAGCTCACCGCGCAGGTCGATTCCAGCGCCGAAAATGCGCGCACGGCAGCCGACAACGTCAACCTCGCCTGCCAGGATGCCGAAAAGTCCGGTGAAGTGGTGCAGAAGGCAATCGCCTCGATGCAAGGGATCGAACAATCTTCGACGGAGGTTTCGCGGATCATCGGCGTCATCGACGAGATCGCCTTCCAGACCAACCTGCTGGCGCTCAACGCCGGTGTCGAGGCGGCGCGTGCCGGGGAAGCCGGCAAGGGTTTTGCCGTCGTCGCCCAGGAGGTGCGCGAACTTGCACAGCGTTCTGCCAATGCCGCCAAGGAAATCAAGACGCTGATCAACAGTTCGGCCGTCCAGGTCAAGGAGGGCGTCGATCTCGTCGGGCGCGCCGGCAGCACGCTGCACAAGATCGCCGAACAGGTGATGGGCATCAACGACCTCATCCGGCAGATTTCGGCATCGGCCAGCGAACAGGCTGTCGGCCTGAAGGAAATCAATCAAGCCATGAACCAGATGGACCAGGTGACGCAGCAGAATGCGGCGATGGTAGAGGAAGCGACCGCGGCCAGCGTCGCACTCAACGACGAGGCACGAACGCTGAAGGCGCTCGCCACCCGCTTCAATGTCTCGGGTTCGGGCAACGCCGCAGCCCTTGCCTCTGTCGCGCAAAAGATGCGGGCACCGGCGACTTCAGCCCCTTCGCCTCGCGCGAGCGCCCCGGCGGTCCGTCGCGCGACTGCCCCGTCGCGCGGATCCGCTGCCGTGGCACAGGACAACTGGGAAGAGTTCTGATCGTTCAGCCCCTCATAATGCAAAAGGCGCCTGGGAGACCCGGCGCCTTTTCACATTCGGAGATTAATGCAGCTCAGGCAGCGTTCGACGTCTGCTCTTCGTTGAGGAAGGCGTAGATCGCCGAGGCGGAATCGGTGGCGCGCAGCTTGGCGACCAGATCGTGATCGCGCAGCACGCGGGCGATACGCGACAGAGCCTTGAGATGATCGGCGCCCGCGCCTTCCGGTGCAAGCAGCAGGAACACGAGGTCGACCGGCTGGTCGTCCAGCGCCTCGAAATCGACCGGCTGCTCCAGCCGGGCGAAGATGCCGACGATCGAATGGATGTTTCCCAGCTTGCCGTGGGGAATGGCGATGCCGTTGCCGACTCCGGTCGAGCCCAGGCGTTCCCGCTGCAGGATGACGTCGAAGATCTCCCGTTCGGAAAGCCCGGTGATCCTGGAGGCTCTTGCAGCCAATTCCTGAAGCAACTGTTTCTTGGAATTTACTCTGAGGGCGGGAATGATCGCATCCTGATGGAGCAAATCTGCCAATGCCATTTCTTTTTCCTTCTGTCGCCGGGATCAAATGCAAGGAGCGGCGGCAATGCCGCCGCTCACCACGCTGATCTCAGCCTTTGATACTGGCCGAATCGATCCAGCCAATATTTCCGTCGTGCCGACGGTAAACGATGTTCAGATGTTCCTTGCCGGGGCTGCGGAACAGGAGAAGCGGCTCGTCGGTCATGTCGAGCGCCATCACTGCGGTGGCGACCGACATGGTCTTCAGCTGCTTCGTGCTTTCTGCGACGATCGCCGGAGCGAAATCGTCGGCGATTTCATCATCGTGATCAGGAACGGAATCCATGACCGTGTAGGAAACCTCTGCAAAACCATTCAGATGGTTTCCGGCGTGATGGTCCTTGAGCTTGCGCTTGTAACGCCGCAGCCGTTTTTCGATCCGCTGGGAGGCGGCGTCGAAAGCCAATTGCGGGTCGGTCGCCTCGCCGGCCGCATGCAACACCACGCCGCTGTCGAGATGCAGCTTGCAATCCGCCGAGTAACGAGAACTCGCCTTTTCCACGGTCACCTGGCCGGAATATCCCCCGTCGAAGTATTTCGTGATGGCCATACCAATTTGGTCCTCGATCTTTTGACGGAAGGATTCACCAATTTCCATATGTTTCCCGGATACACGCACACTCATGGAGTTTCCCTTCTTATGGTCGTTTGCGGGTATCAGTTTACGCCAAGCCTCAGGTTCATCCAAGCACTTCGCACAATCTCAAGCAAGATCGGCTTAGGCCTGCGGGTCCTTGGTGCCCTTCTGATGCTGGGGATAACTCCAGACGCCGTTCGCGGCATCGATTGCGGCGGGCTTCTAGCCAGAGCTTGCCGAAAAGTCAATAGGGCGCCGAATCACCCTCGGCGGCACACGGTCAACGGGTGGCGGATACCTTGCCTGGCAGGGCATGCCGCCGATCGCCACCCAATACATCTTACGCGTTTCGCGCTTGCGTTGCGTCCCTTCTTGCGGGGATCGTCATGGCGGCGACACCCGATATGACGCAGACGAGTCCAATCCAGGCCGTCGGGCTCAGCCTCTCGCCGAGGAAGACGATGCCGATCGCAACACCGATCGGCACCCTGAGATAGGCTTGCGCGGTGGTTCCGACCGAACCCAGCGTCTGAACGAGACGGAAATAGATCACAAAGGCGAGCGCCGTCGAAAAGGCAGAGAGGGCCAGCAGCGCCAGCATCGATGCCGCCGAAGGATCGAGTTCCCACGGCCGATCGACGACGAGACTTATCGGCAAGAGAATGACCGCGCCTGAGGTCAACGAACCGGCCGCCGGCACTGCGGGATCAAGCCCCTTGAAGTTCTTGCTGAAAATCGCGGCACCTGCATAACAGACGGTCGCCAGGATGATGGCAAGCTGCGCCGTCAGGTTTTCACCGAGACCGCCGAGCGCTTCGACGCCGATGACGAGGCAGATGCCGGCAAGCCCGGCCATAACGCCGAAGAGCCTTCGCAGCGTCACCTGCTCATGGCGGGTGATCAGCACGGCCAGCAGGAAGGTGAAGATCGGCGTTGCCGAATTCAGGATGACCGCCAGTCCGGCATCGACGGACTGCTCCGCCCAGGCGATCAGCGTGAAGGGGACGACGCTGTTCAGACAGGCCTGAACGAAAAACCGCCGCCAGGTCGCACGATCGCGCGGCAGACGGACACGCCGGTGGCGCAGGACGGCCAGCAGAATGCCGCCGGCAATCAGCGTGCGGGCGGCTATCAACGTTATCGGCGGGATCGTCTCGACGCCGATCTTGATGAAGCTGTAGGAGGAACCCCAGAGGGTCGCCAGCACCAGCAGCAGGAAAAGCTCCCTGGTAAGGTTCGGATTTTGCGGCGTCATCGTCGGCATTTCGATCTTCGTTGAAGACAATTCAAAGGGTTGCAGCCGTTGCGCGTCTGAAAAGACCTGGGCGCTGGAGAGGAATAATGGGATTTGCAGGCCGGATGCTTCGATCGAGGTCGAAGCATTGCTGCGTCAGAAGCCCGCGACCTTGGCGAG
Organism: Rhizobium changzhiense; assembly: GCF_013087625.1. Taxonomy (NCBI): domain Bacteria; kingdom Pseudomonadati; phylum Pseudomonadota; class Alphaproteobacteria; order Hyphomicrobiales; family Rhizobiaceae; genus Rhizobium; species Rhizobium changzhiense. Next base: position 1,441,159 of record NZ_JABFCQ010000001.1, read on the forward strand.
CGCCCGCTTCTCGCGGCGGCGCTGGACCGAAGAGGCAATGTTCATTGCCTCCCTGTATTTCGCAACGGTGCGGCGGGCGAGATCGACACCGCCCTTCTTCAGCATGTCGACGATATCGTCGTCGGAAAGCACCGCCTCCGGGCTCTCCTGCAGGATCAGCGCACGGATCTTGTGACGCACCGCCTCGGCCGAATGGCTGTCACCGCCGGCGACGGCACTGATCGAGACGGTGAAGAAATATTTGAGTTCGAAGAGGCCGCGCGGCGTCAGCATATATTTGTTCGACGTGACGCGGCTGACGGTGGATTCATGCATCTTGATCGCCTCGGCGACCGTTTTCAGGTTCAGCGGGCGCAGGTGATCGACGCCGTGCAGCAGGAAGGCGTCCTGCTGGCGAACGATTTCGCTTGCCACCTTCATGATGGTTTTTGCCCGCTGATCGAGGCTGCGCGTCAGCCAGTTGGCGCTCTGCAGGCAATCGGAGAGGAAGGCGTGATCCTCTCCATTGCGGGTCACGCGGGAAAAATAGGACTGGTTGACCAGCACGCGCGGCAGCGTATCCGGATTGAGCTCGACCAGCCAGCCGCCATCCGAAGAGGCTCTGACGACCACGTCGGGCATGATCGCTTCGGAAACGCCCGCCTCGAACCCGCTGCCGGGCTTGGGATTGAGCTGGCGGATCTCGCCGAGCATGTCGAGAAGATCTTCCTCGTCGACGCCGCAGAGGCGCTTCAGCGTGGCAAAATCGCGCCGAGCAAGCAGTTCAAGGTTTTCGACCAGAGCCTGCATGGCCGGGTCGTATCGGTCCTTCTGCCTGAGCTGGATCGCCAGGCATTCGGCGAGGCTGCGGGCGAAAACACCCGGCGGATCAAGGCTCTGGAGGGTGGCGAGCACGCGCTCGGCCTGTGCGAGGCTCGTGCCCAGCCTCTCGCCGGCCTCGACGATATCGGCCTGCAGATAACCGCAGTCGTCGAGTTGGTCGACGAAATTCTGCGCGATCAGCCGGTCGGCCATGTCAGGCAGGACGAAGGGGATCTGCTGAGCGAGATGATCGCGCAGCGACACCTGGCCGGCGACGAAATCGTCGAGATCGTAGTCGGCGCCCTCGCCGCTGCCCGGCATCGACTTCCACTGGCTGACGAGCTCCGGCGCATCGAGGCGCTGCGGGGCACCATCATCAGGAAAGACATTGGTGTAATTGGCGTCGAGTTCGTCGTTCAGCCGACTGGTGCTGGCGCTGCCGCCATTGTCATACCAATCGCTGGAGAGCGCCTCGGTGCGGTTGTCGTAGCCGTCGTCCGACCCGGCATCCTCCGGCTGATGAGCATATTCTCCATCTTCGGCTTCACCGCGTTCGCCGCCCGCCTCGCCGTCGTTCGACGGAAATTCGAGCAGCGGGTTCTTCTCCACTTCCTGGGCGATGAACTGGTTGAGTTCGAAATGCGTCATCTGCAGCAACTGGATGGATTGCATCAGTTGCGGTGTCATCACCAAAGACTGGGTCTGGCGCAGGAAAAGATTGGCGGACAGTGCCATGACGGACGCGAAACTCCCCTCGATTCCTCCGGGAAACCGCGTCCGATCAAGGCTTCAGGCCACGGAAATCCAAGTTGGCCCAAAAATTGCTTTTTTATCGTATTTGGTCAAGCGGAAGTATGACGGCACGGTGAATTTCTGCGACATCCGGCGTTACAGGCTGAAATTGTCGCCGAGGTAGAGCCGGCGCACTTCCGGATTGTTGACGATGTCGTTGGCCCGGCCATGGGTCAGCACCTCACCGGCATGGATGATGTAGGCGCGGTCGATGAGACCCAGCGTCTCGCGCACATTGTGGTCGGTGATGAGAACGCCGATGCCGCGCGCCGTCAAGTGGTGAACGAGATTCTGGATATCGGCGACCGAGATCGGGTCGACGCCGGCAAAGGGTTCGTCGAGCAGCATGAAGGTCGGGTCGGTCGCAAGCGCACGGGCGATTTCGAGGCGGCGGCGCTCACCGCCGGACAGGGCGACGGCGGCACTCTTGCGCAGCTTCTGGATATGGAATTCCTCCAGCAGCTCGTTCAGCTTCTGCTCGCGCTCGGCCTTGTCCTTCACATGCACTTCGAGGACGGCGCGGATATTCTCTTCCACCGTCAGCCCACGGAAAATCGAGGCTTCCTGCGGCAGGTAACCGACGCCGAGGCGCGAGCGGCGGTACATCGGCATGGTCGTGACGTCGTTGCCATCGATCTCGATCGTGCCTTCATCGACCGGCACCAGGCCGGTGATCATGTAAAAACAGGTGGTCTTGCCGGCGCCGTTCGGGCCGAGCAGGCCGACAGCCTCGCCACGGCGCACCACCAGCGAGACGCCGTTGACGACGCGCCGCGTCGCATAGGTCTTGGTCAGACCCCGTGCGATCAGCGTTCCCTGATAGCGGCTCTTGTCGGCAGCGCCCGCAGCTTGTGGCCCGGGCTTGCCGAACATGGTGGATAGCGATGATAATTTCACGTGGGAGGCCGGCTTCTCAGTTCTGCTTCTGCTGCTGCGCATTCGGCTGCGATTTCGGATCGAGCTGAATCTGGACACGCCCGCCGCAGCTTTCAAGCTCCGCCTGGCCAGTCTGCATGTGAACCGTCAGTTTGCAGCCTTTGAAGACGTTCGGTCCGTCCGACAGCACGACCTGCTTGCCGGTGAGGATGAATGTCTGCGAGGCCATGTCGAAATTGCCGTCATCGGCGGTCGCCGTCTGCGTGCCCGAGGTCAAAAAGACCTTGTCCGTCACCAGGATCTTGTCGATATCGGCACTTCCCGATGCAAGCGAGGCCGACTGCTGCGGCTGCGCTGCGGGCTGCGCGCCGTCAGCGGCCGGCTTTGCCGCCTTGTCCTTGTAATAAACGGTCATCTTGCCGGACTGCATCGTCGTCGTCCCCTGGACGACCTTGACGTTGCCGGTGAAGAGCGCGGTGTGTTCCTGGTCGTGGATCTCCAGCTTGTCGCTTTCGATCTGGATCGGCTGGTCGTTGGACAGCTTCATGCCCGGCATCGTCGCCGTCGCCTGCTGCGCGCCGGCGCCCGTGGCCGTCAGAATAAGGGCAAATGCGCCGGCAATGAATGCCATGCCTGTCTTGCAAGTGGAAATGCGACAATCTTTTGTCATGGATGACCCGGCTGGTTAAGTGCCCTGTTTATGGATGGTGGATGGATCGACATTCATGCGAACATTCCCCTCGAATGTGATCACCCGCCCCTTATCGGTTATCTGAAGCGTCTTCGCAACAATGGAGGCATTGTCCTTGGTGATGGTGACGGGGTCGTCGCTCCGCATGTTTCCGCCCTTGATGTCGAGCTGCGCGGACTGGAAATTCGCATTGAGGCCGCTGCTCAGCACCAGGGTGAAGGGGGCCGTCATATGCAGGTTGTCGGTGGCGCGGTTGTAATCGGCGGTCGAGGCGACGACGCGGGCGATCAGACCGTCATTCATCGGCACGGCGGCCTTGATGGTCTCGAGGGTGATGAGATCGGGATTGCGGATATCCTGCAGCGCTCTTTCGGCCAGCATCGAATAATTGATACCGTCGGAATTGCGACCTGATATCGCCGGCTTTTCCATCACGACCTTGCCATTCTCGATCTTGGCGCCTTCCATCTTGATGTTTTCGGGCAGATAGATGCTGACCAACGCCACCGCGGTGAGGCTCGCCGCGACGATGAGGGCCGCCACCGGCAGCAATATCTTCAGCCGCCGCACGCGGGCGGAATGGAACAACGCATCGCCATAGGCACTGTTGCCGGACCCTGAATAGGCGGCATGTCCGTTGTTCTTCAGGGTATCGAGCATAGGCCTCGTCCATGTGCGGTGATCGCCGCGCCTCGATAACAAAGCCGGCCGCCAATCACAGTTCGTTTCGCATTATTACATTGGCTTGCCAATATGGAATTTTTTCTGCAACAAGCAACAAAACGGAAAAACATTGAAAAGTGGCATTCGTACGGGCCGCTGCCACCCTATTTCACCGGATCGATCGGCGCCATGCCGAAGCCGGTGCCAGCGCTGGAGGTTTCTATGGACAGTTCGATCATCACAGATCGCCGGCGGCTGCGCCGCAAGCTGGGCTTCTGGCGCGTCATCGCGGTGGCCCTCATCGTGGCACTTGGTTTCGCCTTCTACCGCTTTGCCGTGGGCGAGGCCGGGACGCAGCGCCCGCATATCGCCCATGTGACAATTTCCGGGCTGATCGTCGACGACGACGAGCTTCTGGAGCGGCTGAAGAAGGTCGAGACCAGCGACCAGGTGAAGGCAGCGGTGATTTCGATCTCCTCGCCCGGCGGCACGACCTATGGCGGCGAGAAAGTCTTCAAGGCGATCCGGGCGATATCTGCCAAGAAGCCCGTCGTCTCCGACGTGCGCACGCTTGCCGCTTCCGCCGGCTACATGATCGCCACCGCCGGCGATACGATTATTGCCGGCGACAGCTCGATCACCGGTTCGATCGGCGTCATCTTTCAGTATCCGCAGATCCAGCCGCTGCTCGACAAAATCGGCGTCTCGCTGCAGGAGATCAAGTCCTCGCCGCTGAAGGCCGAGCCCTCACCCTTTCACGAGGCGAGCGAGGACGCCAAGGCGATGATCCGCAACATGGTGGTCGACAGCTACAACTGGTTCGTCGACCTGGTCGCCGACCGGCGCAAGCTGCCGCGTGACGAGGTGCTGAAACTGGCCGACGGCACGATCTATACCGGCCGCCAGGCGCTGAAGGCGAAACTCGTCGATGCGATCGGCGGCGAGGCTGAGATCCGCGCCTATCTGACGTCACGCGGCGTTAACGCCGATCTGCCGATGGTGGACTGGGACAGGAAGAGCAATACGCCCTTTCTGCTCGCTGGGGCTGTTTCTCGGTTGATTGCGATCTTCGGTTATGATGATCTCGTGAAAACCCAGGATATCAATGGAATCCTGCCCCCAAAGTTGCTTCTTGACGGGCTGCTTTCAGTTTGGCAGGTTGGCCGCGATTGATAAGAAATCAATAATTTAAGGGGGCGAATGTGATCAAGTCCGAATTGGTGCAGATTGTTGCGGCACGCAACCCGCATCTCTATCATCGCGACGTCGAGAATATCGTCAACGCGGTTCTCGACGAGATCACGGATGCACTGGCTGCGGGTAACCGAGTCGAATTGCGCGGCTTTGGCGCCTTTTCGGTCAAGAACCGCCCTTCGCGCTCCGGCCGCAACCCGCGGACCGGCGATACCGTCTTCGTCGAGGAGAAGTGGGTTCCCTTCTTCAAGACCGGCAAGGAGCTGCGCGAGCGGCTTAATCCCGGTCAGGCCGACGAAGAGGATTGAGCCGTCGCTGCCTGCGGCGAAACCGCACTTGAACTCGATGCCCGTTTTCCTATTCTTGGTAACGCATCGTGCTTTATGCGTCTTACAAGGACGCATAGCGCTGCAAGCATGAAACGCGCCCTTCAAAAAGACCGGCGCAATCTGCCGCGTGGAGACCTCAAATGGCCAAGAAGATCGTCAACCTGTTGATTTTGCTGCCGCTCGGCGTCATCCTCATCGTCTTCTGCGTCGCCAACCGGCAGAGCGTCACGCTCGCCTTCAATCCGTTCCGGCCGGAAGACCAGGTGCTTGCGATTTCCGCGCCCTTCTTCGTCTTCCTGGTCGTCTCGCTGATCACAGGCATGCTGATCGGGGCGGCCGCCACCTGGTTCAGCCAGGGCAAACACCGCAAGCGTGCCCGTACCGAGGCCAAGGAAGCCATCCGCTGGCAGAGTGAGGCCGATCGCCACAAGAACCGTGCCGAGGAAATCGCCGGACAGCTGCCGGCGCGGTAAAACGGGTCAATATTCGACAGGCTCGGTATTTCTGCGGCCCGTCAAACCGGAAAATAGCTCAATTCCTCATAGTCGCCCTCGGGCGAGGCGCCGTTGCCGGTTACCTGGAAACCGTGGGCGAGATAGAATGCCTTCGCCCGCCGGTTCTTCACCAGGCATTTCAGCCGGTACCGGTGTTGCGGCCATTCCGGCAGGGCGTGCAGCAGCGCCGTGCCTGCACCCTGGCCCTGGAATTCCGGTTTTAGGTAGAGCATGTGGATGAAATCGTCCTCCGGCCAGAGCGACAGGAAGCCGGCGACGCTGCCGCTTTCATGCGCGCAGACGAAGACCGTCTCGCCATTGGTATGGGCGGCGAAATCCTCGCGGTGGAATTTGCCCGGATCGACCCAGACGAATGTTTCGCGGCGCACGGAAAGATAAATCTCCGCGAGCATTTCCTGATCTTCCGCCCGCGGCGGCCTGATGGTCCACGTCATAATTCCGATTTAAACGAAGCCTCAATCTGCGCCAAGCCTAACCGGCCGCCATTTTGGCGACGACGGCAGCATTGAAATCCGAGAAGAAACCTTCGGCGAGCCTCTGCGAGGTCGAATCGAGCAGACGCGCGCCGAGCTGGGCGAGCCTGCCGCCGAGTTCGGCCTTCGACCGGTAGTGCAGGATGGTCTCGGCACCCCTTTCCTCAAGCACGATATCGGCACTCCCCCTGGCGAAGCCGGCAAGACCGCCCTTGCCTTCGGCCGACAACGTGTAACTCTTCGGCGCATCGACATTGGAAAGCGTCAGCAGCCCGTGGAAGGTGGCTGACAGCAGGCTGAACCTGACCTTGATGGTCGCCTCGAAGACATCAGGCGACAGCCGCTCGATGCCTTCGCAGCCTGGAATGCAGTCGCGCATGATCTCGGGATCGTTGAGTGCTGCCCAGACGATGTCCCGCGGCGCGGCGATGCGTTCTTCGCCGGTGAAATCCATTTGACGACCCCATCTTCGATTCGCTCATCTTATCCCAGCGGGAAAGCGCTTTGCCAAGGCGGCACGGAATGTTATCTGCCGGTTGCGATCTGGCACATAAGGGATGGGGCCGATGAACGACGAACTGAAGCCCTGGAGCGTGACGGCAAGCCGCATCACCTATGAGGATCGATGGATCCGGATCCGGAGCGACGATTGCGTCACCGCCGATGGAACCGTCGTCGCGCCCTTCCATGTGCTGGACTATCCCGACTGGATCAACGTTATCCCAGTCATGCCCGACGGGCGCGTGCTGCTGACACGGGAATATCGGCACGGCCGCGGCGAGATCGTGCTCGGTCTGGTCGCCGGCAGCCTCGAACCCGGCGACAGCAAGACCGGCGATCCGGCGATGACGGCGGCCCAGCGCGAACTCCGGGAAGAGACCGGCTATGAAGCCTCGACCTTCGTCAAGCTGCTCACCTCCTATCCGAATGCCGCCAGCCACAGCAATTTGGTGACGAGCTGGCTGGCGCTTGGTCTCAGCCGGGTCGGCGAACCGTCTTTCGACCCCGGAGAGAAGGTCGAGCTGCTGTTTGCGGATCTTGCTGCCATCCTCGGCGAACTGCAGTCCGGCGCCGTCATCATGCAGTCTATGCATGTCGCAGCCCTCTATGCGGCGGAAAGCTGGCTTCGCACGCAGGCCTCCGAGGGCTTGAAATAGGCGCCGCATCGGGGAGATCCCTCTCCTCTTGCCCGGGCTTGGCCGGCGGCGCAGTTGATCCGCCCCGCTTTTCTGGGCTACTGCATATTCAAAGTGCCGCAGTGCGATTTGCGCGTTTCAAGACGCGCGACGCTGGAGCGGACGCAAAGCCGATAAGACACCCCGACAGAGACGCGGAAGAACACGTTGAAACAGAGAGAAGGCCGGCCGGGCCAGAAGAAAACATCAGGTCCTTCCGGTGAAAGCCGCAGGGGCGATCGGACAGGGCGGCCGCCGAAGCCGCTCGCGCGGCCTGCGGCGAGCCGCGAGGCTGCTGCGCCTGCCGCCGTCGTGCGCCCTCTGATGACGCGCAGCGGCGAGCGTCCGGCTGAGCGCGTGCCTGTCATCCTCGAATCGCTCGGCGCCGGCGACTTCCACCTTATCGACAGCGGCAACGGCGAAAAGCTCGAGCAATACGGCCCCTATCGCATCATCCGCCCGGAGGCCCAGGCGCTGTGGCGGCCTTCGCTGCCCGCGCACGTTTGGGAAAAGGTCGATGCCGCCTTCACTGGCGATACCGACGAGGAAGGCACCGGCCGCTGGCGCTTTCCGAAGGAGGCGCTCGGCGAGACCTGGCCGCTCAATCTGCTCGGCGTCGATTTCCTCGGCCGCTTCACCTCCTTCCGCCATGTCGGCGTCTTCCCCGAACAGATCGTGCACTGGAGCTGGATGAAAGAGCAGGTCGAAAGGGCCGGCCGACCGCTGAAAGTGCTGAACCTCTTCGGTTATACCGGCGTCGCCTCGCTGGTTGCCGCCGCAGCCGGCGCCGAGGTCACCCATGTCGATGCCTCGAAGAAGGCGATCGGCTGGGCGCGGGAAAACCAGGCGCTCGGGCGCATGGAGAAGCTGCCGATCCGCTGGATCTGCGAGGATGCGATGAAATTCATCCTGCGCGAGGAGCGCCGCGGCAGCCAGTACGATATCATCCTCACCGATCCGCCAAAATTCGGCCGCGGCCCAAATGGCGAAGTCTGGCATCTTTTCGAGCATCTGCCGTTGATGCTCGATGTCTGCCGCGAGATCCTGTCGCCGAAGGCAGTGGGCCTGGTGCTGACGGCCTATTCGATCCGCGCCAGCTTCTATTCGATCCACGAGCTGATGCGCGAGACGATGCGGGGCGCCGGCGGCGTGGTCGAATCCGGCGAGCTGGTGATTCGCGAAGCCGGCACCGACGGCAAAACGCAGGGCCGCGCGCTTTCCACCTCCCTCTTTTCCCGCTGGGTGCCGAAATGAGCAAGGACTTCCACGATCAGGGACCGCGCAGGGTCGGGCAGGTGAAGGAAGTGACCTCGCTCGCCAACCCGATCATCAAGGACATCAAGGCGCTGACGAACAAGAAATCGCGCGAGGAAAGCGGGACGTTCCTGGCCGAAGGACTGAAGCTCGTCATCGATGCGATCGAACTCGGCTGGGCGATTCGCACGCTCGTCTATGCCAAGGCCGCCAAGGGCAAGCCGCTGGTCGAGCAGATGGCGGCAAGGACCGTCGCCTCGGGCGGACTGGTGCTCGAGGTCAGCGAAAAGGTGATCGCCTCGATCACCCGCCGCGACAATCCGCAGATGGTCGTCGGCATCTTCGAGCAGCGCTGGAAGCCGCTCCGGGATATCCGGCCGAGGGATGGCGAGACCTGGGTGGCGCTCGACCGGGTGCGCGACCCCGGCAATCTCGGCACCATCATCCGTACCGCCGATGCGGCCGGCGCTTCCGGCATCATTCTCCTCGGCGAGACGACCGATCCCTTCTCGCTCGAAACGGTACGCGCCACCATGGGCTCGGTCTTTGCCGTTCCGGTCGCGCGGGCGACGCCTGAGGAATTCATCGCCTGGCGGAAATCGGCCGGCGTTTCCGTCGTCGCGACGCATCTTGCCGGCGCGGTCGATTACCGGACGATCGACTACCGGAAAAAGCCCGTCGTGCTGTTGATGGGCAACGAGCAATCCGGCCTGCCGGAGCAACTGGCGAAAGAGGCCGACGCGCTTGCCCGCATTCCGCAGCAGGGCCGCGCCGATTCACTGAACCTCGCCGTCGCCACCGCCGTCATGCTTTTCGAGGTACGCCGGCATCTCCTCTCACTTGCCGAGGGCAAATGACCGAACAGACGCATGCACGCCCGGCGCTGTTTTCGCGCCCAGCGCCGATCCTCTTCTTCATCGTCGTCGCCGTTCTGATCGACCAAGCCGTCAAGATCGCCGTCGATCATTACCTGCCGCTGCAGGAGGCAGTGCCCGTCGTTCCGATGCTGGCGCTCTACCGGACCTACAATCTCGGCGTCGCCTTTTCGATGCTGTCCGGCATGGACGGCTGGTTCATCGTCGGCATGCGGCTCGTCATCGTCGCCTTTGTCATCTGGCTGTGGTACCGCACGGCGAAGGATCGCTGGATCGCCCATCTCGGTTATGCGCTGATCATCGCAGGCGCGATCGGCAATCTCGTCGACCGCTTCGCCTATGGGCATGTGATCGATTACATTCTTTTCTATACCGAGAGCTGGTCCTTCGCGGTCTTCAATCTCGCCGACAGTTTCATCACCATCGGGGCCGGCTGCGTCATTCTCGACGAGCTGCTGTTGCCGAAAAAGGCCGGCCGCTAAAATCTTATCGAAATCCTGAAGGCATTCGGAACGGGCCTCATGTTAGCCAGATAGCATGCAGAACCTGGGACAGTTGCAGGAAAGATTGTCCGCCGCCTTCGGTGGACCCGCCGCCAAGCCGCATGAAAAGCGGATGGAGGCGGTCTTCTCACGGCCGAACGCAGCGGCACCCCGGGGTGCCGATGACCGCCAGGGCGGGCCTGCACCGACACGGCGCCTGCTGTTCTACTGGCTTGGCGGCGCCGGCCTTCTTGCCGCAACGATCCTGATGTTGCTTGCCCATGCCGGCGATCCGCTGCTGCTTTCGGGCGGTCTCGTCGTTCTTGGCCTTGCCGTCATCGCCAGTTATGCTTTGCTGATGGTTCGCTCGCGCAGGGCCGGGCAGCGCCCCGGTCAACCCATGCCGGATTGGAACGCCGGCGCAAAGCTGTTCGCCGACGTGCACGACGTGCTCGGCGATATTACGGTCGGCCGCACCATGGACCGGCGCATCATCTCCGCCAACGATACTTTTCGCCGCCTGACCGGGCGGTTGCGTCCGGAAGGACGCACCTGCGAGGAGATCGGGCTTGCCTTCCGCCCGGGTCCGATACCGCATTGCTACGATGTCGAGATCTCGACGCCGGAGGGCCAGCGTATCTTCCTCTGGCGCGACGTCGTCACTCGCGACCCGGCGAACGGCCGTCTGCTGCTGCAGAGCGTTGCCCGCGACGTGACCGACGAGCGGCTGATCGCGCAGGGCCGCGAGGAGGCCCGCCAGAAGGCCGAATATAACAGCGCCGCCAAATCGAGGCTGCTTGCCACCGTCAGCCACGAGGTGCGCACGCCGCTTTCCGGCATCCTCGGCATGACACACTTGCTCGCCGAGACGCGGCTGACGCAGGAGCAGCAGGACTATCTGGCGAATATCCGCCAATCCGGCCACGCACTGACGCAGTTGGTCGAGGACCTGCTCGATTTCTCCACGATCGAGGTCGGCCGCTTCGCGCTGCATCCGCGCTCGGAATCGCTGCGCAAGCTCTTGGAAAGCGTCGTCGAGATGCTCGCCCACCGGGCGCATGAAAAGGGTATCGAGATCGGCGCCACCGTGTCATCCGACGTGCCCGAAAATATGAGCTTCGACCCGGCGCGGCTGCGCCAGGTTCTGTTCAACGTCATCGGCAATGCCGTGAAGTTCACCCAGGTTGGCGGCGTCTTCATCCGCGTGTCGCTCGACGCGGACGACCTATCGATCACCGTCACCGATAGCGGTCCCGGCATGACGGCGGAGGAGCAGGCGCGCGTCTTCGGCGAGTTCGAGCAGGGCGGGAGCGTTGCCGACAAGAGCAGCGGGACCGGGCTCGGCCTTGCGATCTCCGCCCGCATCATGCGCGAATTCAACGGCGCGCTGACGGTTGCCAGCGAAAAGGGCAGAGGCAGCGAATTCACCATCCGCTTCCCCATCGATATCGGCAGCGAGCGCCCCGACCGGCGAAACACGCTGCTTGCCGGCAACAGTGTCGTGCTTTTGGCGCCGACAGGTGCGGCGCGCACCGCCATCGCCGAAACCATCACCGCGCTCGGCGGCCTCTGCCATCTCGTCGCCGACGGCGAGACGGCGCGGGCAACACTGCTCGAGCTGGCGAAGGACGGAAAGCGGCCGACCGATATTATCATCGACCATCGCATGTCGGCGGAATTTTCCGCCCATCTTGCCGATCGCGCCGAAATCGCCGCACTTGGCTTGCGCAAGGTCCTGCTCGTCAATCCGGAAGAGCGCAGCGCCCATCCGCTCGACCTCTTCGATGCCTGGCTCATCCGGCCGCTGCGCGAACAGTCGCTGATCGACGTGCTGCGCGGGCGCATGCGCGGCATGGAGAAGCGCGACGCGTTGAACGACAACCAGCCGGGCTTCGGCCTTTCAGTGGCGGAGACGCTGGTTGCCGCCAGTGGGCTCAGCATCCTGCTCGGCGAAGACGATCCGATCAATGCCATGCTGGTGCGTGTCGTTCTGGAAAAGGGCGGGCATAAGGTGCGCCATGTCGAAGATTTCGAGGCGCTGCTCGACTGCGCGCTCTGCGAGGCCAATGCCCGGCCCGATATCATCATCAGCGATCTCTCGATGCCTGGCGGCAACGGCATCGACATGCTGGGACGCCTGCGCGGCCACGAGCGGCGGCTCGATCTCGCCTCTGTGCCGGTGATCGTGCTGACTGCCGACAAGAGCGACGAATCGCGCCGCCAAGTCTTGCTCAACGGCGCCAACCGCGTCATGATAAAGCCGGTTGATCCGGTTCGGCTGCTGACCGAAGTTCAGGCAGTCGCCGCCCTTTCCGCCCGTCGGGCAGAGGCGCGCTGAGCGCCTCGGAAACCGGCACGCTTCTTGCGCTTGGAAATTCAAAATGTCACTTTCCTGTCGTAGAGAAGTGTTTTATGGCGTCGATAAGCCGGCAACGGGAGAATCGTCATGTCCGCCATCGACATCCTGAATCGTGACACCACCGCGGAGGCAGCACGGCCCTCGACGGCTGCTGTACAGAAGGACGGCGATATCCTCGGCCGCATCGGCAATCTGGAGACCCGCCTTGCCCGCACGGCACGCGAGATCGATGCCGCCCAGGCCGTGCGCTACCGGGTCTTCGTCGACGAAATGAAAGCGCAGCTGCCGCTGGACGCCATGCGCCGCCAGCGCGATGTCGACGCCTACGACGCCGTCTGCGATCATCTACTCGTTCTCGACCGCTCGATCGAGGGCGATCCCGAAGACCAGATCGTCGGCACCTACAGGCTGTTGCGCCAGGATGTCGCCATCGCCAATGGCGGTTTTTACTCGGCTTCCGAATTCGAAATCGAGGGCCTTATCGCCAAACATCCGGACAAGCGCTTCATGGAGCTCGGCCGCTCCTGCGTGCTGCCGGAATACCGCACCAAGCGCACCGTCGAACTCCTGTGGCAGGGCAACTGGGCCTACGCCCTGAAGCATGGCGTCAGCGCCATGTTCGGCTGCGCCTCTTTCCCCGGCGTCTATCTCGAAAGCCACGCGCTGGCGCTGTCCTTCCTCTACCACAATGTGCTGGCGGAGAACGAATGGGCCGTCGGCGCCCTGCCGCATCTGGCCCGCAACATGGACCTGATGCCGGTCGAGGCCATCAACCCGAAGCGGGCGCTGATGGCCCTGCCGCCGCTGATTAAGGGCTATCTGCGCCTCGGTGCGATGGTCGGCTCCCACGCGGTCGTCGATCATGCCTTCAACACGACCGACGTGCTGATCGTGCTGCCGATCTCCAGCATTTCGGACCGCTACCTGAATTATTACGGCGCCGACGCCGGCCGCTTCGCGAGCTAAACGCCAAGGACCGCCGGCAATTCAAAGTGTTGCAGCGTCCTTTGCGCGTCTGAAAAAACGCGCGGCGTTGTAAGGCTTGACGATCCCCCGCCATCCCTTCATCCTGACATCGCGTTTTCCGTGGGGCGCATCGGCATTGTGCCGGCTGGGCTATGCCCGCCCACACATCTCAACCATGCGCCATGTCGAATTTCGAAAACCTCCGCAAGAGAGCCAAGCTCTATAAACGTTGGCATCAGAACAGGTATCATCCTGTCGCCGCCGAAATCCGGCGGTGGCTCCCCCGTTACAGCGGCCTGGACGATCGGCAGATTCTCGACTGCGCGTTCAAGCTCGCCGATGCGCAGGAGCTCGTTGCGGCAAAGGAAGGTTTCGAAAGCTGGACGGCGCTGAAACAGGGACTGACCTTGATGAACACGCCTCAACAATCAAAAGTTTCGACACCGACATTCATCGACGCGCAACCGCAACTCTTCGTCCGGGATATCGGCAGCTCCTGTGAATTCTATATCGGCAAGCTCGGCTTTGAGCTTGCCTTCGCCTATGGCGAGCCCGCCTTCTATGCTCAGGTCTTCCGGGGTGCGGCGCGGCTCAATCTTCGCTCAGTCGACATGCCTTTTCTCCATCCGGATTTCCGGCTTCATGAGGAAGACGCGCTTTCGGCAACCATCACGCTTGACGACGCCAAAGCACTGTTCCTGGAATATACGAGAGCTGAGGTCCCGTTCCATCAGGGCTTGAGAATCGAGCCATGGGGTTGCCCAGACTTTCATTGTTCGCGATCCCGACGGCAATCTGATCGCCTTCGTCAGCTGAGCGCCGTTGTCCGGCCAGACTGGACGAGCGCTAACGGAAGAGCCGGATCGGGCCGGGATAGAGCGCGACGGTCTCATCCGTCGTCAGCAACTGAATGCCCTCGACGATCGACTGCGCGATGAGGATCCGGTCGAAGGGGTCGGCGTGGATTGCCGGCAATCGATGCACCGCCAGCGTATGCATGACGGTGATCGGCAATTCGCAATAGTCGTTGTCGATGAGGGCACGGTAGAAGAGCGGCGGATCGAGATTGAAATCGTCGCGGCCGACGGCGCGCTTGGCGCTGAGTTCACCAAAGCTTGCGGGACTGAAGAACAGCTGGTTGAGGGGATCGGCGACCAGCTCCTTCGCAGCAGTCGGCAGTTTCAACGAATCCTCCGCAAGCCAGATCAGCAGCAGCGTGTCGAGCAGGAGCTTCATCGCGGCTCTGAAAACCTTGCGACGTCCTGCAGATCCATGCTGTCGAAATCATCCGGCACGGAGATCCGCCCCTTCAGGAAACCGACACGCCGGATCTGCTGCGCACCGCCGGCATCGAGCGGCACCACCTTGACCAGCGGCTTGCCGGCCTTGGCGATCACGAAGACCTCACCGTTCGCGGCGTTTTCGACGAGCCGCGACAGATGAGTCTTTGCCTCATGGATGTTGATGATTCGCATGTCGCTTCGGCATCCATAAACTTAGTTCAATCAACTTAGTTTATGGATCTGGATTTCGCAAGAAGCAAAATTCCCCTCGAATCAGTTCATTATCAGCAGCTTAGCGTAAATCGCAGCCTATGCGAAGCCGGGTAAGGACAATCCACAAAAACGCTGTACCCGGCCGACGGGCGGTCGGCCGGGCACGGAATGCCATCTCATATGCGCGGAGGAGTTTACGAACCGCCGTAGGCGGCGATCGCCGCCATGTTGACGATGTCGGAATCCTTGGCGCCCATCGAGGTGATCTGCACCGGCTTGTCGAGGCCGACGAGGATCGGGCCGATCACCGTGGAGCCGCCGAGTTCCTGCAGCATCTTCGTCGAGATCGAGGCCGAGTGGAAAGCCGGCATGACGAGGACGTTGGCCGGCCCGGAAAGGCGGCAGAACGGATATTGCTCCATCACCTTGCGGTTCAGAGCGACATCGGCCGCCATCTCGCCGTCATATTCGAAATCGACGCGGCGCTTGTCGAGGATCTTTACCGCCTCGCGCACCCGCTCGGAGCGTTCGCCCGAAGGATGGCCGAAGGTGGAATAGGCAAGCAAGGCGACACGCGGCGGATAACCCATGCGCCTTGCGAGACCAGCAGCTTCCTCGGCGATGTCGGCAAGCTCTTCGGCCGTCGGCATGTCGTGCACTGCCGTATCGGCAACGAAGACCGTGCGGCCGCGGCAGAGCGCCAGGGATACGCCGATGACGCGGTGGCCGGGCTTCTCGTCGATGCAGCGGCGCACATCTTCGAGCGCCGTCGAATAGTTTCGGGTGATGCCCGTCACCATGCCGTCGGCGTCGCCGAGCGCCACCATGGTAGCGGCGAAGTGGTTGCGGTCGTTATGGATCAGCCGCTGGGCGTCGCGGTGGAGATAACCGTGCCGCTGCAGCCGCGCATAGAGATAGTCGATATAGGCCTCGACCCGGGTCGAAAGCCGGGCATTGACGATTTCGAGGCCCGGCCGGTTGAGATCGATGCCGGCACGTTCCGCCGTCGCCCGAATCAGGTCCTCGCGGCCGAGCAGGATGGCGGTGCCGAGCTGCTGGTTGGCATAGGACATCGCCGCACGCAGGACCTGTTCCTCCTCGGCCTCGGCAAAGACGATCCGCTTCGGGCGGCGACGGACACGCTCATAAAGGCTGGCAAGCGTCGAGGCGATCGGATCGCGGCGCGCCGAAAGCTCGCGGGCATAACCGGCCATGTCGGTGATGACCTTGCGGGCGACGCCGCTTTCGATCGCGGCCTGCGCGACCGCGACCGGGATCGCCGAGATCAGCCTGGGATCGAAGGGAACGGGGATGATGTATTGCGCCCCGAAACGCGGCCGGTTGCCCTGATAGGCGGCCACCACGTCATCCGGAACGTCCTCGCGGGCCAGGTTTGCCAGCGCGTTGACGGCGGCAATTTTCATCGCGTCGTTGATTGTGGAGGCACGGACATCGAGAGCGCCGCGGAAGATATAGGGAAAGCCGAGGACGTTGTTGACCTGGTTCGGATAGTCCGAACGGCCGGTCGCCATGATGGCGTCGTCGCGGATGCGGGCCACCTCTTCCGGTGTAATCTCGGGATCGGGATTGGCCATCGCGAAGATGATCGGCCGCTCCGCCATCGAGCGGATCATCTTGGCCGAAAACGCGCCCTTCTGCGACAGGCCGAAAACGACGTCCGCGCCCTTCATCGCCTCTTCCAGCGTGCGCATGTCGGTCTTTGCCGCATGCGCGGATTTCCACTGGTTCATGCCCTCGGTGCGGCCCTGGTAGATGACGCCCTTGGTATCGCAGAGGATGACGTTCTCAGGCGCAAAACCCATCGCCTTGATGAGTTCGACGCAGGCGATCGCCGCAGCACCCGCACCGTTGCAGACGAGTTTCGTCGTTTTCAGATCGCGGCCGGTCAGCTCAAGCGCGTTGATCAGGCCGGCGGCGGCGATGATCGCCGTTCCATGCTGGTCGTCATGGAACACCGGAATGTCCATCAGCTCGCGCAGCCGGCTTTCGATGACGAAACAATCCGGCGCCTTGATATCCTCGAGGTTGATACCGCCGAAGGAAGGACCGAGGAAACGTACACAGTTGATGAACTCATCGACATTTTCCGTATCGATCTCGAGGTCGATGGAATCGACATCGGCGAAGCGTTTGAACAGCACCGCCTTGCCTTCCATGACGGGCTTGGACGCCAGTGCGCCGAGATTGCCGAGGCCGAGGATCGCCGTGCCGTTGGAAATGACGGCAACCATATTGCCCCGCGCCGTATAATCATAGGCCGTCTGCGGATCGGCGGCGATTGCCTTGACGGGCACGGCAACACCCGGCGAATAGGCGAGAGAGAGGTCGCGCTGCGTCGCCATCGGCTTGGTCGGGTTGATCTCCAGCTTGCCGGGCCGGCCCATTGCGTGAAATTCGAGCGCCTCCTGGTCGGTAACCGAGGTCACCGGCCGGTCCTTCTTATCGATATCGGGCATAAATCCTCCAACGTCCTGTGGGCGACGCTTTGCTCTTCCTCAAATGCTGTTGTCATCTATAGCGGCGCGCGGATAGGGTTGGCACCTGTTTTTTTGGGAAAAACTCCACCTCCGTGAACGCACGAATAGACACAGGGAATGAAGCCTTTTCGGCTGCCGAGCTCGCCACGGCGGAAAGCCGTGCCTCGGCGACGCCGATGATGGAGCAATATATCGAGATCAAGGCGAACAATCCCGGTTCGCTTCTGTTCTATCGCATGGGCGATTTCTACGAGCTGTTCTTCGAGGATGCGCTGGAAGCCTCACGCGCGCTCGGTATCACGCTGACCAAGCGCGGCCAGCACATGGGCCAGGATATCCCGATGTGCGGCGTTCCGGTGCATGCGGCCGACGATTATCTGCAGAAGCTGATTTCGCTCGGCTTCCGCGTCGCCGTCTGCGAGCAGATCGAGGATCCGGCCGAAGCGAAGAAACGCGGCGGGAAATCCGTCGTCAAGCGTGACGTCGTCCGCCTGGTCACACCCGGCACGATCACTGAGGAAAAGCTGCTTTCGCCCTCAGAATCCAACTATCTGATGGCGCTGACCCGCATTCGCGCCAGCGGCGAGGCCTTGCTGGCGCTTGCCTGGATCGATATTTCCACAGGCGTCTTCCGGCTTGCCGAGACCGAAGCCTCGCGCTTGCTTGCCGATATTCTGCGCATCGATCCGCGCGAACTCATCCTGCCCGACACGATCTTCCACGATCCCGAACTCAAGCCGGTCTTCGACGTGCTCGGCCGGACAGCCGTGCCGCAGCCGGCCGTGCTCTTCGACAGCGCGAGTGCTGAAGGCCGGATCGCGCGGTATTTCGGCGTCGCGACGCTCGACGGCTTCGGCACCTTCTCGCGCGCCGAGCTGGCGGCAGCAGCAGCCGCCGTCGCCTATGTCGAGAAGACGCAGATTGCCGAGCGTCCGCCGCTTGGAAAGCCGGAACGCGAAAGTGCGGCCTCGACACTGTTCATCGACCCCGCCACCCGCGCCAATCTCGAACTTGCCCGCACACTCTCCGGCGATCGCAATGGTTCGCTCTTGAAGGCGATCGACCGCACCGTCACCGGCGGCGGCGCCAGGCTTCTTGCCGAGCGGTTGATGTCGCCGCTGACCGACCCCGCCCGCATCAATGCGCGGCTCGATTCGATCGGCTTCCTGATCGACGAACCCCTGCTCTGCGGCAATCTGCGCGACACGCTGAAACATGTCCCCGACATGCCGCGCGCCCTGTCGCGCCTGGCGCTTGACCGCGGCGGCCCGCGCGATCTCTGGGCGATCCGCCAGGGCCTTGACGCGGCGGGCGGAGTTGCGGCCATGCTCGGCAAGGCGATGCTGCCCGAAGAGCTCGGCCAGGCGCTATCCGGCCTGCAGGCCCTTCCCGCGGCACTGGAAAAGCTGCTTGCCGAAACGCTTGCCGACGAATTGCCGCTGTTGAAACGCGATGGCGGCTTCCTGCGCGACGGCGCCAGCGCCGAGCTCGACGAGGTCCGGGCACTGCGCGACCAGTCGCGTCGCGTCATCGCCGGCCTGCAATTGCAATATGCTGAGGAGACCGGCATCCGGTCGCTGAAGATCAAGCACAATAATGTCCTCGGTTATTTCATCGAAGTCACCGCCGGCAACGCCTCGCCGATGACGGAGACGGCGGACGCGAAGGCCCGCTTCATCCACCGCCAGACCATGGCGAACGCCATGCGCTTCACCACGACCGAACTTGCCGACCTCGAAAGCCGCATCGCCAATGCCGCCGACCAGGCGCTGACGATCGAACTCGAAGCCTTCGACAGAATGACGGCGGCCGTCGTTGCGGAAGCCGAGGCGATCAAGTCGGGCGCCCGGGCGCTCGCCGTCATCGACGTCGCCGCAGGCTTGGCGCTTCTCGCCGAGGAGCAGGCTTATTGCCGCCCGCAGGTCGACGGCTCGAAGATGTTTGCCATCGAGGGCGGGCGCCATCCGGTCGTCGAGCAGGCGCTGCGGCGGCAGGCGGGCGGCCCCTTCGTCGCCAATCATTGCGATCTGTCGCCCAGGACCGGCGACCGGGACGGCGCGATCTGGCTGCTGACCGGCCCGAACATGGGCGGCAAGTCGACCTTCCTGCGCCAGAACGCGCTGATATCAATCCTGGCGCAGATGGGCTCCTTCGTGCCGGCGACATCGGCCCATATCGGCATCGTCGACCGGCTTTTCTCGCGCGTCGGCGCCTCCGACGATCTGGCGCGCGGACGCTCGACCTTCATGGTCGAGATGGTGGAAACGGCGGCGATCCTCAACCAGGCGAGCGACCGTTCGCTCGTCATCCTCGATGAGATCGGCCGCGGCACCGCTACGTTCGACGGCCTATCGATCGCCTGGGCCGCCGTCGAGCACCTACATGAGGCCAATCGCTGCCGCGGGCTTTTCGCCACGCATTTCCACGAGTTGACCGTTCTTTCGGAAAAGCTGGGCCGGCTATCGAACGCCACGATGCGCGTCAAGGAATGGGACGGCGACGTCATTTTCCTGCATGAGGTCGGGCCGGGTGCGGCGGACCGCTCCTACGGCATCCAGGTCGCGCGCCTTGCCGGGCTTCCGGCCTCGGTCGTGGCGCGCGCCCGCGACGTGCTCACCCGTCTGGAAGATGCCGACCGCAAGAACCCGGCGAGCCAGCTGATCGACGACCTGCCGCTTTTCCAGGTGGCGGTGCGCCGCGAGGAAACGGCCCGCGGCCCCTCCAAGGTCGAGGAGGCGCTGAAGGCGATGAGCCTTGACGACATGACGCCGCGCGAGGCAATGGATGCGCTTTACGACCTCAAGAAGAAGCTGAAATAGGAGCGGCGCGCCATGTTCATGGAAAAACTGGTTCGCGAAACCGAGCGCCTGTCGCTCATCTGCTCCATGCTCGATACGATGCGGCGCGCCGATAAGGACCGCAATGCCCGCGGCTGGACTTCGCCGATCGGCATGCTGAAAATCACCCGCTGCTGCGCTGTGATCTCAGAACTCGGAACCTCGATTGCCAAGGCCGGCTATCGCGAATGCGACAGGCAGGCGCTCGAGGAAATCATGCGCGAGACACGGCAGGTGCTGCATTTGCTGAATGCGCGGGCCGCCAGCTGAGGATTCCGGGAAAGCAGGCGCCTTCGCGTCAAAGCGCCCTTGCCTCTTGCGGCGAACCAACACCATTTCGCCAAATTTAAAGGTTCTTGCAGTATCAAAGCCCGTGTCAATCGCCGGGCAAAGGGGCTATAGCGCATGCAGACGAAACAAGCGGCAGGCCGTGAACCGGCAGTCCGGCATGAACAGGAAACCGCCCCGGCGACAGCGATGCGCGACCTCGATTTCTCCAATATCCTCGACGTCGAGCTCTTGCAGAAGCAGTGTGACGCCGTTGCCGAGGCCAACCGGAACCGGCCGGACGTCCTGCGCGCCGATCTTCTGGTGGTGCTGAAGAAGGCGAGCACCGAAGGCCGGCAGAAGGCGCGCGCCGCACTGATGGCCGACGGCGGCGGGCTGAATTGCGCCTACCGGATTTCCTGGCTGCAGGACCAGATCATCACCGTCCTCTACAATTTCGCCACCGCCCATATCTTTCCGCATCAAAAGGACAAGTTCGCGGTCACCGCCGTCGGCGGCTACGGCCGCGACACGCTGGCGCCGGGCTCGGATATCGACCTGCTCTTCCTGTTCCTGCCGAGGCCGGCGGAAGAGACGCACAAGGCGGTCGAATTCATGCTCTACGTGCTCTGGGACATGGGCTTCAAGGTCGGTCACGCCACCCGCACGGTGGAGGAATGCATCGCGCTTTCCAAATCCGACATGACGATCCGCACCGCCATCCTGGAGATGCGCTACATCTGCGGCCTGCAGCGGCTGGAAACCGAGCTCGAGACCCGTTTCGACAAGGAGATCGTCACCGGCACCGGGCCCGAATTCATCGCCGCCAAGCTTGCCGAGCGCGACGAGCGCCACCGCAAGGCGGGCGACACGCGTTATCTCGTCGAACCGAACGTCAAGGAAGGCAAGGGCGGGCTTCGCGACCTGCACACGCTGTTCTGGATCTCGAAATATTATTATCACGTGCGCGACCAGGCGGAGCTGGTCAAGCTCGGCGTGCTGTCCAAGCACGAATACCGCCTGCTTGAGAAAGCCGACGATTTTCTCTGGGCGGTGCGCTGTCATATGCACTTCCTGACCGGCAAGGCCGAGGAGCGCCTGTCTTTCGACATCCAGCGCGAGATCGCCGAAGCCTTCGGTTATCACACCCGCCCGGGCCTTTCGGCCGTCGAGCGCTTCATGAAGCACTATTTCCTCGTCGCCAAGGATGTCGGCGATCTCACGCGCATCCTCTGTGCCGCACTTGAAGACCAGCAGGCGAAGTCGATCCCCGGCCTCACCGGCGTCATCAGCCGCTTCACCCATCGCAACCGCAAGATTGCCGGCAGCGTCGAATTCGTCGAAGACCGCGGCCGCATTGCGCTGGCCGACCCCGAAGTATTCAAGCGTGATCCGGTCAACATCATCCGGCTCTTCCACGTCGCCGACATCAACGGGCTGGAATTCCATCCGGATGCACTGAAACGCGTTACCCGTTCCCTCGCCTTGATCGACAACAGCCTGCGGGAAAACGACGAGGCCAACCGCCTGTTCATGTCGATCCTGACGTCGAAGCGGGATCCGGCGCTCATCCTGCGCCGCATGAACGAGGCCGGCGTGCTTGGCCGCTTCATCCCCGAATTCGGCAAGATCGTCGCGATGATGCAGTTCAACATGTATCACCACTATACGGTCGACGAACATCTGATCCGCACCGTCGACATTCTCTCCGAGATCGACAAGGGGCGCGCCGAGGATCTGCATCCGCTCGCCAACAAGCTGATGCCCGGCATCGAGGACCGCGAGGCGCTTTATCTCGCCGTTCTCCTCCACGACATCGCCAAAGGCCGCCAGGAGGATCATTCGATCGCCGGTGCCCGCGTCGCCCGCAAGCTCTGCGCCCGCTTCGGCCTGTCGCAGAAGCAGACGGAAATCGTCGTCTGGCTGATCGAAGAACATCTGACCATGTCGATGGTGGCGCAGACCCGCGACCTCACCGACCGCAAGACCATCACCGATTTCGCCGACCGCGTGCAGTCGCTCGACCGGCTGAAGATGCTGTTGATCCTGACGATCTGCGATATCCGCGCCGTCGGTCCGGGTGTGTGGAACGGCTGGAAGGGCCAGTTGCTGCGCACGCTCTATTACGAAACCGAACTGCTGCTCGCCGGCGGCTTTTCGGAGGTCTCCCGCAAGGAACGCGCCAATGCCGCCGCCGAGGCGCTGCATTCAGCACTCGCCGACTGGAGCCAGAAGGACCGCAACACCTATACCAAGCTGCACTACCAGCCCTATCTGCTCTCCGTGCCGCTGGAAGACCAGATCCGCCACGCTGATTTCATCCGCCAGGCGGATAAGGCGGGCCAGGCGCTCGCCACCACGGTGCGCACCGACAGTTTCCACGCGATCACCGAGATCACCGTGCTGTCGCCCGACCATCCGCGGTTGCTCGCCGTCATCGCCGGCGCCTGTGCTGCGGCCGGGGCCAACATCGTCGACGCCCAGATCTTCACGACGTCGGACGGGCGGGCGCTCGAC
Source organism: Rhizobium changzhiense (assembly GCF_013087625.1). Classification (NCBI taxonomy): domain Bacteria; kingdom Pseudomonadati; phylum Pseudomonadota; class Alphaproteobacteria; order Hyphomicrobiales; family Rhizobiaceae; genus Rhizobium; species Rhizobium changzhiense. Next base: position 1,464,219 of record NZ_JABFCQ010000001.1, read on the forward strand.
ACGATCCATGTCAGCCGCGAATTTACCGACGATGCCGACGAACTACGGCGGGCTGCGACGATCGGCCGGATGATCGAGGACGTGCTGTCCGGCCGCAAACGCCTGCCCGAGGTCATCGCCACGCGTGCGCGCAACCGCAAGAAAAGCAAGGCCTTCGTCATTCCGCCGTCGGTCAACATCACCAACAGCCTGTCGAACAAGTTCACCGTCATCGAGGTCGAATGCCTCGACCGGCCGGGGCTGCTGTCGGAGATCACCGCCGTACTGTCCGATCTGTCGCTCGACATCCAGTCGGCCCGCATCACCACCTTCGGCGAGAAGGTGATCGATACCTTCTACGTCACCGATCTGGTCGGCCAGAAAATTTCCGGCGACAGCAAGCGCGCCAACATCACCGCCCGGATGAAGGCCGTCATGGCCGAGGAAGAAGACGAGCTGCGCGAGCGCATGCCCTCCGGCATCATCGCACCCGCCGCCACCGCCCGGACCCCGCCTGCCAGCGAAAAGAAGGCCGGTTCCCCCATATGAGCCTGAACGCATGAGCCCCAACGCATGAGCCCGAACGCATGAGCTTGGTCAAGAAATTCGCGACCGTCGGCGGCGCCACCCTCGGCAGCCGCATCTTCGGCTTCGCCCGCGAAACGCTGATGGCTGCGGCCCTCGGCACCGGACCGATGGCCGACGTCTTCTACGCCGCCTTCCGCTTTCCGAATCTCTTCCGCCGGCTGTTTGCCGAGGGCGCCTTCAACGCCGCCTTCGTGCCGCTCTTTGCCAAGGAGATCGAGGCGAACGGCACCGATGGCGCCAAGCGCTTTTCGGAAGAAGTCTTCGGCGTGCTGTTTTCGGTGCTGCTCCTCATCACCATCGTGATGGAGCTTGCCATGCCGCTCTTGGTGCGCTTCGTCATCGCGCCGGGCTTTGCCGACGACCCCGAAAAGTTCTCGATCACGATCCGCATGGCGGCCGTGATGTTTCCCTATCTGATGTGCATGTCGCTGACGGCGATGATGAGCGGCATGCTGAATTCGCTGCATCATTTCTTCGCCGCCGCCATCGCGCCCGTCTTCCTCAACGTGGTGATGATCGGGGCGCTGCTTTATGCGCTTTACACCGGCGCGGATCCGCTGGCGACGGCCTGGTATCTCTCCTGGGGCGTGCTTGCCGCCGGCGTGTTGCAGCTCGCCGTCGTTTATGTCGGTGTGCTTGCGGCAGGCATGAGCATCGGATTCCGCTTCCCGAAGATGACGCCGAACGTCAAGCGGCTGCTGATCCTGGCGGTGCCGGCGGCGGTGACCGGCGGCATCACCCAGATCAACCAGCTGATCGGCCAGGCGATCGCGTCGTCCCGCGACGGCGCGATCGCAGCACTGCAATATGCCGACCGCATCTATCAGCTGCCGCTCGGCGTCGTCGGCGTCGCCGTCGGTGTGGTGCTTCTGCCGGAACTGGCCCGAGCGCTGAAGGGCGGCAACCTGCGCGAGGCCGGAAACCTGCAGAACCGCTCGATCGAATTCGTGCTGTTCCTGACGATCCCCGCCGCCTTCGCGCTCTGGATCCTCTCCGACGAGATTATCCGCGTGCTCTATGAGCGCGGCGCTTTCCATCAGGAAAACACCGCCGTCGTCGGCTCGATCCTGGCGATTTACGGCATCGGCCTGCCTGCCTTCGTGCTGATCAAGGCGCTGCAGCCCGGCTTCTATGCCCGCGAGGACACCAAGACGCCGATGCGCTTTTCGGCTATTGCGGTCGCGACCAACTGCGCCACGGCGCTGACCCTCTTCCCTTATATGGGCGCGCCCGGCATCGCGGTTGCGGAAGCCACCGCCGGCTGGATCAGCACCGTGCTGCTGTTTGCCACGCTTTTGCGCCGTGGACATCTGACATGGGAATGGGCGCTGGCAAAGCGCACCGCCCTTTTGATCGTCGCCGCAGCCGTCATGGGTGCGGCCATCGTCTTCCTCAAGCAATACTGGGCGCCGTGGCTTGCTTCCGGCGCGCCGCTTCTCACCAAGATCGGCACCCTTGGGCTGCTGATTGCAATCGCCATGCTGATCTATTTCGCCACCGCCTTCCTGGTCGGCGGGGCAAATCTTGCCATGATCCGACGCAATCTGAACCGAAAGCCGGCGCCGGCAAAGGACGGGTGAGGCCAGTCGCACCACTGTGACTCTGGCTAGTTGATGGCTGTGGCTTGCGACCAGACAACCATCCATCGTTCGTCATGGCGCTCATACGTGTCAGTGTGCCAGTAGTCGTTGAGGGCGACTTTGTGGCCGCCGAAGACAACCTCCAGCTGAGCACGGTACCGAAGAACGGCGACCCCGTCATAAAGGCGCACGGCAATGTCGGCCGGCTGCCAGACCAGGTATTTGATCTGACCGGAGGCGATCGCACCGAGATATTCCTCCTTTGAAAGCATGGCACCGATTGGCGTGATCAACTGGAAGTCCGGAGCGTGAAGCTGATGTGCCCGAACAATATCGGCGTTGACCAGGGCATATAGCCTCGCGCGCTCCGTTTCGCGAAGAAGGTTGGCCTCACTGGCCGGTGAGGATGCGTCGACGGTCGGGATGGTCATGTCCGTTCTCCAATTGAAAGCTAAGGATCAATCGATTCTCCCGGGATAGGCGGCGACGTTGCATCATAGTCACGGGTATCTCCTGACTGCGCACAGATGCGCCTTCATCGATTTAGACAGATAAACATTATTTGTCTACTCGTCTTTTGACAGAATGGTCATGAAGTGTCAGCCTGTCCAAATGATGCAGAATGACCGGAAAATCGCTCAAATCCTGGATGCTGCCCTGCCGGTGTTCGTGCGGTTTGGCTTTCGCAAGACTTCCATGGCCGACATTGCGCGCGCCGCAGGAATTTCGCGAGCATCGCTCTATCTGAGCTTCAACAGCAAGGAAGAGCTTTTCCGAGCCGGTTCCATACGAGCGCATACTCGAGCACTGGATGAGGTGGGAGCGGTTCTGGCAGGACAGGGGAATACCTTTGACCGTATGGAAATGGCCATAGCGGTGTTTCAGCGGGAGTTAATCGCCCCTTTTGGCGGCAGTTCCGATGCAGAAGAACTGTTTGCCGCCAATGTGGCCTTGGCTGCGGATATCACGCTCAACGCGCGGACACGGCTATTGACGATGCTGACACAGACGTTGAATGCCGCTGCGGAAACCAAGGAAATCGATCTCGAACCGCTGCAGGCCTCGCCTGTTCAGCTGGCCAATATCATAATGGCTGCAATGGATGGGATCAAACACGCGCAATGGAATGGTTCCAGCCTCGATGACGATACAAAACTATTCATGCGCCTCCTGCGGGTGGCGGTGACGCCGCGGAGCGGCCAATAGAGGTGGTCGCGGCAGGTCTTTTCGCCGCCACTGAATTGGCGACCCTTGAACCGGAATGGGAAAAGGCGGGCCGGATGGTTCCTCAGCAGTCGACCCATCGTCGCTGCGGTCCGACGTCGACATGAATGATGCCGTTGCAATAGCTGCCGATGCCGCCGATGCCCGGCGCGCTTCTTGCGGCAGCAATGATCGTGCGCTCCGACACGCCGGGCATCCTGAAATCGGCCGCCAGACATTTCCCGTGCAGGGACCCGTGGCGGCGGGGATGCGGTCTGTGGCCCGAGGTTATCACAGGGCGTCGGCCGGTCTTTGCAGCAATATGCGACAGGATCGCTCGCAGGCGCCCTGGAAAGCAGCCGGCACGAACGCTGACGGTCTGGACCGTGTAGGCAAGACGTGCCTGATGTTTTGGAAGATGAACGGCATGCCTTTTCATGTCTTGACCGACGGCACCCGTTGCTGATTGAAAGGCGAAAAGGCCTGCCATGGCGAGCAAAATTGCGTTCTGCATGGTCGCTCCGATCGGCTATCCCAGCGACCCCAACGGCGCCGGCACCAGGCGCAGGATTTTCGGTTCAAAAAAAGCTTTTTTGTGAAATTTTATACTCAATTATGAGTAAGGCGGTTGATCAATTCGGCTTAAAATCCGGGGATTTTCTGCTCAAAACTGGAATAAACATCTCAAACGCGAGGCAGCACATGACGATCCAGTCTCTTTTTCTCGTCACCCTCGTGGTCGACGACTACGACCGCGCCAAGGCTTTTTACTGCGATGGTCTCGGTTTCGATTGCCTTCAGGACGAGCTACAGCCGGAGGGCAAGCGCTGGGTGGTGGTAAAGCCGAGGGGTAGGGATGGAGCCGCTTTTCTGCTGGCGCGGGCGGCAGACGAGACGCAGCGCGCGGCCATCGGCAATCAGACCGGCGGGCGTGTCGGCTTCTTTCTGAAGACCGACGATTTCGCCCGCGACCATGCCGCGATGCTGGCAGCCGGCGTGCGCTTTCTGGAAGAGCCACGTCACGAGGTTTACGGCACGGTGGCGGTGTTCGCGGATCCCTACGGCAACACTTTCGATCTGATCCAGCACACGGCTGCCTGAACCCCTTGATTGCGACCGGTCGCCCGTGCATAAGCCGCCGCGTTAGCAACATGGGCGCAGAGCCCTGGGGCCCTCCACCAGCCTATTGAGGACGACATGAACGAATTCAAGAAACTCGTATTCTCCGGCGTGCAGCCAACCGGCAATCTGCATCTCGGCAATTATCTCGGCGCGATCCGGCGGTTCGTGGCGCTGCAGGAAGGCAATGACTGCATCTACTGCGTGGTCGACATGCATGCGCTCACCGCCCAACTCGTGCATGAGGACATGCCGAGCCAGACGCGCTCGATCGCCGCCGCCTTCATCGCCGCCGGCATCGATCCGGAAAAGCATATCGTCTTCAATCAGTCGGCCGTGCCGCAGCATGCCGAACTCGCCTGGATCTTCAACTGCGTCGCTCGCATCGGCTGGATGAACCGGATGACGCAGTTCAAGGACAAGGCCGGCAAGGACCGCGAGCAGGCCTCGCTCGGGCTCTACGCCTATCCGAGCCTGATGGCTGCCGACATTCTCGTCTATCGCGCCACCCATGTGCCTGTTGGTGAGGACCAGAAGCAGCATCTGGAGCTTGCCCGCGACATCGCGATGAAGTTCAACCTCGACTATGCCGAGCATATCAGCAGGACCGGTTACGGCGTCGACATCACCGTCGGCAACGAGCCGGTGCATGCCTATTTCCCGATGGTCGAGCCGTTGATCGGCGGGCCGGCGCCGCGCGTCATGTCGCTGCGCGACGGCACCAAGAAAATGTCGAAGTCGGACCCCTCCGATCTCTCGCGCATCAACCTGATGGATGACGAGGACGCGATCTCGAAGAAGATCCGCAAGGCCAAGACCGATCCGGACGGCTTGCCGAGCGAGATCGACGGGTTGCAGGGCCGTCCGGAAGCCGACAATCTGGTGGCGATCTATGCCGCACTCGCCGACAAATCGAAGGCGGACGTGCTTGCCGAATTCGGCGGCCAGCAATTCTCCGTCTTCAAGCCGGCGCTGGTCGACCTGGCAATCAACGTGCTCGCGCCGATCACCGGCGAAATGCGCCGGCTGATGGACGATACCAGCCATATCGACGCGATCCTGCGCAAGGGCGGCGAACGCGCCAGGGCACGCGCCGAGGTGACGATGCAACAAGTGCGCGACGTCATCGGCTTCCTCTATTGAGATAGATCTCCCCTTTTCCCGCCAGGGGAGAAGGGGACCTTCCCCTGGGGAGAAGTGGATTTCTTCTCGGGCATCAGGGCAAAAACTGGGCTTGCAAATTTTCCGCTTCGGGTGTCAGAGTCCGCGCCATGGTATCGAAGCGACTCTCACGGCTCGAAGGTCACCGCCGCAAATTCATGGCGGTAATCGACGGTACACCAGAATGCCAACGCGCCGTTCATTATGCCGGCCGGCGCGCGAAGAATTCCAATGGCGGGCTGGTGCTGCTCTACGTGATCCCGGATGGGGATTTCCAGCAATGGCTCGGCGTCGAAGAAATCATGCGGGCCGAAGCGCGTGAGGAGGCCGAGGCGGTGGTTGCCAAGATCGCCCAGATCGTGCGTGAAACCATCGGCATCGAGCCTGAGGTCGTCATCCGCGAGGGCGGTGCTGCCGAACAGATCAACGCCGTGATCGAGGAAGACCGCGATGTGGCGATCCTGGTTCTGGCCGCCGGTTCGGCGAAGGAAGGCCCTGGGCCGCTGGTCTCCTCGGTCGCCGGTCGCGCGGCGGCGTTTCCGATCCCGGTCACCGTGCTGCCGGATACGCTGACCAACGAGGAAATCGACGCCCTCTGCTAGTGCATGATGCCGAAAACTGTGAGTGGTTTTCGGACGACGTCATGCTCTAACTATATAATGTAGAACAGGATTCAGATTTTAGGTCGCCCCGGCCTAAAATCATCCTGTTCTAGCTTTTCTTGAGTACAAGCCTCTTGATTAGAGCCCTCAATCGGCTTATCTTCTTTTGAAGAATTCTAAAGACGGCCGAGACTATGGGCCGGCCGCATGGAGAACCAGATGTTCATTCAGACCGAAGCCACGCCGAACCCCGCCACGCAGAAGTTCCTGCCGGGCAAGGTGGTGATGGAAAACGGCACGGCCGAGTTCCGCAGCGCCGAAGAAGCTCAAGCTTCGCCGCTCGCTGCCCGCCTGTTCGAAATATCGGGCGTCACCGGCGTCTATTTTGGCTATGATTTTATTTCCGTCTCCAAGGACAATGCCGACTGGCAGCATCTTAAGCCGGCTATATTAGGCTCGATCATGGAGCACTTCATGTCCGGCAAGCCGGTGATGGGCGATGCCTCCATCCTGTCCGAAGACGCCGATGCCGGCGACGAATTCTTCGACGAAGGCGATGAATCGATCGTGCTGACCATCAAGGAGCTTCTGGAGACCCGCGTGCGCCCGGCCGTTGCCCAGGACGGCGGCGACATCACCTTCCGCGGCTTCAAGGACGGCAAGGTCTATCTGAACATGAAGGGCTCCTGCGCCGGCTGCCCGTCTTCGACGGCAACGCTGAAGCACGGCGTTCAGAACCTGCTGCGCCATTTCGTTCCGGAAGTGCAGGAAGTGATTGCCGCTTAAAATCCTGAATTCGTCCGGCCGTTCATCTCAGGTTCGACTGAGCGGATTTATCGATAGGCGACACTGGTTCATTCGGAAATTGATGGCATGATCATTCTGGCGCTCGACACGGCGGGTGTGGACTGCGCTGCCGCCGTCTATGACAGCGGCAGGAATACGGTGCTGGGGGAGGCATCGGACATGATCGGCAAGGGGCATGCTGAACATCTGATTGGTATCGTCGATCGCGCACTCGATCAGGCGGGACTGGCCCTTTCGGATGTCGACCGCCTTGCCGTTACCATCGGTCCCGGCTCCTTTACCGGTATCCGCGTCGGTGTTGCCGCAGCCCGCGGTTTTGCGCTTTCCCTCAATGTGCCGGCCGTCGGCGTCACCACGCTCGAAGTCATGGCATCAGACCAGCGCGACAAGACGCCTCATCGCGCCGTGCTGGCAGCGATGGATGCCAAGCGGGACGAAATCTACCTCCAGTCCTTCGCAGCCGACGGTTCGCCGCTCGACGCGCCACGGGCAGTCAGCGTTGCGGAAGCGCAGGCATATGCTGCCGGCTTCGACGGCGAGATAACCGGTTCGGCGACGCCCCTCCTCAAGGCCGGCGCCGGCGGCGATCACACCAACAGGTTCCCGATCTCCGTCGTGGCGCGCCTGGGCGCTGCCGCCTCCCCCGATGCCGGAAAGCCGAAGCCCCTTTATCTGCGCGGACCCGATGCCAAGCCGCAGGCCGGGTATGCGATTGCCCGACGAGTATGACGATGCTGGAAGCCTATCTGACGCTGAAACCGGAATTCGAGATCATCGCAATGGAGCGCGAGGATTGCCGCGATGTCGCCATCCTGCACGGCGAGCGGTTCGCCCGGCCCTGGGGCGACGGTGAATTTCACGGCCTGCTGATGCAGGATACCGTCTTCGGCTTCGTCGCGCGCCAGACCAATGCCATCCTCAAAAAGCCGCTTCCCGGGTTCATCCTCGCCCGCCATGTCGCCGGCGAGGCGGAGATCCTGACGATTGCCGTGCAGGCGAAGGTTGCCCGTGCCGGTCTTGGCTGGCGGCTGATGCAGGCGGCGATGCGGGAAGCGCGCTCGCGCGGCGGCGAGAGCATGTTTCTCGAGGTCGACAACGGCAATACGGCAGCGCTTGGCCTCTACCGCAAGCTCGGCTTCGAAAAGGTCGGCGAACGTCAGGGTTACTACAGACAGGAAAACGGCGCACTCTCCACGGCGCTTGTCATGAAGCGCGTTCTTCGGTAGTTCCTGCCAGCGAGATGACATGCAGGCTGGCGCAAATGCCCAGCGGCGTTGTCGAAACACGAATATCTCTATAGGCCGGCGATGACTGATGTAGCCAAGACCCTCGAGGAGCTTTGCACCGAACGCGGCATGCGCATGACCGAGCAGCGCCGCGTGATCGCGCGCATCCTGGAAGACTCGGAAGACCATCCCGACGTCGAAGAACTCTACCGCCGCTCGGTGAAGGTCGACGCGAAGATCTCGATCTCGACCGTCTACCGCACCGTAAAGCTGTTCGAAGATGCCGGCATCATCGCCCGCCACGATTTCCGTGACGGACGCTCGCGCTACGAAACGGTGCCGGAAGAGCATCACGACCACCTGATCGACCTGAAGACCGGCACGGTCATCGAATTCCGCTCGCCGGAGATCGAAGCGCTGCAGGAGCGTATCGCCCGCGAGCACGGCTTCCGGCTGGTCGACCATCGACTAGAGCTCTACGGCGTCCCGTTGAAGAAAGAAGACCTCTGAAGCAATGGCCGTCCGGGAGACCAGCATTTGATCGCCTGGTTGCGCATCGCCTTCGCCGCGATCGTCATCCTTGCGGTCAGCATCGTGCTCATGCCGCTGCAGCTGCTGGCGCTGCGCTTCGACTGGCGGCTGCGGCGCAGGCTGCCGCGCGTCTGGCACCGTATCGTCTGCTATTGTCTCGGCATCCGCGTCCACGTCACGGGCAGGCTGGAAGACCGCCGGCCGCTGATGCTCTGCTCCAACCATTCCTCCTGGCTTGATATCATGGTGCTGTCGGCCGTTGCCGACGTCGCCTTCATCGCCAAGATCGAGGTGAGCGACTGGCCGATCTTCGGCACGCTTGCCAAGCTGCAGAAGAGCGTCTTCGTCGTGCGCGAGGAGAGGCGCAAGACCGGTCACCAGGCAAACGAGATCGCCGGGCGCATGGCAGACGGCGAGATCGTCGTGCTCTTCCCGGAAGGGACGACCTCGGACGGCAACCGGCTGCTCGAGGTCAAGTCCTCGCTGTTCGGCGCCGCGGCGATGGCGGTGCCTTATTCGCCGACGGGAACCGTCGTGGTGCAGCCGGTGGCGGTTGCCTATACCAGGGTACACGGCATCGCAATGGGACGTTATCACCGGCCGCTCGCCGCCTGGCCGGGTGATATCGAGCTACTGCCGCACCTCCTCGACATCGTGCGCTGCGGCGCGATCGACGCCGAGGTTTCCTTCGGCGAGGCGGTGGATTACCGCAGTGAGACCAATCGCAAGGAGGTAAGCGCGACGATCGCCTTGCGCATTCGCAACCTCCTGAACAGCTGCCTGCGCGGGCGAGAAATCTCCTGAAACAAGATTTCGATTTTCTCGGGCGGCAAAAACCACTAAATAGCGCGCCATGACACAGGACAGCGCCCTTCTCCAGGCCCCGGCGGCAATTCTCCGCGATGGCAGCAACAGCCGCAAGGTCTTCATCAAGACCTATGGCTGTCAGATGAACGTCTACGATTCCATGCGCATGAGCGATGCGCTCGCCCGCGACGGCTATGAGCCGACGGAAGATATGGAAGAGGCGGACCTCGTTCTCCTCAATACCTGTCACATCCGCGAGAAGGCGGCCGAGAAGGTCTATTCGGCGCTCGGGCGACTGCGCGAGATGAAAAAGAAGAAGGCGGCGGACGGCCGGGAGATGATGATCGGCGTTGCCGGCTGCGTTGCCCAGGCCGAAGGTGAGGAGATCCTGCGCCGCGCACCGGCCGTCGACGTCGTCATCGGCCCGCAGACCTATCATCGCCTGCCGGAGGCGCTGCGCCGGGCCAAACAAGGCCAGCGCGTCGTCGACACCGAATATGCGATCGAGGACAAGTTCGAGCATCTGCCGATCGCCGAGAGCCGGAGGATCCGCGCCCGCGGCGTCACCGCCTTCCTGACGGTGCAGGAGGGCTGCGACAAATTCTGCACCTTCTGTGTCGTGCCCTATACACGCGGCTCGGAAGTGTCGCGGCCGGTTTCCCAGATCGTCGAGGAAGCTGAAAAGCTTGTCGACAGCGGGGTGCGCGAGATCACCCTGCTCGGGCAGAACGTCAACGCCTGGCACGGCGCCGGGAGCCAGGGCGAGGCATGGAGCCTGGGCGACCTGCTCTACCGGCTGGCCGAGATCCCCGGCCTGGCGCGGCTGCGTTATACCACAAGCCATCCGCGCGATATGGACGACCGGCTGATCAATGCCCATCGCGACCTCAGCGCACTGATGCCCTATCTGCACCTGCCGGTGCAATCGGGCTCGGACCGCATCCTGAAAGCGATGAACCGGCGCCACACGGCGGCCGAATATCTGACGCTGATCGAGCGCATCCGCACGGTGCGGCCCGACATTGCGCTGTCGGGCGATTTCATCACCGGCTTTCCGGGGGAGACAGATAAGGATTTTGAGGATACACTGAGGCTTGTGGAGGAGGTCCGTTATGCACAGGCCTTCTCGTTCAAATACTCGACACGGCCGGGCACACCCGGCGCGGAACTGAAGGACCAGGTGCCGGAAGAGATCAAGGCAGAACGGCTGGAACGCCTGCAAATGCTTCTCCTGAAGCAGCAGCAGGAATTTGCCGAATCCTGCATCGGCAAAGAGATCGACCTGTTGCTCGAAAAGCCCGGTCGCATGCCGGAACAACTAATCGGACGTTCTCCCTGGCTTCAATCCGTGAATGTTGATGCAAAAGCATCGCAAATCGGTGACATTATTAAAGTGCGAATCACAGGAACCGGAACAAACAGCCTGTTTGCGGAACGCGCAGAGGCTGCGGTTTAACCCAAGGAGCCCGACCGCTTGAACGGACAAGAATTGGTTTCTTCTTCACCGCGCCACCCCCGCACGCCGAGCGATACCAATCACTTCGTCCTGACGTTCGAGAACAACCGGTTCGCCAGCGAGCTCTTCGGTCAATTCGACCAGAACCTCAAGCTGCTCGAGCAACGGCTGAACATCGATGCGCGGGCACGCGGCAATTCGGTCGTCATCACCGGCGATATCGTGACCACCAATCAGGCGAGGCGCACGCTCGACTATCTCTATGAAAAACTTCAGAAAGGCGGCAGCGTGGAACGATCCGACGTCGAGGGTGCAATCCGCATGGCGGTCGCCGCCGACGATCAGCTCAGCCTGCCGACCATGGAGCGCAAGGCCAAGCTGACGATGGCGCAGGTGTCCACGCGCAAGAAGACGATCATCGCCCGCACGCCAACCCAGGACGCCTATATCAGGGCGCTGGAACGCGCCGAGCTTGTCTTCGGCGTCGGCCCGGCCGGCACCGGCAAGACCTATCTCGCCGTCGCCCATGCCGCCCAGCTCTTGGAGCGCGGCGCTGTCGAAAAGATCATCCTGTCGCGCCCGGCCGTCGAGGCCGGCGAACGTCTCGGCTTCCTGCCCGGGGACATGAAGGAAAAGGTCGATCCCTATCTTCGCCCGCTCTATGATGCGCTCTACGACATGATCCCTGCCGACAAGGTCGACCGGGCGATCACTGCCGGCGTCATCGAAATCGCGCCGCTCGCCTTCATGCGCGGCCGCACGCTCGCCAACGCCGCCATCATCCTCGACGAAGCGCAGAACACGACGTCGATGCAGATGAAGATGTTCTTGACGCGTCTCGGCGAGAATGCCCGCATGATCGTCACCGGCGACCCGAGCCAGATCGATCTGCCGCGCGGCGTCAAATCCGGCCTCGTCGAGGCCTTGCAGCTTCTGAACGGCGTCGAGGGCATCTCGATCGTGCGCTTCACGGATACCGACGTCGTCCGCCACCCGCTGGTCGGGCGCATCGTCAGGGCCTATGATTCCACCTATGCCGTCGCCGAAGACGTCAGCCGGCAGGGCTAATGGCCGAACTCGACATCCAGATCAGCGTCGAGGACATCGGCTGGCCCGGCGAGGAGACGCTGCTGTCGTTTTGCGAACGCGTGCTCGGCGCAGCAGTGGTCTATCTCAGCGACAGCGAGAAGCAGCCCTTCCCGACGTTGCCGCCCGAGGTTTCGCTCGTTTTCACCGACGATGCCTCGATCCAGGACATCAACGCCGAATGGCGTGGCAAGGACAAGGCGACCAACGTGCTCTCCTTTCCGGCCTTTCCGGTTCAGCCCGGCAAGATGCCCGGCCCGATGCTCGGCGACATCATCATCGCCCGGGAGACGCTGGAGCGGGAAGCGGCCGAGCTCGAAAAGAGTTTCGACGACCACCTGACCCATCTTCTGGTGCACGGTTTCTTGCATCTTCTCGGCTACGACCATATGAATAGTGCCGAAGCCGAAATTATGGAGGGGTTGGAGACTCGCATTTTGGCGCAGCTCGGCCTATCTGATCCCTACGAGGGTCAAGACCTTAAAATGGAACCATGAGCGACTTTACGACGAAGCCGGCGGCAGACGCCAAGGACTCCGAGCTATCCTCCTCTTCGGACGAGGCAGGCAGTAGTAGTCGGCCATCCGGCCGATCCCAATCCTTCTGGTCGCGCGCCGCGCGCATCCTTCGTCCGCAGCAGGGTTCGCGATTGCGCGAGGATCTCGCCGACGCGCTGATGACCGATGCGGCCGGCGACGACGCCTTTTCGCCCGACGAACGGGCGATGCTCAACAACATCCTGCGCTTTCGCGAGGTCCGCGTCGCCGACGTGATGGTGCCGCGCGCCGATATCGAGGCGGTCGACCAGAACATCACCATCGGCGAGTTGATGATCCTCTTCGAGGAATCCGGCCGCTCGCGCATGCCTGTCTATGCCGATACGCTCGACGATCCGCGCGGCATGGTGCATATCCGCGACCTGCTCTCCTATGTTGCCAAGCAGGCCCGCAACAAGCGCCGCGGCCCGACGAAGCCGGCCGCTGTCGTGCCGGCGATCGAGGTTGCGGCCGAAAACATCCAGAAGACCACGCGTTCGGCCAAGCAGAATTTCGATCTCGCCCGCGTCGACCTGCAAAAGACGCTGGCCGAGGCCGGCATCATCCGCAAGATCCTGTTCGTGCCGCCGTCAATGCTGGCGTCAGACCTGTTGCGCCGGATGCAGGTGAACCGCACGCAGATGGCGCTCGTCATCGACGAATATGGCGGCACCGACGGGCTTGCCTCGCATGAAGACATCGTCGAAATGGTGGTCGGCGACATCGACGACGAACATGACGACGAAGAGGTGATGTTCAAGCGCGTCGCCGAGGACATGTTCATCGCCGACGCCCGCGTCGAGCTGGAAGAGATCGCCCAAGCGATCGGGCCGGATTTCGACATCAGCGAGCAAGTCGACGAGGTCGATACGCTGGGCGGCCTGATCTTCTCCGCACTCGGCCGCATTCCGGTGCGCGGCGAGGTCGTCCAGGCGCTGCCGGGCTTCGAATTCCACATTCTCGACGCCGATCCGCGCCGCATCAAGCGGCTGCGCATCACCCGCAAGCGCCACGCGGTTCGCCGCCGCGCCAAGGCGGATGGCGACGCCGCTCCCGGCTCCGAGGCCGGCGACGACCGGCCGGCGGAATCGACCGCCAACTGACTGGACCCAACTGACGGGACAAAGAGCCGCTTTTTTGAAAGACTGCGAATGGGTTGATTCGCGGTTTGATGGGAGTGTGCATGGAGCGGCTTGCGGACAGGGTTATCCTCGTCTGGGGTTTCAAACGGTCGCTGCTGGCCATCGCCGCCGGGGCATTCGCGGTTCTGGCGCTGCCGCCCATCGGCTTTTTCGCGGCGATGTTCGTTTCCTTCACCCTGCTCGTCTGGCTGATCGACGGGGCGGCGGCTTCGCCTGAAAGCGGCCTGATCGGCAGGCTGTGGCCGGCGTTTGCCACCGGCTGGCTGTTCGGCTTCGGTTATTTCGTCGCCGGTCTCTGGTGGCTCGGCCATGCGCTGCTGGTCGATCAGGAAGAATTCGCCTGGGCGCTGCCCTTGGCAATCCTCGGGCTGCCGGCCTGTCTTGCGATCTTCTACGGCCTGGCGGCCACCCTTGCCCGCATCGTCTGGTCTAATGGCATGGGGCGGATCGCCGCGCTTGCGGCAGGCTTCGGGCTGATGGAATGGCTTCGAAGCGTGATCCTCACCGGCTTTCCCTGGAACGCCATCGGCTACGGCATCATGCCGGTTCCGCTGATGATGCAGTCGGCGCATGTGATCGGGGCGATGGGCGTGACGGCCCTTGCCGTCTTCGTCTTTTCTGCGCCTGCCCTTGCCGGGACGCGGCAGGGCGCGAGACCGGGCATCGCGCTCGCCCTCCTGCTATTTGCTGCCCATCTCGGTTATGGCGCTTACGCTCTCCATCTCGCGCCGCGTCCGGACGCATTGCCTGAGGACAAGCGGCCGTTGGTGCGGCTGGTGCAGCCGGCGATCGACCAGACAGAGAAAATGGATAACGACGTCGACCGCGCCGCGATCTTCGAGACGCATCTGAGGCTGTCGGCCGAAGCGCCGAAGAATGGCGGGCGCAAGCCCGATATCATCGTCTGGCCGGAAACTGCGATTCCCTTCATCCTGACCGACAATCAGGATGCGCTGACGCGGATTGCCGATACGCTCGACGACAATCAGATCCTGATCGCCGGCGCCGTTCGCGCAGAGGAGATGGGACCAGGCACGCCGCCGCGCTACTATAATTCCATCTACGTGATCGATGGCCGCGGACAGATCATCGCCGCGTCCGACAAGGTGCATCTGGTGCCCTTCGGCGAATATCTGCCCTTCGAGGACGTGCTCACCGAATTCGGCATCCAGAATGTCGTCGAGATCCCGGGCGGCTTTTCGGCCGCGGCAAGCCGGCATCTGCTGGCACTGCCCGGCGGGCTCAATCTCTATCCGCTGATCTGCTACGAGATCATTTTTCCCGGCGAAATGACCGGTGACATAAAAGACGCCAACGCGATCCTCAATATCACCAACGATGCCTGGTTTGGCGCGACGCCCGGCCCCTACCAGCATTTCCAGCAGGCGCGCGTGCGGGCTGTTGAAACCGGCCTGCCGCTGATTCGCGACGCCAATAGCGGCATTTCAGCGCTGGTGAATGCGCATGGGGAAATTATTGCGGGCCTCGATCTTGGAGAAACCGGCTTTGTCGATGCAACGCTCGATAGTATCAGCGCTGGAGTCGGAACGACATTCCCCCGGCAAACATACTTCTGGTTGACCGAGGCGCTGCTGATTTTGATTGCGCTAATTTCTCGCAGAGGTTTTATTTCCGGGTTGAATTGACCAAAAACCCCTAAAATTGCATAGTGATGTCAATCGGCGTTCTTAACGTATGTTTGAAGGTGGGTTCCTCACCGCTTGCAACGTGGCGTTTTGGGATGGATCAGGGGCATGCCGGTTAGAAACAGGTTGAAATTCTTAGCTAGGGCACGACCATGATTGAAAACAAGAAGAAGCCTAACCCGATCGACATCCATGTTGGCAGCCGTATTCGCCTCCGCCGTACAATGCTGGGCATGAGCCAGGAAAAGCTTGGCGAAAGCCTTGGCATCACCTTCCAGCAGATCCAGAAATACGAAAAGGGCACCAACCGCGTCGGCGCAAGCCGTCTGCAGAACATCTCGAACATCCTCAATGTTCCGGTGTCGTTTTTCTTCGAGGACGCGCCCGGCGAACATTCCACTGCCGGCGGCGGCATGGAAGCTTCCAGCTCGAATTACGTCGTCGATTTCCTGTCGTCCTCGGAAGGACTGCAGCTCAACCGCGCCTTCGTCAAGATTTCCGATCCCAAGGTTCGCCGCAAGGTCGTGGAGCTGGTGAAGGCGTTGGCCGCTGAAGCCGACGCCGACTGAACCAAGACCATCGCAGAATTCGAAAGGCGGTCGAAAGGCCGCCTTTTTTGCGTTTTTAGGGCAAAATTTGTCACTTTGCCGCAGATATAAAGATATATTTATGTCCTTCTGCGCTTGTCATCGGCCCTCGAACTGAGTACCTACTAGCTGGCTTTTATTCTTTGAGGGGAATCCCGAAATGCGCGCGAATTATCTCTTTACCAGCGAATCTGTTGCCGAAGGTCATCCGGACAAGGTCTGTGACCGCATCTCCGACGAGATCGTCGATCTGGTCTACCGCGAAGCGGCCAAGACCGGCGTCAATCCGTGGGGCGTGCGCATTGCCTGCGAAACGCTGGCGACGACCAACCGCGTCGTCATCGCCGGCGAGGTCCGCCTGCCGCCGAGCCTGATGAAGAAGGACAAGGACGGCAAGGACGTCATCAACCCGTCGAAGTTCAAGGCCGCCGCCCGCCGCGCCATCAAGGATATCGGCTACGAGCAGGACGGCTTCCACTGGAAGAAGGCCAAGATCGACGTGCTCTTGCACTCGCAGTCGGCCGACATCGCGCAGGGCGTCGATAGCGCCGCCGACCAGCAGGGCGACGAGGGCGCCGGCGACCAGGGCATCATGTTCGGTTATGCCTGCCGCGAAACGCCGGACCTGATGCCGGCCCCGATCTATTATTCCCACAAGATCCTGCAGCTGCTCGCAGTTGCCCGCAAGAAGGGCGACGGCGAAGTCGCCAAGCTTGGCCCCGACGCCAAGAGCCAGGTAACCGTGCGTTACGTCGACGGCAAGCCGTCGGAAGTAACCTCGATCGTGCTTTCGACCCAGCATCTCGACGAGAGCTGGGATTCGAAGAAGGTCCGCGCCGTCGTCGAGCCCTATATCCGCGAAGCGCTCGGCGAGCTGAAGATCGCTGACGATTGCAAATGGTACATCAACCCGACCGGCAAGTTCGTCATCGGCGGACCGGACGGCGATGCGGGCCTCACCGGCCGCAAGATCATCGTCGACACCTACGGCGGTGCCGCTCCGCATGGCGGCGGTGCATTCTCCGGCAAGGACACGACGAAGGTCGACCGTTCGGCCGCTTATGCCGCCCGCTATCTTGCCAAGAACGTCGTCGCCGCCGGCCTTGCCGACCGCTGCACGATCCAGATCTCCTACGCGATCGGCGTCGCCCAGCCGCTGTCGATCTATGTTGACCTGCACGGCACCGGCAAGGTTACCGAGGATCAGATCGAAGCGGCTATCCGCAAGAACATGGACCTTTCGCCGACCGGTATCCGCCGCCATCTCGATCTCAACAAGCCGATCTATGCCAAGACCTCTGCTTATGGCCATTTCGGCCGCAAGGCCGGCCGCGATGGCTCCTTCTCCTGGGAGCGCACCGACCTCGTGAAGGCGCTCAAGGAAAGCGTGAAGGCCTGAGATAAAGCATGACGGATATGGAACGCCGCGGCCGGGCGACCGAAGCCTTTTTCGGTCGCCGCAAGGGCAAGGCCCTGCGCGAACAGCAGGCCGAGACGCTGAACAGTCTCCTGCCGGCATTCCTGATCAATCTCTCAGCGGCTCCCCCGGAGCCGCTGACATCCCTCTTCCCGGTTCCGGTCGAAAGATTGCGGCTGGAAATCGGTTTCGGCGGCGGCGAGCATCTGATCCACCGCGCGCTGGAGAGGCCTTCGACCGGCTTCATCGGCGTCGAACCCTTCGTCAATTCCATGCAGAAGCTGCTGTCGCGCATCGGCGAGACGGGTGCCTCCAATATCCGCGTCTATAATGACGACGCGACGCAGCTGCTCGACTGGCTGCCGGACGGCTCACTCGATCAGATCGACCTGCTCTATCCCGATCCCTGGCCGAAGCGGAAGCACTGGAAGCGGCGCTTCGTCTCGAAAACCAATCTCGACCGCTTTCATCGCGTGCTGAAGCCTGGCGGCCTGTTCTGTTTCGCCTCCGACATCGACACCTATGTGAACTGGACGCTGATCAAATGCCGCGACCATGGCGGTTTCGACTGGATAGCCGACAATGCAGCCGATTGGCTGACCGCCTATGAGGGCTGGCCGAGCACACGTTACGAGGCCAAGGCCCGCCGCGAGGGCCGGTCTTCGGCCTATCTGACTTTCAGGAAGATCTGAGGCTGGCGGCAAGTCGGCGAACACGCCGTGATGTTCATCGCTGCGAACAATCGCGTGGGACGCTTGCCTGATGAATTTCCGGCATCCGGATCTAGAATAGCTAAAGCCGACAACAGACCGGACTGAACGAGCTGCGCCCTCACTTGCGGCGCGCAGAGTTCCGCCGATGGACCGGTTGCCATTAGCGCTCACGCGACTATTTTCTGTGCTGGCCACCCTCCTCTCAGATGGAGAGACAATGACCGGGAGCAAGTCATGTGCCGAAATATAAAACCCCTGTTCAATTTCGATCCGCCAGCGACGGACGACGAGGTCCATGATGCCGCGCTCCAGTTCGTGCGCAAGGTGAGCGGAACGACCAAACCGTCGAAGCGCAATGAGGTCGCATTCGAGCGCGCGGTCAGTTCGATCGCGGCATGCGCCCGTGAGTTGCTCGATTCGCTGGAAACGTCTCAGCCTCCTCGTGATCGCGAAGAGGTAGCGGCAAAGGCCCGCGCGAGATCGGCGGTTCGGTTCGCGTAAGAGAGCCCGTCGCGCGCGGGAGATCTAAATCAAGCCTCGAGTGGCCTACCTGACGGCTTTCGGCCCAGACTCACCGTCGCACAATCTGCTAGAGTGATCTAATGTTCGCGACCAATCCGTACGAGTTTCGCAGAGCAACCCTGGATGATCTCGCTTTACTGAAGGCCTGGCGGTCGAATCCGCATGTCCTGGAATGGTGGGGTTCTGGTGAGCCGTATGGTGAAGCAGAACTGGTTGATCCTCGGGTGGCTCGCTGGATCATTTCAATTAACGAACGGCCATTTGCGTTCTTGCAGGACTACACGGTCCACGGATGGGAAGATCACCATTTTGCCGGCCTTCCCAAAGGGTCGCGGGGAATTGATCAATATATCGGAGACCCCGAAATGGTCGGCGTTGGACATGGTTCAGCGTTTATCGGAATGAGGATGCAGGCTCTTTTCGATGAGGGCGCACCTGTGATCGCGACCGATCCGCATCCAGACAATGAACGGGCGATAGCCGTCTACAAGAAGTTGGGGTTCGAACCGTCTGGACCACCCCAAGAGACCGGATGGGGTTTGATCTTACCAATGCTGGCGACGCGGTAAGCAGAATGGATGCAACGGCAGCAAAGACTGCATAGTTGCCATAGCTCTATATAAGGCTGGTGCAGAGGCTGCCGAATCCTGGAATTTTCCACGTCGTCGCCCATAAGGCTCTCGAAAGAGCTACGCGCATATGTCGCGACATCCGTCCCGACCGCAGCGAAATCGATAGAGCGACCGCGCACCGCAAGCAGTGAAACGCGACAGACGGTCTTGACGGTCAGTGCAGGCTGACCGTCTTCAATTCGTCCTCGGCAGCCTTGAAAAAGGTGCTGGAGCGGTTGTCCGTCAAAAGGATCGGCGTGCCGTCGGCGCCGAAGAGTGCCCAGAGATCGACGTTCGGATCGATATCCGGCGCCTCGGGAAAGCACTTGGCGACCTCATCGGTCCGCATTTTTCTGATATAGGCGACCTCGCCGTTGCCGATGTGGGCAAGCTCGGATTTGGTCAAGTGAGACGTGGCTTCTTTCATCAACATTCCTGTTCCTCCGGGAGAAGGGACCAACGGTTCGACAAACCGTTGTGCTACTGTGAGACCGAAATGTTAATTTTCTTGACCATGCGCGCGGGTTCCGGACGAATTAGATCGACGGAGAGCAGGCCGTTCTTCAGGGCCGCACCCAGCACCTGCATGCCGTCGGCAAGAACGAAAGTCCGCTGGAACTGACGGGCGGCGATGCCGCGATAGAGATAGTCTCGCTCGCCCTGTTCCACCTGGCGCCCGCGGATCACCAGCTGGTTCTCCTCGGTGGAGACGTCGAGTTCCTCCTCGCTGAAGCCGGCCACGGCAAGGGTGATGCGCAGACGTTCCGGCGCGCCGCTGTCGGCGGCGATACGTTCGATATTATAGGGCGGATATCCGTCGCTCGCCTTGGAAATGCGCTCCAGCGTCTTTTCCATGGCATCGAAGCCCAGAAGCAGCGGACTGGCGAAAGGGGTAATGCGGCTCATCTCTTTTCAAGTCCTTGATGCAAGCGACCATCCCGGACCTTAACGGCAGCATCCGGATGCCGCTAATATGGGGAGAGGAGCCCGGCGCTGCAAGGCATCGGACGCGCCGCGCCGGCGTCACCTCTGATTTTAAGGCGATGGCGTCAGGCTCCTTCCTTGACAAAGCGCCTGCTGCCTCGCATCAAAACATGCCCGCGCGGATTGTGCTGATTTGTGACGGGACGTGAAGAAATCGGTGCATGCCCGATAACACGCAGTGCGAGGATGGAACCATCGGAATGGCAAGCGCAAGAAAGATCATCATCGACACGGATCCCGGTCAGGACGACGCGGCCGCCATCATGCTTGCCTTCGGCAGCCCTGATGAGCTGGAGGTGCTTGGAATCACCACAGTTGCCGGCAATGTGCCGCTTTCGCTCACCAACCGCAATGCGCGCATCGTCTGCGAGCTCTGCGGCCGGACGGAGACGAAGGTTTTCGCCGGCGCCGACGCGCCGATCGCTCGCAAGCTGGTGACCGCCGAACATGTGCACGGCAAGACCGGCCTCGACGGTCCGGAACTCAGCGAACCGACGATGGCGCTGCAGTCCGGCCATGCCGTCGACTTCATCATCGAGACGCTGCGCCGCGAGCCGGAAGGCACGGTGACGCTGTGTACGCTCGGGCCGCTCACCAATATCGGCATGGCCTTTCAGAAGGCACCCGATATCATTGCCCGTATCCGCGAACTGGTGATGATGGGCGGCGGCTTCTTCGAAGGCGGCAACATCACGCCGGCGGCCGAGTTCAACATCTATGTCGACCCCGAGGCCGCCGATATCGTCTTCCGCTCAGGCGTTCCAATCGTGATGATGCCGCTCGACGTGACGCATCAATTGCTGACCCGCAAGGACCGGGTGAAGCGCATGGCCGAGATCGGCACGGCGCCGGCAAAGGCCATGGTCGAGATGCTGGAATTCTTCGAACGCTTCGACATCGAGAAATACGGCTCCGACGGCGGGCCGCTGCACGACCCGACCGTCGTCGCCTACCTGCTGAAGCCGGAGCTTTTCAACGGCCGGGACTGCAATGTCGAGATCGAGGTCCAGTCCGAACTTACCGTCGGTATGACCGTCGTCGACTGGTGGCACGTGACCGAGCGCAAGCGCAATGCCAGGGTCATGCGCCATGTCGATGCGGACGGCTTCTTCGATCTGCTGATCGAACGCTTCGCCCGCATCTAAAACTTCGGTTTCCCTTCCTCGCGAGGAGGAAGGAAACGATCTCAGGCGTCTTTCTCGTCGAAGACGGAATTGGTTTCGGCTTCGGCCGGCTTCGGGCCGCCCTTGGCAACACCGACCATGGCCGGGCGCAGCACGCGTTCGCCGATGGTGAAGCCTGCCTGCACGACCTGGACGACCGTGTTGTTCGGCACATCAGGGTTCGGCACCTCGAACATCGCCTGATGGAAATTTGGATCGAACTTCTGGCCAACCGGCTCCAGCTTGCGAACGCCGTGGCGCTCGAGAGCCGACAGCATGGCACGCTCGGTCATCTCGACACCCTCGATCAGCGTGCTCAGGCCGGCGTCTGCTGCAGCCTTTGTCTCCGGAGGGATGGCATCAAGCGCGCGGCGCAGATTGTCGGAGACGGCGAGCATATCGCGGGCAAAACCCGCGACGGAATAGGACTTGGCATCCTTTACCTCGCGCTCGGTGCGGCGGCGCAGATTGTCCATCTCGGCAGCAAGGCGCAAATAGCGGTCGCGCAGCTCGCCGTTTTCGGCTTTCAGAAGCTCGATCGGGTCCGGCTGGGCGGGCTCTTGCTGCGCAGTTTCGTTCTCGACGTAGGCGGCAGCGTCGGCTGCGGCATCGGCCGCAGTTGCGTCAGGTCCGTTTTTCGTCGTGTCATCGGTCATGACGGTCTCCGGTTGGTGTCTTCAGATGCGCCCGATATCGAGGTTTGACCAAAAAAAATCAAGTCTGCGTGACAAAGAAGCGAAAATTCCGCGTGACTGATTGCAGCGCATCAAAGCTGATTGCGCGAAAGGCGGGAGACGAGCTGGGCCGTATAGTCCACCATCGGCACGATGCGAGAATAATTGAGCCGCGTCGGGCCGATGACGCCGACGGCACCGACGATACGATCGTCGTCGTCCCGATAGGGCGCGACGATGAGCGACGAGCCGGACAGCGAGAAGAGCTTGTTTTCCGAACCGATGAAGATGCGCACGCCCGAACCGCTTTCGGCGAGATTGAGGATCTCGATCAGGCTGTCCTTCTTCTCGAGATCGTCGAACAGCAGGCGCAGCCGGTCGAGATCCTCGGCGCCGGCGAGGCCTTCGAGCAGGTTGGCGCGGCCGCGGATGATCAGCTGCGTCGGCTTTCCCTCGTCCGGGCTGCCGGCCCAGACAGCAATGCCGCGCTCGACCAGATCGCGCGACAGGGTATCGAGCTCGTGACGGACGTCGTCCTTCAGCCGGCTTAATTGTTTGCGGAGCTCCGGCAGGGTCTGGCCGGACATATGGGCATTGAGGAAATTCGCCGCCTCCGTCAGCTGCGAGGAGGTGACGCCCGCCGGCAGCTCGATGATGCGGTTTTCCACCTGATCGTGATCGCCGACGAGCACGGCCAGCGCCTTTGTCGGTTCGAGCCGGATGAACTCGACATGTTTCAGCACCGGATCGCTTTTCGAGGTGATGACGAGGCCGGCGCCGCGCGAAATGCCGGATAACATGCGGCTTGCCTCGTTCATCATCGATTCGACGGGATTGCCGCCGCTTTCGGCCCGCACCTGACGGTCGATGTTGGCGCGTTCCTCGGCCGAGAGGTCGCCGACCTGCATGAAAGCATCGACGAAGAAGCGCAGGCCGATCTGGGTCGGCAACCGGCCGGCGCTGACATGCGGCGAATAGATCAGGCCGAGCTCTTCGAGATCGCTCATGACGTTGCGCACCGAGGCCGGCGACAGCGACATCGGCAGGATTCGGGACAGGTTGCGCGAACCGAGCGGCTCGCCGCTTTCCAGATAACCTTCGACGATGCGACGAAAAATTTCCCGGGAGCGCTCGTCCAGCGCAGCTACGGCATCCGAAACCGACGTCGACCTGATGCCCATGAAGCTTTCGAACCCGCGCTGATGATACTTCCCGAAAATATAGTCAAACTAACACCCGTGGCAAAAGGGAATTTGCAAATGAGCGCCGCCAATCGTAGAAGCGGTCAAATAAACCCCAGGAGATAAGAATGCGGCCTTCAGGCAGAAAAATCGACCAGATGCGCAAGGTCTCGTTCGAGCGCAATTTTTCCAAGCATGCGGAAGGCTCCTGCCTGGTGAAGTTCGGCGATACGCATGTGCTCTGCACGGCGAGCCTCGAAGAAAAGACGCCGCCATGGCTGCGCAATACCGGCAAGGGCTGGGTCACGGCCGAATACGGCATGCTGCCGCGGGCGACCGGCGAACGTATGAAGCGCGAAGCCGCCGCCGGCAAGCAGGGCGGCCGTACCCAGGAAATCCAGCGGCTGATCGGTCGGTCGTTGCGCGCCGTCGTCGACCTGCAGGCGCTCGGCGAACGGCAGATCACGCTCGATTGCGATGTCATCCAGGCCGATGGCGGCACGCGGACAGCGTCGATCACCGGCGGCTGGATCGCGCTTTACGACTGCCTGAAATGGATGGAAAGCCGCAACATGATCAAGGTCGATCGGGTCCTGAAGGATCATGTCGCCGCCATTTCGTGCGGTATCTTCGCCAGCCAGCCGGTGATCGATCTCGATTACCTCGAGGATTCCTCGGCCGAGACCGATGCGAACTTCGTCATGACGGGCACCGGCGGGATCGTCGAGATCCAGGGCACGGCCGAAGGCACGCCGTTCAGCGAGGGCGAATTCACCTCGCTGATGCAGCTTGCCAGAAACGGCATCGGCGAACTGGTGGCGCTGCAGAAGCAAGCCGTCGAAGGATGAACCCCATGCTGGAAGGCATGTTGGAAACGGCGCTCTATGCGCGGGATCTCGACCAGGCCGAGGCGTTTTACGAAGACGTTCTCGGACTTGAAAAGATCGCCCGCGCCGCCAACCGGCATGTCTTCTTCCGCTGTGGGCCCGGCGTCCTCCTGATCTTCAATCCCGAGGAAACGGTGAAGCCGCCGGCGCCGGACGCACTGCAGGTGCCGCCGCACGGCACGACCGGCCAGGGCCATGCCTGTTTCCGGGTGTCCGGCGGCAATATCGACGCCATGGCCGAACGGCTCACGGCGGCCGGCGTGGCGATCGAATCCGAAGTGCGCTGGCCGAACGGCGGCCGCTCGATCTATTTCCGCGATCCGGCCGGCAACAGCCTGGAATGCGCGGAGGCTAAAATCTGGGGCATCGAACAGGATATCTGAATGCGCAAGCTTGAAACCAAGACCATCGTCGTCGCCAGCCACAATGCCGGCAAGATCCGCGAGATCCAGGAACTGATCGGGCCGCTCGGCTTCACAGCCAAATCGGCTGCGGAGTTGAATTTCGTCGAACCCGACGAGACCGGCACGAGCTTCGAGGAGAATGCGACGATCAAGGCGGTCGCCTCGGCCAATGCCGCCGGCATGCCGGCGCTTTCGGACGATTCCGGACTGGTGGTCGATGCGCTTGGTGGCGATCCCGGCGTCTACACCGCCAACTGGGCGGAGAGGGCCGACGGCACGCGCGATTTCGACATGGCGATGGCCAAGGTGGAAAAGGCGCTGCAGGATGCCGGCGCGATAAAGCCGGAACAGCGCTCGGCCCGTTTCATCAGCGTGCTCTGTCTCGCCTGGCCGGACGGGCACACCGAGCTGTTCCGCGGCGAGGTGGAAGGCAGCGTCGTCTGGCCGCCGCGCGGCACCCAGGGCTTCGGCTACGACCCGGTCTTCCAGCCTGAGGGCTACGACATCACCTTCGGCGAAATGAGCGGCGAGGAAAAACACGGCTGGAACGTCGGCAAGCCGCAAGCGTTGTCGCACCGGGCCCGCGCCTTCAAACTCTTTGTCGAAACCTGCCTGGAGGCATAAGGTCTGTCCGTGGGCACATCAGACACGCCAAGCCTGCTGCGCGATGCAGCACTTTTGCCCGATACCGGTGAGCCGGGCTTCGGCGTCTATGTGCATTGGCCCTTCTGCGCGGCCAAGTGTCCCTATTGCGACTTCAACAGCCATGTGCGCCATCAGCCTGTGGATCAGGAGCGCTTTACGGCTGCCTTCCTGACGGAGATGGCTGCAGTCCGGGCGATCAGCGGGCCGAAGACGGTGACGAGCATATTCCTCGGCGGCGGCACGCCCTCGCTGATGAAGCCGGAAACGGTCTCGGCCATTCTCGACGGCATTGCACGGCACTGGCATGTGCCTGCCGGCATCGAGATCACCATGGAGGCCAACCCTTCGAGCGTCGAGGCCGAACGCTTCCGCGGCTACCGGGCGGCCGGCGTCAATCGCGTCTCGCTCGGCGTGCAGGCGCTGAACGACCGGGATCTGAAATTCCTCGGCCGGCTGCATGATGTCGCCGACGCGCTGAAGGCGATCCGGCTGGCGCGCGACATTTTTCCGCGCATGTCCTTCGACCTGATCTATGCCCGGCCGGAGCAGACGGTCGAGGAATGGGAAAAGGAACTGAAAGAGGCGATCTCCTATGCAGTCGACCATCTTTCGCTCTATCAGCTGACCATCGAGGAAGGCACGCCCTTCTACGGTCTGCACAAGGCCGGCAAGCTGATCGTGCCGGATGGCGAGCAATCGGCACTGCTCTACGAGGCGACGCAGGAGATCACCGCACGCGAGGGCATGCCGGCCTACGAGGTTTCCAATCATGCCCGGCCGGGTGCTGAAAGCCGGCATAACCTGACCTACTGGCGCTACGGCGATTATGCCGGCATCGGCCCGGGCGCCCACGGCCGGCTGACGCGTGGCCCTGAAAAGCTCGCGACGGCGACCGAGCGCAAGCCGGAAACCTGGCTCGACATGGTCGAGCGTGATGGGCACGGCATTCTCGACGAGGAGCGGCTCGGCTTCGAGGAACAGTCCGACGAGCTGCTGCTGATGGGGCTGCGGCTCAGGGAGGGTGTCGATCTTGCCCGCTGGCAGCAGCTTTCGGGCCGCGACCTCGACCCGAAACGCGAGGAATTCCTGCTCGAGCACAAATTCATCGAGCGGATCGGCAATTCGCGCCTGCGCTGCACACCATCCGGCATGCTGATCCTCGATTCCGTCGTCGCCGATCTCGCCTGCTAACGCGGCGGGTTGGATTTGCGGCACGGCGGCATCGGTATTGCCGCCGCACCTGAGGGCATGTCTCAGCCGTGGCTGGTCGCACCCGCCTTGAAGAGGCTGCCGGTCGGTGTCTTCAAAAACATCTCCAGCGGAATATGCTCCTGGTGCAGGAAGCCGGTTGCCGGCAGCAGGCCGTCGCGGACCATCTCGATGACGGCGACGACGGAGGCTGACGTCGTCCAGGCGATCGCCGTGCGGCGCGCCCCGGCAATCTCGATCGGGTAATAGGCGCGCACGAACTCCTTGCGGCGCGGGCTGCCATTCTCGGTGCCTTCGGCAGCGACATGGACATAGACGACGTCGTCTTCAACCGGCGGCTTGGCATTGGTCAGGATCTCGCCGGCGAGCTTGCGCTTGTCGCGCATCAAGAGCTCGTGGAAGAAGAAGTTCATCAGCTCCATATGGCCGGGATAACGCATGGTCTTGTAATCGAGATTGTCGATCTTGCCGAGCATGGTATCGCACATGGTGCCAAGTCCGCCCGACGTCGTGAAGGCTTCGAGCTTCACACCGCCGACATAGACGGTCTCGTGCCATTCCATCGGCGAGACGAGCTTGCGCACACCGCCCTCAATGACCTCGCAGTCGTTCAGATATTCGTTGACGACGCCCTCAGGCGACCAGTTGAAGGCATAGCCGAGTAGCCCGGTCGGATGCTGCGGCAAGGCGCCGACGCGCATGCGGATCGACCGGCAGCGATCGAAGCCGTCGGCCAGGCTTGCGCCGACGATGCCGACGAAACCCGGCGCCAGGCCGCATTGCGGCGCCATCAGGCCGCGGGCGGTCTTCGACAGCTCGATGATGAAATTGGTTGTGGGAACGTCTTCGGTCAGATCGAAATAATGGATGCCGGCAAGGTGGGCGGCGCGCGCCAATTCGATGTTCAAATGATAGGGCAGGCAGGAGAGCACCGCCTCGACACTCGAGAGCAATTCGCCGATCACTTGCGGGTCGGAGATATCGCCGGTGCGGCACTTGAAGGGGACGTCGCTCAGCGGCAATTGCGCGTCGACCCCAATGACCTCGAAGCCGCCTTCATGCAACAGCGTCGCCGCCAGCCGTCCGACCTTGCCCAGGCCGAGAACGGCGATCTTTTCAAAACTCATTCATTCCTCCCACGCGCCGTTTTGGCGCTTCAGTCTTTGACATGCACGTAATGCGCGGGAGGTATAGAATAAAAAACTTAGAAAGGAAAACGGCCGGAATCGCTTCCGGCCGTGGATTTTTCGGGAAAACTAGTCGATTATTCGTTGATCAGCCGCTTCAGAAGCTCGACTTCGTGCGAAAGCTTGGTGTCCCCCGAAATCAGCTCCTCGATCTTACGCACGGCATGCAGCACGGTCGTGTGATCGCGCCCGCCGAACCGGCGGCCGATCTCCGGGAAGGAGCGTGGCGTCAGCGTCTTCGACAGATACATGGCGATCTGGCGCGGCTTAACGATGACGCGGGTGCGGCGGTTCGACACCAGTTCCTGGCGCGAGACGTTGTAATGCCTTGCGACGATGCGCTGGATATCCTCGATGCGCACACGACGGGGCTCACCGGAGCCGACCAGATGGGCGAGCAGTTCGTCGACGCGTTCGATCGACAGGTTCGGCTCGAAGGAGCGGCGGAAGACCAGCTGGTTGAAGGCGCCTTCGAGTTCGCGGCCGCTGGCCGTGACGTTGCGGGCGACATGCTGGAGCAGTTCGGCCGGAATTTCGAGCGACGGATCTTCGAGCCGGGCGACCGCCAGGCGACGCTTGAGGATTTCTAGACGCATCTCGTAATCCGGCGCGTCGAATTCGATCGCCACACCGCCCTGCAGGCGCGAGCGAACGCGGGGGTCGAGCGACTCCAGCTCCCAGGGCGCACGGTCGGCGGCAACGACGACCTGCTTGGCGCTGTCGAGCAGCATGTTGAGGAGATGGCAGAATTCATGCTGGATCATCTTGCCCTGCAGGAACTGCATGTCGTCGATGATCAAGAGATCGATGTTGCGCAGCGAATCCTTCAGTGTCAGCGCATCATTGTCGCGGATCGCGGTGGCGAAACGCCACATGAAATATTCGGCCGTCAGATAGACGACGCGCAGAGCCCTGGGGTTCTGCACTGCTGCATTGGCGACCGCCTGCAGCAGGTGGGTCTTGCCGAGGCCGACGGACGAATGGATGAAGAGCGGGTTGAAGCGCACGGCGCCCTGACCAGCTTCCGCAATCGTCTTTGCAGCCGCAAGTGCGACCCGGTTCGAGCTGCCTTCGACGAAGGTGTCGAAGGTGAAGCGGCTATCGAGCGGCGAACCGAAGAGCGGCGAGCCAAAGCTTGCTGGCCTTGCGGCGGCAACAGCCGAAACCGCCTGCTGGACGGCCTGACCGGCCGGCTGCGCGCTTGTCGGGCGGCGCATCTGCGTGGGGGCGGCTGGTTCCGGCGCGACCGCCTCATCGAGCGCCTTCGTGCCGTGGCGCGTCGCCGTGCGCACCAGGACTTCGATTTTCAGAATTTCCGGATCCTCGGCCTGGAACAGACCGGTGATGAGATCGAGATAACGATTGTTGATCCATGACTTCAGGAAGGTCGTGGGAACCGAAAGGCGAACCACGCTCTTCGAGACCGAATGCAGCTTCAGCCTGGCAAACCAGCTGGCATAGACGTCAGGACCGACCTGGGCCTTCAAGCGCGCGCTGACGCGCTCAAACAATACGTTCTGCTTCATTTCCGCCTTTGCTTCGCCCACTTCGAGACGAATGGAGCCGAACGTCTGCGGTGCCGCATCCCCATTGTCGAGCCCGCCCGTCGTCATCGTATTCATGTGCATAATGCCGCCTTTCAATTCCACCGGGCGGCATCCGCTAAAACAGCCGCCCGATCATTCCCCGCTTTGGCAGGCTGACGGATCCTCATGAGCCGCTCGCCTGCCGGTTCACTCAAAACACTGGTCCCTCAATGGGACCGACGCAGAACTCCGTTGCAGGGGCCGCGGTCATGCGGCAACCTTCATCGGCTTTCCGTGTCAGGCCGGCGGTCGAACCTCGTTTTCGGCCGACCAGCCCGAACGCAATATTACTTTAACCTTCTCCGGTGGCCTCGCCTTAAACGTGCAGCCACTGAAGGCACAAAACATCCCCGCTCCGTAACAGCCACGTTACGGCCCAAATCCGTCGAGTGCTTGAAAAAACGAAAGCGCAAGGCTCCGTAACAAAAGGCACAAACTCATCGCCCTGCCGACGTGGCAGTTAAAACCGAGCCTCTGCAGGTGATGTCCGCGCCCTCTGTTGAAAGCCATTTAGGCAGGATCAAAAGGCAATATCAACGATGAATTTTACGCAAAATTAAGAAGCGGCCATTGACTCCGCCTGCCCTTTTCGGGCGTCACACCAGCGTCAAAAAAGAATCGCAGTTGAATCAAAGAGATTCCCCGTTCGGGCTATTTTGACACGCATTGAAAGAAAAAAAAATAAAATCCTCTTGACTCGCCTGTGGTCCCGGAAGCTTGGGGCAGAGTCGCGCAGTGCAAAAGCATCCTTGCGCAAGCCATTGTTTTTAAACACTTTTTCCTGTCATGGCGCTGACACGAAACAGTCGTGAGATTAACCATGCAGGGGCTGATCGGTTGAATCGAAAAAGCCCGGTAAAATTACCGGGCTAATCATAAAGAAGAAGTCCTTAACGGAAGATTACGCGGTCGTGGTGACCGAAAGAGCCTTCACACGAGCAGCCAGACGCGAGACCTTGCGCGATGCCGTGTTGGAATGCAGCACACCCTTGCTGGCGGCGCGGGCAAGCTCGGGCTGAGCAGCCAGGAAAGCTTCCTTTGCCTTGGCGGCGTCACCGGATGCGATGGCCTCTTCGACCTGGCGAACGAAAGTACGAACGCGCGAGCGACGAGCCTTATTGACGTCGGTACGGCGGGCGATCTTGCGGGTCGCTTTTTTCGCCGAAGTTGTATTGGCCATGGATGCCTCTCTCAAGAATTCGAACAAACTCCGCCATTACCGCGGGCCCTGCGGCCACAAAATCCAGCAATGCGGGAGCAATCGCGGAAAACCAAACCGGCTTTCCGAACCGTGGGCGGGCATATAACTCTAAAGCCGGCCCACGTCAACGCGGATTTTCAAGCTTTACCACCGGCAAGCGCCTAAAAGCATTCAACGGTGCGTAAAAGCAGGTTTGCGCTTCTCGACGAAGGCCGCCATGCCTTCTTTCTGGTCGTCCGTGGCAAAGAGACTGTGAAACAGCCGGCGCTCGAAACGCAATCCCTCCTCCATCGTCGTCTCGAATGCGCGGTTGACCGCCTCCTTGGCCATCATCACCGAGGGGCGCGACAGCGAAGCGATCTTTTCGGCTGCGGCAAAAGCCTCGTCGAGCAGACGTTCGGGCGCCACCACACGCGAAACGAGTCCCGATCGTTCAGCTTCCGCCGCATCCATCATTCGGCCGGTCAGGATGAGATCCATTGCCTTCGCCTTGCCGACGGCGCGCGTCAGCCGCTGCGAGCCGCCCATGCCGGGAATGACGCCGAGGGTGATTTCCGGCTGGCCGAACTTCGCCGTCTCCGAGGCGATGATGAAATCGCACATCATGGCGAGCTCGCAGCCGCCGCCGAGCGCAAAACCGCTGACGGCAGCGATCACCGGCTTGCGCGCCTTGGCGACCTCATCCCAGCCGCTGATGAAATCACTCTTATAGATATCGGCGAACTGGAGCGGCTGCATCTCCTTGATATCGGCGCCGGCAGCAAAGGCGCGCTCGGAACCGGTCAGCACGATCGCCCCGATCGTCTCGTCGGCGTGGAAGGCGGCATAGGCCTCTTTCAACTCCTTCAGGACGGTGGAATTCAGCGCATTCAGCGCCTGCGGGCGGTTCAGCGTGACGAGGCCGACATTGCCTCGGGTTTCGACGATCAGGGTTTCATAGGCCATGCTGTTCTCCCGGTTTCTCACTCTTAACTTCTGGCGGGCTTATTTCTGGCAGGTGGCGCAATAGAAGGTAGAGCGACCCGCCTGGACGATGCGGGCGACCGTACCGCCGCAGCCGGGCGTGCGGCAAGCCTGACTTTCGCGATCATAGACGGAGAAGGAATGCTGGAAATAGCCGAGCGATCCGTCGGTCTGGATATGGTCGCGCAGCGATGATCCGCCGGCGGCGATCGCGTCGGCGATGACGTCGCGGATCGAAGCAACGAGCAGGTCGAGCTGCGTCTTCGGCCGGCCACCTGCCGTCACCAGCGTGCCGGCGGCGCGGATCGGCGAAAGATGCGCGCGCCACAATGCTTCGCAGACATATATATTGCCGAGACCGGCAATGTTCTTCTGATCAAGCAGCGCGCTCTTCAGCGGCTGCGCCTTGTCCCGAAAGCGTTCGGCCAGACAGGCGGCGCTGAGCTCGTTTCCCGTCGGCTCGGGGCCGAGATCGCGGAAGAAGGGATGGGCGGCGAGATCGGCGCGTCCCACCATATCCATGAAGCCGAAACGGCGCGGATCGTTATAGACGACGCGGCGGGGGCCGCTGGCCGCTTGCAGATGGAAGACGACGTGATCGTGCTTCTCGTTCTTCGAGCGGGCATGGTGGAATTCGCCCGGCACGCCGGGCGCAGCCCCCTCCTCGATGCGAAACGAACCGGACATGCCGAGATGCGAAATCAGCGTGTTGCCGTCGTCGAGATCGACCAGCAGGTATTTGGCGCGGCGGCCAAGGCTGACGATGGTGCGGCCGGAAACCCTGTCCGCGAAAGCGTCGGGAAAGGGGAAGCGCAGATCGCCGCGGCGCAGCTCCAGCCTGGTGACGCGCGTGCCCTCCATCGCCGGCGTCAGGCCGCGTTTCACCGTTTCGACTTCTGGCAATTCCGGCATCTTAACCCATCTATCTCTAACGTGTTTCAACCGACGACGATGTGCGCTATAGCGCCAGTGTGCCGCGGAAAACGCGGCCCATAGATAACGTCGCGCGCGGTCTTTCGCTATGGCCGTCGCGCCCGAATCTTTAGGAACGGAGCAGTCTGATGTCAGAAAGCCGCACTTCCGCCGATGGCGGTATGGAGACCTCCTACGGCTTCCGCGAGGTGCCTGACGGCCAGAAGCAGGGCCTGGTCAACCAGGTGTTCCACAAGGTCGCCAAGCGCTACGACATCATGAACGACGTCATGTCGATGGGCATGCACCGAGCCTGGAAGGATGCGATGATCTCGGCGCTGAACCCGCGCAAGGAGCCTGGCTATAAGATACTCGACGTTGCCGGCGGCACGGGTGATATCGCCTTCCGCATCGTCGAGGCGTCGGGCAGACAGGCGCATGCCACGGTGCTCGACATCAACGGTTCGATGCTCGGCGTCGGCGCCGAGCGGGCGGAAAAGAAGAAGCTTTCCGGCAATCTCACCTTCGTCGAGGCGAATGCCGAGGAACTGCCTTTCGAGGCAGGCAGCTTTGACGCCTATACGATCGCCTTCGGCATTCGCAACGTGCCGAGGATCGATGCGGCGCTGTCTGAAGCCTATCGCGTCCTGAAGCGCGGCGGACGGTTGCTGGTGCTGGAATTTTCCGAAGTCGATATGCCGCTTCTCGACAAGATCTACGACGCCTGGTCGTTCAACGCCATTCCGCAGTTCGGCAAGGCGATCACCGGCGATGCCGAACCCTACCAATATCTGGTGGAATCGATCCGCAAGTTCCCGAACCAGGAGAATTTCGCGGCAATGATCCGCCAGGCCGGCTTTTCGCGCGTCACCTTCACCAATTATACCGGCGGCATCGCCGCACTCCATTCCGGCTGGAAGCTCTGACGCATGACGCCGAAAAGTGTAGAGCGGTTTTCGAATAGCGTCGCGCGAGAATCAAACAGAACATGAGTACTTTCGGCGCATATTTCCGCCTTTGGCGCGTCGGCTGGGTGCTCGTGCGTGAGGGTGTCGTGTCAGCCCTTCCTTCCGAAGGGCTGCCGCCTCCGGTCGCGCTCGCCAAATCCTTCGTCACGATTTTCGAGCGAAGCAAGGCGCGGCATCAAAAGCGCAGCGACCGGTTGGCCCAGGCTGTCGAGCGGCTCGGTCCCTCCTATGTGAAGATCGGGCAGTTCCTGGCGACGCGGCCGGATGTCGTCGGCGTCGAATTCGCCAATGACCTGTCGCAGCTTCAGGACCGGATGGCCTTCTTTCCCTCGGCAGCCGCCAAGGCCAATATCGAAGGCTCGCTCGGACGGCCGATCAGCGAGCTCTATGCGAGCTTCGGCGATCCGATCGCCGCCGCCTCGATCGCGCAGGTGCATCCGGCCGAGGTCGATAGCGCCGAAGGCCGGAAGAAGGTCGCCGTCAAGATCGTGCGGCCCGGCGTGCGCCAGCGCTTTGCCCATGACATCGAGGCAATGTATCTCGTTGCCCACATGCAGGAGCGTTTCCTGCCATCCAGCCGGCGGCTGCGGCCGGTCGAGGTGACGAAGACGCTGGAGCAGACGACGAAGGTGGAGATGGATCTTCGCCTGGAGGCGGCCGCTCTTTCCGAGATCGCCGAAAATACCGAAAAGGACCCGGGTTTCCGCGTGCCGAAGGTCGACTGGGAGCGCACCGGGCGCGACGTCATCACCATGGAGTGGATCGACGGCACGCGGATGTCCGATGTCGAGGGCCTGCGCGCTGCGGGCCACGATCTCAACCTGCTTGCCGATACGCTGATCCAGTCGTTCCTGCGCCACACGCTACGCGACGGCTTCTTCCATGCCGACATGCATCCGGGCAATCTCTTCGTCGATGCGGGCGGCATGATCGTCGCCGTCGACATGGGCATCGTCGGGCGGCTGGGCAAGAAGGAACGGCGGTTCCTCGCCGAAATCCTCTATGGCTTCATCACCCGTGACTATATCCGGGTTGCCGAGGTGCATTTCGAGGCCGGCTATGTGCCCGGCCACCACAATGTCGAGAGCTTCGCCCAGGCGATCCGGGCGATCGGCGAGCCGATCCATGGACAGCCGGCCGAGACGATCTCGATGGGCAAGCTGCTGACGCTGCTGTTCGAAGTGACCGAACTCTTCGACATGGCGACGCGGCCGGAGCTGGTGATGCTGCAGAAGACCATGGTCGTGGTCGAAGGCGTATCGCGCATGCTCAATCCGCGCTTCAACATGTGGAAGGCCTCCGAGCCTGTCGTCGGCGACTGGATCCGCACCAATCTCGGACCGAAGCGGATCGCCACCGATCTCAAGGACGGGCTGAAGGCGGCGGTAAAGCTCGCCGAAGCCGTGCCCGAAATCGCGGCGAAGACCGAAAAATTCCACCACCAGCTTCTGCACATGAGCGAGCACGGCTTACGTTTCGATGCTGAGACGGCGGAAGCGATCGGCAAGGCCGAAGCGCGGCACAACCGCTCGGCCAAGATTGCTTTGTGGGTCATCGCATTGACGCTTCTCTATATTGCCTGGATGCTGAGCTGACCGCCTGCCAAAAACATGCTGTGTTCGGTATTTGGGATATCCCATATGACGGAGGGCTCGCTTAGTCTCACTTTTCAGGAGATAGGCACATGAAGCACGGACGCCTTGGCATCGAACTTTCCGGACGACCGCTCGGTTTTGCCGAGATGGTAACGATTGGTGCGGGCAAGGCTGCGATTTCCGCTTCGGCGACAGGCATGGCCCGCATAGCGATCGCCCGCGAGATCGTCGAGGATGCCATTGCCTCCGGCATGCCGGTCTACGGCTCGACGACAGGCGTCGGCGCCATGAAGGATGTGGAGTGGTCGGCCGACGAACTCGACACCTTCAATCTCGGCCTGGTGCGCGCCCATCATTTCGGCACCGGCACCCCCTTTTCCTGCAATATCGTGCGCAATGCCATGGCGATCCGTATCAACACGGCGCTGACCGGCCAGGTCGGCTGCACGCCGGAGCTGATCCAAGCCTATATCAGGATGCTCGAAGCCGATCTCATCCCGGTCGTGCGCCGTACCGGCTCGATCGGCTGTGCGGATATCGGCCTGATGGGACAGATCGGCGCGGTGCTGACCGGCGTCGGCGAAGCGATCTATCGCGGCAACCGGATGCAGGCGGCTGAGGCTTTCCAGGCGGCGGGGCTGGAACCGATGCGTATGGCGCCGCGCGACAGCCTCGCCTCGCTCAGCATCAATGCGGTGAGCTTTGCCTCGGCAGCGGAAACGACGCGCAACGCCGCGGCCTCGATCCGCGTCCTGCTGGCGACGGCGATGATGGCGGCCGGCGCGCTTGGCGCTTCCCGCGATCCCTGGAAGGCGGTCCGGCATGTCGGAACGGCGCGTGAAGCGCTGATCGGCGCATGGCTCTGCAATGCCTCCGACGAATGGAACTGGCCTGTGGCAACGCATGTGCAGGACCCGCTCAGCCTGCGCATGATCGCCCAGGTGTTCGGCGCGGTGATCGAGAACCTCTTATCGACCGGCCACAAGATCCTTGCCGCCACCGGGCGCTCGGACGACAATCCCGTCGTGGTCGAAGGCCGGGTGATGACGTCGGGCGGCTCGCTGCCGCTCGATGTGACGATCCTGCTCGAATCGGCAGCACTCTGCATGGCGCATGCGGCGCGCAACGCCTTCAACCGCTGCGTCATTCTCGGCAATGGCCAGCGGCGCGACCTGCCGGTCAATCTCGTGCCGCCGGGGCGGATTGCCACGGGTTTCGGGCCGATCATCAAACTTGCCGGCGAGATCTTCTCGCGCGTGCTTTCGATGTCCAATCCTGTGTCGGCCCAGTCGCTGGTCGTCGCAGCCGGGCTCGAGGATGAGGCGGCCTTCCTGCCGCTCGTCATCGAACGCTTCGACCGGCAGATGCGGGCGCTGAAGCGCCTTGCAGCCCTCGAGGCGCTGCTGTCGGCCCAGGCGATCGATATTCTCGGCGATGAACCGAAGGGTGTCGCCGCCATGCTCTACGAGGTCGTGCGCAAACATGCGGATTTCTATACGGTCGACCGGCCGCTTTCGGCGGAAGTGGAGGCGATCGAGGAGGAACTTGGTTCGGACGAATTCGTTACGAAGCTGACCGAGCAGGTTCCAATCGCCTCCTTCGACGATTTCTTCGCCCTCGGCTCGCTGGAGCGCATCGAGGAACGGCTGACCCATCACGAGCCGGCAGCAGTCTGATTTCCAGTTACGGAGGAAGCAGCATGGACTTCGATCTCGTTCTGCAGGGCACAGTGGTGCTGCCGGACCGCATTGTCGAAGAGGGCTATGTCGCCGTGCGCGACGGCAAAATCGCCGAGGTCGGCCTCGGTGTGCCGCCTGCGGGCCGCGAACGGCATCTGCTCGGAAAAGCGCTGATCCTGCCCGGGGCGATCGACGCCCAAGTGCATTCGCTTTCCCAGAAAGACCAGGAAGATTTCATCTGGTCGACGCGCTCGGCGGCGGCCGGCGGCGTGACAACAATCGTCGACATGCCCTATGACGAAGGCAATCTCGTCTGCTCGGCAGCGGCGGTGAAGCGGAAGATCGACCATGCCGGCCCGCAGGCGCGCGTCGACTTCGCGCTTTACGGCACCGTCGATCCGGAAGAAGGACCGGCGCGAATCCGCGAAATGGTGGAGGCAGGCGTTGCGGCCTTCAAGTTCTCGACCTTCGGCACCGACCCCAAGCGCTTTCCGCGCATTCCGCCGGCCCTGCTCGACGCCTGCTTTGCGGCAATCGCGCCGACGGGACTGACGGCCGGCGTGCACAATGAAGACGACGAGGCGGTGCGCACTTACATGGAACAGGTGAAGGCGAGCGGCATCACCGACTGGCGGGCGCACGGCCTGTCGCGGCCGCCGATCACCGAATTGCTGGCGATGCATACGATCTTCGAGACCGGCGCCAATACCGGCTGCCCGGCCCATGTGGTGCACTGCTCGCTCGGGCGCGGCTACGATATCGCGCGCGCCTATCGCCGCGATGGCTTTGCGGCGACGGTCGAATGCTGCATCCACTACCTGACGCTCGACGAGGAAAACGACGTGAAGCGGCTCGGCGGCAAGGCGAAGATCAATCCGCCGGTGCGGCCGCGCGCCGAGGTGGAGAGGCTCTGGCGGAAAGTGGCCGAGGGCGATGTCTG
Source organism: Rhizobium changzhiense (assembly GCF_013087625.1). Taxonomy (NCBI): domain Bacteria; kingdom Pseudomonadati; phylum Pseudomonadota; class Alphaproteobacteria; order Hyphomicrobiales; family Rhizobiaceae; genus Rhizobium; species Rhizobium changzhiense. The sequence continues at coordinate 1,501,716 of NZ_JABFCQ010000001.1, forward strand.
GCTGGTTTCGACCGACCACGTCAGCTGGTCGGAAAACCGCAAGACCAATCCCGACATGCTTGCCAACGCCTCCGGTGTTCCCGGCCTCGAGGTAATGGTGCCGCTTTTCGTCAAAGGTGCCATCGAACGCGGCATTCCGCTGACATGGGCCGCCATGCTGATGGCGGAGAACCCGGCGAAGCATTTCCGGCTCGACCATATCAAGGGTGCGCTGACGCCCGGCAAAGATGCCGATATCGTCGTGCTGGAGCCGCGCGACAGCGTCTATGACGCCGCAGCGAGCGGCAACAATGTCGTCGGCTGGAGCCCCTATAACGGCATCCGCCTGCCCTGGACCGTCTCGGCCACCTATCTGCGCGGCGAAAAGATCGCCGAGGGCGGAAAAGTGCTGGCCGAGCCCGGCACCGGGCGCTTCGTGCGGCCGCTGCCGCGCCAGCTTATTGCGGGAGCCGTCACATGAGCCGCAATCTTCCCGTCAATGCCGACCGGATCGCCGAAGACATCGAGGCGCTGGCCGGGATGACCGAGCCGGGGCATCCCTGGACGCGGCGGGCGTTCTCGCCGCTCTTCCTCAAAGGGCGGGCCTATATCGAAGCGCGGATGAAGGCGGCGGGGCTGGAAACGCGGATCGATGCCGCCGGCAATCTGGTCGGCCGGCAGACAGGCCGGAAACCGTGGCTCGGCACGATCATGGTCGGTTCGCATTCCGACACGGTGCCGGACGGTGGCCGCTTCGACGGCATCGCCGGGGTGATCTCGGCGCTGGAGGTGGCGCGAGCGCTTGGTGATCAGAGTATCGAGCTCGATCACGATCTCGAAATCGTTGATTTCCTCGCCGAGGAAGTCAGCATCTTCGGCGTCTCCTGCATCGGCAGCCGCGGCATGACCGGCCAATTGCCGGAGGCTTGGCTTTCGCGCGTCAGCGACGGGCGCGACCTCGCCGAGGGCATCGCTCAGGTCGGTGGCAGACCTGATGTGCTGATGCAGCAGAACAGACCCGATATAGCAGGCTTTCTCGAGCTTCATATCGAACAAGGTCCGGTGCTCGAAGCCGAAAAGCAGGATATCGGCGTCGTCACCGCGATCTCAGGCATCACCCGAATCGAGATCACCGTCGAAGGGCGGGCCGACCATGCCGGCACGACGCCGATGGACCGGCGGGCGGATGCGCTGGTGGCGGCGTCACAGCTGGTGCTCGACATTCGCAATGCCGCCGCCGAGCTTGCCAAAACGCCGGGGCATTTTGCAGCGACGGTCGGCGAATTCCGCATCGAGCCGAATGCCGCCAATGTCGTGCCGTCGAAGGTGGTGCTGCTGATCGATGGCCGTGCCGAAATCCGCGCCGACATGGAGGCTTTCTGCCGCTGGCTCGACGGCCATGTCGAAAAGCTGGCGGGCGCCTACAGCGTGACGATCAAGGCGCCGAACCGGATTTCCGACAATCTGCCGACGCCTGGCGATGCCGGGCTGCTGTCAACGTTGGAGGCTGCCTGCGAGCGGGTCGGCGCGAAGCACAGGCGCATGGCCTCCGGCGCGGGGCACGATACCGCCTGGATCGCCAAAGTGGCGCCGGCGGCGATGATCTTCGTGCCTTGCCGGGAAGGCCGCAGCCATTCGGCCGACGAATGGGCTGACAATGACGATATCGCGCTCGGCGCTGCCGTGCTTTTCGAAGCGGTGCGCGAGATGGACAAAAGCCTGAATCAGGAGAAGGCGAATGGGACGCATACTCGTTGAGAAGGACGTGGAAGCTGCCGTCAAGGGCGGCTCCGTCTACGCCGCCGGCGGCGGCGGCTGGGCCGATCACGGGCGGATGCTTGGGCTTGCCGCCGTCAATGTCGGCAAGCCGGAGCTGGTCTCGATCGACGAGTTGAAGGACGAGGCGTGGATCGCGACTGCGGCCGCGATCGGCGCGCCGGCCTCCACGACCCCCTGGGAAATGCAGGGCATCGACTATGTGAAATCAGTGCAATTGCTGCAGGAGGCGCTGGGCGAAAGGCTGTCCGGGCTGATCATCGGCCAGAACGGCAAATCCTCGACGCTGAACGGCTGGCTGCCGTCGGCAATCCTCGGCACCAAGGTGGTCGACGCCGTCGGCGACATCCGCGCGCATCCGACGGGCGACATGGGCTCGATCGGCATGGCCGGTTCGCCCGAGCAGATGATCCAGACCGCCGTCGGCGGCAATCGTTCCGAAAACCGTTATATCGAACTGGTGGTGAAGGGGGCGACGGCGAAGATCTCGCCGGTGCTGCGGGCTGCGGCCGACCAATCCGGCGGCTTCATCGCCAGCTGCCGCAATCCGCTCCGGGCCTCCTATGTCCGCACCCATGCGGCGCTCGGTGGCATCTCGATGGCGCTTGCGCTCGGCGAAGCGATCATCGCGGCGGAGAAGCGCGGCGGATCTGCCGTCATCGACGCGATCTGCAAGACGACGGGTGGGCATATCCTTGCCGAAGGCATTATCACCCGCAAGGACGTCGTCTACACCAAGGAGGCCTTCGACATCGGTACGATCACCGTCGGCTCGGGCGAAAAGTCGGTGACGCTGCATGTGATGAACGAATATATGGCGGTGGACGACGCGGGTTGCGGGCGGCTAGCGACCTTCCCCGCCGTCATCACCACGCTTTCACCGGAGGGCGAGCCGCTTAGCGTCGGCCAGCTCAAGGAGGGCATGCATGTCTTCATCCTGCATGTGCCGATGGATATCATTCCGCTGTCGGCAAGCGTGCTCGATCCGACCGTCTATCCCGTCGTCGAAAAGGCGATGGGGATCGAGATCGCACGCTATGCACTGGCGACGAAGGCCTGAGCCATGGCGCGTGATTCCGGCCTGGAAGAACTGATGCGTGAGGAACTCGGCGAGCGGCCGGGCCTCGCCGAAAAATCCATGTTCGGCGGCTGGGCCTTCATGCTGAACGGCAATCTTCTCTGCTGCGCGCGCCATGACGGCATGTTGATCCGCCTCGGCAAGGGCAATGACGGCTGGGCGCTGGCGCTGCCGGGCGTGATCCAGATGCTGTCGGGCGAGCGGGTGATGCATGGCTGGGTGCGCGGCAATGCCGAGGTTTACGGCGACGATGCTCTGAGACGGCGTCTGCTCGATGCGGCGCTCGCCTATGTGGGATCGCTGCCGAGCAAATAGCAAAACGAGGAACCCACGATGCCGAAGGCCAATCCACGTCATCCGAAATTTCCGATTCCCGGCGGGCCGGAACTGCGCGCCAAGGGCTGGCGGCAGGAGGCGCTGCTGCGGCTGCTCGAAAACGTGCTCTCTGTCGGCGAGGATCCCGACAATCTGATCGTCTATGCCGCTCTCGGCAAGGCGGCCCGCAACTGGGCGGCGCACAGGGGCATCGTCAAGGCGCTGACGGAGATGGAAGAGGACCAGACGCTGCTCATCCAGTCCGGCAAGCCGATCGGGCTCGTTCGAACGCATGCCAAGGCGCCGCTGGTCATCATGGCGAACTGCAATATCGTCGGGCAATGGGCAAAGGCCGAAGTGTTCTACGAGCTGCAGCGCAAGGGACTGATCTGCTGGGGCGGGCTGACGGCCGGCGCCTGGCAATATATCGGCAGCCAGGGCGTCATCCAGGGTACCTACGAGATCTTCATGCGCATTGCCGAGCGGCGCTTCGGCGGCGATCTCCTCGGCCGGTTTGTGCTGACGGCAGGCCTCGGCGGCATGGGTGGGGCGCAGCCGCTCGCCGGCCGTATGGCGGGGGCTGCGATCCTCTGCATCGACATCGATCCGGAGCGCGCTCGCAAGCGCCAGCAGATCGGTTATCTCCAGGAAATCGCCCCCGATCTCGACACCGCGCTTCGGATGATCGATGCGGCTGTGAAGGAGAAGCGGGCGCTGTCCGTCGGGCTCGTCGGCAATGCGGCGGAAGTCTATCCCGAGATCGCCCGGCGCGGCATCGTGCCCGACATCGTCACCGACCAGACCTCGGCGCATGACCTCGTCTACGGTTACGTGCCGAAGGGCATGAGCCTCGACCAGGTCAAGGGCCTGCGTGACGACGGCCAGGGGCAATTGATGGCGGCAAGCCGCGCCTCGATCGTAGACCATGTGACGGCGATGCTGGAATTCCAGAAGCGCGGCTCGGAAGTCTTCGACAACGGCAACCTGATCCGCACACAGGCGAAAGAGGGCGGCGTCGCCAATGCCTTCGACATTCCGATCTTCACCGAAGCCTATCTCAGGCCGCTGTTTGCGCGGGCGATCGGCCCATTCCGCTGGATGGCTCTGTCAGGCGAGGAGAGCGATATTGCCCGGATTGACGACCTGTTGCTCGAAATGTTTCCCGACAACAAGATCATCACCAACTGGATCCGGCTGGCACGAGAGCACGTGCCCTTCGAAGGGCTGCCGGCGCGCATCGCCTGGCTCGGCCATGGCGAACGCACGGCACTCGCCCGGCGCGTCAATGCGCTGGTTGCGAGCGGCGAACTCAAAGGCCCGGTCGCCTTCTCGCGCGACCATCTCGATGCCGGCGCCATGGCGCATCCGAATATCATGACCGAGCGGATGAAGGACGGCTCGGATGCGATCGCCGACTGGCCGCTGATTGATGCGATGATGCTCTGCTCGTCGATGGCCGATCTCGTCGTCGTCCATTCCGGCGGCGGCGGCTATGCCGGCTACATGACAAGCTGCGGCGTCACCGTCATCGCCGACGGCACGGACGGCGCCGACGAACGGCTCGACCATGCGCTGACCAATGATACCGCACTCGGCGTCATGCGTTACGCCGACGCAGGTTACGAGGAGGCGCTGGACGAGGTGGCGAAGAAGGACGTGCCCTATATCCGGCTTGGTTGATCAAAAATTGCTATGTATCATTTCACAACTCGTCGGGAGCCATGACATGGAAACAGCAAAGATCTTCTGGTCGGGGGATTCACAAGCCGTCCGACTTCCAAAGCAATTCCGCTTCGATGGCGATAGCGTCACCATTCGCCGGCAGGGGCGTGCGATCATTCTCGAGCCGATTTCCGATGATTGGGACTGGCTTGCCGATGTGACCGGTCCGGTCGATCCCGACTTTGCAACAGCGGCGGAAGAGCAGCCTGCTGCGCAGGAGCGATCCTAACTCGGCTTCTTCAAATGAAACATATGCTCTATGCGAATGCCGTCATTCCAAATGATGAAGGGCAACGATCGTCTCGTCGCAAAACTGGGCAAACACCCGCAAATCTTCGACGGATCGGCTGGAGCCGAGCAGCGCGTCAGGCGATCAGATTGGAGACTTCGATGAGGTTGCCGTCGGGGTCTCTGAAATAGACCGAGCGCAGACGTCCGGTCGCACCGGTGCGCTCGACGGGACCCTCTTCGATCGCAACGCCCGCGGCCTGTAGATCAGCGATGACGTCGGCAAGCGGTGTCTCGGCGATGAAGCAGAGGTCGCCGGAGCCGGATGTGGGATGTCTCGCCTTGGGATCGTATTCATGACCGGCCTGGTGCAGGTTGATCTTCTGGCCGCCGAATTTCAGCGCCTTGCGGCCCTCTGCAAAGGTTTCGACCGACATGCCGAGGATGCGAGAATAGAAATCGCAGGTGATGGCGATATCGGCGACAGTCAGCACGAGATGGTCGAGACGGTCTATGCGGATCATGCTTTTCTCCTCGCGAGGTGCTGTGCAACACAGGCGGAAGCGAAGGCCAATGCCAGCATGGCAAGCGTGAAGATAACGACGGCGGCCCAGCCTTCAACCGCGTAGAACCAGCCACCCGCCGAACCCATGAGGCTGGAGCCGACATAATAGGCGAGCATATAGAGCGACGAAGCGTGGCCTTTGGTGCCGTGCGCCAGCTTGCCGACAAGTCCGCTGGCGATCGAATGGCTCATGAAGAAGCCGGTTGTGAGTACGATGATACCAAGGATGATGACCGGGAGCGAGGCTGCGAGCGTCAGCGCGCTGCCGGCGGCGGTGAGCGCCAGACCGAAGAGAAGCACGGAAAAATGCCCGATCCGGTCTCCGAGCAGGCCGCCGATCGAAGAGGCGCCGATGCCGAAGAGATAGACGGTGAAGATCAGCCCGAGTTCGGTCTGATTGAGGTCGTAAGGCGGCGCCACAAGGCGGAAACCGGCATAATTGTAGATAGTCACGAAGGAGCCCATCGCCAGGAAGGCGATGGCGAAGATGAAGGGCAGCGCCGGATTGCTCAGATGGCCGAGCCAGGCTTTTGCATGAAAGCGCGGATCGAAGCCCGGCCGGCGGGCGAAATTGCGTGACGGCGGCAAGAGGGCGATGAAGCCGATCGCGGCGGCAAGGCCGATGGCGCCGATGAGAAAAAGCGCCGGGCGCCAAGTGAGATATTCGGCGAAGATGCCGGTCAGCACGCGGCCGGACATGCCGCCGAAGGCCGTGCCGCCGACATAGAGGCCCATGGTGGCGCCAAGGCCGCGCGGGTCGATTTCCTCGGCGAGATAGGCCATGGCGACAGCAGGCACGCCGCCGAGAACGAAGCCCTGCAGGGCGCGGATGACGAGCAGAAGGTGCCAGTTCGGGGCAAAAGCCGTGGCGATGGTCAGCAATGCCGCGCCGACCAGCGATATCGACATCAGGCTGCGGCGGCCAAGGCCTTCCGAGACGGCGGCGGCACAGACGATCGCGACCGCGAGGAAACCGGTGGAGAGCGAGAGGGACAGCGAGCTTTCGGCCGGACTGACGGAGAATTGCTGCGAGAAGATCGGCAGCAGCGGCTGCACGCAATAGAGCAGCGAGAAGGTGGAGAAGCCGGACAGGAAGAGCGCCAGGCTGGCGCGGCGATAGGCGCCGGTGCCACGGATCAGGTAGTGTTTTTGCCCTGGGATCGCGGTTGTCTCGGCGGTCTTCGCGGCATGCGCTGACGTCGGCATGTGTTCATCCTTCCGACCTCCGATCTAGTCAACGCCGCTCCATTTGTCCAATATATGACACTGGCGATTTCGATATGTTTTGGAGATGGCGATGGAGTTGCGGCACCTGAGATATTTCCTGGCAGTGGCGGAAGAAGGCAATTTCACCCGTGCCGCCGGCAAGCTCGGCATCGGGCAGCCGCCGCTCAGCCAGCAGATCCGCGACCTGGAAAGGGAAGTGGGCGCGGCGCTGTTTCATCGCGTCCCGCACGGGGCCGAATTGACGGCGGCGGGCGTGGCCTTCCTCGGTGAGGCGAAGGCATCGCTGGCAGCGGCGGAAAAGGCGAAGCTTGCGGCGCAAAGCGCCAATCGCGGCGAGACCGGCCGGCTGTCGCTCGGCTTCACCGCATCCTCCGCCTTCAACCCCGTGGTCAGCACGACGATTCGCCGCTTTCGTGCGCGCTGGCCGGAGGTGCAGCTGTCGCTGACGGAAATGAATACGCTGGCGCTGATGCAGAAGCTGGAACGCGGCGAGCTCGACGCCAGCTTCATGCGCCCCAGCCTGGACGATCCCGCCGGTATCCGGCTGCGGCGGCTGCCGGATGAGCCGATGGTGATTGCCCTGCCCGCCAGCCATCCCTTGGCACGGCACAGCAAGCTGCCGCTTGCGACGCTGGCGGACGAACCCTTCATCCTCTTTCCGCGGCTCGTGGGCTTGAGCCTCTACGACGATGTCGTGCTTGCCTGCCGCAAGGCAGGATTCGAGCTGACCGTGGCACAGGAGGCGCCGCAGATTTCCTCGGTCGTCAATCTGGTGGCGGCCGATCTCGGCGTCTCGATCGTGCCGGCCTCGATTTCGCAGATCAAGCTCGAAGGTGTGGCCTACCGGCCGATCGAGGGGCCGCCGGCCGTGGCGCGCCTGGCGCTGGCAATCCTGAAAACACATCGCTCGCCGGTCACCGAGAACCTGATGAGCCTCTTGAATTCATGAATTAACCCGCCGGATCCCAATAGGGCGGATCGCCGAAACTCTTTTTCAGGTGATCGGCGATGGCGCGGAGCTTGGCCGAGGGATTTCGGCCTTCGGGATGGGCCATGTAGATGAATTCGGCCTCCGGCCTATGGCCGACATCGATTTCCGCTAGCCGGCCCTCGCGGATGGCCGGGCCGGCGATGAAGGCAGGCAGCAGCGCGATGCCGAGCCCGGCAATCGCGGCGTCGCGGAGCATGTCGCCATTGTTGATGCCGAGCGCCAGTTTCGCGCGGATGACGATCGCGCCCTCAGGCGTCTGGAAACGCCAGTCGGCAACGCCGCGATTGGTGTAGAAGATGCCGCGATGGCTGTCGAGATCAGCCAGCGACGACGGAACTCCCTGGCGGGCGAGATAATCCGGCGAGGCGCAAAGAAGACGGCGGCTATGCGCGAGCTTCCAGGCGACCAGCCGGCTATCGGCGATCGGACCATTGCGGATGATGGCATCATAGCCGTCCGAGGCGGCATCGACGCGCCGGTCATCGATATCGAGGGTCAGTTCGATCTCGGGATGTTCGGCAAGAAAGGGATAGAGCGCTGGACCGAGATGCATGCGGCCGAAGGTGACGGGGGCGGCGATGCGGATCGGTCCGGACAGTGTTCCGCGCCGCTCGGCCATATCTGCCGCGGCTTCCTCGATCTCGCGCACGATGCGCGCGGCGCGCCCAAGGAAGACCGTGCCATCCTCCGTCAAAGTGAGCTTGCGCGTCGTTCGGTGCAGCAGCATGCCGCCCAGCGATTTCTCCAGTTCCGCCAGCCTTTCGCTGACGACGGATTTGGACAGCCGCAGGCGCCGGGCCGCCTCGCTGACCGAGCCCGCCTCGACCACAGCGACGAAAGCCGCAATACCTTCGATCCTGATCATCGTTCGGCTTTTCCGAATTCGAGTTCCCCAATCTGGAGACTAATCCGAACGAGAGGAAAATGCCATCTTCCACTCATCAAAAGGGACGGCAGGGGCCGCCTCACCTTAAACGCAGGAGATGGAACCATGAACCGCTTGAACAACAAGGTCGCAATCGTCACCGGCGCAAGCTCCGGCATCGGCCGCGCCACGGCAAGGCTCTTCGCCGCCGAAGGCGCCAAGATCGTCGTCGGCGCCCGCCGCCAGGGCGAACTCGACAGCCTCGTCGCGGAGATCAAGGCAGAGGGCGGCGACGCCATCGCCATTGCCGGCGACGTGCGTTCGGAAGATTATCACAGGGCGCTGGTCGCCGCCGCCGTGACGCATTACGGCAAACTCGACATCGCCTTCAACAATGCCGGCACGCTCGGCGAAGCCGGTGCGAGCACTGCCGTTTCGGAAGCAGGCTTCAGCGAGGCGCTGGCGATCAATCTGACGGCCTCCTTCCTCGCCGCCAAGCACCAGATCGGCGCAATGGTGGAAAATGGCGGCGGCTCGGTGATCTTCACTTCGACCTTCGTCGGCTATAGCTTCGCCTTTCCCGGCGTTGCCGCCTATGCCGCCAGCAAATCCGGGCTGATCGGCCTGACGCAGGCGCTTGCCGCCGAATTCGGCCAGCAGGGCGTGCGCGTCAATGCCATCCTGCCGGGTGCTGTTGATACTGACATGTATCGGGACATGAACGATACGCCTGAGAAGCAGGCCTTCGTCACCAATCTGCATGCGCTGAAGCGTGTCGCGACACCCGAAGAACTCGCCCGCTCGGTGCTTTATCTCGCCTCCGACGATGCGAGCTTCGTCACCGGCACGGCCGCGCTGGTCGACGGCGGCGCTTCGATCACCCGCACCTGAGGCGGCGCGGTGCGATTATCCGCTGCGGGTTGACGATCCTTCAACACGCCGGCTTATCGCGCCGCTTTTTTCAGAGCATTCTCCCATCCAACAACAACAACGGGCCGCGGCCCAAAATTCGATCAAAGGAACGTCCTCATGTCACGCCTGCAAAACAAGACAGCCCTCATCACCGGCGGCACCAGCGGCATCGGTCTCGAGACCGCCCGCCAATTCATCGCCGAGGGCGCCCGCGTCGTCGTTACCGGCAGCAGCGCGGCAAGCGTCGAGGCGGCCCGCGCCGAACTTGGCGGCAAAGCCACCGTCATCCAGGCCGATGCCGGCAATGCGGTCGGCCAGAAGGCCGTCGCCGATAGCGTGAGAGAGGCTTTCGGGACGCTCGACATCCTCTTCGTCAACGCCGGGGTCGCCGAATTTGGGCCGCTGGAACAGTGGAGCGAAGCCGCTTTCGACAAGTCGGTTGATACCAACGTCAAAGGCCCGTTCTTCCTGATTCAGTCGCTGCTGCCGATTTTTTCGAAGCAGGCCGCGATCGTGCTCAACACCTCGATCAACGCCCATATCGGCATGCCGAACTCGAGCGTCTACTCGCTGACGAAGGGTGCATTGCTGACGCTCGCCAAGACCCTGTCGGGCGAACTCATCGGCCGCGGCATCCGCGTCAACGCCGTCAGCCCGGGTCCGATCGCCACGCCGCTCTACAGCAAGCTCGGCGCTTCGCAAGCCCAATCCGAGGCGATGACTGCGCAGATCCAGTCCCAGATTCCCGTCGGCCGTTTCGGAACCCCCGGCGAAGTCGCCAAGACGATCGTTTTCCTCGCCTCCGATGAGGCGGCCTATATCGTCGGCAGCGAACTCATCATCGACGGCGGGATGAGCAACCTCTGACCCACGAGTGCGGCGGAGACTAGAGCAGCTTCGATGCCTGTCACCCGCGTGATTGCATGTTCTCCGCCAAAGGCTTAGGGTCGAGGGCGGTCAGAAAAGGCAACGGGTAGAAGGCCATGGCTCTCAGCGGCAAACGCATCCTCCTCATCATCTCGGGCGGCATCGCGGCCTATAAGAGCCTGGATCTGATCCGCCGGCTGCGCGAGCGCGGCGCGAGCGTGCGCCCTGTCATGACCAAAGGCGCGCAGGAATTCGTCACGCCGCTTGCCGTCGGTGCGCTGGCGGCGGACCATGTCTTCCTCGATCTGTTTTCGCGGCACGACGAACAGGATGTCGGTCATATCCGGCTGGCGCGCGACTGCGACCTCGTGCTGATCGCCCCTGCCACTGCCGATCTGATGGCGAAGATGGCGAACGGGATTGCAGACGATCTCGCTTCAACCGTGCTTCTGGCGACCAACAGGCCGGTGCTGGCGGCACCGGCGATGAACCCCGCCATGTGGGCGCATCCGGCGACGCGGCGGAATGCCGCGATGCTCAGAGCCGACGGCATCCGCTTCGTCGGGCCGATGGCCGGCGAGATGGCGGAAAGCCGGGAGGCGGGGCTTGGCCGGATGGCGGAGCCGCTGGAGATCGTCGCTGCCGCCGAAACCATGCTCGACGACGGAGAAAAGCCGCTCAAGGGACGCAAGGCGATCGTCACCTCAGGACCGACGCACGAGCCGATCGATCCGGTGCGCTATATCGCCAACCGCTCCTCCGGCCGGCAGGGGCATGCGATCGCCGCAGCCCTTGCAAAGCTCGGAGCGGAGGTGACGCTGGTATCGGGGCCGGTGACGATCGCCGACCCCGTCGGCGTCAATGTCGTGCATGTCGAGAGGGCCGAGGAAATGCGTGATGCCGTGCTTGCGGCGCTGCCGGCCGACATTGCCGTGATGGTCGCGGCGGTGGCGGACTGGCGCGTCGCCTCGGCGGCCGACCAGAAGCTGAAGAAACATCCGGGCGAATCCATTCCGACGCTGGCGCTGACCGAGAACCCGGACATCCTGAAAACCGTCGGCCATCACACGATGCGGCCGAAGCTGGTGATCGGCTTTGCCGCCGAGACGCAGGACGTGGAAAGCAATGCGAAGGCGAAACTCGAGAGAAAAGGCGCCGACCTGATCGTCGCCAATGACGTCTCTCCTGCGACCGGGATCATGGGTGGCAGCCACAACAGGGTCAAACTCATTCGCCGCGACGGCGTCGAGCAATGGCCTGACCTGACGAAGGAAGAGGTTGCCGAAAGGCTGGCGGCACTGATCGCCAAGCAGCTCCGCTGATCGCCAGCGGCTCGGCTGACGTCGAACGGCTCAGCTGACGCCAAGTGTTCAGGCAGGAATGGCCACGCGCTGCGGCTTGGCAGCACTCCGCTTCTCCGGCCGGAAGTCGGCGACATCGATGCCATCTTTGCCGATAGTGACAGCGCTGCCATCCGGAATTTCGGCCCAGGCATCGCCATCGTCGTTCAATGGTTCCGACACAAGGCAATAGCCCGCGCCGACGGGAGAAGCATAGAGCGTCGGCGCCTTGCGATCTGTGGCGTAACGGATCGCATAGAGCGTGCTGCCGTCGGAGAAGGCGGCTGTAAAGCGCAGCAGGATCGAGCCGATGACGCTTTCGGCCAAGTCCTCGATCACACCGATCATTTTCGCCATCGCGGCGACCGGCGCCTCGCGCAGGCCGAACTGCAGGGCCAGCAGGAACATCAGCTCGGAATCGGTCGTGCCGCCGCGGGCATTGAACAACTCGTCGTCGAGCATCGCCTCCATCGGCCGGCGCAGGCGCTCGAAGCCGGCGATCTGGCCGTTGTGCATGAAGGACCAGGTGCCATGGGTAAAGGGGTGGCAGTTGTCGCGGCGCGTGCCGCCGCCTGTGGCAGCGCGGACATGGGCAAGGAAGAGCGGCGAACGGATCTGCCGCGCCAGGCTCTTCAGGTTGCAATCCGACCATGCCGGCAGGATATCGCGGTAGCGGCCGGGCTCCGGCCTGTCGCCATACCAGGCGATGCCGAAACCATCGCCATTCGTCGCCGTCTTGGCGCGGGTGGCGCAATGAGACTGCTCGATCAGCGAATGGGCGGGCGAGGATACCAGTTCCTCGAGATAGAGAGGGTCTCCGCGATAGGCTGCCCAGCGACACATGGCTCTTTGCTCCGGAACCCGCCGCCGCATCGGCGGGAATGCTGAAATTGTCGAACGACGCAGCTAACAACAGCTTAACGCGCGGCCGGTTTGCAAGCCAAACATGACGGTTTCTTGACGTATAGCCTCTTCAAATTCGGCAAAACACTGTGTTCTCTCGTGAACACCCGTGTTTCCCAAAGCAGGGCATGCGTGCATTTTTGCTTGCATCTCGAAAGAATCAGCCTAACTTTAAGCCATCAGCAACAGAACGAAAGGAAGGTGATCCAATGTCTAATGAGATTTCGGACCTCGTAACGGGCATGGAAGAGGTGACGAAGGCGAGGCAGCCCTCGCTCTAATCCCCGCCTTCCTGGGGCTGCATAGACAGTCCAGGCCAGTTTGAGGCCAAACTCATGGAAAGGGTCGCTGAGGCGGCCCTTTTTTATTGTCTTTATGTCTTGATTGCCGGGCGTTGACGGAAGATCGAAATCCCACTACTCATAAAGTCATCAGATGACTTTATGAGTAGTGGGATGAGAGCGCTCAGCAAGACCAATCTCGCCGATGAGGCGATCGAGGCGATCCGCGGCGACATTCTCGGCAAACGCTGGGCGGTCGGCGAGAAATTGCCGAATGAAGCCTCGCTATCGGCCATGCTTTCCGTCAGCCGGGGCACGGTGCGCGAGGCGGTGCGCGTTCTTGTCTCCCAGGGTTATCTCGAAACAAGGCAGGGATCGGGCACCTATGTCCGCGCCACCAGCGATGCCGGCCGGCCGCTGACGATGGCGCGGCGCGCCAGCCTGCGTGACCAGTTCGAAGCGCGCCTGGCGCTCGACGTCGAGGCCGCCCGACTGACCGCGATCCGCAAAACGCCGGAGACGGTTGCCGGGTTTCGCCGGCTGCTTGCCGAGCGCGGCAATTACGATGGCGGCAACCAGGCCGCCTTCATCGAACGCGACCTCGCCTTTCACAAGGCCATCATCGCCGCTTCGGGCAATCGGGCGATGATCGAGATCTATGATTTCTTCTCGGCCTCGATCGCCGATACCATCGCGGCGACGCTGGGCAAGGACATTCCCGAGCCGGATATGCGGGCGCATGCCGATATCGTCGACGCCATCGAAACCGGCGATCCCGACAGGGCGGATGCGGCGGTGCGCCGCTTCATGGCACCGGTTCTTGCCGCACTCGACCGGATGATCCTGTCATGAACACGCCTGCCAGCCATGCCGTCAGCACGCTTGAGGCGGCCGACGAACTGCTGATCGACGCCGAGGCCGGCAGCCTTCCGCCGCCGCAGGCAACGCCGACGCGGGGAGTTGTGGATCGTTTTCTGCTGGGCGCAAGCCTGGTGCTGATCGCCTTCAACCTGCGCCCGGTCTTCTCAAGCGCCTCGGCGCTGCTGCCGGAAATCCGCTCGGAGCTCGGCCTGAGCGCCCTTGGCGCCAGCTTGCTGACGACGCTTCCGGTCGTCTGCCTTGGAGCCTTCTCGCCGCTTGCGCCTCGTCTTGCCCAGCGCCTCGGTACTGAACGCACGCTGCTCGGCGTTCTCCTGCTTCTAGCCCTCGGCACCGCATTGCGCGGGCTTTCCTCCGTGCCGTTGCTCTTCATCGGCACGGCCCTTGCCGGCGCCTGCATTGCCGTCGGCAACGTGCTGCTGCCGGGGCTGGTGAAGCGGGATTTCGCCGGGCGCGCCGCGCTGATGACCGGCTTCTATACGATGGCGCTCTGCGCCGGGGCAGCAAGTGCCGTCGGGCTGACGCTGCCGATCGAGCATGGGCTGGGCGGCTCTCTAGAGGGCGCCCTCGCCGTCTGGGCGCTGCCCGCCCTGATCGTCAGCCTGCTCTGGCTGCCTGAGGTTCTTCGCAGCGGCAGACAGGCAAGACGGAACGGCTTTCGCGTCGAAGGCCTCTGGCGCGACCGGCTCGCCTGGCAGGTGACGCTGTTCATGGGCCTGCAATCGGCCCTTGCCTATTGCGTCTTCGGCTGGCTGGTTCCGATCTTGCGCGAACGCGGGCTCGACGGCGTCACCGCCGGAGCAATCGTTTCGCTGTCGGTGATGGTGCAGGCGGCATCCTGCCTGATCGTGCCGCATATCGCGGTGCGTGGCCGGGACCAGCGGCTGATCAATGCCAGCCTCTGCGGCGTCGCCGTCATTGCCCTGCTCGGCCTGCTCTTCGCGCCGCTTTCGACGGTCTGGCTGTGGGCGGTGCTGCAGGGCATCGGCCAGGGCGGGCTGATCGCGGCAGCCATGACGACGATCGTGCTGCGCTCGCGCGATCCCGATGTCGCCGCCCATCTTTCCGGCATGGCGCAATGCGTCGGCTATCTGCTCGCCGCCATCGGCCCGCTCATCGTCGGCCTCATCCGCGGCTGGACCGGAAGTTTTTCCTGGTGCGCCGCCCTCTTCGTCGCACTCGGACTGGGCGCGGCAATCAATGGCTGGAAGGCCGGGCGGGCGGTGGAGATCAATGTCCATGCGGTCGAAAAGGACGGCTGAGCCCTTCGCTCACCTGTCCATCACCATCTCTTGATGCCGGTCGTCGGCCGCGGATGTTACGCTATCTCAGCCTCTCATTCCCGACCGCCGGAGGAGACATCTTGCGCCTACGAACCCTGTTTCTGCTCACCGCATTTATGGCGTCGCTGGCGCCTGCCCTTTCCCATGCGCAGGAAAGCGATCCACCGAGGGCGAATGTCCAGAGCGGCGCACGCGACGGCGTGCTGAAGCTGCTGCCGGCCGATTCCATCACAGAGCACGCGCTGGCGATCAGTGGCCGGAAGATCGCCTATACCGCCACCGCAGGCACGCTGGATCTCTTCGGCCAGGACGGAGCGCAGACCGGCGCGATCTTCTACACCGCCTATGTCGCAAGGGATAGCGGGGCGAACCGGCCTCTGACCTTTGCCTTCAACGGCGGGCCGGGTGCCGCTTCCGCCTTCCTGCATCTCGGGCTGGTCGGGCCGAAGGTGCTCGATTTCGGGCCGGATGGACGCGACGGCGCCAATGCGAAACTCGTCGACAACCCGCAAAGCTGGCTCGATTTTACCGATCTGGTGTTGATCGATCCGATCGGCACCGGCTGGAGCCGAACGGCAAAGGCGGACGACGCCTCCAATTATTATAACGTTAGTGCCGACGCCCAGAGCATTGCCAAGGCGATTGCACTCTATATCGCACACAACAACCGTTCCAACTCGCCGAAATATCTTCTCGGCGAAAGTTATGGCGGTTTCCGCGCCGCCAAGGTCGCCTCGGCGCTTCAGGAAAGCCAGGGCATCATCGTCGCCGGTGCGGTGATGCTTTCCCCCTTGCTCGAGGGCCAGCTGATGTTCAATGCCGACCAGTTTCCGCTCGGCGCCGCGCTGGAGCTGCCGTCGCTGGCCGCCGCCGAACTCGACCGGCATAACGCCTTTGACGAAGAGAAGCAGAAGGCAGCCGAGACTTTCGCGCTGGGGGACTATCTGACGACGCTCGCCGGGCCGCCGCCGACGGGTGCCGAGGCCGCCGCCTTCTATGGCAGGATCGCCGCATTGACCGGCATTCCCGAGGATATCGTCACCCGCAACCGCGGCTTCCTCGGCAGTTCCTTCGTCAAACATTCAGATGAGGGCAGCGGCGAGGTGATGAGCTCTTACGACGCCTCCTTTGCAGCGCCTGATCCCTATCCGGAATCGGATTACGATCGCGGCGACGACGCCATCCTCGACGGTTTCACCCGCGCCTATGGCGGGGCTTTCTCCGACTATGCCCGCAACGAACTCGGTTTCAGGACCGAGATGACCTATTCGCTGCTCGACGGCGATATCAGCCGGCGCTGGGAATGGGGCGGCGGGCGCGGCGGCGGATCGCGCTTCCAGGCCAGCGCCACCGACGACATAAGGCAGTTGCTCGCCGCGAACCCGGCCTTCCATCTGCTGATCGCACATGGCTATAGCGATCTGGTGACGCCTTATGGCGTCAGCCGCTACGTGGTCGACCATCTGCCGCCCTCGCTCGCCGGCGGCCGTGTCGGACTGAAGCTTTATCGCGGCGGCCATATGTTCTATACAAGAGCTGATCAGCGGGCCGCCTTCACGGCGGATGCAAAGGCGTTCTACGCCACACATTTGGCCGCTCAGCCGGCGGACTAAAGCGTGGCGATGTCTTTGTCGCTAAACCGCTCTGCAGTTTTGCGCGACATGCTTTGGGGACTTGCCGATGCATATTACCGGAGGATGCCACTGCGGCGCGATACGCTATCAGGCGGAGATCGACCCGGAGCGGGTCTCGATCTGCCATTGCACCGATTGCCAACGGTTGACGGGCTCGGCCTATCGCATCACGGCGCCGGCGCGGCCGGGAAGTTTCACGCTCACGTCAGGCGAGCCAAGAGGCTACGCAAAATATGGCGACAGCGGTGGTCTCAGCCGCCAATTCTTCTGCCCGAATTGCGGATCGCCGCTCTACCGCACGGACGGCGACGGCAGCGCGATCGGCATCCGCGTCGGCAGCATCGACCAGCGGCAGGAGCTGACGCCGAAGAAACAGATATGGTGCCGCTCAGCCCTGCCCGGGGTGGAGAACATCGAAACGCTTCCGCGCTTCGAGGGCGAGGATTAGGCTGGCCTCGGCTTAATATCCCGCCTTTATTCCGGCATAGGCATGTCCGGCCAGCTATCGGTGACGCCGGCCTGTACCGGACGCTCTAGATAGGTGGATAGGGCGATATAGCTGCGGGTGCCGGTGACACCGGGAACGGCGTGGATCTGGGCGAGAAAAGCTTCCAAGGCCTGCGGGCTGGCGGTGCGGACCTTGAAGAGAACGCTGGCGTCGCCGGCGACCGAATGCATCTCCTCGACCTCGGGAAACTGCAGGACCTGCATCAGCCGCTCGCTCTTGCCCCAGCCGGCCGCCTCCACATGCACGAAGGCAAGCAGCGGTTTGCCAAGGGCTGCGCTATCCAGCGCGGCATGCACGCCCTTGATGGCGCCGGATTGTTTCAGGCGGCGCACCCGCTCATGCACGGCCGGCGCCGACAGGCCGACCGCCTCGCCAAGCCTGGCATAGCTCTGGCTGCTGTCGGCAGCGAGCGCGGCTAATATTTTTCGGTCGAATGCATCGATGACAGCCTGCTGCCTGCGTCCCTGCCGAAGATCGTCTGTATTTTTCGCCATTCCGCAAACTCCACTTTCTGCCGAAGGATAATCGCCGATACTGGCTTTCTTCAATAGGATATTCGGAGGAGAAAGAACTCATGGAGATGATCGCGCACAATCCGGCAAACGGGATCTATGCAGCGAGCCCTGATTACATCCATGCGCTGGAGGTCAGGCATCCATCCCGGCTGCTGTTCGTCAGCGGCACCATGGGTCTCCATCAACAGGGAATGGCGGCGGCCGATCTGGAAGGGCAATTGGAGCTCATCTGGTCCAATCTGCGCGCCATCCTCACTTCCGCTGATATGACGGTGGACAATATCGTGCGGCTGACGAGCTATCTCAGCGACGGCGCCTTTATGGAGGCGAACCAGAACGCCCGTCTTCAGGCGCTTGCCGGCCGCGCCGTGCCGACCACGGCGATCATCGTCGAAACGCTGCGCGACGACTGGCTGGTCGAGATCGAGATCATCGCCGCCGGCTGACGGCAGATCGGCCGCCGCGCCGCAGGGGCGCGACGGCCGCGGCGATCAGGCCGCCTGTTTCGACAGGCCGAGCGCTTCGGCCAAATCGACCTCACCGCGGAAACCGCCGCTGCTTTTCGCCTCCTGCCGATGCTCGATCGCATGGGCAAAACGCACGGCGGGCTGCTGCTGCATGCACTCATAGAGGCGATGCAGGCCGGGAAACTGCCGGCGGTCGACGACCTTGTGGAAATCGTTCCAGCGGGCGATGCCGACGAAATAGGCATCCGCCAGGCTCGGGCCGTTGCCAAGAAGCCATTCGCGGTCGTCGAGCAGCCGCTCCAGCGTATGATGCGCCTTTTCGACCGCGGCGATGCCATAGGCGGTGAGGGCCTGCTTCTGCTGCGGCTCCA
This sequence comes from Rhizobium changzhiense, assembly GCF_013087625.1. Classification (NCBI taxonomy): domain Bacteria; kingdom Pseudomonadati; phylum Pseudomonadota; class Alphaproteobacteria; order Hyphomicrobiales; family Rhizobiaceae; genus Rhizobium; species Rhizobium changzhiense. Next base: position 1,520,422 of record NZ_JABFCQ010000001.1, read on the forward strand.
GCGGATGCTCGATCGCATACCAGAGCGGGCCGAAGGCCTGGAAGAAGGTGGTGTTGAGAAAGGCGAGCATCTGGTTCAGCCGGTCGAAATCCGCCGAGCCCTGCGCAAAACCCAGACCGCTACCGATCGTGCGGGCGCCGATATGGTGCAAGATCGCCATGCTTTCGCTGATTGCCCTGCCATCTTCGAGCAGCAGCGACGGCGTTTCTCCGACCATGTTGATCCGCTTGTAGTCTTCGCTGGAGACTATTTCCGGCATCTCGACGCGGCAGAGCCGATAAGGCAGGCCGGACCATTCCAACGCGACGATCGAGCCGAAAGAGCAGCCCTCCGGAACGCCGTAAAACAATATGGGTGACATCAATCGTTCCTTTCAGAATTGAACCCGTTTGGACGCGATGAATGTGAAGATGTGGACGATCTTGCGGTAGAGGCTATAAATGCATCGCAATGTCCACATATCTGGAAGCTGGCGATGGCGCTTTTCAACCTCAACGATCTCCATCTTTTCGTGCAGGCCGTCGACAGCGGCAGCTTTACCGCCGCGGCCAGACATCTCGGCATTCCGAAATCGACGGTCAGCAAGCGGGTTGCGGAGCTGGAGACACGGCTCGGCGTCCGGCTGATCCAGCGCACGTCGCGAAGCTTCGCACTGACCGAGCTCGGCCGGGAATTCTTTCAGCATGCCCAGGCCTCGATCATCGAGGCGGAGATGGCCGAGGGCATCGTGCGGCGGCATCTGGCCGAACCCGCCGGCAGCGTTCGCCTGACCGCCTCGGTGCCGACGGCGCAGTTTACCTTGACTGAGCATCTGCCGGCGCTGGCTGTGCGCTATCCGAAGCTCCGGCTCTCCGTGCACGTGACGGACCGTTTCGTCGATATCGTCCAGGAGGGTTTCGATATCGCGCTGCGCAGCCACCGGACGCCGCTGCCGGATTCGGCGCTGGTGCAGCGGAAGCTCGCCAGCCACCCTTTCTTCATCCTCGCCTCGCCGGATTATGTGAGTGCCCATGGGCAACCGCGCCGGCCGGAGGAGCTGGCAGAGCATGCAACGATCATGACCAGCCTGACGGAGGATCAGTGGCGGCTTTATTCGGGCGGCGACGAGGTTCTCGTCACGCTGCATTCCGTCATGGCGGCGGATGAGCCCTATGTCTTGATGGAAATGGCCATGTCGGGGCTTGGCATTACCTGCCTGCCGACATCCGTCTGCCGCAAGGCGCTGGCAGACGGGCGGCTGGTGCGGGTGCTGCCGGAATGGACGGCCGGCAGCATCGAAACGACGATCCTGATGCCGCACCGGCGCGGGCAGCTGCCGGCGGTGCGCGCCGTCGTCGACTTCCTGGCGGAACGGCTCGCTGGGTAGAACCGCTTCGTACTTCCTGGAGTTTAGCGATCACGCCGCCTTGGCGGCGTGATATTCCTTGATGGCGACCATCTTGATTGCCGGATGACGCTCGGACTCGTAACGCAGCGAGAAACCGTCCTGGGCGAGGAAGACCGGGTCGCCATCCAGATCGCGGGCGATATCGCCGCGTTTGACGGTGAGGAATTTTTCGAGATCGGCCGGCTGATCAGCCGAGATCCAACGGCAGACCGAGAAACGCGACATTTCGAAGGAGACCGGCAGGCCGTATTCGGCCATCAGCCGCTCCTTCAACACGTCGAGCTGCAGGGCGCCGACGACGCCGACGATCGCCGGCGAGCCGTCTTCCGGCGAAAACAGCTGGACGACGCCTTCCTCGGCCATCTGCTGCAGGGCTTCCTTCAGCTTCTTCGCCTTCATCGCATCTTCCAGACGCACGCGGCGCAGGATCTCCGGCGAGAAGTTCGGCACGCCCTGGAAGACCAGCGATTCACCTTCGGTCAGCGTATCGCCGATCCGGAGCGTCCCGTGGTTCGGAATGCCGACGACGTCACCGGCATAGGCGGTGTCGGCGAGCTGGCGCTGCGAGGCGAAGAAGAATTGCGGCGCCGTCAGGCCGAGCTGCTTGCCGGTGCGGGCAAGCCTTGCCTTCATGCCGCGCTCGAGCTTGCCGGAGCAGATGCGGGCAAAGGCGATGCGGTCGCGGTGGTTGGGATCCATGTTGGCCTGGATCTTGAAGACGAAGGCCGTCATTTTGTCGTCGGTCGCGTGCACGGTCCTGGTATCGGCGACCTGGTCGCGCGGCGGCGGCGCAAAATCGCCGAGCGCGTTGATGAGATCGCGAACACCGTAATTGCGCAGCGCCGAGCCGAAGAAAACCGGCGTCATATGGCCTTCCAGGAAGGCTTGGCGGTCGAAGGGACGGCAGGCCTCGATCGCCAGCTCCGTCTCCTCGATGAAGACCTGGCGCTCGTTTTCCGGCAGCCTGCCGGCCACGCTTTGCGGGCCATTGACCGGCGTTCCCTCGATTTCGGTATCCGAACCGCGCACCGTGTTGGCGGCGATATTGTAGGAGCCGCAAAAGGTCTTCGAGCGGCCGATCGGCCAGGTGATTGGCGCCGTATCCAGCGCCAGCTTCTCTTCGACCTCGTCGAGGATCTCGAAGGGATCGCGGCTTTCGCGGTCCATCTTGTTGATGAAGGTGATGATCGGGATATCGCGCATGCGGCAGACTTCGAAAAGCTTCAGCGTCCGCGGCTCGATGCCCTTGGCGGCATCGATGACCATGACGGCGGCGTCGACGGCAGTCAGCGTGCGATAGGTGTCGTCGGCGAAATCCTCGTGACCCGGCGTGTCGAGGATGTTGAAGACATTGTCGTTATATTCAAAGGTCATCACCGAGGTGACGACGGAGATGCCGCGTTCGCGCTCGATCTTCATCCAGTCGGAGCGCGTCTGCATGCGATCCTTCTTCGCCTTGACTTCGCCGGCAAGCTGAATGGCGCCGCCGAACAGCAGCAGCTTTTCGGTGAGCGTCGTCTTACCCGCGTCCGGGTGGGCGATAATAGCGAATGTGCGGCGGCGGGAGACCGCCTCGGCGAGACTTTCGGCCATACTTGTAAATCCTGTGGAATTGCCGCGTATCTAGCGATTAAAGCCCGGCAATGCAATTGACCTCGGGCCTTCCGGCGCAAAGTAATGGGCCATGACCATTCATCACGATACACGCCCGATGCTGAACCTCATCCGCTTAGCCAATGGCGAAGGCCTCGACCTGCCCGCCTATGAAAGCAAGGGAGCGGCCGGCATGGACCTGCGCGCTGCCGTCGACGAGGCAGCGCCGCTGACGCTTCTGCCCGGCAAGCGGGCGCTGGTGCCGACCGGCTTCATCTTCGAGATCCCCGAAGGTTTCGAGGGACAGGTGCGGCCGCGCTCCGGCCTGGCCTTCAAAAACGGCATCACCTGCCTGAATTCGCCGGGCACCGTCGACAGCGACTATCGCGGCGAGGTGAAGGTGCTGCTCGTCAATCTCGGCGAGGAGCCCTTCATCATCGAGCGCGGCATGCGTATCGCCCAGATGGTGATCGCGCCGGTGACCCAGGCGCGGGTGGCAGAGATCACCGCGGCCAGCGAAACGGCACGCGGCGCAGGCGGCTTCGGCTCCACCGGCGTCTGATGACGCGGCACCCCGACAGCGCAGGCCTGACCTTCCGGCAGGACTATTTCGGTGACCCTGCCGGCTGGGCGGCGCTGGTCTGCCTGCTCAACGATATTTTCGGCATCGATATCGGGCCGCTGCAACAGCTTGGCGGACCCGACCCCACCAGCATGCCCTTCGGCTGGTTTGATTCCGAAGGCGAAGTTGCGGCCAATATCTCAGCCTTTGCGCTGCCCTTCGTCCTTAATGGCAGGATCGTCCATGCCGCCGGGCTGCAATCCGGCGCGGTGCGGCCGCCATGGCGCGGCCGCGGGCTCTACCGTGACGTGACGGTAAAAGCGCTCGACTGGTGCGATCAGCAGGGTTTTGAAGCCGTCATCCTCTATACCGACAAGCCGTCGCTCTACGAAGCCTACGGTTTCCACGCGATACCGCTGCACCGATATGAGGGAGCGGCGCCCGCCCCTTCGGCACCAGCCGCACCCGCCCGGCCGCTTTTGCCGACAAACGCGGATGATCTTGCCCTGCTGCAAGCGCTGCTGAAAAGACGAAGCCCGGTTTCGACCTCGCTGGCGGTCACGGTCAATGCGGCGATGTTTCTGATCAACACCCAGCTCGATCCCGACATCCGCATTAGCTTCCTGGAAGACAAACAGGCGGTCATCGCCTGGAAGATCGATGAGACGGGCCGCTTCAGCCTTCTCGATGTCGTGGCGGCTGATATGCCGTCGCTTGCAGCGATCCTTAGCGGGCTTAGGATCGCGCCCGCCTCCGCCGAGGTGCTTTTCCGTCCCGACAAGCTCGGCTGGGAGGGTGTTCCGCAACCGTTGGAAAGAGGCACGAGGCTGATGCTGCGCGGGCTCGGCGATGCCACCCCGGATTTTCCGGCGATGTTGTCACCGATGGCGGAATTCTAGAGCAGTTCGGTGGATGAACGGCGGGAGCGGTGTTTGTTGGAGGCGCTTATGTCATTTAGGAAAGCGCCATGGCGCTTGATTGCGGGACTAGCTACAGCGCTGATCGCGACACCGACGCTTGCGATCGATTCAACAAAGCTTCAGTCGATTCGCTCATCTCTGTCTTTGGAAGAAATAGTTGCGTTTGCGGTTTCCAAATCGACAGCGCCCATTCTCGATATCGACAAAACAATCGAAATGAACATCGTCCTCAACGTGAAGGGCATGGAGAAGCGCGATATTCAATCTTTGCAGATCGAGCTTTTGCGCGTGTTTTCTGCGATCGGGGCTTACGCGGAAATCAGTATCAATTTCGATGCTAGCCGATCCATAGATTACTCGCCTGCAGCGCCGTATGCGCCTTTCGGCGATCAGAACCAGCCGCCAAACACCCAGACTCTCGACGTGTTCATCGATCGTGATGCGCTTAAATTGGCAAAGTTGGGCCAAATAGCAGTTCACGACATAGACACGCTTCGAGGCAAGCCAGACACCTCGACATGCTATCACGAGAGCCAAATAGGAAACCCAGTTATCAATGTTATCGTCGACCGCGACATCAATCCGGTAGGCTGCGTTTATGGGGTTCTACTACAATCAATCGGACTTACCGATGCTTTTGGCCGAGCTGCCGCGACTTTCAGTCCCGGAAGGATTCCCGGCTTCAGGATCAACGCTGAAATGGCGGCAGCATATGCCGTTCGTGAGTGTCGGGATGTCGTTGATAAAAAAGACCAACTTGAGAAATGTCTGAGAGGCGTTCTCAAGGAAGAGAACTGAGGATCGCGGTATTGGTCGACGCCACCTCGAATTTCCTTGTGATATGGCATCATCGCGGATTCCTTGGAGGTCGAGTCAGTTTCTACCTTTTCCGCGAAAGCGGCGGCAGGCGGCGCTTGACGGGCGAGGCTTTGATCATCGCGGTGTTGGTCTCCGCTCTTTCGGCGACCCGGTCGAGGATGCCGTCGAGGTCGGCCATGGAGCGGATGACCAGGCGGGCAATGAAGCAATCCTCGCCCGTCACCTTGTCGCATTCGATGATTTCCGGAATTTCCTGGATGATCCGCTCGACGATGTGCAGCTGTCCCGGCAGCGGACGCACGCGCACGATCGCCTGCAGGGTATAACCGACGGCGGCGGGATCGAGATCGATAGTAAAGGCCTTGATGACGCCGCGCTCCTCCAGCCGGCGCAGACGCTCGGCGGCACTCGGCGAAGAGAGGCCGACCTGCTGCGCCAGCTCCTTCAGCGAGATCCGCGCATTGCCGGCCAGCGCTTCCAGAATGGCCTGATCGATTTCGTCGAGCGATTGCACATCATTAGCCATGGCGATCTATTTTCCTATTATGATTAGGCCAAGCCTGTCACTTTCCTTTTTATCTTTATATAAAATCGCCTCTCGCCGCAATATTCTTATGCCATCGAAGACGGAGGCAATCATGGGCAGCGACATCAGACGAGGCACGGCGGAAATGACGGCAGCGATGCTGATCTCGGGGACGATCGGCTGGTTCGTCGTCATGTCCGGCCAGCCGGTCATCGGCGTGGTCTTCTGGCGCTGCCTGTTCGGCGCGCTCGCCTTGCTTGTCATCTGCGGCGCTCTCGGGCTGCTGCGGCCCGGCATCATCACGCTGCGCGCCTTCGGCATCGCCACTTTCGGCGGCGTCGCCATCGTCTTGAACTGGCTACTGCTGTTTGCCTCCTACTCGCATGCGACGATCTCGATCGCGACGACCGTCTACAACACCCAGCCTTTCATGCTGCTCGTGCTCGGCGCACTCTTTCTCGGCGAGAAGATCACCGCGACCAAGCTGTTCTGGCTGGCGCTCGCCTTCGCCGGCATGGTGGCGATTGTCCAGGCAAAACCCGGTGCGGGCGGCGCTGCATTCGACGGCTACGGCCTCGGCATTCTGATGGCGCTCGGTGCGGCGTTCTTCTACGCGCTCGCAGCCCTTGCCGCGAAATGGCTGAAAGGCACGCCGCCGCATCTGATCGCGCTCATCCAGGTCGCAACCGGCATGCTGATGCTGGCGCCGATGACGGACTTTTCCCATCCGCCGGGGGATGTCGGCGCCTGGGCGATCCTCGTGACCGTCGGCGTCGTCCATACCGGGCTGATGTATGTTCTGCTCTACGGCGCAATCCAGAGGCTGCCGACGCATCTCACCGGCGCCCTGTCCTTCATCTATCCGATCGCCGCGATCCTCGTCGACCGGCTGGCCTTCGGCCACGCGCTGCAGCCGATGCAGATCGCAGGCGCGGCGATCATTCTCCTTGCCGCCGCCGGCATGAATCTCGGCTGGACGCCGCGGTGGCTGCGGCCGCGGGCGCTCGAGAGTTGAGAACCGGGCGGGCATGGCAGGCACTCCCGGGCATGGCAAGCACGCCCGGGAGATGCCGATATTATTTCTGCCCGCGCGTCGTTTCGAACAGGAACCAGGTGCGGCGCTCGCCCTCGTCGATCCAGTTCTCGATCAGGCTGGCGGTCGCGACATCATTATGCTCGTCGCAAAGTCCATGCACCTCGCGCAGCAGCGAAACGAGCTGAACGTTATCCTCGCGCAGTTCCGACAACATGTCCTCGGGCGTGACGAAATCCGCGTCGTTGTCCGAAATGCGCTGCTGGCGAGCGATCTGGCCGATGGAGCGCAGCGTCGTGCCGCCGATCTTGCGGGCACGCTCGGCAAGGTCGTCGGTCATGGCGAAGATCTGTTCCGCCTGTTCGTCGAGCAGCAGATGATAGTCGCGAAAATGCGGGCCGGACATGTGCCAATGGAAATTCTTGGTCTTCACATAAAGCGTAAAGACATCGGCGAGCAGTGCGGTCAGCGCCGCCGAAATATCGGTAGTGGCGTTGGTCGACAGGCTGGATGGCGTCTTGAGTGGCGAAAGCCTGCGGGTTTCGGCTGGCGTATGGGACATTTAATCTCTCCTTGGTGATGAAAATCTCTAGCGCCACCGGCCGGGAAAACGCGGCGGGCCGCGCTGATCGCACATTTGCAGAGAGAGAAATAGCAAGGCCGGGTCGCTTTCCAAGTGGATTATGGTCTAGCAAACCTATTCCTTATGGTTATGGACCGATCAGCGCCAAAGCATTGATGAGGAAGCGGCGCTTGCCTATAGATGGGCGGTGGAAGCCCTGAGGGTTAAGAAGATGAGCCTCACCGTCCTGATCACCTATGCCGGAGCGCTGTTCATCGCCGCGGCCATTCCGGGACCGGGGATCACCGCGATCGTCGCACGCGCGCTCGGCTCGAATTTCCGCGAGACCTTCTTCATGGGTCTCGGCCTGGTGCTCGGCGACATGACCTATCTGACAGCGGTCATTCTTGGCCTTGCCTTCGTGGCGCAAACCTTCACCGAGGTGTTCATCGCCATCAAGATCGCCGGCGTCCTCTATCTCGGTTACATCGCCTGGAAACTCTGGACGGCGGGATTGCTGCCGCAGGATATCGCGGCGCGCAAATCCACCAATATTGGTATGTCCTTCCTCTCCGGCCTGCTGGTGACGCTCGGCAATCCGAAGACGATGCTCTTCTATGTCGCCCTGGTGCCGACGCTGATCGATATCGGCAATATCGGCTTGCGAGACTATGCGCTCCTGCTCACCACCACCTTCGTGGTGCTGATCGTCGTGCTCGTGCCCTATATGCTGCTTGCCTCGCGGGCTCGCACGATGCTGAAGCAGCCTCGCGCCTTGCAGGCGCTGAACCGGGTTGCCGCCGGCATCCTCGCCGGCACGGCCGCCTTCATCGCCACGCGGGCGGCCTGAAATAAACATTCGGCAAGAAACGGTTTTCAAAGGTTTTTTTCTCTCCTGATCGCCTCTCCAGGTCGAACGCGCTCTGGCCTAGACGGGCCTTTGACCCTATTCTCCCCTCGATTTCAGGAGCAGGATTTCAAAGGGAGGCACCCATGTCGCACAAGCCCGGCCGCGGCCGCATCTATTCCTCGATCACCGAGACCATCGGCGACACGCCGCTCGTGCGCTTCGACAAGCTGGCGCGGGAAAAAGGGGTCGTGGCGAACCTGATCGGCAAGCTCGAATTCTTCAACCCGATCGCCTCCGTGAAAGACCGTATCGGCGTCGCGATGATCGAAGGCCTTGAAGCGCAAGGCAAGATCACCCCCGGCAAGACGGTGCTGATCGAGCCGACCTCCGGCAATACCGGTATCGCGCTCGCCTTTGCCGCCGCCGCCAAGGGTTATCGGCTGATCCTCACCATGCCGGAGACGATGTCGGTCGAGCGCCGCAAGATGCTGGCGCTGCTTGGCGCCGAGCTGGTGCTGACCGAGGGACCAAAGGGCATGAAGGGCGCCATCGCCAAGGCCGAAGAACTGGCGTCCTCCCTTCCGGATGCCGTCATCCCGCAGCAGTTCGAAAACCCAGATAATCCGGAGATCCACCGCAAGACGACGGCCGAGGAAATCTGGAACGATACCGACGGCACGGTCGATATCGTCGTCTCCGGCATCGGCACCGGCGGCACGATCACCGGCGTCGGACAGGTGCTGAAGAGCCGCAAGCCCGAGATCAAGATCATCGCCGTCGAGCCGGCCGATTCGCCGATCCTCTCCGGCGGCAATCCCGGCCCGCACAAAATCCAGGGCATCGGCGCCGGCTTCGCGCCGAAGATCCTCGATACCGGCATCTATGACGAAGTCGTCACCGTGACCAACGACGAGGCCTTCGAACAGGCGCGCCTGGTCGCCCGGCTCGAAGGCGTGCCGGTCGGCATCTCCTCGGGTGCGGCACTGACGGCCGCGATCAAGGTCGGCATCCGTCCCGAGAATGCCGGCAAGAACATCGTCATCATCATCCCCTCCTTCGCCGAACGCTATCTCTCGACGGCGCTGTTTGAAGGGCTGGGGAGTTGAGGCTGTATTTGGCCGGGCTTTGCCGGTCACTCGTCTTCGCAGGATATCGGGCCTGCTTCGGCGCTCTGTGAGCTGCTGATAAAGCCGACCCACTCCTCTTTCGTCATGCTCGGGCTTGTCCCGAGCATCTGCAGCCAGTTGATATGCAGCAGATCCTCGGCACAAGGCCGAGGATGACGCCGAGTAAAGGACGAGCTGCCAACAAACTGTCGGGCGCGCTTCGCGCCTCTCACGCCGCCGCCGTCAGCCTTTCGCCGGCGATGCGGTAGGAGATTGCTTCGGCGAGATGGATGCGGCCGACGGTTGGCTTGCCGTCGAGATCGGCAAGGGTGCGGGCAACCTTGAGCACGCGGTGGTAACCGCGGGCGGAGAATTTCATCTTCTCGGCGGCGTCGCGCAGCAGTTGCAGGCCGCTGGCGTCGGGCTCGGCCAGTTTCTCGATCATCGCGGTGGAGCAGCGGGCATTGGTGCCGATGCCCTTTGCGCCGGTGCTTTCGAAGCGCTCCTGCTGGATCTCGCGGGCGCGGGCGACACGGCGGGCGACGTCGGCGCTGGTTTCAGCTGCCGTGGGCCGGATGAGATCGGCAGCGGAGACGGCCGGCACGTCGATGCGGATATCGATCCGGTCCATCAGCGGGCCGGAGATGCGGGCCTGATAATCGCTCATGCAGCGCGGGCCGCGGGCACAGGTATGGCCGGGCTCGCCGGCCATGCCGCAGCGGCAGGGGTTCATCGCCGCGATCAGCTGGAATTTCGCCGGATAGGAGACGCGGTGATTGGCGCGCGCAATGACGCATTCGCCGCCTTCGAGCGGCTGGCGCAGCGCATCGAGCGCCTGCGGCGTGAATTCGGGAAACTCGTCGAGAAAGAGCACGCCGTGATGGGCAAGCGAGGCTTCGCCCGGACGGGCGCGCAGGCCGCCGCCGACCAGCGCCGCCATGGTGGCGGAGTGATGCGGGGTGCGGAAGGGCCGGCGATCGGAAAGCTTGCCGCCGGAGAGCTGGCCAGCGATCGAATGGACCATCGACACCTCCAGCAGTTCGGCGGCCGAAAGCGGCGGCAGGATCGATGGCAGCCTCGCCGCCAGCATCGACTTGCCGGAGCCCGGAGGACCGACCATCAGCAGATTATGGCCGCCGGCGGCGGCCACTTCGAGCGCGCGCTTGGCGCTTTCCTGGCCCTTGATCTCGGCAAGGTCCGGCAGGTTTGCGGCATTGGCGCGGATCGACGCCTCCGGCCTGGATAGGACCTGCGTGCCGCGGAAATGATTGGCGAGGGCGATCAGGCTGCGCGGGGCGAGAATATCGACTTCGGCGCCCGCCCAGGCGGCTTCGGCGCCGCTTTCGGCCGGGCAGATCAGCCCCTTGCCGAGCGCATTGGCGCCGATCGCAGCCGGCAGCGCGCCTGATATGGCGGCGATCGTTCCGTCGAGGTTGAGCTCGCCGACGACGACAAATTCCGACAGCGCATCGGCGGGAATGGCGCCGAGGGCGGCCATCAGGGCAAGGGCGATCGGCAGGTCGAAATGCGAGCCTTCCTTCGGCAGGTCGGCAGGCGCCAGATTGACCGTCACCCGCTTCGCCGGCAGCGCCAGGCCGGAGGCGTGGAGGGCCGCCTGCACGCGCTCGCGGCTTTCGGCAACCGCCTTGTCGGGCAGACCGACGATCTGCATGCCGACCTTGCCGGGAGCGACCATGACCTGGACCTCGACCGGCACACCTTCGATACCCTGAAATGCCACCGTACTGACACGCGCGACCATATGCCCATCCCTTGTCCCGCAAACTCTTATACCGCCCCCGGCCGTTCAGGGCCAGCGGTTGCAATCTGGCATGGAAGCTGGAATAAAACAAGAACAATCAAAGAACATAGTCAGGCATCCGCTGTGACCTTGGTTGTGCTCGGTCGCGGGACCAGAACGGTCATGAGCGGCTGGCTCAGCCGCGCTTGCGCTCGATCGCATCCCAAAGCAGCGCTGCTATATCGGCGCCGCCGAACTTCTTGACCTCGCGAATGCCTGTGGGCGAGGTGACGTTGATCTCGGTCATGTAATCGCCGATCACGTCTATGCCGACGAGCAGGAAGCCGCGCTCCCTCAGCGCCGGGCCGATGCGGGCGCAGATTTCCTGTTCGCGCGGCGTCAGTTCGGTCGCCTCGGCGCGGCCGCCGACATGCATGTTGGAGCGGCTGTCGTGTTCGGCCGGAACACGGTTGATGGCGCCGGCGAATTCGCCGTCGACCAGGATGATGCGTTTGTCGCCCTTGCGCACGTCGGGCAGATATTGCTGGGCGATGAAGGGTTCGCGGAAAAGCTGGCCGAACATTTCCAGCAGCGAAGAGAGGTTGCGGTCGTCGCGGGTCGAATGGAAGACGCCGGCGCCGCCATTGCCGTAGAGCGGCTTCAGGATGATATCGCCCATCTCGTCGCGGAAGCGGCGGATCTCGGTGGCATCCTTGGTGATCAGCGTCTTCGGCATCAGATCGGAGAATTCGGTGACGAAGATTTTTTCCGGCGAATTGCGTACCCAGGCCGGATCGTTGACGACGAGCGTCTTCGGGTGGATGCGCTCGAGCAGATGCGTCGAGGTTATATAGGCCATGTCGAAGGGCGGGTCCTGGCGTAGCAGCACGACGTCCATGGTCGAGAGATCGACGCGCTCCGGCGCGCCAAGCTCGAAGTGATCACCCTTGACGTCGCGCAGCATCATCGGCTCGACGTGGGCATAGAGCTTACCGTCGCGAAAGCTCAGGCGGTCGGGGGTATAATGGAAGAGCTTGTAGCCGCGCGCCTGGGCTTCCAGGCTCATGGCGAAGGTGGAATCACCTGCGATATTGATGCCTGCGACATGGTCCATCTGGACCGCTACATTGGTGATCTTGGCCATTTCCATCCCTCGCTGAATGCCGGACAGATGTAGGTCGGCCAGATATCAAACGCAACGGGCAATCAAGGGCTTCCGGTCGCAGTTTTCAGGCGGCGATGCCCTGGTTGCCGTTGTTGCGCAGCATGTTGCGGAGACGGTAGGCAATTGCCAATGGCTTCGGGAAGGGCTTGCGCAGGAAGGCGACCTTGCGGACGTAATTGTCGACCCGCCAGCTCGCCCAGGTTCCTCCGGCGAAAAAGGCGACGTCGCCGGCGCAGAGCGTTCGTTCGGTGCCGTCCTCGGCAGTGATATGGACCTCGCCTTCGAGGATCATCACCGTCTCGTCCCAGCCGAAGCGCCAGCGGAATTCGCCCGCCGTGCAATCCCAGATCGCCGTCAGCGAGGCCTCGTCATGGCCGCGCGAATGTTCGGCGGTGCGGGCCTGCGGATTGCCGCTGACGATCCAGTCCGGATTGATCGGTGTGGACTTCAGCGGCAGCAGATCGCTCGCATGCGCCACGAAGGATTTTCCGGCCGGCTTCGCCACCGCATACGGCACCGAGCGCGCGGCCATGGCGACCGCACTTGCAAGCATCAGCTTCCAGGCCATGAAACAACCCCAATTGTTATCCCTACCAAGACTGCGATAGCAGAGAGTCGTAAGGACCTGGTTCAAGCGGGAGCTAAAATTTTAACGATCCGGAAATCCGATGGGTCGAAAGAGGTCAGAAGGCATCCGGAAAGTGCCGCGGCAGCCGGCCGGGCATGATCGCCACGATGTCATAGCGCTGGGAAAGGCGGGCCTGATCCGCCTGGCGGGCGAGCCAGAGATCGCTTGCCGCCCGTATCCGCTTCTGCGAGGCGACAGAGACGGCATCGACCGCCGCGGCCTCGCCATGGCGGGCCTTGACCTCGACAAAGACGGCGAGATCGCCCTTGCGGGCGATGATATCGATCTCGCCGAGCCGGGTGCGGTGGCGTAGCGCCAGGATGCGATAGCCTTTCAGCATCAGGAAGGCTGCCGCGACATATTCCGACATGCGGCCCCGGCGCAGCGCCTTCCTTCTGATCGTTGCGAGATCATTATCGCCCATCGGCGTTCTTGATCTCCAGCAGGCGCTGATAGAGCACCTTGCGCGGCAGGCCGGTGAGGCGGGCCGCCTCGGTCGCGGCGCCGGCCGTCGGCATCGACTTCGACAGGTCGGCCAGCATGGCTTCGACATCGGCCTCATCGGTCTCGACCGGCTCCGGCGGACCGATCACGAGGACGATCTCGCCCTTGACGTTTTCCACCTGCTGATAATGGGCGGCAAGCTCGGCAAGCGTGCCGCGACGGAACTCTTCATAGGTCTTGGTCAGTTCGCGGCAGACGGAAGCGGGGCGCGTGGGCCCGAGCACATCGGCGGCTGCCAGAAGCGTTGCGCCGATGCGATGCGGCGATTCAAAGAAGATCAGCGTCGCGGGTACTGGTGCAAGTTCACCGAGACGGTCGCGGCGGGCCTTGTCCTTGGCCGGCAGGAAACCGGCGAAAAGAAAGGCATCGTTCGGCAGGCCGGAGCCGACGAGGGCTGCGAGCGGGGCGGAGGCGCCGGGAATGGGAATGACGCGGTACCCTGCCACTATCGCCTGCTGCGCCAGCCGATAGCCGGGATCGGAGACCAGCGGCGTGCCGGCATCGGAAACCAGCGCCACCGAACGCCCGGCTTCGAGCGCCTGCAGCAGCCTGGGACCGGCCTCGTCGGCATTGTGCTCGTGATAGGCGAAGGGGCGGTTCTGGATGCCGTAGCGGTCAAGCAGCACGCGGGTGACGCGCGTATCTTCGCAGGCAAGCACGTCGGCGCCGGCCAGCGTTTCGAGCGCCCGCAGCGTGATGTCGCCGAGATTGCCGATGGGGGTGGCGACGAGATAGAGCGCCGACTCCAGCGGCCGTGCCGGCACCGTTGCATTGTGCAGGCGGAAGCTTCGCCGGCTGGCGGCGTCCGCTGTCGTTTCCTCATTCATGCCATTTGCTTTCGTCCCGCCGGCTCGTCGCCGGCATCGAACCCTTATGGGCGAGCCGCACCGCTTCGGCAAGGGTTTGGATTTCTGTGAGCATTGCTCTGGAAAACCGCAAATGCAGGGGTGCCGGCGTCCATGCCTCTTGCAAAGCAATGCTGAAGTCTGCCATTTTGCCCGTCCACTCCCCCGGCCGCAAGCCGGGACAGCATTCTTCGGGTGCTCGACGCGCCCGGACAGTCACGGTCGAAAGCGGTAGCATCCCATGCGTATTACTATTGAGCGGTCAAACCTGTTGAAATCGCTGAACCACGTCCACCGCGTGGTCGAACGTCGCAACACGATCCCGATCCTGTCCAACGTATTGCTCAAGGCCGACGGCCAGAAGCTCGACATGAAGGCGACCGACCTCGACCTCGAAATCACCGAGGCGACACCAGCAAGCGTCGAGCAGCCCGGCGCAACCACCGTTCCCGCCCATCTTCTCTACGACATCGTGCGCAAGCTTTCCGACGGCTCGGAAGTGCTGCTTGCCACCAGCCCCGATGGCGGCGCGATGACCGTGCAGTCCGGCCGCTCGAAATTCTCGCTGCAGTGCCTGCCGGAATCGGACTTCCCTGATCTCACAGCCGGCACCTTCACGCATTCCTTCAAGCTGAAGGCGACCGATCTGAAAATGCTGATCGACCGCACGCAGTTCGCGATTTCGACGGAAGAGACGCGTTATTATCTCAACGGCATCTTCTTCCACACGATCGAGAGCAATGGCCAGCTGAAACTCAGGGCGGTTGCGACCGACGGCCACCGGCTGGCGCGCGCCGATGTCGATGCGCCCTCCGGCTCCGAGGGCATGCCCGGCATCATCATTCCGCGCAAGACGGTCGGCGAACTGCAGAAGCTGGTCGACAATCCCGAAACGACGGTGACCGTCGAGGTTTCCGACGCCAAGATCCGGCTGACGATCGGCTCGATCGTCATGACCTCGAAACTGATCGACGGCACTTTCCCGGATTATCAGCGCGTCATCCCGACCGGCAACGACAAGGAAATGCGCGTCGACTGCACGAGCTTCGCACAGGCCGTCGACCGTGTCTCGACAATCTCCTCCGAGCGTGGACGCGCCGTCAAGCTGGCGCTTTCCGAGGGGCAGTTGATGCTGACCGTCAACAATCCAGACTCCGGCAGCGCGACTGAGGAAGTCGCCGTCGGCTACGACACGGATGCGATGGAAATCGGCTTCAACGCCAAATATTTGCTCGACATCACCGCCCAGCTTTCCGGCGAGGAAGCGATCTTCCTGCTTGCCGATGCCGGCTCGCCGACACTGATCCGCGACACGGCTGGCGACGATGCGCTCTACGTGCTGATGCCGATGCGCGTCTGACCGGAACGAAGGCCGCCCGCTGCCGTTTTTCCTCCTGTCAAAACGGAGGATCTCATGGCCAAAAAGACGGGAGCGGTGCGCATCGGCATATCCGGCTGGACCTATGCGCCCTGGCGCGGCCAATTCTACCCGGAGGACCTGCCGCAGAAGCAGGAGCTTTCCTACGCCGCCCGGCACTTCCGGTCGATCGAAATCAACGGCACATTCTACAGCTTGCAGCGGCCCGAAAGCTTCGGCCGCTGGCGCGATGAAACGCCGGATGATTTCGTCTTCGCGGTCAAGGGACCGCGCTTCATCACCCATATGCTGCGGCTGCGCGATATCGAGACGGCGCTCGCCAATTTCCTCGCCTCCGGCCTGCTGCGGCTTGGCCCCAAGCTCGGGCCGATCCTCTGGCAATTCCCGCCGAACATGGCCTTCGATCCTGATCTTTTCGAGAATTTCCTGGCGTTGTTGCCGCATAATGGGGAAACGGCGGCAGACCTGGCCCGGCGGCACGACGGACACGTCAAGGGGCGAGCCTGGCTTGAAAGCGACGGGCACCAGCCGATCCGCCACGCGCTCGAAATCCGCCACGAGAGTTTCCGCTCGCCGGCTTTCATCGAGATGCTCAGGCGTCACAAGGTCGCGCTTGTCTGTGCCGATACGGTGAAATGGCCGCTGCTGATGGATATCACCGCCGATTTCGTCTATTGCCGCCTGCATGGCTCCGAAAAGCTCTATGTCAGCGGCTATGAGGACGAAGCACTCGACATCTGGGCGCAACGCATCCGCGCCTGGGCCACGGGCGGAGAACCCGAGAATGCGACGCGGGTGCTGGCGCCTCTACCGGCGTGCAACAAGGGCCGCGACGTCTATCTCTATTTCGACAATACCGACGTGAAGCTGCGTGCTCCAGTCGACGCCGATCACTTGAGCGAAAAGCTCGCCGATCTCATGCCGGGTTCAGCGCCGAAAGCTGCATGAACTGTTGACGCCGATGTTCTTGTTGCGAAAATCCTTGTCCCTTAAGCGACAAGCGGCATATTAAGGCATTCGATCAACATGCAGATGGGTGGAGAATGCGCTTACGGGTCAAGGTGAAGGAACGGCTGGGCAAGAAGTTCGACGACGAGATCCGCTTCTTCCGAGGCATGATGCAGGGGCCGAAGACGGTGGGCTCGATCGTACCGACCTCCTCGATCACGGCGAAGCGCATGGCAAGCGTCATCGACACCAATTCCGGCCTGCCGGTGCTCGAACTCGGACCGGGCACCGGCGCCATCACCAAGGCCATTCTCGGCCGCGGCGTGAGGCCGGAAAATCTGGTCGCGATCGAATATTCGACGGATTTCCACCAACATCTGCTGCGGACCTATCCCGGCGTGCACTTCATCAACGGCGACGCTTTCGATCTCAAGACCACGCTCGGCGATTACGGCGACCGGACATTCGATTGCGTCATCTCGTGCATTCCGCTGCTGAACTTCCCGATGGCAATGCGGGTCTCGCTGCTCGAAAACCTGCTCGATCGCCTGCCTGCCGGGCGGCCGGTGGTGCAGATTTCCTACGGCGCGATCTCGCCGATCGCTGCCAACGCCGATCGTTACAGCATTCATCATTTTGATTTCGTCGTGCGCAATATTCCTCCAGCTCAACTCTGGATCTATCGGCGAGGATAAGTGTTCGGACTCTATATCACCCACCCCCAGGTCAAAATCGACCCACAGGTTCCCGTTCCCAAGTGGGGTCTCTCCGACATCGGCGCTGAGCGTGCCCGTAAGGCTGCGTCGAGCAATTGGGCGAAACGGCTGACCCGCATCATCTCCAGCGACGAGACGAAAGCGATCGAAACCGCGGAAATCCTGGCCGAAGCCGCGGGCGTGACAATCGAGATCGTGCATGGCACGCATGAGAACGATCGCTCTGCCACGGGCTTTCTGCCGCCGGACAAGTTCGAAGAGGCAGCCAACTGGTTCTTCGCTCACCCGCAGGAGAGCTTCAGGGGCTGGGAGCGGGCCGCCGATGCGCAGGCCCGCATCGTCGCGGCCGTCAACACCGTTCTGGCCACGCATGATGCGGCAGCACCGATCGCCTTCGTCGGCCATGGCGGCGTCGGCACGCTGCTCAAATGCCATCTGGCGGGCAGGCCGATTGGCCGCGACCGCGACCAGCCTGGCGGCGGCGGCAATCTCTATGCTTTCGGTCTTGCGGATCGGCGCTTATCATGCGACTGGACACCCATCGAAGACTGGCAGGGGTGACTTCAGATGGACGCACGCGAGCGGTTGATCGTCGGCCTGGATGTTCCAACGATCGGCGAGGCGGAAAGACTGGTTTCCACGCTCGGCGACGACATTCTCTTCTATAAGATCGGCTATCAGCTGGTCTTTGCCGGCGGCCTGGAATTCGCCCGCGATCTTGCCGCAAGCGGCAAGAAGATCTTTCTCGACATGAAGCTGCTCGACATCGACAACACCGTTGCCTCCGGCGTCGAGAACATCGTCAAGATGGGCATGTCGATGCTGACGCTGCACGCCTATCCGAAAGCGATGAAGGCGGCGGTCGAGGCCGCGTCCGGCTCCGGCCTCTGCCTGCTCGGCGTGACCGTGCTGACCTCGATGGATGCCGATGACCTTGCCGATGCCGGCTACAGCCAGGATCCGCACAGCCTGGTGCTGCGCCGCGCCGAACAGGCGCGCGCCGCCGGCATGGGCGGTATCGTCTGCTCGGCGGAGGAAGCGGCTGCGGTGCGCGAGATCGTCGGACCCGACATGGCAATCGTCACCCCCGGCATTCGCCCTGATGGTAGCGACAAAGGCGACCAGAAGCGGGTGATGACGCCTTTCGACGCGCTGAAGGCAGGAGCGACGCATCTTGTCGTCGGCCGGCCTGTCGTCAAGGCGCCGGATCCCCGCGATGCCGCCCGCGCGATCCTCAGCGAAATGGTGAGCGCGCTCTGGCCGGCAAACCGCTAAATTAAAGGGAGAAGACCATGGCCAAAGGATACTGGATCGCCCGCGTCGACGTTCGCGATGCCGAGCGCTACAAGGATTACGTGGCGGCGGCCAAGCCGGCCTTCGAAAAATATGGCGCCAATTTCCTGGCGCGCGGTGGCGCCTTTACCGAACTCGAGGGCAAGGCGCGCGTCCGCAACGTGGTGATCGAATTCCCCTCGATGCAGCATGCCGTCGACTGCTATAATTCGCCGGAATACCAGGTCGCCGCGAAAATCCGCCAGGAAGTCGCGGATGCGGAAATGGTCGTCGTCGAGGGCGTCTGATCGACGTCACATCTTAAAAAACTGACGGCGTGATGGGCCTTCCCGTCGCGTCGGGATTCGGCTAAGACGAGAGCCAATTCAGCATCCCGCAAAGCCTTTCGAGGAGCCTGCCATGACCCTTGCCAACCTGCCGCCGCTCGTCACCGTGTTCGGAGGGTCCGGCTTCGTGGGCAGGCACGTGGTTCGGGCGCTGGCCAAGCGCGGCTATAACATCCGCGTCGCAGTGCGCCGTCCCGATCTCGCCGGCTTCCTGCAGCCGCTCGGCAATGTCGGCCAGATCTCCTTCGTGCAGGCGAACCTGCGCTACCGCAGCTCGATCGACCGCGCCGTCGACGGTGCGAGCCACGTCGTCAACTGCGTCGGCATTCTGCATGAGACCGGCCGCAACACTTTCGACGCCGTGCAGGAATTCGGCGCTCGTGCGATTGCCGAAGCGACGCGCGGCGCAGGTGCGACGCTGACGCATATTTCGGCGATCGGCGCCGACGCGAAATCCGATTCCGACTATGGCCGCACCAAGGGTCGCGCCGAAACGGCCATCCTCTCAATCAAGCCCGATGCGGTGATCTTCCGTCCGTCGATCGTCTTTGGACCGGAAGACAGCTTCTTCAACAAGTTTGCCGAGATGGCGCGCATATCGCCGATCCTGCCGCTCGTCGGCGGTGGCAAGACGAAATTCCAGCCTGTCTATGTCGAGGATGTCGCCGAGGCCGTCGCCCGCGCCGTCGACGGCAAGGTTGCCGGCGGCAAGGTCTATGAGCTTGGCGGGCCTGAGGTGCTGAGCTTCCGCGAATGTCTCGAAACGATGCTGAAGGTGACGTGCCGCAAGAACCCGCTGGTATCCCTGCCCTTCAGCATCGCTTCGATGATCGGCAGCATCGCCTCGCTGGTCCCCTTCATAACGCCGCCGATCACGCCGGATCAGGTGCGCCTGCTGAAGCGCGACAACATCGTCTCCCGGGAAGCTGAGGCGGAAGGCCGCACGCTGAAGGGCCTCGGCATCGCGCCCACCATGGTGGCATCGGTGCTCGGCTCCTATCTCGTGCACTATCGTCCGCACGGCCAATACACCGGCACCGGCAAGGCCGCCTGACCATCTTTTCCACATGATGAAACTTGGCCGTCTGCGGATGTCGCGGGCGGCCTTTTGACGTTGCCGTGTCCCGCAAAGCCCGGCGCAAGTTTGAAGTGTTCTGGTGCTCGGCATATTCAGTAGCGTTGCATAAAAGACGCATCGGAATTTTTGTGGAATTAACGCCAAATTTAGCAGGAACGTTTATTGCTATTTGTCATTCCACTGACTACCAAACCCGCGCGTCTTCCAACGGACTCAACGCCTGCGAAAAGCGTGCGGCAATCACTGTGAAAGGCATTTCTCGATGGGCAAGTCAATCGCGCTCCTGTTTGCGTGTGCGGCGCTGGTTATCCTTGCAGGCTCTTTCGTTGCGCCCGGTTCGGTCGCGGCGGTAAAGGGCGATTGCTCGCCGGCCTACGGCGTCGATCCTTGCTCTACGGCCTCGATCATCCACTAGCAAAAGGACTGGCGTTGGCGCCGCCATTCTTATTAAAGACAAGAAGGTTAACCCGAACGCCTGATTTAAGGCGCTTGAAATGCGGGTACCGTCCGGCAATATCAAACGGCGCGGGCGTGCGCCACTTAGGTCATTGCAAAACTGCCCCTTGTAATACACTTTCAAAACAGCTGTGGTCGGATGGCTTTTTGAGAGGTTGAAAAGATGTTGCAGGTGCCACAAGAGACCGAACGCCTCGCGCGGCTCGTCGCCGACCGCACGGGGCGAAGCGCCGAAGACGTCGTTCGCATCGCGATCGAGCGTGAAGCCATCACCTTCGGAGTGCTCGATAAGCCGAAGCACCGGATGACGGCGGAGGAGATGCTCGCCTTCGGAGATAGGATTGAGGCCATGCCCGTGCTCGATCCGCGCAGTCCTCAAGAGATCATGGACGACTTAAACGCAGTATGATCGTCATCGACACGTCTGCTCTGATCGCCATCTTCGAGAAAGAAGCCGACGCGGCGACTTATGCCGGCGCGATCGCCAACGCCGACCGATTGGTCATGTCGGCGCTGAATGTCTATGAAACCGCGATGGTCCTCCGCTCTCGCCGCGGCGAGGCGGCGGTCAATCAGCTCTGGATCTATCTGGACGAAGCGCAGGTCGAGATCGCCGCATTCGATCGAGAGCAGGCCCGATTGGCGGCCATAGCTTTCGGACGATTCGGCAAAGGAATTCATTCGAAAGCTAAACTCAACCTTGCCGATTGTGCTGCCTACGCGCTGGCGAAGAGCCTATCTCTACCCCTCCTCTTCAAAGGCGACGACTTCGCCCATACGGATATCGAACCATGGCATTGATCACGGATTTCGACCCGTGATCAAACGGCGCAGGCAAGCTTCGCAGAATCGTCAGCCCCGATAGGGCACCTTGCATTCGCGCCGGGAGTTGCGCGAATGCAAAGCGGAACGGATGTCTCAGGCAATCAAGCCGGTCGCGGCCATGCCGAGCAGCAAAACACCGAGAATGATGCGGTAGATGGCAAACAGCGTAAACCGGTTGCTTCTGATATAGGCCAGCAGCCATTTGACGGCGATGAAAGCGACGATCGTGGACACGACGAAGGCGATGCCGAGCGCCGTCCAGTCTTCGCCCGCCGCTCCGCCATCCCTGAACGTCTTCAGCAATTCATAGCCGCTTGCGGCGTACATTGTGGGTATGCCGACGAGAAAGGCGAATTCGGTCGCCGCGGCGCGGTTGCCCGTGCCTGCCAGCATGGCGACGAAGATCGTGGCGCCAGAGCGCGACGTTCCCGGGAAGACGCCGGCAACGATCTGGGCGATGCCGACCAGGATGGCGACAAGCCAGGTGATCTCTTTATGGGGCGGCCTGCGCGCAGCGGCCCACTCGGCAAAGATCATCCAGATACCGCCGATGATGAGCGCCCAGGCGATCGGTGTCGCGGTCTCCGGCAGTTCAAAGCCGAGCTTCTTGACGACCAGTCCGAGAATGGCGGTGATGAGAAAGGCGACGATCAGCTTGGCGGCATAATCGCGGTTGGCAGGGTCGCGCCAGCCAAGCACCAGATCCACCAGACGACGCCAGTAAATGATGGTGACGGCGAGGATGGCGCCCGCCTGAATGACGATATTGAACATGTCCGACCGGTGGCCGAGCCATTGTTCCGCAATGATCAGGTGGCCGGTGCTCGAGATCGGCAGAAACTCGGTGATCCCCTCTATGATACCGAGAATGACAGCACTGATATAATCCATATATTGTCTCCGGTTTAAAGTTCGGCCGGGCCTGAGCGCTTGGGTCGATCAGGCCGCCGCTTCCATTCGTTCATTAGACCGTGTTTCGCCATCGTCAGATGGGGTAAAATCCGATTCGCTTGTATTGGCGGGGCCAAGCTCCTATAGCTTCAACCAATGAGTCATGACTAGGGCGCTATAATTGAGCTGCCACACAGTCCTGTAACAGCAATCACAAAGCTCGAGTATCGATGCCCACGCTTTATCATCATCCCATGTCATCCGCATCTCGCTTCGTCCGGCTGATCCTGGCGGAATACGGCTATCAGGCGGATCTGATCGAGGAGCAGACATGGGAGAAGCGCCGGGATTTCCTGGCGCTCAATCCGGCCGGCACGCTGCCTGTCTATGTTGACGACAGCATGCGCGCGCTTTGCGGCGCGAGCGTTATTTCCGAATATCTGGACGAGACGCACGGCGTCTTGAAGCGCGACCGGCGGCTGCTCGCCGAAGACCCTTTCCAGCGGGCGGAAATCCGCCGGCTGACCGAATGGTTCATGCAGAAGATGGAAAATGACGTGACCAAGCCGCTCGCCCGCGAGCGTGTCTATAAGTTGCAAATGACCGCCGATCAGGGCGGCGGAGCGCCGGATTCGAAGGTTCTGCGCACGGCCCGCGCGAATATCCGCCAGCATATGCGCTATCTCACCTGGCTTGCCGGCTCGCGCCAGTGGCTGGCGGGCGAGCGGATGAGCTATGCCGACCTTGCCGCCGCGGCCTCGATCTCGATCCTCGATTATCTCGGCGAGATCGAGTGGGCGGATTCGCCCGTCGTCAAGGACTGGTACCAGCGGCTGAAGTCGCGTCCATCCTTCCGGCCGATGCTGACCGAGCGCGTGCGCGGCCTGACACCGGTTTCACACTATGCCGATCTGGATTTCTGACGAGGGCTCTTCATGCCCGAACCTGACAATGACGACAAAGAGCGCCGCCGCCGCGACAATTTGACCGAGTTCGTCCGGTCGGAATCTGCCGCCAAGGGCTTCGATCTCTGCCGCATCACGCGCCCGGACGCGATCCCCGAAGCCAAGGAGCGCCTCGGCCAGTTCATCGATGCCGGGCGCCACGGGACCATGGACTGGATGGCGGAGACGCGCGACCGGCGCGGCGATCCGCTGACACTCTGGAGCGAGGTGCGCTCCGTCGTCGTCTTCGGCCTGAATTACGCCCCGGAAGAAGATCCCCGCGGCATTCTCGACAAGCCGGACAAGGCAGCGATTTCGGTCTATGCCCGCAACCGCGATTATCACGACGTCATCAAGGGCCGGCTGAAGGAGATCGCCACGCGCTTTGCGGCGCGAGCGGGCGCCGATGTGAAGGTCTTCGTCGATACGGCGCCGGTCATGGAGAAACCGCTGGCGGCGGCAGCCGGACTCGGCTGGCAGGGCAAACACACCAATCTCGTCAGCCGCACGCACGGTTCCTGGCTGTTTCTCGGCACGATGTTCACCACCGCCGATCTTGCCATCGATGCGCCGGAGAGCGATCATTGCGGCTCCTGCCGCGCCTGCCTCGACATCTGTCCGACGGCGGCCTTCCCGGCGCCTTATCAGATCGACGCGCGGCGCTGCATCTCCTATCTCACCATCGAGCACAAGGGACCGATCGATGCCGATTTGCGCGCGCTGATCGGCAACCGCGTCTATGGCTGCGACGACTGTCTTGCCGCCTGTCCCTGGAACAAGTTCGCAAGTTCCGCCTCCGAGATGAAGCTCAAGGCGCGGGAAGATCTGAAGGAGCCGTCGATCGCCTTTCTGCTGACACTCGACGATGCCGCCTTCCGTGCCTTTTTCAGCGGCTCGCCGGTGAAGCGGATCGGCCGCGACCGCTTCGTCCGCAACGTGCTGATCGCCGCCGGCAATTCCGGCGAGAAAGGGCTCATCGGGCAATGTCGAATGCTTTCGGGCGATCCCTCACCCGTGGTACGCGGCATGGCGGTCTGGGCGCTTTCGCGGCTGATGGAGGCTGGCGAATTCTCAGTCTTTGCCGCACAAAGGGCGGATGAGAGAGATGACGACGTCCTGAACGAATGGCGATTGGCGGGAGTGGGCTGATGCATGTGATGATCTTTGGCTGCGGTTATTCCGGCACGGCAATCGCCAAGGCCTTTGCCGGCGACGGCGTGTGCGTTTCCGGCACGACGCGCTCGCCAGACAAGATGGAAGCGCTTAGCCGGAACGGCATAGAGGCATTCCTTTTCGACGGCGAGAGCATGGAAGACGGGCTGCGCCAGGCTTTGGACGGCGTTACTCATCTGGTGCAGTCGATCGCCCCTGGAAAGGCCGACCCGCTGCTGCGGCTGCTTGATAAAGACAGCGCACGCCTGCTGCCAAAGCTCGAATGGATCGGTTATCTCTCCACCGTCGGCGTCTATGGCGATCACAAGGGCGCCTGGGTGAGTGAGGAAACGCCGTGCGTGCCCGTTTCCGGGCGATCGAAGGAGCGGCTCGAGGCGGAAGACGGCTGGCTGGCAATGGGCCGGGAACGCGGCGTGCCGGCGGCGGTGCTGCGCCTTTCCGGCATCTATGGGCCGGGCCGCAACGCCTTCTGCAATCTGGACAAGGGCACGGCGCGACGGCTGATCAAGAAGGACCAGGTGTTCAACCGCATCCGCGTCGAGGATATCGGTACGGCGACACGCTTCCTGTCGGAGCGCGGTCTCGGCGGCATCTATAATGTCACCGACGACCGGCCCGGCCCGCCGCAGGATGTGATCGTCGAGGCAGCCCGCCTGATGGGCGTCGAACCGCCACCCGAGCAGGCGTTCGAGACCGCCGAACTGACGCCGATGGCACGCTCCTTCTATGGCGAGAACAAACGCATCTCGAATGCGAAACTCAAGGCCACCGGCTTCGAATTCTCCTTCCCGAACTATCCGATGTCGCTTGCGCAATTGTGGCAGGACGGGCGCTGGCGTGGTTAGAACGCAGTCCTGTTTGCGACGCAATGCGCTCACCCAAAATGAGTAGGAAATTCCAACTTTCCCGCTTTGGTCGGACAATTTTCGCCGCATCTTATGGTTAACGGCCTTTAAATTTGCCCAAATGTGGCAGCAAATATGGCGAAATCGGAAAAATATTTTCGCGATTTTCGTGAACGCTAAGGCGTTAACTATCCCTTCGGAAAATTCGTTCGGATTTTAGCTGATTTTATTAGGTTTTTTCCACATTTGGCGGTGGCATGGATTCCTGAGATTCCATCACCGCCCTCACGAATGTTACAGTTTGTAATATTCCGTGAACTTGCCCGGCACTTTTTCGCCACTTTTTCACAGGTTTAAGCCCCGCCGCCTGCAAGGGCGTGAGTTCAATAGTTGAGGGATACTCTGTTTTGAAGAAAATACGTCGTTCTATTATCGTTGCCGCAACTATTGCCGCCTGTTCTTCCATGCTTCCGGCGGAAGGTTTTGCTGCAAATGGCTGTGGCGGTGCTTCATGGTACGCACTTCGCTCCAAAACTGCTTCCGGGGAACGTATGAACCCTGCCATCTTGACTGCCGCACATCGTTCGCTTGCTTTCGGCACCAAGGTGAAGGTCACCAACCGCAACAATGGCCGCACCGTCGTCGTTCGCATCAACGATCGTGGTCCGTTCATCCGAGGTCGTGTGATCGACTTGTCGCGCGCCGCCGCCCAGAATATCGGCATGGTGAGCTCCGGCACTGCGAAGGTCTGCTACCAGGTCATCAGCTGAGGCCACCACTGACTGCGCCGGAAGCGGCGCTTGCTCTTGCCGTCAATCGCGGTTACCACCCGGTTGAGACTTGTGAACAATCCACTGCGTGACCATCGCGTTTGCGCTGATCGTTCACATGCCATGGCAACAGGAGACATGTGAATGCGTCTGGGCGGCCGCCTCGAAGGGGCGATTTCTGTGCTCGCGGACATCGATGCCCGCAAGCGGCCCGTCGCCGACGCGCTGAAGGACTGGGGCCTCGCGCACCGCTTCGCCGGCTCCGGCGATCGTGCTGCGATCGGCAACATCGTCTATGACGCACTGCGCATGCGGCTTTCCCATGCCTGGCTGATGGATGACGACAGTGCCGCGGCCATTGCCCATGCCGTCATGTTCCGCCAATGGGGTTTCACCCCGGATAGCCTTGCCAGTGAGCTGGCGGATGACAAGTTTGCGCCGGCGCCGCTTTCGGCCGACGCTGTTGCGGCCTTTCAAAGCCGCTCGCTCGACGATGCGCCGCCGCATATCCGCGGCGATATTCCCGAATGGGTCCAATCCTCCTTCGAACAGGCCTTTGGCGCCGGCTGGCTCGCCGAGGCACAGGCGCTCGCCGCCCGCCCGACGCTCGATCTGCGCGCCAACCTGCTCAAAGCCTCCCGCGACAAGGTCGTCAAGGCGCTCGAAAGAGCTGGCGCGCATGCCGCGAAGATCGCCCGCCACGGCATCCGGATTGCCGCCGGCGAAGGCGCCTCGCGTCTTCCCAACGTGACAGCCGAGCTTTCGTTCCAGAAAGGCTGGTTCGAAGTTCAGGACGAGGGATCGCAGATCGTCGCCGACCTGGTCCTCGCCCATGATGGCGAACAGGTTCTCGACTATTGCGCCGGCGGTGGCGGCAAGACGCTCGCCATGGCGGCGGCCATGCAGAACAAGGGACAGGTTCACGCCTATGACGCCGACCGCAAACGGCTGGCGCCGATCATCGAGCGGCTGAAGCGGGCAGGCACACGCAATGTCCAGGTGCATGACGACGCCAGGGCGCTCTCCGCCCTTGCCGGACGCTGCGACAAGGTGCTGGTCGACGCGCCCTGCACCGGCACCGGCACGTGGCGCCGCCGCCCCGATACGAAGTGGCGGCTGACGGCGAAGAACCTCGACGAACGCACCGCCCAGCAGCAGGAAGCGCTGGCGCAGGCGAGCGACTTCGTCAAGCCTAGCGGCGAACTGATCTACGTGACCTGCTCGGTGCTGCCCCAGGAGAACGAGGAACAGGCGCGCCGCTTCACGGCCGCCAATCCTGATTTTCAGATCGTCAGCGCCCTGCCTGCTTGGGATCAGCTCTTCGGAAAGGACGCCCCGCGTCCGCATTCTTCCGACGGACTGACGGTGACGCTGACGCCCGCCTCCACCGACACGGACGGCTTCTTCTTCTGCCGTATGCAGCGGAAGGGCTGAGGCGGTTTCCGCGGAGGCCTGTGACGGATAGCGATGCCGCAGCGAAATGGCGCGGTTGCTGCGAATTTTTCAAGCAGATACCGTTCAAAAATGACCGGTTAGCCGCGCCTGTCCATTCTTAAAATCATTCCAAACTAGAGTGTTTGACACCAGTTTGCTTTTGCGCGAAGAGACGGAGCCCGATTAGACGGAAAATCCCGTCACAGGAGAGGATCATGAAGCTCAACCGCAAATTCCGCGCAGCCGTGCTGGCGATCGCCCCCGCAGCCCTGCTCGCCCTTCCCGCGCATGCCGAGACCAATGCTGCCGCCGTGGTGAAACACTATGCCGACGTGGCGCATGCGAAATACGAGGACTCGCTGACGACGGCCAAGGCGCTCGACGCCGCGATCGACGCCTTCCTGAAGGCGCCGACCGATGCGACGCTCAAGGCCGCCAGGGAGGCCTGGATCAAGGCGCGTGTCCCCTACCAGCAGACGGAAGTCTATCGCTTCGGCAATCCGATCGTCGACGACTGGGAAGGCAAGGTCAATGCGTGGCCGCTCGATGAAGGCCTGATCGACTATGTCGATGCTTCCTACGGCACCGAGAGCGACGAGAATTCTCTCTATGTGGCCAATGTCATCGCCAACAAGACGATCAAGATCGACGGCAAGGATGTCGACGCCTCCAAGCTGACACCGGAATTCCTCTCCGGCACGCTCGCCGAGGCCGGCGGCATCGAAGCCAATGTCGCGACCGGCTATCACGCCATCGAATTCCTGCTTTGGGGTCAGGATCTGAACGGCACGGGTCCCGGCGCCGGCGACCGCCCGGCAACCGATTACGACCTCAAGAACTGCACGCACGGCAATTGCGACCGCCGCGCCGAATATCTGAAGTCCGCCTCCACCCTGCTCGTTTCCGATCTGCAGGAAATGACCGACAACTGGAAGCCGGATGGTGCAGCGACGAAGAACGTCGAAACCGATCCGAAGGCCGGCCTCGTGGCGATCCTGACCGGCATGGGTTCGCTTTCCTACGGCGAGCTTGCCGGCGAGCGCATGAAGCTCGGCCTGCTGCTGCACGATCCGGAAGAAGAGCATGATTGCTTCTCGGACAATACCTACAACTCGCATCTCAACGACGCGATCGGCATCGCTGCCGCCTATACCGGCAACTATACCCGCGTCGACGGCAGCAAGCTCAGCGGCCCATCGCTGCACGATCTGGTAGCCGCCAAGGACAAGGCGCTCGATGCCGAAGTGGAAGGCAAGCTCAACAAGACACTCGATGCGATGAATGCCATGGCAAAGCGCGGCGAGACCGTCGAGAAGTACGACCAGATGATCGGCGAAGGCAACAAGGAAGGCAACGCCGTCGTCCAGGCCGCCATCGACGGGCTGATCGACCAGACGAAATCGGTGCAGCGCGTTATTGCCGCACTCGATCTCGGCACGGTTCAGCTTGAAGGTTCCGACAGCTTGGATAATCCTAACGCCGTCTTCAAATAAGCAAAAAGGCGGGCCGCTTCGACAGCCGGAGCGGCCCGGACCCTGAAATGTCGCATGCCCCGGCCCGCCGATTTTTCGCCAGCGCAACGCTCTGCGCCACGCTTGCCGGTTTTTCCGTCAGCATCGCAGCCGGTTTCGACCTGCCGACGAAACGCACCGACCTCTCCGAATCCGATCTGCAACGCGTCGCCGACGTCACCCGGCCGACAGCGGATTTTTCCAAAGCCGAACAATACGAAGCGATGCAGGCAGGGGCTACGACCTCGATCGACCCTGTCACCGAGGACAGCTTCTCGCATATTTCGGCCAACATCCCTTTCGACGAAGAGCAGAATTTCAAGCTCGGCAATGCGCTCTTCCGCAAGCTCTGGGTGTCCGCTCCCTCCTCGACGCAGGCTTCCGATGGTCTCGGGCCGCTGTTCAACGCCCGCTCCTGCATGAGCTGCCATGTCAATGACGGCCGCGGCAAACCGCCGGAGGGAGGTCCGAGCGCCACCTCGATGTTCCTGCGGCTTTCCCGCGCCGCCACGACGCCGGAGGACGAAAAGGCCATCGCGCAGGCTGATGTCGTCAATTTTCCCGATCCGGTCTACGGCCACCAGCTGCAGGATCTCGCCGTTCCCGGCCTTGCCGCCGAAGGGAAGATGGCGATCAGCTACCGCGAAGAGAGGGTGACGCTCGGCGACGGCGAGACCGTGTCGCTGCGCCGGCCGAGTTATGCGGTGACGAACCTTGGCTATGGGCCGCTCGACCCCGCGACGACGATTTCGCCGCGTGTCGCCTCGGCGATGATCGGCCTCGGACTGATCGAGGCCATTCCCGAAGCCGATATCCTTGCCCATGCCGATCCGGACGATGCCGACGGCGACGGCATTTCGGGGAAGGCGGCGATCGTGCGCGACCATCGCAGCGGCAAGATCGCGCTCGGCCGCTTCGGCTGGAAGGCGCAGAACGCCACGGTGCGCGACCAGAGTGCCGATGCCTTTGCCAATGATATCGGCATCTCGACGCCCGATCACCCGGATGCGCAGGGCGATTGCACCAAGGCGGAAGAGAAATGCCTTGATATGCCGACCGGCGTGCAGAAAAGGCTGGGCGCAGAAGAAGCGCCAGCTCCCATTCTCGACCTCGTCACCTTCTATTCCGGAAATCTTGCCGTTCCGGCGCGCCGCAAGGCGAGTTTCGCCGAGACGCTGCAGGGCAAGCGGATCTTCTACGAAAGCGGCTGCATTTCCTGCCATGTGCCGAAATTCGTCACCCGGCGGGATGCGCCCGACAAAGCGCAGTCCTTCCAGCTGATCTGGCCCTATTCCGACTTTCTTCTGCACGACATGGGCGACGGGCTTGCCGACGGGCAGCAGGTCGGCCTTGCAAGCGGACGTGAATGGCGCACGCCGCCGCTATGGGGTATAGGACTGACCCGGACTGTCAGCGGACACAGCTTTTTCCTGCATGACGGCCGTGCGCGGAGCCTCACCGAAGCGATCCTCTGGCATGGCGGCGAAGCTGAAAAGGCCCGCAACGCTTTCTCCGCCCTGCCGAAAGACGACAGGGCGGCCCTGATTACATTCCTGGAGTCACTTTGATGCGCCTTTGGCACCCCCTGCTCTGCCTTCCTGTGATCGGTCTCGCGACATCCGCGGCCGCCCAGACGGCCACTCCCCCGGCAGGGCTGAACGAGGATGCCGTTCCCGCCGTCATGCAGCGCGCCGTCGACGAGGTGATCCGTCCCGGCTATCGCAACATGCAGCAATCGGCCGCCCGGCTGACGACGGCGATGAAGGATCTTTGCGCCGACGGCACGCAGCAGACGCTCGACAAAGCGAAGTCCACCTTCGACGACACGATCCGCTATTGGTCGATCATCGAGATCGTCCAGACCGGGCCTGTTATCCAGGACAATCTCTTCGAGCACATCCTGTTTTATCCCGACCGCAAGGGCGTCGGCCTCAAGCAGGTGCAGGCGCTGATCGCCAAGGCCGATCCGAACGATGCGACCGTTGATGCGATCGCCGGCAAGAGTGTTGCGTTGCAAGGGCTGACGGCGCTGGAATACGTGCTTTACGGCAATGGCTCCGACGATCTCGTCGGGCAGAAGGGCAGTTTCCGCTGCCTTTACGGCCAGGCGGTCGCCGGCAATATCCAGCGTGAGGCCGGCGAAGTCGTCGCCGCCTGGGAAAAGCCCGACGGCGTGCAGGCGAGCTGGAAACATCCAGGACCGCAGAGCAATGATTTCATGGACAACAAGGAAGCGGTGACGGCGTTGCTCGGCATTCTCGTCCATGGCGCGGAGAATGTCCGCGACCAGCGGCTGGAGCAGTTCTACAAGGGCAAGGACACCACGCCACGGCCGCGCATGGCGATCTACTGGCGCTCCAAGAATACCTGGAAATCGATAGCCGCCAATCTGGAGGGCCTGCGCACGCTCTGGCAGAAGGCCGGCATGGCCGAACTTCTGCCGCCGGACAAGCAGCCGATTGCCGCCGCGATCGACGAGGACTTCAAATCGCTGCTCGACAGCGTACCGAAGCTCAATCCCGACATCGACGTCGCCACAAGCGATGCGGAGAAGGCCAAGCTCGATACGCTGCTTGCCGAAAGCCGCGACCTGATCACCCGGATCAGCGACGAATATGGCGCAGCCATCGGCCTTTCGGCCGGCTTTTCCTTTTCGGACGGAGACTGAGACGATGATGCAAAGTGCCGCAATCGACCGACGCAACTTCGTCAAGGCGGCCGGCCTTGGCTTCCTTGCTTCTTTGGCGCCGAGGTCGCTGATGGCACTCGAGCGGACCGATGCGGTCTATGCCTCGGGCATTCGGGCAGCCGACGGCTCCTTTGCCATTGCGACCGTGACCGAGCGCGGCGAGATCGTCGATCAGGTGGCGCTTCCCGCCCGCGCCCACGGCATGGCCTTCAGCGCCAGTACCGGCAAGACGGTCGCCTTCGCGCGCCGGCCCGGCACCTATGCGATGATCTTCGATCCCTGGAACAAAAGCGAGCCGATCGTCATCAGCTCCAGGGAGGACCGGCATTTCTACGGCCACGGCGCCTTCTCTCCTGACGGCCGCTTGCTCTACGCCAGCGAGAACGACTTCGACGGCAATCGCGGCATGATCGGCCTCTACGACGCCACCAATCGCTTCGCCCGCATCGGCGAATTCGAGACCTACGGCATCGGTCCGCACGACATGACGGTGTCCGACGACGGACGCCTGCTCATCGTCGCCAATGGCGGCATCGAGACGCATCCGGATTTCGGCCGCACCAAGCTCAATCTCGGAGAGATGCAGCCGTCGCTGGCGCTGATCGATGCGGCAACCGGGGCGCTGGTCGAAAAACATGTGCTGCCGGCAGAATGGGCAGAACTCTCCACCCGCCATGTCGATCTCGACGGCGAGGGTCGCATCTGGTTCGCCTGCCAGTATGAAGGCCACCGCAAGGATTTGCCGCCGCTTGTCGGCCATTTCGCCAAGGGCGAGAATCTTACCTTCATCGACCTGCCGGAGGAGACGACGCGCAGGCTTGCCAATTACGTCGGGGCGATCGCCGTCAATCGCAGCGAAGGTCTCGTCGGCATCACCTCGCCGAAGGGCGGCGCCTCGGTGACCATCGACGCTAGGACGGGCAGGATGCTGGCCGAGACTTCCGTTCGGGATGCAGCGGGCATCGCGCCGGCAAGAAGCGGCTTTGCCGTCTCCTCCTATGACGGCGATTTCCTGTCGACCCGCAGCGACGTCGCCTGGGATCAGCACATCGTGCGGATCTAAATCAGAGAAGCGCAATTCCGGACGCAAAACCGCTGCACACTTTTGCTGGAATTGCTTTAGCCGGCGCGGGAATAGGCTTTCTGCTCGGCACTGACGCTCGATGCCGCGGCCCTTGCCGCCTCGTGCAGCCAGTCGTTTCCCCGCGCTGCCAAATCCTTCGAGATCGACGCAATCGCCGCCGCATCGTCGGAATGGCAATTGGCGATCTCGAAGCCCATCAGTTCGAGCATCGTCGGCGAAAGCAGGATCTCCGGATGCCGGTCGATTTCGATCTTGCAGCTGTTCGGCGAGAGCCGGCGCACGAGGATGCGGCCGGAGACCCGGTAGTGAGGATCGGCTGAGCGCGCCCGCCCATTGGCGATCTCGCTTGCATGGATCGCCACATCCTGCGGCCTGTGGCGAAGCGACCAGGCGGACGGCACCAGCGCCTTTGCCTCGCGCAGCACCGGTCCACCTTGCCATTCGGCATAGGCGACGAAACGCGGCCGGCCGAGGCTGCCGGTGCCGCCGCTGCGCGGCTTCGCCACGAAAGGTCCTGATCCCAACGGCAGCGCGTCTGCAAGCGCCTTGACATAGGCTGATGGTGCCGGCTTCTTGCCGGGCTGCAACATTTCATATTTCTCCCAGAATTCCCGGCGTTCGGAATTCGGCAGCAGCAGCGCCTTGCGCAGCCATTTGTGGTCGCGCTCGAGGATGACGGGCAGCGGATTTTCGAGGCCGCGGCGATAGCCGCTCAAGATCAATTGGCCGATCATGCGAACCGAGGGACCGTCGCCGCCGCGGGCCAGGACGGCGCTTGCAGCAAGGCGAACGAGATCCAGCGCATAGGGCATCACCGCCGCGTCGTCGAAATCATTGACGCCCCAGACGAGCCGGCCCTCGACATCGCGCCAGGTGCCGAAATTCTCCAGATGCGTATCGCCGATTGCCAATACCTCGGGAGCGCGGCCGAGTTCCGGGCAGATATCGAGGACGATCTCGCACCAGCGCCAATAGGTGGCGCGCAGGAAGACGAAATCGTCGCTCCGCATCTTCTCGTGCTTCTCTCGCAGATCATCCTTGACGAGATCGCCGCCGAGTTCGCCGGCCAGCCAGGTCTCGAAATTCCGCACCGATTGCGATATCGTCGTCATGCTGGCGCTCCATCATTTCGCGACCCGATGCGGAGAATACGCGCACCGCGCGAAGCTGCAATCGTCTTCGCATCGGATCGCCACAATCCAGCGGTACTGGCCAGCGCTACCGGCCAGCCGTACCGGCTTGCACGGCGGCGGAAAGGTGAAGGGTTGCCCCGGCGACACGGTCCCGGGTTTCCATCGCCGCCCGGACCGATTTCAACAATGTCCAGCTTGTCGAATGCGGCGCGCCATGCCACTTTCGCGGCTGCAAGAGGGGCAGACATGAGCGAGACTGACAGGGGCGATTTCCGCGCGCGAATCCGCCGCAATTTTGCGCGGCAGGCGGCGATGGAGACAATCGGCGCGGAGTTGACGCGTGTTGAGCACGGCGTCGTCGAGATCGAGCTTCCCTTCGACGTCAAACTGACACAGCAGCACGGCATCCTGCATGCGGGCATCATTTCCGCCGCGCTCGATTCGGCTTGCGGCTTTGCCGCCTATAGCGTCATCGACCCGGAAGCCTCGATCCTGACGATCGAGTTCAAGGTCAATCTCATGTCGCCGGGGCGTGGCGATCGTTTCCTGTTTCGCGGGGAAATCACCAAACCCGGCTCCACCATCATCGTCGCCGACGGGCGAGGCTACGCAATCAGCGACGGGCCGGCCAAACTCATCGCCTCCATGACCGGAACGATGATGGTGATCCGCGGTAGAGAGGGCATTACGGGATGAAGTTCGAACTGAAATCGGTCGCCGGGAAATCCATCCTTTTCGTCATGGCGGCGGAGGCCGAATACGGTCCCTTCCTGCGTTCGCGCATCGAACCTTTGATGACCGGTGTCGGCCCGGTCGAAGCAGCCATCGCGCTGAGCAAGACATTGGCGCGGCTGGATGCAGCCGACGACCTGCCCGATCTCGTCGTGTCCCTCGGCTCGGCCGGCTCCGCGAAACTGGAGCAGACCGAAATCTATCAGGTGACCTCGGTTTCCTACCGCGACATGGACGCCTCGCCGCTCGGCTTCGAAAAGGGCAAGACACCCTTTCTCGACCTGCCGGCAACGCTCGAGCTGCCGCTGCGCATTCCCGGCATTGCCGAAGCAAGCCTTTCCACCGGCGGCAACATCATTTCGGGCGCCGCCTATACCAATATCGACGCCGACATGGTCGATATGGAGACCTATGCGGTGCTGCGCGCCTGCCAGGGCTACAAGCTGCCGCTGATCGGCCTTCGCGGCATTTCCGACGGCGCCGTCGAGCTGCAGCATATTTCGGGCTGGACCGAATATCTGCACATCGTCGACCGCAAGCTCTCCTATGGCGTCGACAGCCTGTTCACGGCGCTGGAGGACGGGGTTTTCTGGTTCTGAGCCCTGAAGCGCCGCGCGCCTTGTCAGACGCGCGGGGGACAATCGGAACAATAAAAACCTGATGCCGCCGATTTCCCGGATTGCAAGGCGAGGCGCTTTTCATTAAAGCCTCGCCATGACCCAGACAGCACATCCCGACTCCGTTCTCATCGTCGATTTCGGCAGCCAGGTGACCCAGCTCATCGCACGACGCGTGCGCGAGGCCGGCGTCTATTGCGAGATCGTCCCCTTCCAATCGGCCGAAGAAGGCTTCAACCGCCTGCAGCCGAAGGCCGTGATCCTGTCCGGCAGCCCGGCTTCCACGGTGGACGAGGGATCGCCGCGAGCGCCCCAGATCATCTTCGACAGCGGTCTGCCGGTCTTCGGCATCTGCTACGGCCAGCAGACGATGTGCATGCAGCTCGGCGGCAAGGTCGAGAGCGGCCACCACCGCGAATTCGGCCGTGCCTTCCTCGACGTGGACAGGGACTGCCAGCTGTTCGAGGGCCTCTGGTCCTCCGGCTCGCGCCATCAGGTCTGGATGAGCCATGGCGACCGCGTCACCGCGCTGCCGGATGGTTTCGAAGTGGTCGCCACCTCCTCCAACGCGCCCTACGCCTTCATCGCCGACGAGAAGCGTAAATATTACGGCGTGCAGTTCCACCCGGAGGTGGTGCATACGCCTGACGGCGCCAAGCTGATCGGCAATTTCATTCATAACATTGCCGGCATCAAGGGCGACTGGTCGATGTCGGCCTACCGCCAGAAGGCGGTCGAGCAGATCCGCGCGCAGGTGGGCGACAAGCGCGTCATCTGCGCGCTTTCGGGCGGCGTCGACAGTTCCGTCGCGGCCCTCCTGATCCACGAGGCCGTCGGCGACCAGCTGACCTGCATCCTCGTCGACCACGGGCTGATGCGCAAGGACGAGGCGGCCGGCGTCGTCGCCATGTTCCGCGAGCACTACAATTTGCATCTGCTGCATGTCGATGCCGCCGATCGCTTCATCGGCGAACTCGAAGGCGTCAGCGACCCGGAAACCAAGCGCAAGATCATCGGCCGGCTGTTCATCGAGACCTTCGAGGAAGAGGCAAAGAAGCTTGGCGGTGCCGATTTCCTCGGCCAGGGCACACTCTATCCCGACGTGATCGAGAGCGTTTCCTTCACCGGCGGCCCGTCGGTGACGATCAAATCGCACCACAATGTCGGCGGCCTGCCGGAGCGCATGAAGATGCAGCTCGTCGAGCCGCTGCGCGAGCTCTTCAAGGACGAGGTGCGCGCGCTCGGCCGCGAGCTCGGCCTGCCCGACAGTTTTATCGGCCGCCACCCCTTCCCGGGCCCCGGCCTGGCGATCCGCTGCCCCGGCGGCATCACCCGCGAAAAGCTGGAGATCCTGCGCGAGGCCGATGCGATCTATCTCGACGAAATCCGCAAGGCCGGCCTTTACGACGCCATCTGGCAGGCCTTCGCCGTGCTGCTGCCCGTTCAGACCGTCGGCGTCATGGGTGATGGCCGCACCTACGAATTCGTCTGCGCGCTGCGCGCCGTCACTTCGGTCGACGGCATGACCGCGGACTTCTACCACTACGACATGGAATTCCTCGGCCGCGCCGCGACCCGCATCATCAACGAAGTGCGCGGCATCAACCGGGTGGTCTACGACGTCACCTCGAAGCCGCCTGGTACAATCGAGTGGGAGTGAGGGATACAAACGACAAGCTGCATTGTCCAACTTCGAAAAGCTGACATTGCTTATGACGCATCCGAATGCCAGCCGATTATTTCGGTGCTATGCGTTCGAATCCCGCCCGGTCCGCCATTCCGCCACGTACCGCCGTTTGCCGCCGCTTCCAGCTTTTGAGCCGCAGCCCCCTACGCTTTGTCCCGAAAAGACGGCCGGTGGGACGAAGCCGACATTTCTGAGCTATGCCTTGGACGGCCGGCTACCGACACTTCCATTTCTAAACCGCAGCCGCTTCCCGACGCCTGCCACGGAGGGCAAACGTCGGGGCAGGACTTCAGACGGTCCGAACGGTGCCGCCATCGATGACGAACTCGGCGCCGTGGATTGCGGCGGCGCGATCGGAGGCCAGGTAGGCGATCAGGTCGGCGACCTCATAGGGTTCGGCCGCCCGTCCGATCGGGATGCCGCCCAGGCTGTCAAGGACAACTTGCCGCGCGTCGTCGATCGTGCCGCCATTGGCGGCCTGAAGACGTTCCAGCAGGTGGACCGACGACTCGGTCATGATCCAGCCGGGCGAGACGACGTTGACCCGCACGCCTTTCGGCCCCAGTTCCTTGGAGATGGACTTGCTGTAGGTCCTGAGCGCGGCCTTGGCGGCAGCGTAGGCGGTGGTCGCCTCGGGAAGCGGCAGGACCGACTGGATGGAGGTGACATGCACCACCGCGCCGGCGGCCCGTTCGATCATCTGCGGAACGAGGAGGCGATCGAGACGGACCGTAGCCAGGAGGTTCAGGTTCAGTTCGGCGAGCCAGTGATTGTCGGTCAGGGCGACAAAGCCGCCGCCGGGCGTGGACGAGCCGCCGATCACATGGGCTAGGATGTCGACGCCGCCGAGACGCTCGAGCGCCGCCTTGGCCAGGACTTCTCCGCCCACAGCCGTCGTCAGGTCCGCCTGGACGTATTCGACGCCGTCTATGGGCTCAAGGGTTCCGCGGGCGGAGGTGATCACCCGGGCGCCGCCAGCCAGGAAGCGGTCGACGGTGGCGCGGCCCAGCCCCTTGGTGCCGCCGCTGATGAGCACCCGCTTTCCTGCGAACTCGGTCGGATCAACCTTGAGGTTCATAGCGTGATCTCCAAGGTTTTGATCGCATCGTTTTCGAGCGTGAAACCATAGGTGAAGCGAAGCGGGCTGCCTGGGAAGTCGCCATGGGCAGGGCCTTCGACCACGACCTGATCGTTCTCATGGCGAACGGTATCCGGCGTGAAGATCGCCTTCGCGCCGACTACCGCCTCTTCGAGCAGAGTCCGCACCTCGGCGTGGCCCTCGAAACGCTTTCCGTTGTCCAGGATGACCGCATTGGCGGCGAAAGGCTTCAGCATGCCGTCCACATCGAGCTGTGCGTTGGCCTCTACGTAGTCGGCTATGGGTTTGGGTAATTCGATCATTGTTGCTCCTTGACGTGAGAAGCTTGATTTAGGGGCAGACATAACTCACGATAATCGGGGTAAA
This sequence comes from Rhizobium changzhiense, assembly GCF_013087625.1. Lineage (NCBI taxonomy): Bacteria > Pseudomonadati > Pseudomonadota > Alphaproteobacteria > Hyphomicrobiales > Rhizobiaceae > Rhizobium > Rhizobium changzhiense. Next base: position 1,558,658 of record NZ_JABFCQ010000001.1, read on the forward strand.
CTGGGATGTGGTATTGCGAAAAATGGGACAATGTCGAAACACGGCCTGACCGAATTTGATGCTGTTCTCGCCATTGCGCGGCGCGGATCGTTCCGGGCGGCGGCGCTGGAGCTTGACCTGTCGACCACTGCACTGAGCAATGTCATCGGCAAGGTGGAGCGCCAGCTCGGCGTCCGACTGTTCAATCGCACCACCCGAAGCGTTTCGCTCACAGACGCGGGACGAAACTTCGTCGATCAGATTGGCCCTGCCGTGCAGACGCTGCACGATGCGATGGGCGCGGCCCGCTCGCAGCAGGAGACCCCATCCGGAACCCTTCGGATCAATGCATTCGCGACAGGTGCGCGGGAGGTGCTGGGTCCGCTTCTGTTGAAGTTCTTGCGGCGCCATCCCCAAGTTCACATCGATCTCGTGACCGAGGGCCGGATCGTGGACATCGTTGCCGAAGGGTTCGATCTTGGCCTGAGGAGCGCGGACCTGGTGCCAAGCGACATGATTGCCGTTCCCGTCGGTCCTCCACGCAGCTTTGCCGTGGTCGCATCGCCCGAATATTTCAAAGCCAACGGCAAGCCCCGCGTGCCCCCGGACCTACTGCGCCTCGCATGCCTCCGCATCCGGTTGCCGAATGGCGCGCTGCATCGCTGGCAATTCGAAAAGGATGGTCAGCCCGTCCAGATCGACGTTCAAGGTCCTATTACGCTGGATGAGGCAAGCCTCGCGCGCATCACTGTCCTCGATCACGTCGGCATCGGTTACTTTATGGAGTCGGATGTGCGCGAAGACATCGAGGCAGGGCGTCTCGTTCGGGTCCTGGACGACTGGACGCCGCTACTGGCACCCCTGTGTCTCTACTATCCTAGCAGGCGCAATCCCTCGGCCGCGTTTAAGGCATTGATCGACATGGCGCGTAACCCTGCTAACTGAAGGTTTGCAGATGACGGGTTTTGTCGAAAGCGCGAGTTAGCAATCGCGGTGCCAACGACCGAGCTTAGTCGAGGCCATTCGTGTGCTCGTAGCGCTACAGCGTAGATATAGTGCTCATCTTCATCGGGCGTGGCCCGCCAAACACCGCCGATTGCCCTCCATGGCCCGCTATTCCTGTCGATTGCCGCATGACACCAAGCGGCATGGAAAACTTCGTCATCCTGATACCGCATCATCAGGACACGCACTCGGCTTGGCTTCTTGGTCATTTTATCCTCCAGTGATTGGAGGATTCCTGATGCAGGCCAGGCCTTGCCCGTTTGCGTAGGTGCCGGGTCGTGCCAACGCTGTCGGTACTTTTCGCCGCAATCTGGGTTCGGGCGTCAGAGCGGGAAAGGATCAGGAAGAGCCGATAGTAGCCGATAGATGGCTTGCGGAGGTCGACGAAAATTCCTCAACGATATCAGTCGTGTAGCTTTCTGACGGGTCCTGGGCCGGTAGTAATTGGGCGGAAAAATATTTTCTGTAATAAATTCAGATGGTTGATGTGCCCCCCGAACAATCGAGTGGGAGTAGGGGATAGTGTAGGCGGGCCGCCTCCGAGGTCAGAGGTGCCGTATCTCTGCCGGCGCCCGGTCCCATCGGTCGTGGAGGCCATCGACATGGTGTATGGGCGCGGCCATCACAGCGTCCATGTCCAGCTCCTCCACACAGTTCACATTGACGTTGTAGTACTGCCGGTTCTCCGCTGGGAGGTCGACGAACTCATACGGATGGACGCCACAGCGCTTGCAGAAATAGTGATGCGCGACGTGGTCATTGAAGCTGTAGTCCTGCAGGTATTCCGCGCCGGCCAGCAGCCGCACGGCGTGCGATCCGGCCTCGAAGGACCACAGTCGATTCCTGGCGCAGATCGTGCAATTGCATTTCCAAGTGCCCGCCGCCAGGTCGATATCGGCCTCGAATCGGATGGCACCACAATGGCAGCCGCCAGTATATGTCTTGAGCATGGCTACTCCTTTCGAGTCTTTGTCGAACGCGGTCCGCGTAGATAGACACTCGCGAGAGCATCTGAATAGAGGGGCACCCTGCACCGTCATGGCCAGGCACGCCCCGTCTGGTCACCGGCTGCGGCCTCGATACGGTGGAACAGGACCGCTCCCGCTGTCTCAAATTGCAGCGGATCTTACGCGGGATGACGCCGCCTCGTACGGCTGCAGTGATTGCGTCCCTTGTCGGTCCCCCAAAGGGCGAAGACGATCGCCTCGTCTCACGTCGCATTTGCTTTTCCGCGCGGCGGCGGCCGCGCGCATTCCAGACCGACGCTCTTGGAGCAGGCGGTCTGTTGGCATGGCGTCGCGAAGCCCAAAGGGCTTACTGCTTCTCTATCATCTCAATGATCTGGATCAAATTTCCGCAGGTGTCGTCGAAAACAGCCATGCGAACTGTGCCAGCATCCATCGGTTCTACCGTGAACCTGACGCCAAGATCACGCAATCGCTGATACTCGGCGTCAAGGTCATCGACTTGAAACGAGGTGGCAGGTATGCCGTCCGCAACCAGAGCGCTTTTATAGGGCTTCGCCGCGGGATGGCCACTGGGCTCCAACAGCAGCTCGGTTCCCGCCGGATTCTCCTTTGACACGACGGTTAGCCAGCGATCGTCGCCTATCGGCACGTCGTGCTTCGGAACGAAGCCCAGTAACTTGGTGTAGAAGTCCAAGGCCTTCTGCTGGTCATCGACCAGCACGCTGGTGACATAGATTCTCATGGATATTTCCTTCCACCGCTCCCGCTTGCACGTCTTCCTACAATGTGTAACTTACATTCTGTAGAAATCAAGGAGGTGAGTTGCGTTGGTGAAGCTGCAGAAGCAACTGCGTCGAGAACAGCTTCTCGACGTCGCGCTGAGCATTGTTAGTGAACGGGGCGCCGATGAGTTGACGTTGGGCAATCTGGCGCTCAGGGCCGGCGTCAGCAGGCCCGTGGCCTACGAGCACTTCACGACGCGAGCAGGGCTTCTCATTGCTCTATACCAGCGGTTGGAGGACAGCTATGTCCGGACGCTGAAAGACGCGCTGGCTGCCGCGCCGCGGGACCTTGAGGCGATCGCAGCAGTCATGAGCGCGTCCTATTTCAACTGCCTTGCCGACCTTGGTCCGGAAGCTCTGGCGATTTCGGCGGCGCTCCAGGGAAGTGGGGAAATGGCCAAGCAACAGCAGAGAATGATGGACGAGTATGTCGCAATCATGGGCGCCGCGTTGCGCCCCTTTATCGCGCCGCCCGGCGAAAGCTTGCGCATCCTCTGTGTCGGGCTGCTGGGCGCCGCTGAGGCAATTGCCCGCGATGTGCAGGCCTCTCGCACCTCGCAGGCGGCAGCCGTTCAGGCATTGACATCGCTCATCGCCAAGGGCGTTGGCGATCGAAGGCAGCGGTGATCTGAGCCGCTCATCGCCTGCCTATCTCTGGCCCCTTCCTCGTGAACTCCCATATCCAAACGAAGCGAGGGTGCCCGGATCGGCGACTTCTTCCCTAGGATGGTCCCAAACAATAGTCTGATTCTGCTCGTAGTTTTGTTTGTGGATTGAGTTGAGGAGGATTGAGGCTATGACGACGCCCTTGTTCTGGCTTTCCGATGAGGCGGGGACAGCTCTCGAACCGCATCTGCCGAAGAACCAGCCGGGTGCGCCTCGGGTCGATGATCGGCGCGTGATTTCTGGCATCTTGCATGTGCTCAAGGTCGGCTTCCCAACCGTAGGCCATTTGCATCCCAGGAAATCGACGGGACGCGATCTTATCGCACCTCGGACTTAAGGCGGTCGGCTCTCCGGAGTGCAGGGAATATTCTCATCCAAACCGCCATGACGACCAGAGTACCGAATCCGCCGAAGGCCACGGCCGGCACAGTCCCGATCAGGGCTGCGACAACACCGGACTCAAACGCACCGAGTTCGCTGGAAGCGCCTATGAACAGCAGGTTCACCGCTGAAACTCGACCGAGCATTGCGTCGGGAGTGGCAAGCTGAACCAGCGACGTGCGGATGTTGACGCTCACCATATCGCTAGCGCCCAGAACAAAAAGCGCTGAGAGCGATAGAACGAGCGAGCGCGAGAAGGCGAATATCAGGGTGGCGATGCCGAAGACGGCGACGGCGGCAAACAGCTTCTCGCCAACGCGCCGCTCCGGTGGATGGCGCACCTGTAGGAGTGCGACAAGGCATGCGCCGACGGCAGGCGCGCTTCTCATGAGCCCTAGACCGATCGGCCCCACGTGCAAGATATCACGTGCATATACCGGCAGAAGAGCGGTCGCGCCGCCGAGCAGAACCGCGAACAGGTCCAGGGAAATCGCGCCAAGCACGACCGGACGGGACCAAATGAATACAATGCCCTCGACAACGCGATCAACGCGCTTCTTCAGATCAGCGCCTTCGGCCGGCGGTGGCCGCCGCCCGCCAAGCTGCACCACACCCAGCATCGCCGCGAGAACCCCGCTGCCGCAGATCCCGTAGGCGACAGCTGGGCCATAAGCGAAAGCCAAGCCGCCCAGTGCAGGCCCGGCAATGACCGCAACCTGCCGTGCCGAGGATCCGCAAGCGATGGCGCAGGGCAGCCGCTCGTCCGGCACGAGCAAGGGCAGCAAGGCTTGACCGGCCGGGTCGGCGAAAGCGCGCGCAACCCCGAGCACCGGCACAATCGCGAAGAATGGCCACAGCGGCGGCGACGGACTCGTCGCCCACAGAAGGAAAGCGATGGAGCAGAGGCCTTGGAGCGCGAGACCGGCTATCAAGACCTGCCGCGGTGAAATCCGGTCGCACAATTCGCCAGCAGGAAGCGTGAGCAGGAACATGGGAACGAACTGTGCGAGGCCGGCGATGCCAAGGGCCAGCGGCGTGTGCAAAACGTCATAAACTGTCCAGCCGACAGCGACAGATAGTGCCAGCGCAGCGGCTTCCGAAAGAAACCGGGCTGCCAAGTAAAGTGGTAGATCGCGCTCGCGATACTCTTTGCTTTGTCCGTTCGCTGCCATCGGCACTCCACCAGGAAGATTCGCATCCTGACGCCGGCATGGACCGACATCACGAATGCGAGTAAATTGCTCATGTAGCATCTACCATGGAGGGCGCTTTTGGCTACTCGCATTGCCCAACCACCAACCACGATGCGAAAAGAGCCGCGGCAGGCGCGGTCGCGCGCGACAACGGACGCGATCTTAGACGCTGCCGCTCACATTCTGGGAGAACGTGGGTGGACCGGTCTCACGACCAATGCTGTTGCCGAGGTAGCAGGCGTCAGCATCGGGTCCCTCTATCAGTATTTTCCAAACAAGCTCGCCCTGATCGAGGCTGTGCGGCGGAGGCACTTCGATGATGTGCTGGCCGTATTGCGCGCTGCAGCGGACGAAAAGACATCCCGCCAACGTCGTATTGCGGCGCTTGTTGATGGCATGATCACGATCCACAGCCGGTATCCGGCGGCTCACCGAGTTCTCCTCGAAGAGAGCCCACGCGGCGCGGACTCGCGCAAAACCTGCGATGTTTTCGAAACGGCATGCCGGAAGGGGTATGAGGCGCTTTTCAAGGTAAATTCGCGTCGTGAGACGGATGTTCGCGTCGGTGCGCAGGTGCTCGCGGGCGCTGTCGCCGGAGCTGTTCACGAGGCTGCGCGGCAAGACACGCTGGCGTCGCCCATGCTTAGAGCAGAACTCGTCAATCTCGTTGTGTTGTTCCTTTCGAAACGCGGGCCGTGCTCCTTGTAGCGCGGATTGTCGGCCAGAAAGTCCAGGCGCGCCGGCTTCATACCGCCACATCGACGGCAATCCACGCGGCGGCCTCAAACTCCGGGATGACCCGGTATCTGCCGCAGGTCGGGTGTCTTCCCGCTCTTCGAACGGCGCCCATACGCCGTCAGGCCCACCCCAACCTTCGCGACCTTTGTGACCTTCAAAGAATCGGTCGCGCGCTGCTCGAAGACGTTAGAGCGGTTCAGCTTTTCACAGAAGCGTGGAACAGCTCTAACCTTTTCGTTTTCACTAGCACGCGCGACCAGTTCTCGGCGTCGATCACACGGTCGTCGATCGATTACTGCTCCTTCTTGAACAAATCCTGGAAGATGAGCTGGCCCCAAGTGCGGCCGCGTGCGTGCACCAGCGCGCCACCCTCGTTGAGTCTTCCCAGTGTGACGGGTGCGAACCCGAGTTGTTTGGCCAAGGCTGCCACGGGAGCGATCGCGTCCGCGTCGTCGCTCGACAGAAAGACCACCCGGTGGCCGCCCTCGACGATCGGATCGGCGGCCAGGGTGGCCGCAATCAGGTGATTGAACCCTTTGACGAGCTTGGCGGCGATGAACGCTTTGGCGACGAAGGCGGAGGACGGGAGGCCGTCCAGCTCTTCAGGGACTGGAAATGCGTTCGTCGTGTCGATGACTGTCTTGCCTTCCCAGCTCTGCAGGGCCTTCGCAACCTCGCGGTGTTCCCCGAACGGGACTGCCAGGATGATCGTGTCGGCCTCGAGTGCATCCCGCAGCGACTTGGCGACGACCGTGGGGCCAATCGCCCGAGCCTGCGGCGCCAATGCCTCGGGCGGCCGGCGGCTCGCGACGGTCACCTCGATGTTTTTACGGGCAAAGGCGTGGGCGAGGGCCTGGCCTATCTTGCCGAATCCTACAATCGCATAGCTCATAATACTTCTCCGATTTGTGTTGATATTCATTCCCCGGCCTTCAACGGCGCTGGGTTATCCGTTTCGCTGCATGGCGTCTTCGCGAGATCTTCGAACCGCCACCGCAAGCGATGCGCGTCAGCGGTTCGAATTCTTGAATTGACTCGTAGACCTCCTGCCGTGAATGACTTCAGCGCGGCCGGACGGTCAGCCACCTCCGGTGATCCAACGCGATTTCAGATGGCCGAGAAGCCGCCGTCGACAGACAACTCCACCCCATTCACGAAGCTCGAATCGTCTGAGGCAAGAAACAGCGCGGCCGCCGCAATTTCCTCAGGACGACCCATCTTTCCCCGCGGGATCAGGGATTCGAACATCCGCTTCGCCTCCTCGGTGAGGACTTGGTCCTGCATCGGTGTGGCGATCGGCCCCGGGTGCAGCACGTTCACCCGGATATTCCTGCCCTTCAGCTCGTTGAGCCACCCGCGTGCGAATGCGTGCAACGCCGCCTTGCTCGCCGCATACACGCTGTAACCAGGAAAACCTTTCACCGAAGCAACTGATCCGGTCATGAAGATCGATCCGCCATCGTTGAACAGCGGCAACGCCTTTTGCACCGTGAACAGCGTGCCGCGCGTATTCAGGCCGAAGGTCGCATCGAAATGCTGCTCGGTAATCTCGCCCAGTGGGACGGCTTCGCCCGTGCCGGCGCTCGCGTAGAGGACGTCGATCTTGCCCTTTTCCCGCTTGACTGTATCGAATAGGCGGTCGAGGTCGTCGAGATTGGCCGCGTCGCCGCGCACGCCGGTCACGTTCCGGCCAATCAGCTTGACGGCCTCGTCGAGCGCCTCCTGTCTCCGGCCCGTGATGAAAACATAGGCGCCTTCTTCAACGAACCGCTTGGCGCTCGCCAGCGCCATGCCGCTCGATCCGCCCGTGATAACTGCAACCTTACCTTCAAGCTTTCCCATAACTTCTCCTGTCAGACTCTGTCTTTGATCGTTCGGGGACGCCCCGAGAACCTCAACATAGGTTCGCCGGCGACAGGCATTGAGTGCGGAAGCGTGCACATCGGTGGTGCAAAATCGATCCGGTTGGGCGACTGACGCCAGCCGGGACGATCGGTGTCCGCCGTTCGGAATTGCGCCGCGCTCGTCAACATAAGCTATGATGACAGCTCGTTCTGCTATACGGATGGGTTGGATACGGGCTTTGGAAGGCGCACCGTGCGGTGCCGGATTGCACCATGATCGACTGGCACCATGATTGACTGGGATGACATTCGCTACTTTCTTGCCGTGGCGCGCGGGGGCTCGGTGCGGGCTGCCGCCGAGGGCCTCGGGGTGTATCACTCGACCGTGCTGCGACGCATCGCGCAGCTCGAGGAACGCCTGGGGGCGCAGATGTTCGAAAAGCTGCCTTCGGGCTACCGCCTGACGGCTGCGGGCGAGGAAGTCCTCGAGCTCGCGAACCAGATGGAAGCGTCGTCGCACCAGCTGGAGACGCGCGTCTTCGGTCGCGACCAGAGCGCGCGCGGGCTTTTGCGGGTGACGCTTCCACCATTTCTCGCCACACACCTGCTGATGCCGGATCTCGCCGACTTCGCGCGTCTCCATCCGGACATCGAGATGGAAATCTTGTCGACCGGCGAGGTGGCGAATCTGACCAACCGAGAGGCCGACGTCGCGATCCGCATTGTCGCCGACCGCAAGACCCTGCCGCTCAATCTTCACGGCCTGAAGGGACCGGAGCTGTTCAGCGGCGTCTACATGTCTCGCGATCGACTGGCCGCGTGGCGTGCGGGCGCGCCTGATCCCATTCGGTGGATCGTCATAGACAATCATGGACTCCCGGTCTGGGCGCGCGAGGGAGAGGTTCACACCACGGGAGTTCCGTTCAGGACCCCGGACGCCGAGACGCAGATCGTTGCAGTACAGCAAGGGATCGGGATGACGAAACTGCCGTGCTTCGTCGGCGATGCCGACGCTCTATTGGTGAGGGTGCCGGGCACCGACCTGCCCATGCATGGGACGCTCTGGCTTCTCACGCAGGGGGAGGCACGCAAGACGAAGCGCGTGCGGCTCTTCACGGAGTTCGTATCCCGCAGGCTCGCCGGGTACGCTCCGCTTCTCGCGGGCCTGTCCATATCGCGCGACTGACGCCCGGCAGGTCGCCGGCGACGCTTGCCGTCATCCGGTCGGAAGCCGCTCTGCGATTTTCATCTGGCGAGTCGCGAGATCAAGCCGGAACGTAGGTCAACCTGATCACATCCTCGCCAATCCGGTCATGCGCCATCAGGCGGAGCGGCGGCCGGGGTCCAGCGAAATATGGCTTGCCGTGACCGAGCACGACGGGGTGCAGGTAGATTCGATACTCATCGATCAGGCCCAGTTCGGTGAGGCTTTGCGCCAAATTGGGGCCGGCAACTTCTATCTCCCCGTCGCGTTCTGCCTTCAGCTCGCGGATCGCGGCCGCAAGATCTTCCCCAACAAGCCTGGCGTTGGGACCGACCGACTTCAACGAGCGCGAGACGACCCATTTCGGCTGGTTCCGCCACGCCGCCGCGAAGGCCTGTCGCTCTGCGTCCCATTCAGGATGTTCGTCGTCCCAGTAACGCATGACCTCATACATCTGGCGACCGTACACACTGCCCGCCTGCCGCTGAGCCTCGTCGATGAAGTGTCGGAAGAGCGTGGGGCTTGGCCCAAACGCCATATGATCGACGTAGCCGTCCAGGGACTGGTTCATTCCGAACACGAGCTTAGCCATGCTCACTTCCTTTCCTTAAACGGCATATCCGCGCGCAGGCCTGATTGCATTATGCAATCGGTTGTACGTTAGTTCAACTGGTTTTATATCGCAATTGGTTTTTATGCTCGCCACCCCCGTGTCCACGCCATATCGGCAGGCGGCGCTCGTTGCCGTAGGGCAACCGCGTCGATCTTCATGGCTGTCTCCAATTTCTAATCCGTCGTGTTGACCAGGCCGAGGCGGATCAGGCTCTCGGCCGTGGCGCCGATTGCCTCTTCGCGCGAGCGGGGCTCCCAACCAAGCAGGCGTTGGGCCTTCTCGCTGCTTGCGTTCATATTGACGCCGAGATGCGGCACGATCCCCTTCATCGCCGGATTGAACAATGCGACGACGCGGACGAACCAGTTGGGCAAAACGCGCGTCGACACCCTGCTCGCGTCTCTCCCCAGACTTTGCTTCAGCAGTCTGGCGATCTCGACCATCCACAGGCTTTCGCCCGACGCGGCAAGGAAGCGCTCGCCCCTTGCGACGGGATCGGTCATCGCGCGTAAATGCAAGTCGGCGACGTCGCGCACGTCGACAACGCAGGTGTTAATCTTGGGACAGCCCGGCTGACCGTCCAGCAAGTTCTTGATGAGACGGATCGAGTGGGAATAATCGGGGCCGAGCGCGGGCCCGAGCACGGTCGTGGGGTTGACGCTCGCAAGCTCGAGCCCGCCGCCCTCGCGGGCAATGAAGTCCCACGACGCGCGCTCGGCCAGCGTCTTCGATCTCTGATAGGGCGCCACATGCCCGTTCAGGTCACTCCAATCGGTCTCGACGAAGGGACGACTTCGCGGTTTGTGGCCGACGCCGATCGCACCGAAGGCCGAGGTGAGCACCACCCGCTTCACGCCCGCATCGCGTGCCGCGCGGAGCACGTGCAGATTGCCGTCGACCGCAGGCCCGACCCAATCTTCCTCGCGCAGCTGATCGCCGGACGGCGTCGGCGAGGCGCCGTGGATCACATAGGTACAGCTTGCGGCAGCCTCCGCCCAGCCGTCGTCGTCGGTAAGGTCAGCGGCGATAAACGAAAGGCGGTCGCCCGGCTCTGCACCGCCGGTCCTGAGGTTGCTGAGAACCTCCGCCTCTCGCGACAGTGACCTGAGCGTGGTCCGCACGCGATAGCCCGCCCGCAACAGCGCCAGGATGCAATGCTGCGCGATGAACCCGCTTCCGCCGGTCACGAGCACCAGTTCGCCACTCATAACGATCTCCAGACTTGCTTGTTGCGCATCAGCGGTCGATCCCTGCCATGACCCAGTCGGGGTAGCGATTGCCGGAGACCGTGCCGGTCGCCAGTGCGTTGTCGAGCGTCTGCATCTCGGCAGGCGTCAGCCGGACAGCGTCTGCCGCGACATTTTGCTCGAGGTAGGCGCGACGCTTGGTGCCGGGGATCGGCACGATAAAATCGCCCTTGTGCAGCAGCCAGGCGAGCGCGATCTGCGCAGGCTTTACACCGTTGGCTTCAGCGATGTCGAACACCGCCCGCGCGGCCCGCAGGTTGGCGCCGTAATTCTCGCCCTGATACCGTTCGTCGATGCGGCGGGTATCGCCTTCAGGATAGTCTTCCGCGCGTTTCACCCCGCCGGCCAGGAAGCCGCGTCCGAGCGGACAAAACGGCACAAGACCGATGCCCAGGTCGCGCAAGACCGGGATCACGTCGGCTTCGAGATTGCGTTCCCACAGCGAATATTCGCTCTGCAGCGCCGAGACCGGATGGGTGGCATGCGCGCGGCGCAGCGTGGCGGCACCTACCTCGGACAGGCCGAAGAAGCGGACCTTGCCTTCCTTCACCAGCTCGCCGACCGTACCCGCCACATCTTCGATCGGTACCTTGCGATCGATGCGGTGCTGATAGAGCAAGTCAATATGGTCGGTTTGCAGCCGGCGCAGCGAGCCCTCGACCGACTGGCGGATCGCGGCGGGCCTGCTGTCGGTCTCGGTGCCGAGCTGGCGACCATTCTCGAATCGGAAGCCGAACTTGGTGGCGAGGACCACTTTCTCCCGACGGTCGCGGAAGGCGCGGCCAAGAAGCTCTTCGTTGGTGTACGGGCCGTAGCCTTCCGCCGTATCGAAGAAGTCGCAGCCGAGCTCGATGGCGCGATGCAGGGTGGCGATCGATTCGGCCTCGTTGGCCGGTCCGTAAGACTGGCTCATGCCCATACAGCCCAGGCCAATGGCGCCGACCTTGAGGCCCTGATGTCCAAGTTGCCGTTTGCTCAATATCATTGTCATTGGCCTCGTCATTCTGGCGTTTGTGTTGGCAATGAACATAGATGCGGCAAAGCGGACGTTGAATGCTTGAGAATACGCAATACTTGCGCGAGAATACGAAATGACCACTGATCCCTTCTCCGACATTCTCAAGCTTGCGCGGGCGGAAACGCTGGTCACGGGTGGATTCACCGCTGGTGGCCCTTGGGCGATCCGTTTCCCCGTGCCGAAGACGATCAAGTTCTTCGCCGTCGTAAAGGGAGGCTGCTGGGTGACGCTCGACGGCGAAGCGCCTATCCGGTTTGCAACTGGTGATGTCGGGCTGCTCTCGGCGCCACGAGCATTCGTGCTCGCCAGTGATCCGGATGTCTCTCCTGCCGACGCGATGACGTTGTTTTCCGGAGTCGGGCGAACGACGGCTCAACTCGGCGACGGTGACGACTTCGCGCATGTCGGCGGACATGTCCTGCTTGATCCCGTGAGCGGCCGCCTGTTGGCGGACGTGCTGCCGCCCTGGATCCACGTGCAGGCGAGTTTGCCCGCAGCCACGACGTTCCGCTGGCTGCTCGACCGGCTCGTCGAGGAGCGAAGATCCGATTTACCAGGCGCTGAACTCGCATCCGCTCAACTGGCGCAGCTGCTTTTCATCCAGATCCTGCGGGCCTATCTGGCCGGAGCACACTGCGAAGGCAGCGGCTGGCTAAGGGCGCTAAGCGATCCGCGTATCGCGCCGGCCCTGCGTTTGATGCACGAGGATCCAGCGCGGGCATGGCACCTTGAAGATCTCGCCGCTGCCTGCGCCATGTCGCGGACGACGTTCGCCGACCGGTTCCGCACCGTCGCCGGCGTCGCGCCCCTGGCCTACCTGACACAGTGGCGCATGCGGCTGGCTGAGCAGGCACTGCGGGACGAGGCAGGAAAATCGGTGGCATTGATCGCGCGCTCCGTCGGCTACACGTCGGAGAGCGCATTTAGTAACGCGTTCAAGCGGGTAGCCGGTAAGTCGCCGAAATCTTATCGAGACGATAATATGCACAAGTGCAGTTTGACACAGGTCAAGGATATCTGATGCACTCCGGACCTTGGCTGTTGCGTATCTCTCAGGTGTTCGAAGGCGGACGGTACTTTCTGCCGCGTTCGCGGTTCGGACCTCAGGCTTGGAATGGTACGCTGAGAGCCGATAGTAGTCGGCAGACGACTTGCGGGGATTATAGAATTGCCTAGCGCTCAAGCCCCCGGCCGGCCTGGCGTGGACAGCGGCCTGTCCGCTTCCGGCGATCAGAATGGACAGGCCGTCATCACACGGCGCTATCTCAGCGGCAGGAACAGTTCCGCCACCGCCTCATGCTCCGGCACTTCGGGGAAGAAGCTCAGCCGCTGGCAATAGATCGGGAAATCGCGTGCCTCCTCGCCGCTGGCCGGAAGCCAGTCGCGATAAAGGTAGAGCGCGGCGGGCTCCAGATTGTCGGTGTTGCCGACGACACGCAGCACCGCGCAGCGTCCGCCAGGGATCTCGCCGGGTGCATTGATAGATGGCCTCCTGCCCGGTAATCGAAGTGCCACGGCGTCCCCAGCACGCGGGAGAGGCCCCCCGATCTCACTCGCGCCAACAGGGGAGTATTCAACCGTTCGCAAAGTCCGCGGCTGTGAGGGGAACAGGTCTGTATCCGTCGACGTCAGCAATGTCGTATTCCGCAGCCAGCTCTGCCGCGACCAGGACGTGCCCGGATTTTGACATCAGTGCAGGGTCTCGCCAAAGTCCGGCAATGACGTGGCCGATGAATTCGGGGGATTCGGAATTGGACAAGTCGAAATATTCAGCGTTCTGCAAGACGGCTTCGGTGCGGACGAGACCCGGATAGAGTGAGACGGCCGCAACATTATGTGGACGCAGATCATGTGCGAAGTCTGCAGCCATCTTATTGGCTGCAGCTTTGGCGACACCATAGATCGCGTTCCCCTCGTAGAGTTGAGCCGCCCAGAACGAAATGTTGACGATGAGACCGCGCTGCGTCGAGATCATCATTGGCGCTACTGCGCGCGACGTCATGAAAGCCGCCCTCAGCGCCGTGCCGATCATTGCATCCCATCGCCACGCAGGCTGATCCCAGAAAGCTCGAGGCCATGTAAATTCGCCATCCTCTACCATGTTTTCATAGCCGGGCCATGCATTGTTCACCAGAATGTCCAGCCTGTTGCCGGCTCGAATCTCTTCGGCCACCCGCTCGGTCTCAGTGTCGTTGCTGTGGTCGCAATGATGAATGACCACTCGTCCAGGCAATTTCGCAGCTTCAAGCTCAAGCCCCTCCAACGAACCCACGCGCTTACTTCCTAGGCCTGCCTCTGCCTCGGAACGCGTTCTGCCCGTAACATGTACTGTGGCTCCTTCAGCAAGCAGAGCAAGCGCAATCCCACGGCCGACACCGCGGCTTCCGCCGGTTACCAAAGCGATGACGTCTTTCATGTTGGTAGCCTCCTGGATGATGGTTATGCATCGGCACGGCAGAAGGGAGTGTATTTGGCTGCGACTTGCCTGGCCGGCAAAAATACGGCGCCACCGAGTCATTGTGAAGACCGACGGAACCCCTTCGTTTCCGACCTCATTGAAGCGTTGCGATGTTTTGCATCTCGAATCTGACACGGGATGCGCCGCTCGTCTCTCAGACAATCATCAGAACGCGGACGAAAGCGGCCGAGGTTCCGTCACCTCGGCCGGCCATTGTCATGGAGAGATTAACGACCGCGATCCTGAGCCGGCTTCAGCGGCCGTAGGTGACCTCGACGGAGGCTTTGTCGAGCGTGTTTGCCCTGACATAGAAGCCGACCATGGCGGCCGGCGCCGTATCGGGAAGCGGGAGCTTGTCGACCGAGAGCGCATAAACGGTGAACTGGTAGTGATGCGGCTGATCGCCGGCCGGCGGGCATGCGCCGCCATAGCCGGATGTACCAAAGTCCGTGCGACCTTCGACAGTGCCTGCGGGAAGCTTTTTGTCCCCGCTGGCGCCGGTGGCGATCTCCGCAGTATCTGCGGGAATGTTGAACACCGACCAATGCCACCAGCCCGAGCCGGTCGGCGCATCTGGATCGTAGGCCATGATGGCGAAGCTCTTGGTTCCCTCGGGAGCACCCGACCAGGTCAATTCCGGCGAGATGTTCTTGCCCGAGCAGCCGAAGCTGTTGAAGACCTGCGCATCGGCCATCGCCTTGCCGGCGGCCAGATCCTTCGAGGTGAGCTTCATTTCGGCCTGTACGGCCGTGGCGCCGAAGACGGACGCGGCGAGAAGTGCTGCTGTGATGAAACGCATTCTGTTTTCCTGCGGTTGATGATGCAGGAGAACTATCGTCAGCGCTGGAGCATATCTGCCCCGGTCTGCTCAACTTCTGCCCCGATTCGCTCAAAACGCTCGAAGCCGCCCCGCACATGGCGTGGATTGACGCCAAACCGCTCCTTGAATCGCGCCGCGAATTGAGATGGTGAATCGTAACCGACCTCAAGGGCAACCTGCGCCATCGGCAGGGTTGTGGTTTGAATGAGGCCCAGGGCGCGATTCATCCTTGTATCGCTCAAGATCTCACTGAAGCCGGTATTCTCAGCGGCGAGCTTCCGCCTCAACGTCGCTTCGCTCATGTTGAACGCGCGCGCCGCCTGCCCCAGCGTCCAATCAAAGGCCGTATCACCTTCAATCATCTGCCGCAGCCGATCCTCGAGCCGAGGACTTTGGCATTGGCCCAACACTGCTCCACAGAGCGCAAACCAGGTGATCAGTTCCATCAAGCGAGCCTTGGCAATGGCGCCGGGAAGCTTCGTCAGATTGCCGGGCTTACAGCAATAGTCAAACAACGCCGCGGCTTCCTCCGGCAGCTTCGAGGCGCCTACCGGTACGGGCCTCGCCGGAACGGCAATCGATCCCATCCTGCTATAGGTTTCCTCAAAGAGCTGGCGTGGAACAGGCAGCGCCAGGGTCTGATACTTCTGCGGCGCCTTGGGAATATTCTCCATCGTCAAGGGACGATAGTCGGGCAGCAAGCCAAAGGCGTCCGCTTCGAGGCGCAAAGCCCTATCATCCGCCATGACGATCTTCGTGCCCGATTGCACCTGGATCAACAGGGGGCTGGTATTGACGAGACGATAAAAACAAGCGCGCCCGCCTTGGCGGATCAAGGCCCTGGTCGGAACGGGAAAGGCGTCGTCAAGCATATGTTCTCCGGCAATGGGATAGAGCGGCGACCGGCAGAGCTGGCATGAAGACGACCGCTGATCCGCGAGGCTCGGGAATACCAAAACCATGTGGCAGCGGCAACATTGAACCGGGGATCCCGAGACCATGTCTACCTTCTACGGGACCTGCCGACATAATCGACCAGCGCGCGCAGCTTGAGCGGCTGCCTCTGGCGCCTGGGGTAGTAGAGATAGAAGCCAGGGAAGGGCGGACAGAAATCCTCCAGCAGCGGCATGAGTTCCCCGCGTTCGATATAGGGCTGGAAGGTTTCCACCATGCCGAAGGTGATCCCGGCTCCGGCGCAGGCCATGCGGATCATCATGCCCATGTCGTTGGTCGTGACGGCGGGATCGACGGAGACGTCGAAGTCGCGATCGTTCTCGGTGAACTCCCAGCGATAGGGCGCCGTATCCGGGCGTGGCCGCCATCCGATGCAGGCGTGGTCCTGCAGTTCGCGCGGATGGTGGGGATGGCCGCGGCGCTCGAGATAGGCGGGGGATGCGGCCGCGCATTGTCGCTGCTCTTCGGAGACTGAAATCGCAATCATGTCCTGTTCGATCACTTCGCCCAGCCGGACACCCGCGTCGAACCCGGCCTCGACGATATCGAATTCGTCATCGGTGATGGTGATATCGAGTTTGACGTCGGGGCAGGCTTCCATGAAGCCGGCCAGCAAGGTGCCGGAGAGGAAGTTCTCGGCGATCGAGGAAACCGTGATCCTGAGCCAGCCGCTTGGGCGCGCCTGCATTTCCCGCACCGTCTGCATCGCATCCTTGACCTGGCGGACCGATGGACGAACAGCCTCGAAGAACACTTCGCCGGCTTCGGTCAGGCTGACGCTGCGCGTCGTGCGCTGGACCAGGGCGACGCCGACCCGATCTTCCAGGCGTTGCAGGGCCTGGCTAACGGCGGAGCGGGTGACGCCAAGCCGCTCACCAGCGAGCCGGAAGTTGCGCGCCTCAGCCACCGCAAGAAAAACTGAAATGCCTTCGAGATCGTCGACCATTGGTTAGCATTTCTAACCACGTCATCCTGGATTGGCAACTTAATCGCTCGGTTTCTTCGTACTATCTTCAGTCGAAGTCAACCAAGGCTTCGAAAGGCAAGGCAATGCGAAGGATTTTCAGAAGCCCCGTCCTGCAGTTTTTCACGGCGGTCACCCTGGCTGGCGCGGCGACCGGTTCGTCCGCCGCCGATACCGTGAACGACCGAGAAACTCAGCAGCAACAAACAAGCGAGAACACATGCAGCAACATCCCTATGTCGGCGTGTGGGTGACGGATGATGGCCGCGTCCGCCACGAACTTCCGCCCACTGGCCGCTACGACGAAGCCCGCGGCAACCGGGAAAGCGCCTACCGGGGACGCTACGAAGTCACCGGAAGCCACATCGAATATTGGGATGATACGGGCTTTACGGCCGACGGCGATTTCGTCGACGGCAACACCCTCCATCATGGCGGCATGGTGCTTCGGCGCAAATGATGTGCCGCCCGAAAGGCAATACCGCACAGGAGAAGGCCGCGTTAGCCGGCCGGAAAGGATGACGATCATGTCTTCCCCAACACCCATCTGGTTCATCACCGGCGCATCGTCCGGCCTCGGCCGGGCGCTCGCCGAAGCCGTTCTCACCCGTGGCTGGCGCGTCGCCATGACGGCGCGCAGACCCGAAACCTTGACGGATATCACGGCAGAGCATGGCGACCGCGCGCTCGCCCTTGCACTCGATGTGACGGACAGCCGCTCCGTCGCCCGCGCCGTTCATGATGCCGAAACCCATTTCGGCGCGATCGATGTCCTCGTCAACAATGCCGGCTACGGCTACCTCTCGGCGATCGAAGAGGGCGACGATGCGGAGATACGCGCTCAGTTCGAGACCAATGTCTTCGGATTGATCGCCGTCACCAAGCGGGTCCTGCCGGGCATGCGCCGACGCCGGCAAGGGCATATCTTCAACGTCTCCTCGCTCGGCGGGCTCGTCGCTTTTGCCGCAACCGGCTACTACCACGCCACCAAGTTCGCGGTCGAAGCCTTGTCGGAATCGCTTTCGCATGAGGTCAAACCGCTCGGCATCGATATGACGATCCTCGAACCCGGCGCCTTCCGCACGGATTGGGCCGGCCGGTCGATGGTCGAATCCAGCACGATCATCGAAGACTATGCCGAAACATCCGGCAAGCGACGCCAGGCCACCCGCTCGATCTCCGGCAACCAGCCGGGCGATCCCACGCGCGCGGCCACCGCGATCATATCGGCGTTCGAAGCGGACGCGCCGCCGCTGCGCCTGCTGCTCGGCGCACCCGCCCTGAAGATCGCCCGCGAACGGCTCGATGCGCTGCGCGCAAACTTCGATGCCTGGGCGGAGACGACGCTCAGCGCGGATTTTCCCACCTGACCACCAAAAACCCTCAGCCGCATCGCCAGGCGAGCGGCGTAGAAATGGAGCTTGAAATGTCTGATATCAAAGGAAAAGTCATTGCCATCACAGGCGCCAGCAGCGGCATCGGAGAGGCTGCGGCAAAGGTACTGGCTGCCGCAGGCGCCCATATCGTGATCGGCGCACGCCGCACCGAGCGCCTGGAGGAACTCGCCGGCGAAATCGCCGCAAAGGGCGGGACGGTGCGCCTGCGACAGCTTGACGTCACCGACCGTTCCCAGGTGGAGGCTTTCGCGGGCTTTGCCAGGTCGGAATTCGGCCGGCTGGATGTCATCGTCAACAATGCCGGCGTCATGCCGCTCTCGCCGCTCGAGGCTCTCAAGGTCGACGAGTGGGACCGGATGGTCGACGTCAACATCAAGGGCGTTCTCTACGGCATCGCGGCAGCGCTTCCGATCATGAAGGCACAGGGATCAGGGCAGATCATCAACCTGTCTTCGATCGGTGGCCACAGCGTCTCGCCGACGGCGGCCGTCTATTGCGCGACGAAATTTGCGGTGCGGGCGATCTCGGACGGATTGCGGCAGGAGACCGATCATATCCGCGTGACCGTCATCTCTCCCGGCACGACGACATCGGAACTGGCCGACACCATCACCGATCCGACGGCGCGCGATGCCATGAAGGCTTTCAGGGCGATCACGATCAGCCCCGAGGCCATCGCCAATTCGATCCTCTACGCCATCAGCCAGCCTGATGACGTCGATGTCAGCGAGATCATCATCCGGCCGACTGCCAGCCCGCATTGAGTGGCTGAGACTTTGCCAACGCAATTCCAGCAAAAGTGTAGAGCGTTTTTGCGTCGGGAATTGCGGAAACGAAAAGCCTCCGCCGCCTAAAAACCCAGCGACTGCTGGGCAGGCGGCGGCGGTGCGAGGTTGACTCCCTCGAGCTCCAGCATGCGGGCCTTCGATGACGAACCGCCGGGAGCGGAGAAACCGCCGATCTTGCCGCCGGCCGCAAGCACCCGGTGGCAGGGAATGATCAATGCGACCGGGTTCTTCGCCATCGCCTGGCCGACGTCGCGAGCGGCTTCCGGCCCGACGCCAAGCTCCTTGGCCAGCGCGCCGTAAGTGGTGGTGCGGCCCCAGCCGATACGCCTTGCCGCCGCATAAATATCCCGGAAGAAGGCATCCTGGCCGGCAAGATCGACTTCGACGCCGGAAAAATCCGTCTCCTCGCCCTGGAAGTAGCGCTTCACGGCCGCGACCGTTTCCAGCACAGCAAGCGTCGGCGCGCCGGCTTCGGCGTCCGGCAGGCGGCGCAGCAGCAGCCGTTCGGTCGCTTCCGCTGATTTGGTCGGTAGTTGGAAGCGGGTGATGCCGGCATCGCTCCAGGCGATGCCGCAGAAACCGCCCGCGGTTTCGAAGATGAGATAGTGGTCTATGGTCTGGCCCATGACACAGCCTCCGCGTTTTCGATTACCACCAAAATCGTATGGGACGGCCGCTGTTTCAACCCGTTTCTTGCGCGCGCCGGGCTTTCGGGAAAGATCGCGGTCCCCAGGAAACATACACTCCATCCGGACCCCGGAGGTGATGGATCTGATTAGTTCGACGGCCAGCATATTGGGGGATTATGTTCTCTTTTTGTTCTTGATTTTCCGTTCTTTCGGCAATAGCCTGCTTTGCTTTTTGGAGACGACGAGGTGGGGCATGACGCCTGAAATTCTATGAACCAGATGCTCCTCGACTTCGGAGACGACAAAAAAGGGCGCGGACGGCCGGGCAAGAATCACGATGCTGAACATCGACTTTTCTTCGCCCTCTATCCTCCTGACGCCATCGAGCAGCAGGCGGCGTCGATCGCCCATGACTATTGTCGAGCCTTCTCCCTTTTCGGCGAGCCGCGGCTGACGACATTGCATGTAACGATCATCTGGGTCGGCGACTATGCGAGGCTGCCGGAGGATGTGGTCTTCGCAGCGCTACAGGCCGGCGCCACAGTCGAGAGTGCCCCGATCGCAATGAGCTTCGATCGGGTCATGCGATTCCCGCAGGCCCGAGCGCTTGTGCTTTGCGGCGAAGGCGGACGGAAACCGCTCACCCGACTGCGCGTCCAACTCGGCGTCAGCATGCACAATGCCGGATTTCCGCACAATATCGGCCGCAATTTCAAGCCGCACATGACACTGCTCTACGACCGCAAGGCCGTGCCGCCGACGAGGCTCGACACACCGGTTTCATGGACGGCGTCCGAATTCCTGCTCATCCACAGTGTTCTCGGAAAAACCGAACATCGCATCATCGATCGCTGGCCGCTACTCAGCTGAGGCAACGCGTCCGCGGATCTCGGCTTGCGCTTGCCTGATTTCCGCGCATAAAGCTTCGAAGCCTGTTCCGGCATCGGTGCAAACGGGGAGCGAAATCAGCATGGACGTTTCAGAGATCATCATCCCTGGAGATACGCCGGGAACGGAGTGGCGGTTGCCGGTGCTGCGCTTTAAAGGCCGCGATCCGAAGGCGCCGAAGACCTATATCCAAGCGGCACTGCATGCCGGCGAGCTGCCGGGAACGGTGCTGCTGCATTTCCTCTGCGAAAGGCTGCGGCAGGCGGAAAGCCAAGGCGCGATTGCCGGCAACATCACCATCGTGCCGCAGGCCAATCCGATCGGTGCGGCTCAATCGCATTTCGGCGAGCTGCAGGGTCGTTTCGACTTGGGTTCACGCACCAATTTCAACCGGGATTTTCCGCTGATCTCCATTGTCGATCGCGCGACGCTGATCGAGGATCTCGATGATTACCCGGCTACCGACAGATTAAAGCGGCAGCTGCTGCATATGGCGCTTGGGGCCGATCTCGTGCTCGACCTGCATTGCGACGACGAATCCCTGCAATATGCCTATATCGACGAGGCCTTCTGGCCGGAGGCGGCCGATCTTGCCGCTGCACTCGAGATGGAGGCCGTGCTGCTTTCGGATGGCGAAAGCTCGGCCTTCGAGGAGGCCGTCGGTTTTGCCTGGAAATATGAAGTTCCAGGCGAACGCCGCCCCCGGCTGCCCGGCAAACTCTCCGTCACCGTCGAGCTGCGCGGCAAGCGCGACGTCGATCCGGTACTGGCGAAATCGGATGCGGACGGGCTCTGGCGCTTCCTAGCGGCACGCGGGATCGTTGGCGACGAAAAACCGGCGGCAACGGCATTTTCCGGTCCGGCCGTGCCGCTCGACAATGTCGAGATCATCCGCACGCCACAAGGCGGCGCCGTGCTTTTCCATCGCGATATTGGCGAGAGGATTGCGGAAGGTGACCTTCTGGTAACGATCGTCACCCGGCCGGGGCAGCCGGGCGGCAGCATCGAGCTCACCGCGCCACAGGACGGGCTGATCCTGACCCGGACCTCCGACCGGCTGGTGCGGCGGCGCGGCGACCTGATGAAGATCGCCTGCGACGAACCCAGCAAGGCTTCCCGCAAAGCCGGCACGCTGGAGAATTGAGCGGGGCCGGTTTGTCCTGCTGCGATTATCGACGCGCTCGGGGATAAAACGTCGCACAGCGTTTGCGCCGGCCTTCGTGCATGTTATCTCGCTGCCATCACAGGGAGATCGATCGGGCATGGCCGTCACCATCTATGGCATCAAGAATTGCGACACGATGAAGAAGGCCCGCAGCTGGCTGGAAGAACACAGCGTCGCCTATGAGTTTCATGATTACAAGGCGCTCGGTATCGACCGCGCCCATCTCGAAGCCTGGGTCGACCAGGCCGGCCTCGATACCGTCCTCAACCGCGCCGGCACCACCTTCCGCAAACTGCCCGATGCCGACCGCGAGAATCTGACCCGGGAGAAGGCAATCCAGCTGATGCTCGAGCAGCCGTCGATGATCAAGCGGCCGGTGCTGGAGGCGGAGGGGAAATTGCTGGTCGGCTTCAAGCCGGAGATTTACGCCGGAACATTCAGAAGCTGACAGGCGGCCGGGTGAACTCACGAGGGAAAGAAATGTCCAAGACCACGCGCGCGACACAGGTTCTTTCGCAGGCGGGCGTCGCCTTCACCGTTCACTCCTATGACTACGACCCCAATGCCGAGCGCGTCGGGCTGCAGGCGGCCGAAGCACTCGGCGAGGCGCCGCATAGGGTGCTGAAGACGCTGATGGCGGAGGTGGACGGCGAACCGGTCTGCGTCGTCGTGCCGTCGGACCGCGAAGTCAGCATGAAGAAGCTTGCCAGCGCCTTTCACGGTAAATCGGCCCATATGATGAAGCCTGCCGATGCCGAGCGGCTGACGGGCTACCATGTCGGCGGCATCAGCCCGTTCGGCCAGAAGAAGACCGTGCCGACGGCGATCGAGGAGGCCGCGCTTGGCGAACCGCTGGTCTATATCAATGGCGGGCAGCGCGGGCTGCAGGTGCGGCTCGATCCGAAGCATGCGTTGAAGGCGCTGAAAGCTGTCGCCGCGCCGCTGATTGCCTGATCGGAGCATGATGCCGAAAAGTGTAAGCGGTTTTCGGACGACATCATGCTCTTACTATTGAATCTAGAGGAAGCGTTCGAGCAGGCCGGCGATCGTCTTCGCCTCGTTTTCGGCAAGCCTGCAGCCGATATGGGTCTCGATCGATCTGGCATAGACGATCCACATGCGCTCGCGAAGCTTTCGGCCGGCATCTGACAGCACCACCCAGCGACCGCGTCCATCCTCAGCGAAGACCTCGCGCCGCACCAGCCCCTCTCTTTCCAGCCGGTCGAGCAGGCGGGAAAGATTATACTGGGCCAGCAATGTCCGCTCTTCGATCTCGTAGGGGCGCAGCATGCCGTCTTGCGAGCGCGCCAATTCCCAAAGCACGTCATACCAGGCAAGCGGCGGCATGCCGGCCGCCTTCAGGTCGGCTTCGATGGCAGCGAGCAGCCGCTCGCGGGCGCGCATGATGCTCGTCCAGGCAGAGGTGACCGCTTCGCTTGGATTCGACATTTTTTCGGACATAAATGCAATTACATCTATCTTGAATCCGCCGCAAGCGACATTAGATGCAGTTACATCTATCATCATTGCCAAGGAGGCCCTCATGAGCAAGCTTACCCTCGTCAGCCATCATCTCTGCCCCTATGTGCAGCGCGCCGCGATCGCGCTGCTCGAAAAGGGCGTGCCTTTCGAGCGCATCAACATCGATCTTGCCAACAAGCCAGACTGGTTCCTGCAGATCTCGCCGCTCGGCAAGGTGCCACTGCTGCGGATCGAGGAGGAGGACGGCAGTCAGGCCGTGCTGTTCGAAAGCAGCGTCATCTGCGAATATCTGGAGGAGACGCAGCCGGGTGTGGCGCTGCATCCGAAAGACGCGCTGACGCGTGCCCGCCATCGCGGCTGGATGGAATTCGGTTCCTCCGTGCTTTCCGATCTCTGGGGTTACGAGACGGCTGAGGATGCCACGCAGTTGGAGGCCAAGCGCACGGCGCTCATCTCCAAATTCGCGACTGTCGAGAAGGTGTTGACGGACGGCCCCTATTTCGCCGGCAACGACTTCAGCCTGGTCGACGCCGTCTTCGCGCCGGTCTTTCGGTATTTCGATCTCTTCGAGACGCTCGGCGACGGCGACATCTTCGAAGGGCTTGAGCGTGTAAAGCGCTGGCGCAAGGCGCTCTCCGAGCGGGCGAGCGTCAAGGCCGCCGTTGGCGGGGACTACCCGCAGCGGCTGATGGAATTCCTCGACAAGCATAACTCGATCCTGCTCAGGCTGCCTGCCGCCACCTGAAGCGCGCCCGGCGGCCGGACATATCCGGCCGCTTGCAATTCGGCAGCAACACGCTTCATTTTCGCCGCAAACGGGTCTAAGTCTTCCAGCCTCCCACCGTCGATGACAGAAGGCAGGTTGAACCATGACTTTCATGCCCCAGAGCCAGAACACCATTGATCCCGTCAAGCTGGAAAAGCTTGCGGAAGTCGCCATCAAGGTCGGGCTGCAACTGCAGAAAGGTCAGGATCTGGTGATCACTGCGCCTGTCGTGGCGCTGCCGCTCGTCCGCCTGATCACCAAGCACGCCTATCAGGCCGGCGCCGGGCTGGTCTCCGCCTTCTATTCCGACGAGGAGACGACGCTGGCGCGCTATCAGTATGGCAGCGACGAGAGCTTCGACCGCGCCTCCGGCTGGCTCTACGAGGGCATGGCCAAGGCCTATGCCAATGGGGCGGCCCGTCTCGCGGTCGCCGGCGACAATCCGATGCTGCTGTCCGAGCAGGATGCCGGCAAGGTCGGCCGCGCCAATCGCGCCAACTCCACCGCCTACAAGCCGGCGCTGGAAAAGATCTCGAATTTCGACATCAACTGGAACATCGTCTCCTATCCGAACCCGTCCTGGGCCAAGGTGGTCTTCCCCGACGATCCGGAACCGATCGCGATCGCCAAGCTCGCCAAGGCGATCTTTGCCGCCTCGCGCGTCGATGTCAGCGATCCGGTCGCCGCTTGGGCCGAGCACAATGCCAACCTTGGCAAGCGCTCCGCCTGGCTGAACGGAGAACGCTTCGCCTCGCTGCATTTCCGGGGACCGGGCACCGACCTGACGATCGGCCTTGCCGACGGGCATGAATGGCATGGCGGCGCTTCCACCGCCAAGAACGGCATCACCTGCAATCCGAACATCCCGACCGAGGAAGTCTTCACCACGCCGCATGCGCTGCGCGTCGAAGGCCATGTGTCGAGCACCAAGCCGCTCTCGCACCAGGGCACGCTGATCGACAATATCCAGGTGCGTTTCGAGGGCGGGCGCATCGTCGAGGCCAAGGCCTCGCGCGGGGAAGAGGTCTTGAACAAGGTGCTCGATACCGATGAGGGCGCGCGCCGGCTCGGCGAAGTGGCGCTGGTGCCGCATTCCTCGCCGATCTCGGCGAGCGGCATCCTGTTCTACAACACGCTGTTCGACGAAAACGCCTCGTGCCACATCGCGCTCGGCCAGTGCTATTCCAAATGTTTCCTCGATGGCGCGACGCTCAGCCAGGAGCAGATCAAGGCACAGGGCGGCAATTCCAGCCTGATCCATATCGACTGGATGATCGGCTCCGACAAGGTCGATATTGACGGCATCAAGCCGGATGGTTCACGGGTTCCGGTGATGCGGCAGGGCGAATGGGCCTGAGCGGCATCATCGTGCGCTGACTGAGCCAGACGCTGGCAAGCACCATAGCGAAACCGCCGATCTGCACCGGCGTCAGGCTCTGGCCGAGCGCCAGCCAGCCAAGCAGGGTCGCGACCAGCGGACTAAGGAAGCCAAGCGAGGCAACCGCCGAGGGCTCGATGCGCGACAGGCCGCGGAACCAGAGCAGATAGGTGAAGGCTGCGCCGATCAGCCCGAGATAGGCTATGCCGGCAATGTTTGCGGCGGTCGGCTTCGGCGGCGCCGGTTCCATGATAAAGGCGAACGGCACCAGCAGCATGCCGCCCGCCGTCAATTGCCAGGCGGTGAAGGTGAGGTTTGAGACCGGCGGCGCCCAGCGGCGCGTCAGCACCGTGCCGAAGGCCATCGAGACCGCGCCGGCGAGACCAGCAGCGACACCTATCGGATCGAGCCCCGCCTTCGGTGTCAGCACCAGCAGTCCGACGCCGGCCATGCCGACGAGACCGGCCAGCACGGCAAGCAGCCGGATCGGGTTGGCGAGAAAGAGCCGCGACAAAGCGATGACGATCAGCGGCTGCACGGCGCCGACCGTTGCGGCGACGCCGCCCGGCAGCCTGTAGGCCGAGACGAAGAGCATCGCCCAAAAGAACGAGAAATTCAGCGCGCCGAGAACGAAAGCCCTTCCCCACCAGATGCCGAAAGGCAGCTTTCTGACCAGGAAGAGAAGCAGCAGGCCGGCCGGCAATGCACGCAGCATCGCAACCGTCAGCGGATATCCGGCCGGCAGGAAAGCGGTGGTGACGATATAGGTGCTTCCCCAGATTGCGGGTGCGAGCGCGGTTGCCATAAGATCGGCGACATAGCGTGAATCTGTCTTCATATCAAGAATCTCTATTTCAAGATAAATTCATCCTACACCTTCTTATCTTGACGTCAAGATAATGAATGGTATCGATGGAGCATGAGCGAAGACGGCAAGATGGACCATGTCGACAAGATCCTAGCGCAATGGCGACGGGAGCGGCCCGATCTCGACGTCGAACCGATGGGCATCCTCGGCCGTCTGAAACGCCTGAGTACCCATCTCGGCCGCGAAGTGGAGGCCGTGCTCATGAAGCAGGGGCTTTCGTCCTCCGCCTTTGACGTGCTGGCGACGCTGCGCCGCGCCGGCGCCCCCCACCGGCTTTCGCCGGGGGAGCTTCTGGAGATGACCATGGTCAGCTCCGGCACGATGACGAACCGCATCGACCAGCTGGAGAAGGCGGGCTACGTCGAACGTATCCTCAATCCGGAGGATCGCAGGAGCGTGCTCATCGCGCTGACGGAAAAAGGGCTTGCGACGGTGGAGACCGCCGTCGATGCGCATGTCGTCAATCAGCACCGGCTGTCGAAAAATCTGAGCGCGGCCGACAAGGCGGAACTCGACAGGCTGCTGCGCAAGTTTCTTGCGGACTTTGAATAGCGGCTATCGAATTGCCGATAGCAGCTTGCGCACACGATCGAGATGCGCCCTGCGCTTTGCATCCGAGGCCCGGTCCATGTCGTGCAGGCTGAGCATGCGGAAATTCAATCCCTTCGAGCAGAAGGCGGCGATGCCGCGCTTCAAGAGCCGGCGTACCGGATCACCCATATAGAGACGCACCAGCCACCAGGGCGAGCCTGTCGTCGTCAGCGCATAGAGCAGCCTGATATGGGTCAGCTGCGGCACGATACGGCCGCCGGCGGCATCATGGCTGAAGGCAACGCCGGGGGCGAAAACACGGTCGAAGAAACCCTTCAGGACGGCGGGAAAATTGAACCACCACTGCGGAAAGACGAAGATCAGGCCGTCGGCAGCCTTCAGGCGGGCAACGATATCGGCAACGGCTGAGGTATCGTAGGGAATGTCGAAATAGCTGCCGCGCTCAGCCTTCGAAAGGCGCGGATCGAAATTTTCGGCATAGAGATCGAGTAGATCGACGACATGGCCGGAGGCTTCCAGTGCTTCGCGGGCCGTGCGCGCCACCGAGGCGGCGAAACTGTCCTCCAACGGATGGGCAAGCACCAGCAGGATCCGCATCGTCAGAACAGGCTTCCCTGCTTCGGCGGATCTGCGGGTCTTGTGCTGCGCTTCTTGGCACCGGCCGGCGGTGTACCGCCTTCCGTGGTCATGGCGCCGACACGGCCGTCGGCGAATTCGATGGCGATGCCCATGCCGGCGGAGAGCTGAGCAGCTTGCGAGACCGGCCTGTTATCCTCATCGCGAATGACGGCGTAGCCGCGCTTCAGCACATTCTTATAGGAGAGCGACTGCAGCACGCGGTCCTGCGCGGAAAGCTCGGCGCGCGCACGGGTCAGCTGGTGGCGGACCGCCGTATCGGCATGGCGCGAAAGATTGCCAAGGCGTTCGCGACCGCGGTCGGTCTGGCTCTTCAGCCGAGCCGGCAGTGAGGCGAGGATGGTTTCGGCGCGATCGACGCGCGATTTCGAGCGGTCGATCAGCCGCTCGACCATGCGCTCGGCCCGGGCCATGCGCTCGTTCAGCGTCTGGCGGCGCTCGGCGATGCGATTGGACAGTACATCAGGACGCAGATGCGCGGCGACACGCTCGAAGCCGCGGCGCTTGTTGATGGTGTTGAGCTCCAGCCCGCGGCCGAGGCCGGTTGCCGCCTCGTCGAAACGGCGGCGCGGCAAGGCGAGAAGCTGATCGAGCGAGGGCAATGCCCGCATCAGAGCACGCACCGACTGGCGGCGCTGATCCATCTGCCGGTTCATGCAGCCCTGCAGCCGCGCGGCAAGAGCGGCGGCCTGCGCCTCAAGCTCGGCCTTGACCGGCACCGCCATTTCCGCTGCCCCGGTCGGCGTCGGCGCGCGGACATCGGCGGCATAGTCGATCAGCGTCCAGTCTGTCTCATGGCCGACGGCCGAGATCAGCGGTATCCGGCTTTCAGCCGCGGCACGTACGACGATTTCGTCGTTGAAGCTCCAGAGGTCTTCCAGACTACCGCCGCCGCGCGCGACGATCAGCACATCCGGGCGCGGGATGGCGCCTGAAGGTTCCAGCGCGTTGAAGCCGCGGATGGCGTTCGCCACCTCATCGCCGGAGCCCTCGCCCTGGACCTTCACCGGCCAGACGAGGACATGCACGGGAAAACGATCGGAGATGCGGTGAAGGATATCGCGGATCACGGCGCCGGTCGGCGAGGTGACGACGCCGATCACGCCGGGCATGAAGGGCAACCGCTTCTTGCGGGCGGCATCGAACAGGCCCTCGGCACCGAGCTTGCGCTTGCGCTCTTCGATCAGCGCCATCAGCGCTCCGGCGCCGGCCGGCTCCAGCGTCTCGATGACGATCTGATATTTCGAGGAGCCCGGAAAGGTGGTGACCTTGCCGGTGGCGATGACTTCCATGCCCTCTTCCGGGCGGAACTTCAGCCGCGAGAAGGTGCCCTTCCAGATGACGGCGTCGATGCGGGCGCGGTCGTCCTTCAGCGCGAAATAGGCATGGCCCGAGGAGTGCGGCCCACGATAGCCGGAAATCTCGCCGCGCACACGAACCTGGTCGAAGGCGGTTTCAACGGTGCGTTTGATCGAGCCGGAAAGTTCCGAAACCGAATATTCGGCAAGGTTGGTCGGCGAATCGCCGTCGAAGACGTTGCTCATCCCTCTTTGTATGTCGATCAGCGATAAACAGGAAGCTCGGCCTTGGTGCAGGAACCTGTTTTCCCGGCCGTTGAAATCGTTGTGGGAGGGGTTCGTCGCCATTGCATCAAGAGCGCTCGTCTCAACGCATCCTGCACATGCACTCGTTGTATCCAGGTGGACAAACAACAAAATCGTGTAAATTTGTTTTGCTGCGGAACGGATAGTTAGAATATGCGTTTTACCCGAAAGGGATTGCTAACCACCGCAATACAAAGGCTTTTTGGCGAGGACCGTCGGTAAATCTTTGTTAGTTGGCGCTTCCTATGCTTCCCCTCGTTCTCTCTGGGAAGGTGCTGAAATGATTATTCTCACAGCAGCAGCATTGGGCGTCAGCGCCGGGCAGACGCGTTCGGCTGGCGTGATCGCGCTGGTCGCCGCGCTGATCGGAATGACATTCGCGTTGGCGGCGATAACCTCGCCCGGGCCGGTGTCTATTCTCGCATTCGTCTATGCCGTGCTCGGCTATAATGGCGGCCTCATGCTCTTCGTGCTCGGGCTCTATGCCAATCAGCGCCTTCGCCGCGCCATGCGCGTTTCGCACTGACAGCGCGTTTTCACACTGATAAGCGCGTCGCGATTTTTCAGATTGGCTCCCGCGCTTGTTTGGTTTTTACGCATGTCGTTATCGCGACATGCTTTATCCCATCCTGAAGATTGCCGGCGTCAATTCGTCGCCGGCCGATAGCGAAAGAACTGAACGCCCACGTCCACCGCCTTCGGAAGCGGTTCCAGATAGGGCGGGATATTGCCCTTGCCGAGCTCAGCATAGAGCCCATCCGGCTTCAGTTTGGTGATCTCGCGAGTCTGCAGGTCGCCGCGGCAGAAGGCAAGCACCGTCACGCCGGTCCCCTTCAGGAACGCTTCCGCCTCCTGCGGCTCCGCCATGCCGATATGCAGCTCCGTCAGCATGCCGCCCTGATTGCGATGATAAGGCGCGGAGAGAACCCGGTTGGCGGTGAAGCGGAGGATGGGCACGCCCATTTCCGACGGCGCCGAGACCAATCCGGCCGGTAGCCCGGTGAGCGGCGCCAACGCCGCTTGCGATGTGCAGGAAATCTTCTTTGCCGGCTCTGCCGCCTTCTTCTGCGCAGCATTCTCCATCTGCAGCGAGACAAATCCGCCGCCGACGGCCCAAGCGGCCGGAGCACTGGCGAGCACGGTGACGATATAGACGAAGGCGGCTGCGACATTCTCGCTGTCGCCGTTGGAGATGCGGCGGACATCTATAATCAACAGGGCAAGCGGCAGGATGGAGATCAAGTTCGAGAAGGTGGAACCGCGCACCTGGACCAGCGCGATTGCCCAGCTGGTCATCAGCAGGAAGAGCAGGACCAGGTGGATTTGCACGCGGTCACGCTGAACGACGCGGAAGATGCAGACGGCGATGCCGAACAGGCCGGCCGCATAGAAGGCACCAATCGAGAAGGGGTCGGTGCGTCCGAGAGCGAAAATCGACTGCGCTTCCGAAACATTTCTCAGCCAGAGCTCGACGAGCATCGGGTCGAGACCGGCCAGCGGATCGCTCAGGCATTGCGGTGCAATCACAATCGCCGAACCGAGAACGACGGCGCCGACGACGGCGAGTGCGGCAAAGCGCAAGGGCCGGCGCAAGCGGCTGGCAAAGACCGCCGAAAACAACAGTAACCCGCCGCCGATCGCCGCCAGGCTGTAATAGCCGAGCGAGAGATTGTCGCAGGTAACCGTCGAATAAAGCCGGGGCGGCACGGTTGCGAAGAACAGGATGCTGATCGCAGTCGCCAGCGCCAGCCCGAAGGCCTTGGCGGCGACGGCGAAATCTTCGCCCTCCCATGCCCACAGCAGGGCGACGATCACGCAGACGGTAGCGACGAAGGGCGTCGTCTCGGCGCCGATGGCGATGGCAACGGCTGCCGCGATGCCGGCGACCGCATAGCTCCAGGCGCGACGCTCTGGATCCAGCAGCATCGCGATCATCGTCGCGACCAGCGCCAGCTGCGCATTGTGATGATCAATGGCGCCCGGCGCGAAACGGTTTCCGGCGTAGATCGCAAAACCTGTCAAGCCGAGACTGATATGCATGGCGGCAACCCCGCCGATGCGCCGGCCAGCAACCGCCATGGCGAGCATGGCGGGCAGGATGAGCGATACCGGCCAGACGGCGAGCGCAAGCGCTTCGGCCGTCTCGCGGGGCGCAAACAGGCCAACGAACCAGATCAGCGAGGCGATCGGCAGATCGATCAGCCGCGACCAATGCATCAGCGTGCCGCCGTCGAGGCCGAGACGGTATTGCATCAGATCGAACCAGCCCTGCCCGGCCAGGAAATCGCGAACCTCGACGAGACGCATTCCGTCATCATTGTCGGGGCCGACGTAATCGGTGGCGACGGAAAGCTTGGTGATGAGGATGGCGGCAGCAAGGATGACGCTATAGGCGATGACGGTTGGCCAGAGACGCGTCAGCAGGTCGCGCAGCCCGCCCCTGGGAGCGTCGATCGCGGAGGATGCATGGGGGATCGGCTGCACAGCGTTCATCGTGGTTAGCGGTTCGTTTCGATACCCGAACTTTAGCCGCCGCCGATCAAGAAAGTGTAAAGCCGTTTGTGGCAGCTGCCTATTTTTGCCTGCGTCATAGGGTCTTATTAACGGCGCATGATTTAGGCTGAGCGCGGCTTTCAAGTGTAACGAGTAGAGTCATGGCCCGATCGCGTACCGATAATCTGAATATTGCCGTCCTGCTCCCCTGCTATAATGAAGCCGCTACAATCGGCGCTGTCGTGCAGGGTTTCCGGGCGACGCTGCCGGATGCTGCGATCCACGTCTACGACAATAATTCCACCGACGGCACCGCGCTGCAGGCGATGCTTGCCGGCGCGCATGTCGTGCGCGAGCGGCGCCAGGGCAAGGGCCATGTCGTGCGCCGCATGTTCGCCGATATCGACGCCGACATCTACATCATCGCCGACGGCGACGGCACCTATGCGCCGGAGGATGCCGAGGAACTGGTCCGCACGCTTCTGACCGAGCGCGCCGACATGGTGGTCGGCACCAGGCGCGGTGTGCACGCCGATGCCGGCCGTCAGGGCCATGCGCTCGGCAACCGGCTTTTCAACCTGCTTTACCGGATGATCTTCGGCCCCGACTTCACCGATATCTTTTCCGGCTACCGCGCGTTTTCGCGCCGCTTCGTCAAGAGTTTCCCGGCAGTATCAGCCGGCTTCGAGATCGAAACCGAGATGTCCGTGCATGCCTCCCGGCTGAAGCTGCCGGTCAGCGAGCTGGAGCTCGATTATGGCCGCCGGCCGGAAGGCTCGCATTCCAAGCTTTCGACATTCCGCGACGGCGCCAAGATCCTCTGGATGTTCGCGATGCTGATGAAGGAAACCCGGCCCTTCGCCTTTTTCAGCGTGATCAGCGCCACCTTCATGCTGGCGAGCCTCGGCTTCATGGCGCCGGTGCTGGCGGAATATTTCGAAACGGGTCTCGTCAGCCGCATGCCGACCTGGGTGCTGTCGACGGCGCTGATGATGATTTCCTTCATGCTGTTCACCGCCGGGGTCATCCTGGATTCGGTTGCGCGTGCCCGCGCCGAACAGCTTCGTATCCATTATATGGGCCTGGAAAGGCCGAGCGCGTTGAAGGCGCCGCTCGGCGACGCAGGGCCGGTCTCGTCGCGCGCGCGTCCCGGCAAGGCGGATGCGGCATGAGGAAGCTCGTCCGCTTCGCCATCGCCGGCGGCATCGGCTTCCTCGTCGATGCCGGAATCCTGTCGGCGCTGCTCCATCTCACGCCGCTCGGGCCGTTTCTGGCGCGGCTCGTGGCGATCGCCTTCGCGATGGCCGCGACCTGGGCTTTCAACCGGCGCTTCACCTTCGATCGCTCCGGCCGTTCGCTTGCCGCCGAAGGCTTCCGCTACGGCTCGGTCGGGGTGACGGCAGCGCTCGTCAATTACGGCCTCTATTCCGCGCTTCTGCTGTCGCTGCCGGCGCTTCAGCCGCTGGCAGCCATGGTGATCGCCAGCATCGCCTCAATGATCTTCAGCTTCTTCGGCTATTCGCGCTTCGTCTTCCGCGCGGAATAGTTAGAGCACCGCGCGTCCAATAGGACGCGCTAAGGACGCTCTAACCCCCTGAAGTGGTGCATAATCCTTTCCGAAAATCGATTCCGATTTTCGGGGTTATGCGCTAGACTGCTTCCCAGCCATCCTTCTCGCTGGCCCGGTAGATCGCGTCGATCACCTTCTGGTTCAGCTTCGAATTTTCGAGCGTGACGATCTCTTCCTTGCCGTTCGTCACCGCCCGGGCAAAGGCCTCGACCTGCCGCTTGTACTGGCGGCTGTCCTGGAAGCGGAAGATGCGCGATTCATTGTGGCTGCGGTCGGCAAGCTCGATCTCTTCCGGTCCCCAGCGATTGGCGTTGAACGGCGATTTGACCTCGATGTACCCTTCGGTGCCGTGGAAGACCATGACCTGGCGGTTGGCCATCTGCGTCGAGATATAGAAGCTCAGCTCGAAATCGCCGAAATCGGCCTTGACGCTCGAATAGATATCGGTGCCGAAATCCGCATCGCGCTCGGTGATCGCCTGGATCCAGAGCGGCTCCTTGCCGGTGGAAAAACGCGTGCCCATGACGGGATAGACGCCGATATCGGGAAGGCCGCCGCCCCCGAGCTCCGGGATATTGCGCATGTTGGCGGGGTCGCGGTTGAAATAGGTGAAGGCGCCCTGCACATGCCGGAGCGAACCGATAGCGCCCTCGTCAATCAGCGAGCGCACCTTCTGCCAGACCGGCGAATAGGTGATCATATAGGCTTCGGTGACCACCACCCGGTTGCGGTCGCGGGCGGTGATCAGATCGTCGATATCGCCGGCCTTGAGCGCTAAGGGCTTTTCGCAGAGCACGTGCTTGCCGGCATCTGCCGCCTTGATCGACCATTCGATATGCTGCGAGGTCGGCAGCGGGATGTAGACGGCGTCGATGAGGTCGGAGGCCAGCATCTCCTCGTAGGAGCCGAAGGCATGCGGCACCGAGAAGCGGTCGGCCATCTCCCTTGCGCGCGCCAGATCACGGCTGGCAATCGCCGTGACCACGCAATTCTCCGCATCCTGGATCGCCGGAACGACGTTGTCGCGGCCGATCTTCGCCGTTGAAATGATACCGAAACGCAGCATGATCCAAGTCTCCCAAACTGATTTCCGCGAACCATATTCAGGCCTTAGCTGCGGCGCAATGGCGCGACCTGAAATCACGGAAGTTTGCCTTCCCGAATGCGCGGATCGCACTAAGTTGGTCAACGCGGCGTTCTGTCGTATCCGCGATTTCAATTCCTTCATACTTCTGGAGAGCGTCATGGAAATGCGCCGGCTTGGAAAAACAGGTCTGTCGGTCGCGCCGATCGTCATCGGCGGCAATGTCTTCGGCTGGACGGCCGACGAAAAAACATCCTTCGCCATTCTCGACGCCTTCTTTGACGCGGGGCTGAACACGATCGATACGGCCGATGTCTATTCCTCGTGGGTTCCGGGCAACAAGGGCGGCGATTCCGAGGAGATCATCGGGCGCTGGCTAAGCCAAGCCAAGATCTCGCGCGACAAGGCCGTGATCGTCACCAAGGTCGGCTCCGACATGGGACAGGGAAAGACGCTGAAGGAGACCTATATCCTGAAGGCGGTCGAAGATTCGCTGCGCCGGCTGCAAACCGACTATATCGACCTCTATCTCTCGCACTGGCCGGATGAAGATACGCCGCACGGGCAAACGCTTGGCGCCTTCGCCAAGCTGAAGCAACAGGGCAAGATCCGCGCCATCGGCTGCTCGAATTATGATGCAAAACTGCTTCAGGCTTCCTTCGACGCTGCCGAAAAGGCCGGCCTGCCGCGTTACGATGTGCTGCAGCCGGAATATAATCTCTATGAGCGCGCAAGCTTCGAGGGGCCGCTTGCCGATCTCTGCGTCAAAGAAGACATCGGCGTCATCACCTATTTCAGCCTCGCCGCCGGCTTCCTCACCGGCAAATACCGCAGCAAGTCCGATACGCAAGGCCGCGCACGTGAGGGCCGGGTTTCAAAATATCTGGACGACAAAGGCCTGCGCATCCTGGCCGCGCTCGACAGGGTTTCTGCCGAGACCGGCGCCAAGCCGGCGGAAATTTCGCTCGCATGGCTGCTGCGCAAGCAGGGCGTGACGGCGCCGATCGCCAGCGCCACCAGCCTTTCGCAGCTTGAAAGCCTGGCGAAATCGGCGACACTGGCGCTTTCCGATGACGCGATGGCGCTGCTCGACCAAGCCGGTGCCTGAAAGAAAGAGACGCCATGACCGTGACGATACGTGATGCCCGCCCCGAGGACGAAGCCCGCTGGCGCGAGCTCTGGGCGGCCTATCTCGTCTTTTACGACGTCACGGTCGATGCCGATATCACCGATTCCACATGGCGCCGGGTCTTCGATCCGGCGTCGGCGATCGCCATGCGTGTCGCCGAAATCGACGACAGGATCATGGGCTTTGCGCTCTATCTCACCCATGAAGGCACGTGGATCCGCGGCAGGGACTGCTATCTCGAAGACCTGTTCGTCGATGCCGATGCGCGCGGCAAAGGCGTCGGGCGGGCGCTGATGGACGATCTCGTTTCGACCTGCAGAGCCAACGGCTGGTCGCGGCTCTACTGGCATACGAGCGAGCAGAACAGAACCGCGCGAGTGCTCTATGACAGCTACGTCGAAAGCGACGGCCACATCCGCTATCGTATCACCTTCTGAGCATAGGAAATCCTTCGTAAAAGGCGGCGTGATCGCCTTCCCAATTGGCCATGCCCGGCTTGGTGAGGATGCCGCGCGGACTGATGTAGCTCTGGATCACCCGTTTCGGCCGTTCGTGCCACTGGATATTGAAGGCCCAGAGCTTCGGGAAGAAGCAGAGCGAGGCATAAGGCAGGTGGTCGTGAATCCACCAGGCGAGCCGCTGCCAGTCGCTTTCGTCGCGGTAATGGTCGATCATCCATGGCACGGCAATGCAGACGGCTGCACCCATGCAGCCGTCAAAATCCCTCATATCCCAGATGTGATGCGCTGATGTGGCGGCATTGGTCGAGCAGTTCAGTTTGTTCTCATTGCCGAACCTGTTGACCGCCGGCGAACGATAGCCGGAGCGGATATGCAGGCGCCCGAACGTCGCCTCCAGCGGCTCGAGCAACTCCTCGCAGAGCCTCTTGCCCACCTCGATCGCCAGATCGGGATCCTCGGGGATATTGGGGATGCGATAGAAATCGGCGATTTCGGAATGCAGGAAATCGCGAAGGAAGAAGTTTTGCGACAGCCTTACGCGGCCGAGATCCTCCAGACCCTTCATCGAATTCGGCTTTCGCATGACTTTATATTCCTCCCATATCCACGGCAGGAATCATTGCCCGGCACCGATTTCCAGTCCACCCGAAATTGATCGGGAACAATTAGCGGGATCTTCGCTTCTTAATGTGTCGCCGCATTCGCGGTTTTCCCCAGAACAAGGATCGAGAAAATGGCCAAGGAAAAGACGTTGGAAGATCTATTCCACGACACACTCAAGGACATCTACTTTGCCGAACGGCAGATTTTGCGCGCCCTGCCGAAGATGGCGCGCGCCGCCCAGTCCTCCGAACTGAAGGCGGGCTTCGAAAAGCACCGTGAGGAAACCGAAGCTCAGGTCGAGCGCCTGCAGCAGGTTTTTGAACTGATCGGCAAACGCGCCCAGGGCAAGACCTGCGAGGCGATCCAGGGCATTCTGGCCGAGGGCGAAGAAATCATGGAGGAATTCAAGGGCACATCGGCCCTCGATGCCGGCCTGATCTCTGCGGCTCAGGCGGTCGAGCATTATGAAATCGCCCGCTACGGTACGCTGAAGACCTGGGCCGCGACGCTCGGCCTCAAGGATGCCGTCCGCCTGCTCGACCAGACGCTGCAGGAGGAAACGGCCACCGACAAGACCCTCTCCCAGCTCGCCACCACGGCGGCGAACCAGAAGGCAAAGGCTGCCTGATGAAATGATGGGAACGGGCGGCTGTTTCAGTATTTATCGGCCGCCCGCATCCTTCTCGGCATATCTGAAGAAATCGATGAAGGCGCGCAGTGCCGGCCGCATCTGCCGCCGGCTGGGATAATAGAGAAACGGCCCGGAATAGGGCGCGCACCAATCCTCCAGCACCCGCACCAGCTTGCCGGTCGCGAGTTCCGCATAGACCCGCATGTCGAAGAGATAGGCAAGACCGGCGCCATTCAGCGCCGCAAGCAGCGCGAGGCGATCCTCGCTGACGATCAGCGGCCCGTCGACCGAAACGACCAGTTCCTGCCCGTCCTTTTCGAATTCCCAGCGATAGATCGAGCCATTGGTAAAGCGCCGCTTGATGCAGCGGTGATGGACGAGATCGCGTGGATGCTGCGGCTTCGGATGATACTCGAAATATTCGGGCGAAGCGGCGATCACCGTCGTCAGATTGGGCGAGACCCTGACCGCGATCATATCAGCCTCGAGGCTCTCCTCCAGCCGGATGCCGGCATCGAAACCCTCCTTGACGATATCGGTGAAGCCGTCCTCATTGGCGATCTCCAGGGTGATATCGGGATAGAGGTTGAGAAAGTCGCCGAGGCGCGGGGCGAGCAGCAGATCGGAGGCGAAGCGCGGCGCGGTGATGCGCAGGTTTCCGGCCGGCTTGGCGCGCGTATCGCGGACGGCCTCCAAGGCAATATCGATCTCCTCGAGTGCGGGACGAAGTCTTTCGAGAAGCAGGCGGCCCTCCTCCGTCGGCGCCACGCTGCGGGTGGTGCGCGCCAGCAGC
Organism: Rhizobium changzhiense; assembly: GCF_013087625.1. Taxonomy (NCBI): domain Bacteria; kingdom Pseudomonadati; phylum Pseudomonadota; class Alphaproteobacteria; order Hyphomicrobiales; family Rhizobiaceae; genus Rhizobium; species Rhizobium changzhiense. Next base: position 1,596,409 of record NZ_JABFCQ010000001.1, read on the forward strand.
CGCACCCCCAGACTGTCTTCTAGGCTGGAGATCGCATGGCTGACGGCCGAGGGCGCGACGAGGAGTTCCTTTGCAGCGGCCCGGAAGCTGCGATGCTCCGAGACGGCGGCGAGAACGGCGAGTTGCGAGAGCTGGGTCCTATTCATTGATCGAATTGATAGAACAACCCGTTTGAAACTGCATGTATTTTCTGATCGATGCTGCAGCGATATGGTCTGCTGGTGCCGCAACAACCGATCAAGCGGTTTCAAAATCAGCTCAAAGGAGCACTTCATGAAAACCCGGAAACTCGGAAACGATCTGACCGTCTCTGCCGTCGGCCTTGGCTGCATGGGCATGAGCTTCGCCTACGGCGCCAGTGACGATGCAGAATCGATCAAGACACTGCATCGCGCCATCGATCTCGGCGTCACCTTCTTCGACACCGCCGAAGTCTATGGTCCCTTCACCAACGAGGTTCTGCTCGGCAAAGCGCTGAAGCCATTCCGGGACCGCGTGGTGATCGCTACCAAATTCGGCTTCAAGATCGATGCCAACAAGCCGGGTGCTGCCGCCATCGCCGGCGTCGACAGCCGCCCCAAGCATGTGCGCGCGGTCGCCGAGGCTTCGCTGAAACGCCTCGGCATCGACACCATCGACCTCTTTTATCAGCACCGGGTCGATCCCAATGTGCCGATCGAGGAGACCGTCGGCGTGATGGCGGAACTGGTGAAGGAAGGCAAAGTTCGGGCGCTCGGGCTTTCGGAAGCCGGCAGCGCCACCATTCGCCGCGCCCATGAAGTCCATGCGATCGCAGCCCTGCAGAGTGAGTATTCGCTCTGGACGCGCGATCCTGAAGAGGAGGTGCTTGCGACATGCCGCGAACTCGGCATCGGCTTCGTACCTTATAGCCCGCTTGGACGCGGCTTCCTGACCGGGTCGATCCGCAAAGTGGAGGATCTCGCTGCCGACGATTTCCGTCGGCAAGTGCCGCGGTTCCAGGCGGAAAATTTCGACGCTAATGCCGCCCTCGTCGCGACTCTCGAGCGGCTTGCCGCCGAGAAAGGCGTGACGGCGGCGCAGCTGGCGCTGGCCTGGGTGTTGAACCAGGGCGACGACATCGTGCCGATCCCCGGCGGCCGCAAGCTTCACCATCTCGAACAGAATGCGGCCGCTGCCGATATCGTGCTGAGCCCGGCGGAACTCGAGCAGCTCAGCGAAGCGATCCCCGCCGGACAGGTGGCCGGCAAGCGCTATTCGGACGCCTCGCTTGCCATGACGAATATCTGAACCCCTACCGAAACAAAGAGCGAAAGCCCGGTCGGCAACAACCGGCCGGGCTTGCCTTCGGGGCTGGCGAAACTATCTAAGGCCATCTCGGAGAACGGGATGACAATATGTCGGACAGGCAGGCAGTCGAACAGACAGTTCATCTCTATGTCGAAGGCATGGCCTTCGCCAATGAGGCAGCCTTGAAAAAGGCCTTTCACCCGCAAAGCTCGATCATCGGCCATTACGAAAATGCGGTCGAATGGCTGACGCGGGACGAGTTCATCGCCGCGATCCTGGCGGAAGAGCCGGCGCCACCCGGCACGCAGCCCTACATGGACATTCAGAGCGTCGATGTCGAGGGCGAAGCGGCAAGCGTCAAGGTGACAGACGACTTTGCCGGAATGCGCTTTACCGATTATCTCTCGCTGCTGAAGATCGACGGCCGCTGGACGATCGTCAGCAAACTCTTCCATCTGCATAGGTGAAAGGACCGGCCGCCATTCGCGACCGGTCCATTATTTGACAACGTTGGGTGAAGCTCAGCTTCTGAGGACACCGCCGGTGAATTTGGCGACGCTGGCGACGATCTTCTGCGTCAGCGCCTCGAAATCCTCGTCCGTCAGCGTGCGCTCGACCGGCTGGATCTGAACCTCGATCGCCACCGACTTCTTGCCGTCGCCAACCGATGCACCCTCGAAGATATCGAAGACATTGACGCCGGTCACCAGCTTGCGGTCGGCGCCGGTCGCGGCCTTGACGATGGCGCCGGCTTCCACCGTCTTGTCGACGACGAAGGCGAAGTCGCGCCGCACCACCTGGAAGGGCGACAGCTCAAGCGCCGGCTTGGTGCGCGTCGCCTTGCGCTTGGGCTCCGGCATGGCGTCGACATAGACCTCGAAGCCGCAGAGAGCGCCGGAGACGTCGAGCGCTTCCAGCGTCAGAGGATGGAATTCGCCGAAATAGCCGAGCACGACCTTCGGCCCCATCTTGATCGTGCCGGAGCGGCCGGGATGATACCATTCCGGTCCGCCCTGCTCGATCTGGATATTGCCCATCGGCAGGCCGCAGGCTTCGATGACGGCGAGCGCATCGGCTTTGGCGTCGAAGACGTCGACCGGCTTGCCCCCGCCCTTGGCGGCGTTCGACCAGGCGCGACCGGCGCCGGCAAGCGAGGCTGTGCCGCGGCGAATGCCGCCGGCCACGCGGCGCTGACCGTCCGCCCTGTCGTTCTCATAGGTGCCGGAGACCTCGAAGAGGGCGACGTCGGCGTAACCCTTGTCGGCATTGCGCTGGGCTGCGGTCAGCAGGCCCGGCAGGAGTGACGGGCGCATATCCGACATTTCGGCGGCGATCGGGTTGGCAAGCTTGAGGGCGGGCGAGCCGCCGCCGAACAGCTTTGCCTGGTCTTCCGGAATGAAGGACCAGGTGACGGCTTCGAGCATGCCGCGTGCGGCGAGCGCCCGCTTGGCGAGGCGGCTGCGGATCTGCAGCGTCGTCAGGATCTTGCCGTTGACGGCCGCGTGACTTTCGAGCGGCGCCGGCTTGATATTGTCGACGCCGTGGATGCGCATGACTTCTTCCACGAGATCTGCCTTGCCGTCGACATCGGGACGCCAAGAGGGAACGGCGACGGAGACCCGCTCGCCGGAACCGGAGACCTTGAAGCCAAGGCGCGTCAGGATCGTGTTGCTTTCCTCATTCGAGACGTCGAGGCCCGTCAAGCGCTTGACCTCCGAATAGGGGAAATCGACGATCTTCGGCTGGTAACCCTTGTAGCCGACGACCTCTGCTCTGGCGGGTTTGCCACCGCAAAGTTCCACCACCAGTTCCGTCGTGCGTTCGAGACCGGGGACCATATATTCCGGATCGACGCCGCGTTCGAAGCGGTAGCGGGCATCGGTGATGATGCCGAGGCTGCGGCCTGACTTGGCGATGTTCATCGGGTCCCAGAGGGCGGATTCGATCAAAACGTCGACGGTGCTCTCATCGCAGCCGGAATGTTCGCCGCCCATGATGCCGCCGATCGATTCGATGCCATCCTCATCGGCGATGACGACGTTGTTCGGCGAGAGCTTGTATTCGCGCTGGTCGAGCGCCAGCACCGTCTCGCCCTCGACGGCGCGGCGGACGGTCAGGTTGCCCTTGATCTTGGCAGCGTCGAAGACGTGGATCGGCCGCCCCTGATCGAAGGTCATGTAATTGGTGACATCAACAAGCGCGTTGATGGGGCGCAGGCCGATGGCGATCAGCCGCTGCTGCATCCAGCGCGGGCTCAGGCCGTTCCTGACGCCGCGCACGAGGCGCAGCGCAAAACCCGGGCAAAGCTTCGGATCGTCGAGATCGAGCGTCAGCTTCACCGGCGTCTCGCCTTCGACGGCGAAGGACGGCGCGGGCCGCGTCTTCAACGTGCCGAGGCCGGAGGCAGCGAGATCGCGGGCGATGCCGTGGATCGAGGTGCAATCCGGCCGGTTGGGCGTCAGGTTGATCTCGATTATCGGGTCGTCGAGATGCGCATAGGCGGCATAACTCTGGCCGACCGGCGCATCCTCGGGTAGATCGATGATGCCGTCGTGACTGTCGGAGATCTGCAGCTCCTTTTCGGAGCACATCATGCCATGGCTTTCGACGCCGCGGATATTGCCGACGGCGAGCGTCACGTCGATACCGGGAACATAGGTTCCGGGCGCTGCGAAGGCGCCGACGAGACCGGCGCGCGCATTCGGGGCGCCGCAGACGACCTGGACCGGCGCGCCGGATCCGGTATCGACCATCAGGACCTTCAGGCGATCGGCCTGCGGATGTTTTTCGGCCGAGACGACCCTGGCGATAACGAAAGGCTTGAATGCCGCCTTGTCGTCGACGTCCTCGACCTCCAGTCCGATCTCGGTGAGGCGCGTGCAGATTTCATCGAGGCCGGCATCCGTTTCCAGATGCTCTTTCAACCAGGAGAGCGTGAATTTCATCGTCCCAATTCTCCGTTCAAGCGCTGAGGCCGCCGAACAGCGTCGGCATGTCGAGCGGGCGGAAGCCGTAATGCGTCATCCAGCGGACGTCGGCGTTGAAGAAGTCGCGCAGGTCGGGCATGCCGTATTTCAGCATGGCGATGCGGTCGAGGCCCATGCCCCAGGCAAAACCCTGATATTCGTCCGGATCGAGCCCGCCGTAACGCAGCACGTTCGGGTGGACCATGCCGCAGCCGAGGATCTCCATCCAGTCGGTGCCCTCGCCGAACTTGACGATCGGGCCGGAGCGGTCGCACTGGATATCGACCTCGAAGGAGGGCTCGGTGAAGGGGAAGAAGGACGGGCGGAAACGCATCGTCACGCTGTCGACCTCGAAGAAGGTCTTGCAGAATTCTTCCAGCACCCAGCGGAGGTTGGCGACATTGGCCTTCTTGTCGACGACGAGGCCCTCGACCTGATGGAACATCGGCGAATGGGTGGCGTCCGAGTCCTGGCGGTAGGTCTTGCCGGGAATGATAATGCGGATCGGCGGTGTCTGCGCCTCCATGGTGCGCACCTGCACCGGCGAGGTGTGGGTGCGCAGGACCTTGCGCTCGCCATTCTCATCCGGGTTGAAGAAGAAGGTGTCGTGCATCTCGCGGGCCGGATGGCCTTCGGGGAAATTCAGCGCGGTGAAATTGTAATAATCGGTCTCGATGTCGGGACCTTCGGCGATCGAGAAGCCCATGTCGGCGAAGATCGCGGTGATCTCGTCGACGATCTGGCTGATCGGATGGATACGGCCGCGCTCGGCCGGCGAAGAGCGCACCGGCAGGCTGACGTCGACCGTCTCGGCCTTCAGCCGCGCATCGATCGCCGCTTGCCGGAGCGTCGTCTTGCGGGCAGTAAGCGCCTCGGTCACGGCGGTCTTCAGAACGTTGATCGCAGCGCCCTTGCTTTGGCGCTCTTCCGGCGTCATGGCGCCGAGCGTCTTCAACAGTTCGGAGACGGAGCCCTTCTTGCCGAGGGCGGAAACGCGCACGGCTTCGAGCGCCGTTTCGTCATCGGCGGCGGCGATTTCGGCGAGCAGCGATGCATTGAGCTGGTCGATATCTGACATTGTCACTTCTTTCCGTCCAGTATCAGGCGGGCGATCGGGAGGCAGGCGGCGCCGGCGGGCGCCAGGAATATAAAGAAAGAAAAACCCGCGCTAGCCCAAACCAGCGCGGGTTTCCCAAAATCATAAATTCAAAAGCTTGGGAAGCGCTGGTTACTTGACCGCGCCTTCAAACTCGTTCGTCGTGCCGGCTTCCTTGAGGTATTCAAGAGCCTTCTTGGCAGCGCTGACCAGCGCGCCGAATGCTTCCGGCTCGTGGATCGCCATGTCGGAGAGAACCTTGCGGTCGACTTCGATGCCAGCCTTGTTCAGGCCGTCGATGAAGCGGCCATAAGTCAGGCCGAATTCACGCACAGCGGCGTTGATGCGCTGGATCCAAAGCGCACGGAAGTTGCGCTTGTTGACCTTGCGGTCGCGGTAGGCGTACTGCTTCGAACGATCGACAGCAGCCTTGGCGGTACGGATGGTGTTCTTGCGGCGGCCGTAAAAGCCCTTTGCGGCCTTCAGAACCTTCTTGTGCTTGGCGTGAGAGGTGACGCCTCTTTTTACACGTGCCATATCATGATCTCCTTAAATCTAGCGTTCGCGGACGAGTCTCAGAGACCGTTCGGCAGGTAATTCTTGATAACCTTGCGGCCATCCGGTTCTGCGAGAACCATGGTGCCACGTGCATCGCGAATGAACTTGTTGGAACGCTTGATCATGCCATGGCGCTTGCCGGCAGCGGCAGCCTTGACCTTGCCGGTTGCGGTGATCTTGAACCGCTTCTTGGCAGAGGACTTCGTCTTCATCTTGGGCATTTTGCTACTCCTTCTGTCCTCCCTGCGCGCTTTATCAAAAAAGCCCTTTTCGCGAAGTCCGGTTCTCCGGCCGTCGCAACCAGGTGCGGGAGCGTTTGTTGTTGATCCGCGGCATCGGCGACGAACCGTTCCGCAAGCATTCGAAACTGCCACGGCATGCCCTGCCGGTCAGTTCGGACGCGCGCTTATAACCGCAGCGTCATGAAAGTGCAACGGGGCCGCGGAGGAATCTTCGCGCATCCCAAAATACAACGGCGCAAAGCAAAATGGCAGAAAGCACAAAAGCCGCCCTTGCGGACGGCCTTGGGCGAAAAACTGCCTGGCGCTTATTTCGGGGCCAGCACCATCATCATCTGGCGGCCTTCGAGCTTGGGTTCGGCTTCGACCTTGGCGAACTCGATCGTATCGGCCTTGACCTGCTGCAGAAGCTTCATGCCGAGTTCCTGGTGGGCCATTTCACGGCCGCGGAACTTCAGCGTCACCTTGACCTTGTCGCCTTCGTCGAAGAAGCGACCCATCGCCTTCATCTTCACCTCATAATCATGGGTGTCGATGTTCGGGCGCATCTTGATTTCTTTGACTTCGACGATCTTCTGCTTCTTGCGCGCCTCAGCAGCCTTCTTCTGGTTGGCATATTTCAGCTTGCCCAGATCGAGGATCTTACACACCGGCGGTTCGACATTGGGGGAAATTTCGACGAGATCGAGGCCGGCTTCTTCCGCCATTCTCAAGGCCTGGTCGGTAGGCACGACGCCCATATTCTCACCGTCAGCCCCGATCAGCTGAACTTTGGGAATGCGGATTTCACGGTTCGAGCGCGGTCCGTCCTTCACGGGTGCGTCGGTTTTAAAAGGTCTGCGAATGGTCGTATTCTCCTCGCGTTGTTTCGGAACGTTGCAGCATCGCGCTCCCAATCAGGGGTGCACAAACGTGTCGCGTCATCGCTGCAACGGAGTCAATATCATCCTTTAGCGGAAAAATCACCCGCTGTCAGCCTGCCAAGAATCTGTTTTATAGGCCAAAACAACAGGAGTTTCGCCGATGCCCGATCAGTTGTCCAATGCCCAACCGCAGTTCCTGACGGTCGGCGAGGGTGAGGCGGCGCGTGAGATCGCCATGCTTGTCCGCCCGGCACGGGCCGGCAATGGCGCACCGGCACTAGTCTGGCTGTCCGGCTACCGCTCCGACATGAGCGGCACCAAGGCGGTGGAACTCGATGGGCTGGCGGCGGACCTTGGGCTTGCCTGCATCCGCCTAGACTATTCCGGCCACGGGCTTTCCGGCGGCAGCTTCAGCGACGGCACGATCTCGCGCTGGCTGGAGGAGGCACTTGCCGTCCTCCGCCATGTCGCCCCCGATCGGATAATCCTCGTCGGCTCGTCGATGGGCGGCTGGATCGCGCTCAGGCTGGCGCAGGAGCTTGCGCGGACGCTCGAAGGCCCAAAGCTCGCAGGGATGGTGCTGATCGCGCCGGCCCCCGATTTCACCTCCGAGCTGATCGAGCCGAACCTGAAGGCCAAGGAGCGCGAGTCGCTTGCCGAGCGCGGCTATTTCGAAGAGCGCTCGCAATACAGCCCAGAACCCAACATCTATACGCGGGCGCTGATCGAGGACGGCCGAAAGAACCGGGTGCTCGACGGCATCATCGAAACCGGCTGCCCGGTGCACATTCTCCAGGGTATGAAAGACGCTGATGTGCCGCATGCGCATGCGATGAAACTGGTCGAACATCTTCCCGCCGACGACGTTGTGCTGACCTTCGTCCGCGACGGCGACCACCGCCTTTCCCGCCCCGGCGATATCGCGCTTCTCTTGAGTGCCGTCAAAGGCATCATCCGTTCATCAACAAATAGGCAGATGCCCGCTTGAACGGCAGAGGCGGATAAATTCGCCTGATGCAGGTCCCCCAACCCGTTGCATTTTAACCATATCGGCGGGTCGTAAGGTCCTCCCAAGAAGTAACGATTGACTCTTTCCGGCCCTCTCCATTAACACTTTGTTAATAAATAAGGGCGATGCGAGGAAAGAGCGGGCGTGCGGATCAAGGGTATCTTTGTGGCCATGATGGCCATGTTTGCGATGGCGACGGCCGCCATACCAGCCCCCAGCAGAAATGCTTCCATGGTGACAGGCAATGCCACCTCACAGCCGATCGGGCACTATGATTTCTGTCAGATTCACCGCATTGAATGCGGCGCAAACCGCAACGCCGGCCCCGTTGCCATGACCCTGGGGAAGTGGTCGCTCGTGCGTTCGGTCAACGCCACGGTCAACCGCACGATCACGCCGATGACCGACAAGGAAATCTACGGCAAGGATGAGGTCTGGGCCTATCCGACCACCGCCGGCGACTGCGAGGATTTCGCGCTGTTGAAGCGCCGCATGCTGATCCAACGCGGCTTTCCGGCTGCCGATCTGCTGATGACCGTCGTGCGCAAGCCGGATGGTGAAGGTCATGCGGTGCTGACGCTGCGCACCGCCGAGGGCGATTTCGTGCTCGACAACCTCGCCGCCGACGTCAAGCCGTGGTTCGGCACGCCCTATTCCTTCGTCAAGCGCCAGTCGAGCTACAATGCCGGCCGCTGGGTCACCATCGAGAACGGCCGCGACGTCCTAGTCGGCGCGCTGCGGTAAGGGTTGCAATAGAGAATGTGGAAAGGCCGGCGGTTTGCCGGCCTTTTTTGTTTTGTGGTTCTCTCCGTTCGCACCAGGTCAGTTTTAGAGGAGAGGTGTTCCCCGTTACTCGCCTTTCGCTGCGCTCAAGGCGTTCGTCACTACCGCTCCTCACCCCTCATCTGCCCTACGGGCATCTTCTCCCCGTTGGGGAGAAGCGGGAGCAAGACGTACTGTCGTCGTTCCGATAGCAAAGGCCTCGAGGGGAGCGAGGCGGTGCCACGACTCCGCTTCTCCCCAGCGGGGGTCCGAAGGACGGGTCGAGACCCGTGGCTCGACCGCGGTCGATGCCGGCAGGCAGATGAGGGGGTGAGCGGCGAAGCCGCGAGTGCACTGAGCGCAAGCGAAGAGCACGGACCGCTTTTGATGCCGGGTATGACGCACCGTCTCCCGGCCCTTCGCTTTGGGCTCAGGGCGTTCGTCGCTGCAATCGATTCACTGGATCGATTGCTGGGCTCGCCGACCGCTCCTCACCCATTCCCAATCAAAATCCCCGCGCCGAGCACCAGGCCGCCGCCGAGCACCACCTGGAAGGCGGCGCGCAGGAAGGGGGTTTCCATGTAGCGGTTCTGGATGAAGGCGATGGCCCAGAGTTCGAAGAAGACGACGACGGCGGCGGTGATCGTCGCTGTCCAGAAATGCGGGATCAGATAGGGCAGCGCGTGGCCAAGGCCGCCGAGCGTCGTCATGATGCCGCAGGCAAGGCCGCGCTTTACCGGCGAGCCTCTGCCGGAGATCTTGCCGTCGTCATGGGCGGCCTCAGTGAAGCCCATCGATATGCCGGCGCCGACAGAGGCCGAAAGGCCGACGAGAAAGGTCTGCCAGGTATCCTGCGTGGCGAAGGCGGCGGCGAAGATCGGCGCTAGAGTCGAGACCGAGCCGTCCATCAGTCCGGCAAGACCCGGCTGCACATAGGTCAGCACGAATTGCCGATGCACCGTCGCGTCCTCGTCGTGCTTGACGTCTGCGGGCGTATGTTTGTCGCCCAGCATGCGGGCGATATCCTCATGTCCCTGTTCGGCGAGGGCGAGATCGCCGAGAAGCTCACGCGTCGAGGCGTCCGCAGTCCGTTTTGCCGCCTCGACATAGAAGCGATAGGCCTGCTCCTCCATCGCCTCGGTTTCCTGCCGCATCGCATCCAGCGAAAGGTTTGCCCTGAGCCAGTCCGGCTTGCGCTCGTAAAAACCCTGCACATGCTCGCGCCGGATCAACGGGATGCGCTCGCCGAAACGCTGGCGATGGATCTCGATCAACGACTTGCGATGGGTATCCTCGACTTCGGCCATGTCCTCGAAGACTTTGGCCGAGGCCGGAAATTCGCGGCGCAGCCTGTCGGCATAGGCAAGATAGATGCGGGCATCGTCTTCCTCGGAGGCGATCCCAAGGGCAAGAATCTCCTGCTCGGACAGCGACTCGAAAGATCGTTTCGAGGATCTGAAAAATCGCGTCAGCATGACTTTCTCCAATTTTTAGAATTATTCTAAATCTAAAGAACGCAATGATGACGGTCAAGTGCGCGAGCACGCCCGCTGACAGATTGCCGCAAGCGGCGCGGACGACTTTGGCGCGCCGCCATAAACACCTATATGAGAGGGCGCCGCATCACGCGGCGCCGGGGATTTGGAATGGACAATGACATTCAGGGCCGCCCCGCCCATGTCGCGGCGATCCGCGAAAGGGCGGAGGCCGAGATGCAGGCGATGGGCGTCGACGCGGCCTTCATCGACAGGCTGGTCGAGACCTTTTACGCACGCGTGCTAACGCATCCCGATCTCGGCCCGGTGTTCGACGCCAGGCTGTCCGGCCGCTGGCCGGAGCATATGGCGAAGATGAAAAACTTCTGGTCGGCCGTCGCCTTCCGCAGCGGCGCCTATGGCGGCAAGCCGGTGCAGGCGCATACGGGCGTCCAGAACCTGACGCCGGATCTCTTTCCGAAATGGCTGTCGCTGTTTGCCGCAACGCTCGACGATATCGCCCCGTCACCGGAGGCTAAGGCCTGGTTCATGGCAACGGCGGAGCGGATCGCCAAAAGCTTGACACTGTCGCTGTTCTACAATCCGGCGCTCGACGATCCCGCGCGCGAACCCGCCTGATCTCAGGCCTTTTCCGCCGAGGCGGTGGCGCCGGCACTGGCTGCCACGACGAGCGCCGTACCCAGCATCTGCAGCGCGGTCATCGGCTGGGCGAGGATCAGAAAACCGGCGAGCGCGCCGAGCGCCGGTTCGAGGCTCATAAGGATGCCGAAGGATGCCGCCGGCATGCGCCGCAGCGCCACCATTTCCAGCGCATAGGGCAGGAGCGGCACGAGGATGGCGAGGCCGAGAACCTCGACCAGTCCCTTCAGCGTGAAGGCGCCCGCCGTCTCCGCCAGACCGAAGGGGGTTGCGACGAGGCCGGCGACGAGCAGCGACATGGCGAGACCTTCCAGCCCCTTGAAGGCAGCGCCGACCTTCTTCGTTAGCAGGATATAGACCGCCCATCCCACAGCCGAGCCGAGAGCGAAGAGGACGCCTGAGAGATTGCCGACCCAGCCTTCGCCGTCATGGGCGAGAAAGAGAATGCCGGCTGCAGCGATCAACGGCCAGGTAAGTCGCCAGCTCAGGCCATAGCCAAAGACGGCGACCGAGAGCGGCCCGAGGAAATCGATGGCGATCGCCAGGCCGAGCGGCAGCCGCTGAATCGCCGCGAAGAAGCACAGCGTCATGGCAGCCGTCGTCGTGCCGAGCAGCAACGTCGCCCGCCATTGGGCGCCGCTATAACGCAGCACCGAAGGCCTGACGACGGCGGCAAGGATGATCGCCGCGAAAGCAAGCCGCAGCCAGGTAGCGCCGGCAACGCCATAGGTCGCAATGGCTGACGAAGACAGTGCCGCCCCGAACTGGATCGAAGACATCGACATCAGGCACATGGCGATACCGGCCGCCAAGCCGCCCGAAGTCGGCGATACGCCCGGCTGCGCAATCAAGGCCGCGCCGTCCGTCCCACTCTCGATATTCTTGATGTCCATGTGGCCCCCGATCCCGGCGCGGTTCTAAGCCGAAGACGGGGGAGAGCCAAATTCAAACTTTTCATGCCGGGATCAAGAGCGCTTATGCCGCGCCCTCTCCGTACCTCTACCGCTCGCAGGGCACGTCCCCTCTCCCCGTTTACGGGGTACAAAGGACGGGTCGAGGCGAGTGGCTCGACCCCGCTAAGATTAGGGTGAGGGGCAGCCATTAGCGCAAACCGGACCGCAAAACCCTTGATGCAATATCAGAGACGGCCCGCGAGGATGACCTCTTCGGCATCTTCGAAGCTCATGTCGAAGACCTTCCTGCCGATGTCGAAACTAAAGCCGTTACGAGCGAAGGCCGAAAGCTCTTTCGCCTTCCGTTTTTCGTCGAGCTCGACCCGGCGGAAGGGACCGAAGGCGCGTTTGCGGGCAAAAATCGCTGCGGCATAGAGATCGTCAGCCTCCTCAAGTGCCGCCTCGACCTTGTCGCTGGAGACGCCCTTGGCAACAAGCTTCTGGGCGATCGCCCGCTTCGATTTACCGCCGCGCACGGCAGAGCGCGTGCTGATCTCCGCATAGGCGTGATCGTCGAGCACCTTGTTGTCATAGGCAAATTTGACCGCGAAATCGGCGATGGCCTTGAGTTGCGCCGCACTGATACCATCGAATTTCTCCTTGGCCTTACGGGAGATGGCCTCAAAGAGCTGCTTTTCCGTCATCATCCGCCGCTCGAGGCGATAGACGGTGGAGTTGCGCGCCCAGCTCAGCATGCGTGATGTCGGAATGTCGGATGGAGCGGTCTCGTCGGTCATCGGCAGGGATCAGACTTCCAGACCCTTGAGGACATTGGCGACGTTGAGGCCGATCTCCGGCACGCCGTAGCCGCCCTCCATGCAAGCGAGCACCGGCAGGCCGGCGGCTGATATCATCGCGCCCATGCGGGTGAAATCGTCGGAGGTGAGGCTGAAGAAGGAGATCGGATCGCGCTCGAAGGTATCGACGCCGAGCGCCACGACGATCGCCTCGGCGCCGAAGGTCTTGATGCGGGCCAGTGCATCGGCAAGGGCCGAAGACCAAATATCCCAGGGCGTGCCCGGGAGCATCGGATAGTTGCGGTTGGCGCCTGTGCCCTCCCCCTCGCCTTCCTCGTCGGCATGGCCGAGGAAATAGGGAAAGGCATGCATGGGATCGCCATGCAGCGATGCGGTGAAGACATCGCCTCTGTGATAGAAGAGGTCCTGCGTGCCGTTGCCATGATGGAAATCGACATCCAGCACCGCGACTTTCCTGGCACCATGGTCGAGCAGCCGCTGCGCGGCGACGCCCGAATTGTTGATGAAGCAATAGCCGCCGAAGAGATCGATGCCGGCATGATGGCCGGGCGGGCGGCAGAGCGCGAAGGCGAAAGGATTGCCGGCATTCAGCCAGTCGGCGCCCGTGATCGCGCAGCGCATGGAGGCGATCGCCGCCTCGTAGGAGCCCTTGGTGATCGAGGTGTCGGCGGCATTGGCATAGTGGCCGATCGCGCCGACGATATTGTCGGGCACGCGCTTGCTGGTGCGGCGAACGGCGAAGGAATTGGCGATCGCCTCGCCGGTGAAACCGGCCGCCACCCAGCGGTCCCACACGGTGGCAAGAAAATCCAGATAGGCGGGATCATGCACTCTTAGCGCCGTTTCCAACCCGTGCGCATCGGGCGCCACCACGTCGGTAAAGCCCGCCTCCTTGACCGCCGCCAGGATCCATTCGACGCGAAACGGCGCCTCGAAAGGCGTCACCAGCTGGCCGGCATGCAGCTCGGTCCTGGCATCACGCAGCTTGTGATCTTCGGAATAGATGACGCGCATTTCAGTTCCTGCCCTTGATTGACAATGGAGATTTACACGGCTCTGCCCTGACAAAAAAGCGGTGCGTGCCCTTGATCGTCTGGAATAATGACGCCACCTTCGCCGGTGTTTTGAGAAGGAGGAAATTTCCCGCATGAAAGTGCTGATGGTCGATGTCGACGGTGTGCTCATTCATGGTCGTCCGACCGACGGGTTGCCGCACTTCGCCTATCTGGAGCGCGATCTCGGGCTGCGCCACGATCTGCTGCAGCAGGAATTCTTCCAGACCTACTGGCGCGATATCATCATCGGCCGCGAGGCGCTGGAACCGCGGCTCGCCGGCGTTCTCGCAAAGATCGCGCCCCACCTCGGCGCCGAAACACTGATCGACTACTGGTTCGAAAACGATTCCCGCCTCGACCGCAATCTGCTCGAAGAACTCGCTGCTCTCAGGCAAAGCGGCATCACTCTCTTGCTGGCGACCAACCAGGAGCATAGGCGGGCACGCTACCTGATGGAGCAGATCGGCCTTAGCGCGCATTTCGACGACATCATCTATTCCGCAGCACTCGGACACAGCAAGCCTTCCCCGGATTTCTTCCGGCTGGCGACCGAGCGGGCCGGCGTGCTGCCCGGCGAGATCGCCTTCATCGACGATATGGCGGCGAATATCGAAGCGGCACGGCAATTCGGCTGGAATGCCGCACATTGGACGGCGGGCGCGACGCTTGGCGGCGCGTTTCCGGTCTTCGCCAGGCAGGCGTGAGCGGGCCTGGTGCAATCAGGTAAGCCGCTTGTAGAACAGGGTGGTGGCGCAGAAGCCACCTTCCGGCCACAGCGCATAATCCGGAATGACGCCGACGCGCTGCCAGCCCAGGCGCGGATAGATCGCCTCGGCATCGCTGCCGGTTGCCGTGTCGAGCACGAGCAGGGTCTTGCCGTGGCTTGCCGCCTCGCGCTCGGCGGCATCCATCAGCAGCCGGGCGAGCCCCTTGCCGCGGGCGGAGCGGTGTACCAGCAGCTTCTTCAAATCGCCGCGATGCGGCTGGTTCGGCATCTGCGCGGCCCCCACCTGCACCGTGCCGACGATCCTGCCGTCGAGTTCAGCGACCAGCAGCAGATTGCCGCCGGTGGCAACGGCATCGGCGACATCGCGCCAATAGGGCTCGGCATCTTCATGCCCATAGGGCTGCATGAAGCCGACGGAGGCGCCGCCCGCGACGCAATCGGCAAGCACCTCCGAAAGAGCCGGAATGGCGGCGCGGGCCTCCTCGGCGGAAAGGGTACGAATAGCGGGCATGCTGTTCTCCTGAAATGAATGGTGTTATCGGCCGCCGCGATCGAGCACGACGCAGTAACGCGCCGGCGCGTGGCCCGGATTGTGGAAGACGTGACCCTCGCCGACCGGCATGAAGAGGCAATCGCCCGGGCGCAGCCGGTAGACAGTCTCAGCCGCCGTCATCTCCAGCTCGCCGTCGAACAGCCAGATATGCTGCGTCATGCTATGGGCGCCCGCATGCGGGGGGAAGCTGACGCGGGCGCCAGGGGGGAATTCGACCTCGACGATATCGACATCGGAAGCCGTGCCCGGGGGTGAAACAGAGCGTCTGAGATAACCGGTCTCCGGATCGCGCCAGACCTGCTGTTCCTGCCGACGGGCGAGCGGCGAGGCCTGCCCCTCTTCCGCAAAGAAGGCCGACAGCGACAGGCCGAGCGCGGCGCAGATCCTTGCCAGGAGCGAGGCGGTCGGGCTCGCCTCCGCCCGTTCGATGCGCGAGATCATCGCCCGGCTGACGCCGGAGGCCCCAGCCAGATCATCGAGCGTCAGAGCCTTTTCCTGCCGCAGCGTGCGGATGCGGATGCCGATCGCCTGTTCGAGTTCCAGTTCCATTTTCCAGTCCAATTTTCCAGTCCAAGGATTCCACTATAAGAGAAATACAATATCTGATGATGGAATCAAGTGACTACAAAAAGCGGCCAAACGCGCCTTGCTTTCGCCGCTGCGCCGTCCATATATGGCGGCGTAATCCGAGGAGAGAGCGATGGACGCCAGTACACAGAGCACGGAACTGACAGGGAGTTTCACGGCTGCCGCCTGGGACAGGATCGCGCCCATCATGGCCGAGATCGAGGCGTTGCCATTGCTGCAGCGCCTTTCGGACGGCACGCTGCCGCCTGAGGTTTTCCGGCATTACATCCTGCAGGATGCGCTCTACCTGAAGCATTATGCGCGATGCCTTGCGATCGTTGCGGCCAAAGCGCCCGACAATGCGCAGGTCCTGCGCTTCCTCGGTTCGGCGCAGAAGGCGATCACTGTCGAGCAGGGCTTGCATGCCGGCTTCCTCACCCAGTTCGGCATCACCTCCGCGGATGTCACATCAGCCGAGCCCTCGCCTGCCGGCTTTGCCTATACGAACTTCCTGCTTGCCACCGCCTATCACAGCTCCTACGCGGTGGCGCTGTCCTCCATCCTTCCCTGCTTCTGGATCTACTGGCACGTCGGCGAAGCGATCAAGAACCGGCCTGTTATCGAGGGCAATGCCTTCCAGGCCTGGATCAACACCTATGGCGACCCGCAATTTGCCGCCGGTGCCCGCGAGGTGATCGCACTGACCGACATCGCCGCCCGCGCCGCATCGCCGGTGGAGCGGGCGCAAATGACCGATGTCTTCGTGCGCGCCTCGCAATATGAATGGATGTTCTGGGATTCGGCCTGGCGGCTGGAGACGTGGCCGGTCTGATACGCACCCGACACAGGACGAAATAGCGTAAACAGTGGGATAATTACCGCTTTGCGGCAGGGGGCGGCGCTGCTATATGGCGCGCATGAGCACCAATTCCACCACTCCGCTGTCCCATATCCGCAACTTTTCGATCGTGGCCCATATCGACCACGGCAAATCGACGCTGGCCGACCGCCTGATCCAGACGACGGGCGGCCTTGCCGAGCGCGAAATGTCCGAGCAGGTGCTCGACAATATGGATATCGAGCGCGAGCGCGGCATCACCATCAAGGCCCAGACCGTGCGCCTGCATTACCAGGCGAACAATGGCGAGAAATACATTCTCAACCTGATCGACACGCCCGGCCATGTCGACTTCGCCTATGAAGTCTCGCGGTCGCTGTCGGCCTGCGAAGGTTCGCTGCTCGTCGTCGACGCCAGCCAGGGCGTCGAAGCGCAGACGCTCGCCAACGTCTACCAGGCGATCGACAACAACCACGAGATCGTCACCGTCCTCAACAAGATCGACCTGCCGGCCGCCGAACCCGACCGCATCAAGGAACAGATCGAGGAAGTGATCGGCATCGACGCCTCGGAGGCGGTGCTGATTTCGGCCAAGACCGGCCTCGGCATTCCCGATGTGCTGGAAGCGATCGTCCACAAGCTGCCGGCGCCGAAGAGCCCGGGCGGCGACAAGGCGCCGCTGAAGGCGCTGCTCGTCGACAGCTGGTACGACACCTATCTGGGGGTCATGGTTCTCGTGCGCATCATCGACGGTGTGCTGACAAAGGGCCAGACGGTGCGGATGATGGGCACCGATGCGAAATACCAGGTGGAGCGCGTCGGCGTGCTGACGCCGAAGATGGTCACTGTCGACAGCCTCGGCCCCGGCGAGATCGGTTTCATCACCGCCTCGATCAAGGAAGTGGCCGATACCCGCGTCGGCGATACGATCACCGAGGACAAGCGGCCGACGGCCCAGGCGCTGCCGGGCTTCAAGCCGGCGCAGCCGGTGGTGTTCTGCGGTCTCTTCCCGGTCGATGCCGCCGATTTCGAGGATCTGCGCGCCGCAATGGGCAAGCTTCGCCTCAACGACGCCTCCTTCTCCTTCGAAATGGAATCGTCGGCCGCCCTCGGCTTCGGTTTCCGCTGCGGCTTCCTCGGCCTGCTGCATCTCGAAATCATCCAGGAACGGCTCGAGCGCGAGTTCGACCTCGACCTCATCGCCACAGCACCCTCGGTCGTCTACAAGATGTACATGACCGACGGCACGGAGCGCGAGCTGCACAATCCGGCCGACATGCCCGATGTCGTCAAGATCTCCGAAATCCACGAGCCGTGGATCCGCGCGACGATCCTGACGCCCGACGATTATCTCGGCGGCATCCTGAAGCTCTGCCAGGACCGGCGCGGCATCCAGATCGAGCTTACCTATGTCGGCACGCGCGCAATGCTGACCTACGACCTTCCACTCAACGAAGTCGTCTTCGATTTCTACGACCGGCTGAAGTCGATCTCGAAGGGTTATGCCTCCTTCGACTATATGCTGACCGACCACCGCGAGGGCAACCTCGTGAAGATGTCGATCCTCGTCAACGGCGAACCGGTCGACGCGCTGTCGATGATGGTGCACCGGACGGCGGCCGAAAAGCGCGGCCGCGACATGTGCGAGAAGCTCAAGGAGCTGATCCCGAAGCACATGTTCAAGATCCCGATCCAGGCGGCGATCGGCGGCAACGTCATTGCCCGCGAGACGATCTCGGCGCTGCGCAAGGACGTGACCGCGAAATGCTACGGCGGCGACGCCACCCGCAAGCGCAAGCTGCTTGACAAGCAGAAGGCCGGCAAGAAGCGCATGCGCCAGTTCGGCAAGGTGGAGATCCCGCAGGAAGCCTTCATCGCGGCGTTGAAGATGGGCGACGAATAATACTTCTCAACGGAGGCGGTTTGTTTTGCGCCACTCTTCGTACTCTCCGCGGGCATCGTCATGCAGCGGATAGTAGCGCTGTAACGACCCGCCCTCCATAAGCTTCACTCGCGAGAACTCCTCCCAATCGTGATGCTTTTGCGACTCTTCGATTACCTTCGAGGCCATTGCGACTGGAAGCACCACCACCCCGTCATCGTCGGCGACGATGATGTCGCCGGGGATTACCGTGACACCGCCGCAGGCAATCGGAACGTTGACGGCATTGGGATAAATGCTGGTCTGCACATGGTAGTTGGGAGTCCAGCCACGTAGCCATAGGGGGAGATCCAGCTTCTCGACATTGGGCCGATCACGCATGCATCCGTCGATTACGATGCCAGCGCCGCCTCTGCCTTTGAAATAGGTCGACATCATATCGCCGAAGACGCCCGAGCTCATGTCGCCGCGCGCGTCGACCACGACCACATCGCCCTCCTGCGCGTGATAGAGCACGTGCCGGTGCAACTGCGTCTCCGGATCGGCATATTCTCCCTCGGTGAAGAGGTCCGGCCGCTGCGGCATGAACTGGAGCGTCAGCGCCGGCCCGACGATCGACTTCCCGCGGTTCTGCGCCACGGGACCGACCATGTGCGGATTGCGGAAGCCCATGTGGCCAAGCGTGCCGGAAACCGTCGCGGCGCCGATTTCCTTCAGCGCGTCGATCAGGTCTTTGGGCGGTCGCGTAATGTCGGGAGTATGCGTCATTTGAGGCTCCGGTGGATGAAACTACCAGTTCGTAACAGAACCGTCGCGGCGCTTCAGGTGAGGCGCTTCCCAGAAACGAAAGCTCTCCGCCTTGACCGCCTCTTCGTTGACCTCGACGCCGAGCCCCGGCAGATCGCTGACCGGATAGTCGGGGCCGTCGAGCCGTGGCTGCACGGGGAAGAAGTCGGAATTATCGAAGCCGAGCTTTGCTTCGGGTGCCCTGGTCTCGAGCCAGGCGAAATTCGGTACCGCGGCGGCGAGATGGATGGTCGCGGCCGTGCAGACCGGGCCAAGGGGATTGTGGGGCATCAGGTCCACATAGTGCGCCTCGCTCCAACCGGCGACCTTCGTCGCTTCGGTGAGCCCGCCGACATTGCAAACGTCGAGCCGGTTGAACTGGTGGATACCACGCTCGACGTAGGGCAGGAATTGCCACTTGCTGGCAAATTCCTCGCCGATGGCAAAGGGGATGTCGGTCATCGTGCGCAGGGATTCGTAGGCTTCAGGCGTCTCATCTCGTATCGGCTCCTCGAGGAAATCAAGCACGCCACGGCCGAGCTTGTTGCAGAAGCTCGCCGCCTCTGCCACCGACAGCCGATGGTGATAGTCGATGCCGAGGACGACCTCGTCGCCCAGCGCCTCACGCGCCTTATTCAGCATGCTTGCGGAAGCGCCGATCGATTCGCGCGGCTCAAAGATGTCCTTGCTGTTTTGCCCGATGGGAAAGAAGCGGATCGCCTGCCACCCCTGTGCGCGTAGTTCGCGGGCTCGTTCGATGGCAACATCGCCTTCGGCTTCGTCACCGGTCGAGGCGAAGGTAGGAATGCGGTCGCGCTGCTTGCCGCCCAGCAGGTCGTAGGCCGGCACCCCCAGTGCCTTGCCCTTGATGTCATGAAGGGCAATGTCGATGGCGGAAATCGCCGCCTGCAGAACGCGCCCGCCTTCGAAGTATTGGCTGCGATAGGCTTCTTGCCAGATCCGACCAATCTGCATCGGGTCGCGGCCGATGAGAAACTCGCGATAGTGCTCGATCGCGCCGGCCACGGCCTTCTCGCGACCGCTCAAACCGCTCTCGCCCCATCCGAAGATGCCGTTGTCGGTCTCGACCTTGACCAGCATCTGGTTGCGTGTTCCTACCCATACTGGATAGGGCTTGATAGCGGTGATTTTAAGCTTCGTAGTCATCCACACCCTCGTTCCAGACGCATCGGCTTTGTGTCAGTTGGCCATGAGGGCCATTTCTGTTTCGCCGTCGAACAGGTGCATCCGCTCCTGGTCGAACTCGAGCCAAATCTTTTCGTCCGGTGCGACGGCAATGGTCGGCGGCACGCTGACGTTGACGATGGCGCCAGACAGGAACGCCTGTACGAAGGTGACGTCTCCGGTCGGCTCCACCGTATAGGCCTTGGCAGGAATGCTTCCTGGCACCGCACTCTTGTGCAGCTTGATCGCCGAGTGACGTGCGCCGAGCACGACTTTCTTGGTGGTTGCCCTCGCGACCTTCTGGGCGTTTTCTGGCGAGAGCTCGAGGCGCCAGCCCTCCGCGCTGGTCAAAACAGTATTGCCGCTTGCCGTTGATGCCTCCAGCGGAACCAGGCTCATCGCCGGGCTGCCGACGAAGCTGGCAACGAACATGTTCACCGGATGGGCAAAGACCTGCGCCGGTGAATCATATTGCTGCAGGTAGCCGCCGTTCATCACCGCCATCCTGTCGGCCATGGTCACGGCTTCGAGCTGGTCGTGCGTCACGTAGATGATCGTCGCCTTGAGGTCCTGGTGGAAACGCTTGATTTCCGACCGCATCTGCACGCGCAGCTTTGCGTCGAGGTTGGACAGTGGTTCATCCATCAGGAATACCGCCGGGTCGCGAACGAGGGCACGGCCCAGGGCGACGCGCTGCTGTTGACCGCCCGAAAGTTCGCGCGGCTTGCGCTCGAGTAGCTGCGTCATGTCGAGCACGCGCGCTGCTTCCTTGACCTTCTTGTCGATCTCGTCCCTTGGCAGTTTGCGCATCTGCAGCGGGAACGCCAGATTTTTATAGACCGATTTTTGCGGATAGAGCGCGTAGTTCTGGAACACCATTGCGATGTCCCGGTCCTTGGGGTCGAGGTCGTTGACCACCCGGTCCCCGATGACGATGTCGCCCGATGTGATGGGGATCAGCCCCGCTACAAGATTGAGCGTGGTTGTTTTGCCGCAGCCTGAAGGGCCGACGAGCGCAACGAATTCGCCGTCATTGACCGTCAGCGAAACATCGTTGACAGCTTTGAAGCTGCCATAGGTCTTGACAAGATCTTTGAGGACCACGTGGGCCACCGGCAACTCCCTAGTGTTTAACTGCGCCTTCCGTAAGGGCGCGTACGAAGTATCGTTGCAGGACGAGGAACAGGACCACGACGGGCACGCTCATCATAAAGCTGGCCGCCATAAGGCCGGGAAAGTCCGTCGTATTTTCGGAGAAGAAGCGCTGGATGCCGACCGGCAGTGTCAACTGCTCGTTCTTGGAGAGGAATGTGTAGGCGTAGATGTACTCGTTCCACGCGCCGATGAAGGAGTAGATCGCCGTGGCGATGATTCCTGGCGCCGAGAGCGGCATCACGATCAGGAGAAAGGCCTGGAACCGCGTCGCACCGTCGATGCGCGCCGCCTGCTCGAGCTGCACCGGGATGTTGTCGTAGAAGCCCTTGAGGAGCCAGATCGCCAGCGGCAGGCCGAATGTGAGGTAGGTGAGAACGAGCGACCCATGCGTGTTCACCAGCCCGATCGCCCGCATCAGGATGAAGAGCGGCACGAGAAAGATCACCGCCGGGAACATATTGCGAAGCAAGACGGCGAAGAACAGAAAGTTCCGGCCCGGGAAGGTGAAACGCGAAAACGCGTAGGCCGCAGGAACCGCCACGATCACCGAAAGGATGGTCGTGGCCGTGGAGACGAAAAGGCTGTTCCAGAAGAAACGAAGGAAGTCCTGGCCGACGCTGTTTTGCGGATCAAGCAGCTTCTGGTAGCTGCCAAGGGTGGGTTGGTCAGGCCACCATTGCGGCGGGAATTGCAAGGCCGCGAAGCCGGACTTGATCGAGGTGATCAGCATCCAGATCATCGGCAACGCGGTGTAAAGCAGCATGAACGCGAGAAAGATGCGTCCGCCCCATCGCCATCCGTCGATGCGCATACGGCGACGGGCCTGGCCTCGAGAAGCAGCCTCGGCAATCGTGCTCATGCGCTCCCATCCTTCCGCTCGTTGCCGCTTAGCGCACGGACGTAGAAGTAGCCGAGCGACATCAGGATCAGAAACAGCAGCACCGAATAGGCCGATGCCACACCCCAGCGCTGGCGGCCGAAGGCGAGCTCATAAATGTGGGTGATCCAGATATGCGATGCGTTCGACGGCCCGCCGCCGGTCATGATCCAAGGGATGATGAAAGAATTGAAGTTGGCCACTGCCAAGAGAAGGATCGTCACCGTCGAGACGTTTCTCAAGTGCGGGAAGGTGACGTGCCAGAACCGCTGCCATGCATTGGCACCGTCGACTTTTGCGGCGCGCAGCAACTGGTCGGGAACCGTCTGCAGGCCAGCCATCATCATGATCATGGCAAACGGAAACTCTCGCCAGATATTCACGACGATCAGCGACGGCAGCACTGTGCTGACGCTGTCGATGAAATTCGGCGGCCGGTCCGCCAATCCGAGGCCGACCAGCACCGCGCCAATGATCCCAAAGTCCGAATGGTAGATCCACTTCCAGATATAGGACGCGGCAACCGCGCTGATAACCCAGGGAATGATCAGGATGGCGCGCAGGACGCCGCGGCCGACAAAGTCACGATGAAGTGCGAGGGCGCAACCGAACCCCAGGACAAACGCGATGATGGTCGATCCCAATGTCCAGATAAGAGTGTTCGAGGTAACCGTCCAGAACACCGGGCTTTTGAGGATGGAAGTGTAGTTGTCGAAACCTACGAAAATCTTGTCCCGAAGCTGCAGGCCGGGCGGTGTATTGAAGAACGACAGCTCGATCGTGTAATAGATAGGATAGGCTATGACGATGAGCATGACGGCGATCGCAGGAAGCACGTACGCGTAGTCAGCGCGATGCTCCCAGATCTTTCGTAGCACTCCGGACCTACGAGGTTGCAGTCGTCGGGGAACCTCGGCCTTCGCAGTCAAGATCGTCACTGTGCAGAGCCCTCATCCTTGGGAACGAAACCGGCTGCGATCGATGCGCAGCCGGTCAGATCGTCGGACTTGGACTAGAGCCCACCGTCCATCAGGTCTTTGACCTTCTTGGCCGCGTCGTCCGCTGCCTGGTCGACGGTCATGGCTCCGGTCAGGGCATTCTGCAGCATGTCCGGGACGATGATATTCATGATCTCGGGGGACTGCGGCAGCGCCGGGAACGGGATGCCGTATGGCAGCATGGAGGTCGTGACATCAAGGAACTTGATGTTGTCCAGACGCTCCTTCATCCATTTGGTCTTGAAGCCGTTAAGGTTTCCCGGGTTCGAGCCGGCATAGGCCATCTTCAGCGACCATTCGGGGCTCGTCCACATGCAGATGATAGCCTTTGCAGCCGGCTCGTCTACCTTGCCGCCCTCGACATATTCGGGTTTCAGGATGTGAATGTTCGAGCCGCCAAACACGACGGCACGCTTGCCGTCGGGGCCAGTCGGAATCAGACCGTAGCGCATGTTGTCGATGACGGTCTGCGCCTTGTCCTTGTCGGGGCCTGTCGCCTTCTTCTGCAGGTCGAGCATGACATTGTAGTCGGAGGGGTGCGAGACCATCATGCCGAGCTGGCCAGCGAGGAAGAGAGGCTGGTTATCTGCCTGCTGGTTGGTGAGTGCCGAAACCGGAACCGACTTGTCGCGAACATACATATCGTACGAGGCTTGCAGCGCCGCCTTGCTCTGCGGGCTATTGAGCTCGACCTGCTTATAGCTCGGGTTCGCGGTGGCTTCGTCGAAGACGCCGCCGCCATAGGCCCACAGCTGCGGCATGAAGCGGTACGGCGTGTTGCCGGCATTCTTGCGAGCCACGAGGCCGTAACCGGCAATGCCGAGCTTGTCGTGGATCTGCTTGGAATACTTGACGACGTCGTCCCAGGTTGCCGGAGCCTTGTCCGGATCGAGACCTGCGCGCTTGAAGACGTCGGCGTTCCAGATGAACGCCATCGTTTCATTGTTGGTTGGAAGCCCGTAGGTCACCCCCTCCCAGGTCACGGCCTTCATTGCGCCAGGCCAGAAGTCCTCGGTCGAATACCCTATATCCTCTGGTTTGAGCGGCTGCAGATAGCCCTTTGAGGCGAACTCGGTGCCGCCCAGGATTTGCAGGCGGACCGCCATGGGCGCTGCATTGCCCAGGAGCGCAGTCCGGAACTTGTCCAGAAGGTCGTTATAGGTGAGGGCTTGTTCCTCAAGCTGGATGTTTGGATAGGTTTTGCGGAAGGTCTCGAAGAACTCCTTGTAGTACTGGCGCAGGAGGTCGGGGTCGCCCTCGAACACGCCCTGATACCAGAAAGTCAGTCGCCCCTTGTAGTCGAGCGGGGTGACCTTGGCGCAATCGCCCGCCGTGTCAAAATCCTGTGTGCCGGCAATGGAGCGCACATATTCCGGCGACCACTGGTTCAAGTCGACGGGCGGCGCACCCAGCGCCGACGCGGACATCAGCGATACCATCAAAGCAGTGGAGACAGTGCCGCGCAGGACGGCACCGCCGAGTGAAATCCTCGTCATAGGGTATCCTCCAGGTTCTCCCATGCCGCTCTGCGTCGAGGCGAGCGGTCGTTCCTCCCGGTCGCGGGACTTTCCACCCAATGTATCCCTTTGACCTCATCGTACGTTTTCAGATCACAGATTGCCTGTCAACTAGCGAAATCGTACATTGTTTACCGAAACATCGCGTGATATCCGAGCAATGTATGTATTGATTGGGGACAGCCTTGGCCGAAACAAGCGATTTTAAAGCACAGCCACCCGAAGGAATCGACGCTATCGGGGCTTCCAGCGAGGGTGCCTCGCTTTATCAACTGATCAGGGAAGACATCATCGAAGGGCGGCTCGCTGCCAACGAACGGCTTGTGGTCACCGATCTCGCCCGGCGCCACGGCACTTCGACCAACCCCGTACGCGAGGCTCTGCAACTGTTACGCGGGGAGGGCTTTGTCACCTTAGTTCCCAACCGCGGAGCGCGCGTGCGGCCCATAGATCAGGATTTTGTTCGCGACATCTACGAGATCGGAGTCTTGATCGAGCCGGCACTGACGCGATGGTTCGTGAATATGGCCACCGTCGAGGACATTGCTGAACTCGAACGCATCCAAGGCCTGATTGAAGAGAACGACTTCGCCGACACGTTGAGGCACAGCGAGCTGGACACCGCCTTTCACACCGTCATGTACCAAAAGCACTACAACCGCCATGCCGCCGAGCTTTGGTGGAAGCATCGCGAAGTGCTTCGAGCCGTGAGCCGGCGGTTCAACTTCACGCTCGCCCGGCGTGCCGCGATCCTTAGCGAGCATCGCGATCTCATCGCGCATGTAAAAGCGGGAAATGCGAACGAGGCAGCCGAACTCATTGCACGCCACGTCGAGGGCTCCGGCCGGCACATCCTCGAACACATGCGTGCGCGCAGCGCCGCTCGGGCAGGATAGAATACAGGGCCAGGAATATCGTTATCCCGATCACTTCAGCAAAGGCAGTTGAGATGAAAATCACCAGCGTTCGGCCGTGGCTCATCAGATCCGATGCTTCTTATTGGGGAGAGTTTCTGTTCGTCGAAGTGACGACCGACGAGGGGGTGAGCGGCTGGGGAGAGATCACCACCACGACAAGGCTCGCCAATCGCGCCCTCTGCACGATCCTGCGGCAGATCGGTGCCGCTGTGACAGGCGAGGACCCGGCGCGTATCGAGTATCTGTGGCACAAGATATTCCGCAGCTTCACCTACATGGGCAGTCGCGGCGCCGCAGTCGAATGCGTGAGCGCCATTGACATAGCCCTCTGGGACATCCGTGGCAAAGTCCTTGGCAAGCCGATTTATGAGCTCTTGGGCGGACCGGTGCGCGACGAAATTTCGCTCTACACCCATCCCGACCAGCGCAAGTTTACCAGCAAGGAGGCTGTGGTCCGGGAAATTCGAGACATCGTCGAGTCGGGCCACACTGCGCTCAAGTTCGATCCTTTCCCCCACCAGGGCCGCATCGCCGATGGACAGGCTCGCGAGCAGCGGGATGGTTACCTCGATGGCAGCATGACCCGCAAGGATGAGCGTGAGGCCGCCGAACTCACCGCCCTGATCCGCGAAACAGCGGGCTCTGATGTCGATATCCTCATCGATGCGCATGGCCGGTTCGACGTTCCCACCGCCATTCGCCTCTGTCGGAGCCTCGAGGAAGCCGGTCAGATCGACTGGTTCGAGGAGCCCTGTCCGCCCGAGAGCCTCAACGCCCTCAAGCAGGTCCGTGAGAAGGTCAGCGCCGCTATATCCTGGGGCGAGCGCGGCCACACGAAATGGGATTTCGTGCCGGTGCTCGAAAACAAGCTCGCCGACTACATCATGCCTGATGTCACCTGGACCGGCGGCATTACCGAACTCAAGAAGATTTCTGCCCTGTGCGAAGCCTACTACATCCCGGTCTCGCCGCATGACGCCGCAGGGCCGATCAACGTGGTTGCGGGAGCGCAGGTGATGATGACCGTTCCTAATTTCTACAAACTTGAAACGTCGGAGTGGAACCTGGGCAAATACGATCACCTCATCGACAGACCACTCGATGTTTCGAACGGCAGCCTTAAGCTTACGCCCAAGCCTGGTCTCGGCGTCGAAATGAACCGCGACTACCTTCAAAACCACGAGATAGAGCTGGATTAGCGACGCTCTATGCCGCCGCAGCCGCGCGCGGCGACGAACCCCGCCGACAGAACGAGGATAAATCATGCCAGAGGCAGATGGAGCCGACGAGGCGCTCAATCGGGTGAACACGCATTCCAAGCCATCCGACCTTCGCATTACCGACATGCGGGTCGCCGAAATTGTCGGCGCGCCGTTCACCTCGGTGCTGCTCAAGATTTACACCAACCAGGGCATCGTCGGGCTTGGCGAGGTGCGCGACGGCGCCAGCGCCACCTACGCGCTGCTGCTGAAAAGCCGGTTGCTTGGCGAGAATCCTTGCAACATCGATCGACTGTTTCGCCGGATCAAGCAGTTCGGCGGGCACGGCCGGCAAGGCGGCGGCGTATCGGCGGTTGAAATCGCATTGTGGGATCTTGCCGGTAAGGCCTATGGCGTCCCTATCTACCAGATGCTCGGCGGCCGGTTTCGGGAGAAAGTGCGCGTCTACTGTGACACTGATGCCACCGTGCCGAGCGGCACCGAGACCGGCAGGCGCCTCAAGCAGCGCATGGAGCTCGGCTTCACTTTCCTCAAGATGGATTTGGGATTGATGCAGATTGCGGATGTGCCCGGTGCGGTCGTGTCTCCTGCCGGCTCACTTGAAGGGTACCGCGACCATCCCGGCCGCGGCCCGCTGAAGACCATTGAAGAGCGGCGCGTCCGCAACGCTGCATACGATTTGCATAACGTCCCGCACCCGTTTACCGGCCTGCACTTTTCCGACAAGGGCCTCGACTTCCTTGAGCAATACATTGCCGAGGTTCGTGAGGTCATCGGCATGGATGTGCCGCTCGCCATCGACCATATCGGCCATATCTCAGTGCAGAACGGCATTCGCCTTGCCAGGCGCATTGAAAAATACGTGCCAGCCTGGCTCGAGGACGTGATCCCGTGGCAATATAGCGAGCAATACCGACAATTGCAGGACTCCACCACGGTGCCGATCTGCACCGGCGAGGACATATACCTCAAGGAGGGCTTCGAGCCTCTGCTCAAGAGCGGCGGCGTCTCCATTATCCACCCGGACCTGCTCACCAGTGGGGGCATCCTCGAGACCAAGAAGATCGGAGATATGGGCCAGGACCATGGTGTCGCCATGGCTATCCACATGGCAGAAAGTCCAATCGCCGCAATGGCCGCCGCACATGTGGCGACCGCGACCGAAAATTTCATGGCGCTCGAATACCACTCCGCCGATGTCGACTGGTGGGACGATATCGTCACCGGCCTTCCCAAGCCGCTGGTGAAGGACGGCTTCATCACTGTTCCGGACAAGCCGGGCCTGGGGATTGACGACGTCGTCGACGAGGTGATCTCGCAGCATCTGCAGCCGGGTGTCACCGGCATCTGGCAGCCCACGGATCACTGGGACGATGAATATTCCTGGGATCGCACCTGGAGCTGAGGCGAAAAGGAACGAAGATGAAGATCACCGATCTGCGCTGCGCCGTTATCGGCAAACACCCGATCGTCCGCATCGTTACGGACGAGGGCCTCTATGGCTTGGGTGAAGTCGAATTCACCAAGTCCTACCTCAAACCCTTTGTACTGCATTTCCGCGAAGCGCTGATCGGCGAGGACCCGACCGACGTCGAGAGAGTGATGCTGAAGATCCGCCAACGCGGCTCTTTCAAGCCGTACGGCGCGGCGGTGAGCGCTATCGAGCACGCGCTGTGGGATATTGCCGGCAAGGCCGCGGGGGTGCCCGTCTATAAACTGCTCGGCGGCAAGGTGCGGGACAAGGTGCGCGTCTACAATGGCTCGATTCGCCAGAAACGCACGGGCGACCGGCCGGAGGATTACGCCGCTGACGTCAAATGGATGATGGAGCAGCCGCAGAACTTCTTCATGGTCAAGCAAGGAATCTCCTTCCACTCCAACATGAAGGACACCATCGAGGACTTCCACTACGGCGTGACGCAGAAGAAGGCCGGCTATCACGGCGCCATGGATCAGGGCGCAATCAGCGAGCGCGGTTTCAATCACATGCTCGACTGCGTGATCGCGATGAAGGAAGTGCTGGGCGACAAAGTCAGCCTGGCGCTCGACTGCGGCCCGGGCTGGATGCTGCCCGATGCGATCAAGTTCGCTCGCGCGGTCGAGAAGTACAATTTGATGTGGCTCGAGGACATGCTGACTGGCGACTACGTGCCATGGGTCAATCCGCAGGCCTATCGGGAACTGACAACCTCCACCTCGACGCCAATCCACACCGGTGAGCAGATCTACCTGCGGCACAATTTCAAGGAACTGATCGAGACGCAGGCGGTGCGCGTCATCGGCCCCGATCCAGCCGATATTGGCGGCATTGCCGAGCTCAAATGGGTCGCCGAGCACGCCTACATGCACTCGATCCTGATGGCACCGCACGGGGTCGCTAACGGCCTGCTGGGCCTCGGCGCGTTGATCAATGTCTGCGCCACCTTGCCGGCAAATTACATCGCGTTCGAATATCCGAGCGCCTCCGACCCCTGGTGGGAGGATCTGGTAATCGGCTTGCCGCCGCAGATTGTGAAGGACAGCATGGTGGACCTACTGGAAACGCCGGGGCTGGGCCTCGATATCGACGCCGAAGCGGCCAGGAGATATCTCAGAGAAGAGGATGTGGGCTTCTTCGACTGAACCTCTCTGCGCCTGCACAACATGAATCGTCTACGCAATTACTGTCCGGAATGACACGTTTCGGGTCATGCATCATACAAGCGCTTTCTCTTCCAGGGCGTCTGAGATCAACTTCGCGCCATATACTCCTTCACCAGTCCCTCATACGCGTCCATCTCAGGCAGCGCTTCGTAGCTATATATCGCCCCGGTCTCGGCGAATGACAGTTTCTCGCTCGTCCATGTCTCGATGAAGGGCGTGAACCAGCTGGGGTCGTCGAGCATGGTCGCGCGCAGATTGACGAACCAGTCCATGGCTTCCGGCCGGGTGAACATCCAGCTCATGCAATGCGGGCAGAAATAGTGCTTCGTGACGCCATGCAGGCCGCCGATGACCGGCTCGCCTTGCGTCACCTCAAAGCCTTCGCTGGGGATGGCCGCACTCAGCGAATAGGCGCTTGATGTCATCCTCTGGCACCCCGTGCAATGGCAGGCCATGGTGAGCAGCGGCGGGGCACTGATCTTCAGCCGCACCCGGCCGCAACGGCAGCCGCCTTCCATGGGTAAAGTTCGCTCGCTCATGATGTCCTCCCGTTTTTGCCTTCTGATCTAGCGGAGCTTTCCTCGCTGTCGAGGTGCGAGGTCATCGCGGAATGGCGGCCTTGCCGGCGTTAGAGCGTTTCCGTTTTCTCCGAATCACGGAAATGCTCTATCTCTTTGTTTTCACGCAATTCCGGACGCAAAACCGCTACGCACTTTTGCTGGAATTGCTCTAGCGGATGCGGGCCGGATTGCCGACCATGGTTGCGCCGGCCGGCACATCCCCGGTCACCACCGCGCCGGCGCCGACGATCGCACCGTCGCCGATCACGACGCCGCCGAGGATGATGGCGCTGCCACCGATCCAGACGTCACTGCCGATGACGACCGGCCGGGCGATCTCGATGCCTGTGCTGCGCAGTGCCGGATCCTTGTGATGCTCGGCGCAATAGATCTGCACGCCGGGGCCGAACATGCTGCGGTCGCCGATGGTCACCCGGCCGGAATCGAGGATGGTGCAGCCGGCATTGAAATAGACGCGCTCGCCAAGAGTGATATTGATGCCGTAGGAGCAGTGAAACGGCGCTTCGATGAAGATATCGGGCGTGGCCTGCGCAAAGAGCGCTCGCAGGGCCGGCGCGACGGCGCCGCGCTCGTCCGGCGGCAACGTGTTATGCGCGTGGACCGCGGCACGCGCCTGCCGGCGCAAGACATCGAGCTCGTCATCGAGGCAGCAATACCATTCGCCTGCCGCCATCTTCTCGCGTTCGCTCGCCGGCATCGCCTCACCCCTCACGCCGAGGCCTGCGACAGCGTTTCTACCTCTTGCCGATCGATCAGGCTGACCCAGGCGCGGGCGATGGCAAGGCCTGCGGCATCGGCGGCAACGGCATGTCTTGCTGCTGCCAGTTCGGCATGGTTCTCCAGCCAGCCCGGCGCAATGCGCGCGATCGTATCGGGGAATTCGGCCTTCCATTGCTCGACGACCGCTGAATTGGCCTCGAAATGGAACTGGGTGCCATAAACGGCGCGGCCGATACGAAAGGCCTGGTTCTCGGCAACAGGGCTCGAGGCAAGACGCACGGCGCCCTCAGGCAGGGAGAACGTATCGGCATGCCATTCGAAGATGGTGAACTCGCCGCCAAGCGCCGATAGCAGCGGATCGACCCGGCCCTCGCCGGTGACGCCGATCACGTGCCAGCCGAATTCGCAGGCGGCGCCCAAGTGATTGTCGGCGCCATAGGCGCGGGCGAGGATCTGGCTGCCGAGGCAGATGCCGAGCACGGCCTTGCCGGCATCGCCAAAGCGGCGCGTGAGCCGGACGAGCTCCGGCAGATAGGGGTGGGTTTCGTCATCCAGCGCGCTTTGCTCACCGCCGAGAACGACCAGCGCGTCATGGCCGGATATGTCTTTCGGCAGTATGCCGTCCTGCCACACCCGGAACCACTCGATCTCTGCTCCTGCCTCGTCGAGGGCCGCGGCAAGTGCACCAAGGCCGGAATTCCTCATGTTTTCGATGACAGCGACGCGCATAGGCTCTTCCTGGTATGGCCGACAGGGGGAAGAGACCATGCCGGAGGACGAGGCGCAAGACGCTTGTGCGAAGCGATTGCGCGGACGCGCCACAGGGCTTAAATCTCAGCAAACGAAAGGACATCACCATGACCGAAAAAGCCCGTGTCACGATCCTCTACTGCACCCAGTGCAACTGG
The DNA here is from genome assembly GCF_013087625.1 of Rhizobium changzhiense. Taxonomy (NCBI): domain Bacteria; kingdom Pseudomonadati; phylum Pseudomonadota; class Alphaproteobacteria; order Hyphomicrobiales; family Rhizobiaceae; genus Rhizobium; species Rhizobium changzhiense. The sequence continues at coordinate 1,628,146 of NZ_JABFCQ010000001.1, forward strand.
CTGCTGCGCGCCAGCTGGATGGCGCAGGAACTGCTGCACACCTTTTCCGACAGCCTCGGTGAGGTGGCGCTGATCCCCGCCACCGGCGGCAATTTCGAGATCCGCGTCAATGGCGATCTGATCTGGGAGCGCAAGCGCGACGGCGGCTTTCCCGGGCCGAAGGAGCTGAAACAGCGGGTCCGCGACATTGTCGAGCCCGGCCGTGATCTCGGCCATGTCGACCGCGCCTCGCTCGAAAGCTGATCACGACGATCAGCGATAGGGCGAGCGGCAGGTCTTGTAGATGCCCTCATAAGTGAGGAAACGATCCGTCCTCGGATTGTAGGAGCGGTACTCGTTGCTGCACCAGGCGGCATGGCTGTTCATGTCGCGCGGCTTCGGCTGCACTCGGCGCACCGGCGGCGGATCATAAGTCAGCTGCGGCCGGCCAGCGGCCCCCGGCTGGTAATAAGTCGGCCCCGTCGCACTGCGCGGCCGGTAGTTCGGCTGGACATAGGCGGGACGATGCCATTGCTGCGGCCCGAAACCGAAGCAGCCGCGAAAATCGCAAAGCGTCGATCCGGTGTTGAGCGGCCCGACCCCCGGCTTGCCGAGCTTCAACGAATCAGCCTCGGCGACTGCAGGCGTGAGAATGGCGAGAAGGCCGGCGAGCAATAGCGTGCGAGGAGCGGGCATGAGGCATTCCTTTCGATATTTCCTCTATATAGGGCGGACCAGCCGGAGCGCTATGCCCGCCTTGGGCCACTCCCGCCCATGTGATCGGCAGCTTTCTCGCCAAGTGTCAGAAAAACTTCAAAAACCCAGTTGACAGTCAGGAGCCACCCCCTTACATCGCTCTCCGTCGCCCAGATGGCGGAATTGGTAGACGCGCCAGCTTCAGGTGCTGGTACCCGAAAGGGTGTGGAGGTTCGAGTCCTCTTCTGGGCACCATTCCATTTTAGAAAGACAAGCAATTACAACGCTCTAAGCGGATTGCTTGTTTTTCGATCCCCCTGAATATCCCCCCACAGTTATCCACTGGATTCGGTGAGCTCTTTGGCTTCATCTGGGATGTGGACGCGCAGGCCCATCGGGTTTGACCAACCCAATGTGTCTTCTTCGTCATTGCCATCTTCGTCATCGGAGAGGTCGAGCTCCAGATCATAAAAACATCCGGTGCCGCTGCATTGTGGCGTGCTGCCGATCGACGGTTCGCTGTCACCGTTGTCCTCAAGGTTCGGATCGCCATCGAGAAGATCCAGCAGGGCGATCAGTTCTTCGATGTATCCCTCCAGCGTTTCGCGCCGCAGTTTCTGGACCATATTGCTCATACGGCTGCCCTCCCAGCGACTTCCGCCACGGATTTCACTAACCGGGCGAGCTGACCAAGTGGTGTGCCGTCAGACTCCGTGAGTTTCATGAGGTCACTGGCTGTTACGGTGAGGGCATCAGCCCTCATCCCCAAGCCCGCCATAGTACGAGCGTCGCACCGGGAGACTTCGTCGGCTGCCTTTCGCATGCGAGTGGAAGCATCTCTCACGCGCGCCTGCGCAGCATCCACACCAGAAATAGTACGAAGACGCGCCGTTTGCGCCTCATACCGTTCGGCAAGAGCAATGTCGCGGGTGCATTCCTTTATGGCCTCTTCTTTGAAGGCCAGGTTGCGGGCCAGTGATTTTTCCGTGCGGCCTTTGGGCGCGTGGCGTTCCCATCGGTCGAGCAGTTCCCGCGCTTTTTCGCTGGTGATCAGCGTGAAGCATGTCTGCCGGGTCTTCTCCCTGAATTCGCGTGAAAGCCTTTTCGTCACGGTGCTCGTGTCTCTGAGCAGGAAGCGGCCGATAATGTCTCTTTCGGCGGCTGTGCTGTGGCGGTTGTCTTGTGCGTTTGCGTTCAACAAAAGTTCCTCGGGTGCCAACGGCCATTGATGGCGCCACTCATCCGCCAACCACTCCAACGCGTCCTGCGCCTCTTTCAGCTCGGCGCATGCATCATAGAATTTTTCGTATGCGGAGATCAGTTCGGGGTTTTCTGCCTGGTCGCAGGCAAGGTAAGGCGCTCTGACGACGTCGGCGCCATGCGCATCAGGCGCGACGGCGACCACTGCGGCCGTCGAGGCGGCGGCGAGACCCCAAAGAAGGGCGCGGCGGGTGGTATTTGGCAAGCCTTCGGCGGCTGCCGGAATTACATGGTTCGGCATTTCAAACTCCCGGTATGTGGCGGGTCAGCGTTAACTATCGCCATTAACCTAGTTATGAAAACTAGGTTTGTCAATCGGAAACTAGGTGCTATAACTATGTTTATCGTTTTAAGGGATATTTTCCGAATGCTGACAACTGGAAACCAGCTAAAGGCCGCCCGTATTCTGGCGGAAATTGAGCAGAAAGAGCTCGCCGAAAAGGCCGGCCTAAATGTCAACACTATTCGGAACATGGAGAGTGTGGGAAACGGACCGATCGCCGGTCGTGCAGCAAACGTTCAGGTCGTTCAACGCGTCCTCGAGGCAGAGGGGATCGAATTCCTGAACCACGGTCGCCCGGGCGTCCGCGTGGTTGGTAAGGAATGAGTCATGGCTCTGCCGGCGAATTACACCCCCGAAGAGATAGCCACACATTTCGGCTGGTCGCCGCGGAAACTTCGCGCGCTCGCGCGGGAAATCGGCGCCTGCTCCATCGTCGGCAACAGGATGATCTTGACGGACAATGACGTCGCCCTGCTTCTGGAGGCGTCGAGGCCCAAGCCGGCAGCGATTGCCGCGCCCGCGGTTGGCTCATACGCTGAATTGGTCAAACTGAGGGCTAGAAATGAGCGACGAGGCCGAAAGCCATAAGCTATTCACACCGAAGTCACTTGCCGAGCGATGGTGCTGCTCAGAACGTCATATTCGCAACATGATGGCATCGGGCCAACTGCCATATTTCAGCGTCGGCGCTAAACTGAAGCGTATAAAGTGGGAAGACGTCGACAGCTACGAGCGAAACCAAATCGGCGAGTAGGTGCAGCCATAATCGGTGGCTTTCAGCATTTTCTCTGACAGTTGACTCCGCCCACCTAGCTCGGCAATTTCGTCCAGATCAAGCTCGGATGAAGTGGCCAATGGAAGAGATCAAGCGCGTACTTACCCGCGAAGAACTACACGAGCTCGTGTGGTCGACGCCGATGCAACAGCTCGCCGAGAGATATGGGCTCTCCGACCGTGGGTTGGCGAAGACTTGTGAGCGGCATTTGGTGCCAGTACCCGGTCGTGGCTACTGGGCAAAGATCGAAGCGGGGCAGCGGGTGAAGAAGACGCCTCTGCGCGCGGTACAGAATACCGCCATCCACACCGTGCACATTGGAACCAAGTATATCAGCCCCCAAAGCGCATACATCGCAGGGATGTTAGCCGCGGCGAAAGTCGAGCTTGAGCAAGAAGACGAGGAAATAGAAAAGTCGCGGCCTTCGGCCCTACCTGCCGAACTTGAGCCTGTTCGGCCGGCCCCGCCGGTGATCTCACCCGCAGGCATTCATGCCGATGCCAAGCCTCTTCTCACGGAGCTAAGAAGGCTTGAACCCGATCGCGACGGGTTTGTCGACCTGAGTTACATCAAGGTGTCCCCTTCCGATATCAACCGCGTGGTGAACCTTGTCAGCGCTCTGGCCTACCAACTGGAGGGCTACGACGTTGAGCTTGTGACGGACAGGAATCGGCTTCGATTTGCGAAAGACGGCACGACGATTGGGTTCTCTATAACGGCGCCGCGAAAGCGGGTCGCCACGAAAAGTGGATGGCGTTCCTACGATTACCTTCACATCGGGCGACTGGTCTTCGAGATATATGGCGGTCGTGACGGATCTCGGAAAAATTGGAGCGATACTGACAACCGTAAGGTCGAGGAAGCTATCAGCGAGATCGTGGAGGGGTTCCGCGTCGCGTTGATCGTCGAAAGAGAGCGACAAGAGAAACAACGAATAGAAGACGATAGGCGAGCCCATATGGCTCATCGGAGAGAACTGGTCACGCTCAGACAAAAGAGGGAAAGCGATCGACTTTCCTTTCTCCATTCCATCGCGGCGGCTCGACGCGAGGTCGCTGACCTCAAAGCAACAATAGCAACTGTACCGCAAGACGGTTCCTTGCCGGACGATTACAAGCGGATGATCAGTTGGGCCGAACGGCGCCTCGAGGATCTGGAAGCGGAAACCAGCATCGAACGAATTCAGGAACGGTTGGTCGAACAGCGACTCTACACCGACCCCGACCACCTATTCGATCCGGAGGGCGACCCGCCGCCGAAAGTGAATTACTGGGATGATTGAGGCGGCATCGTGAAGAACACCGAAGATAGACACCTGCCGTATTGGCCAGCCGCGCTTAACAAGAAGATGGCCGCCGCCTACTGCGGTATTTCATATGAGCTGTTCACCCAAATGTGCCCCGTAAAGCCAATCTCGTTTACAGCTTCGGCGTGGGGCCAGCGATACCTGCGACAGCGGCTGGACGAATGGCTGTTGTCGCTAGATCCAAATGAAGCGATCAGCGCGGGCAGCAAGAAGGCCAGCGAAATATTGGAGAGCTGGGACTCATGGGGGACTGATTCCGGCAGGAGCAAACAGCCGCGTAACGGAGCCGGCGGATATCCAGTTATCGACGATCCAAGCGATCCCGTGAAGAAATGGTATGACAGCCTCGGCTTTGATCCTGAGACAATGGACGAGAAGGATATGTCTCGGCTTATGTCCAAGGCTCATGACGAATGGGCTGCCACCGTTCCCGGTTCGAAACTTGGCAAGCGAGAGATCAAAGCATTGAAATATCTCGCATCGATTGGACCCGCCATCAAAATCCATTGGCGCGACGTGAAGGATTGCGGACCAGATACCGAAGAAAGGCTGAAGATCAGGGGATTCATTGAGACATTCCCGCAGGAGAATTATCCAGATCAGATCGGCTATTATATGCTTACAGACGAAGGGTTTGCAGCTTCGCAGGAGTCGGGAACATGAACGACCGCGACGAGGAAATTGGCGACGACGAACTCGTGCCGTTGGCAAAAGCCTGTAAAATTTTTTTGCACGGTCATCTCACGAAATCATCTTTACGCACGGAGAGCCGAAAGGGAACCTTGGAGATCATCCGGATTGCCAACAAAGATTTCGTCACACGAAACGGCATCCGTAGGATGATTGAAAAGTGCACCGTAAGGAATGCCGCGCAGGCACCGCCTCCGATAACTGCAAAGGAGGCTCTTCGGCTCAAACTTGACCAGCGGAAAAAGACTGAGCGGCAACAACCGGTGAGGAGCAAGAGACTCACTTCAAGCGCGGACGGATGAACAAGTGACGACCTCCTCAGATGCTGCCACCCTCTTAGAGGAGGCAGCCGACCGGATCGCCGATATCTCGCGAGCTGATCTCCAGATCATGCTTCGCCGCGCGGCGCTACGACTGCGCAATGCCGGTACCGTCTCGATGGAAGATGATGTGGAGGACGCCTTACGTGACCTGGCAGGCGAGCTCGGCAAGACGCGTAACGACATAATCAGGTTTATCGTTCGAGAGTGGATGGAGAAGAACACCTATCTGCCGGTGCACGTGCTGGATGAAGATGGGGATGTTGACGGATCGGCTTGATGCATTTGCGCCCCAGGTCCGATGCCACCTTGTCAAGGCGTGAGGGTGGGCCTTCGGCCCTCCCTTTGCGGCTAACCATTTCCCCGATAGTTTGCTGCTTTGGCCCAAAGACTGAGCGCTTGCGACCATGTCCTACCTTTGGTATCGATCCGCTTCTCCATGTAGTATCCGGTTGCATGCCAGACGGTTTTCGAACTTTGGTGCAGGCTGACGCTAACTTCTTTGTCCCAGACTCGAACGGTTTTTTCCATTGGGTCCCTCCCAAAAATCCTAGGGGCCGAATTAAGACGGTTTAGCGGGAGGATTCAACCGCTATCACCTCTGCGGAGATTCACCGATGCTAGAGCTGCGGGCCTCGTCTCCGCTCGCTTTCATGGCTGCTGACTAAAGTTCGTAGACAACGCTATTATCCTGCTTCTCCCGCAGCCCCTTATAGGAAGCGTGCCGCAGCTTGCCGTCATCCGTCCAAGCCCTGTACTCGATCTCCGCAACGAGCTTCGGCTTCACGAATATTGCTGCCTTGCGATCGACAGCGGCGGCCGGCGCATCACAATTCACCGCCCGTCTTCCGCCTGTGCCAATTCATTGCCCGTTCAATGCCATGCGCACTTTTAGATAAACCATCCCGTGCATTGGCACGCCCCTTGCACCGTTAACAATATGCCATCCCATCAGGAGTATTGTGTAATGGAATGGGGCACTTCGATCGAATTCGCTCCCGTCATTCTTATGTTCAAGAATCCCGACAGGGTATTTTGCGTCAGGACGGCCATGGGGGCCGCCAACGCGCTCATAAATGAATTCCCCACCGATGATGGAGAGGAGTTTCTTCTTGCGATCAAACTCTGTGTAGACGTCGTAGAGGGGAAGGCTGACCCCGAGCAACTCCGGGCAGCGATTATTCGCGCTGCAGACGAGGCTGGTGTTACGGCTATTGCCGTTCTGAATTGACGGCATGCCCCTCACATTCGAGGGTCTGCGCGAGGAATGTCGCTTGGCAGCTGTCCAGGCCGACGCGGTTGAACCGCCATTAGAGCAGGATACAGGATGCGGTCACCGCGGCGCCAACATCGTCATCGGCTATGCGGTGACGTTCCCGGAAAAGACGCTCGGAGAGATGGCCGCGGTCAGCTCTTCAGTAAAAGATAGTCGTTCAATTCAGCCCGAGCCCTGACGTATTCGTCCCCGAAGAATTTCTCCCATTGTTGAACGCGAGCATCATTTCGGTCAGGCTTGTCATCATGGAGACTGAAGCTTGCGCTGATCGCCAAGGGCCGGCTTAAAGAGCTACTGGCCGAAAAGGGATTGAGGATTGAATGGAGCGGCGCGGTGGACAAGACACCTACTCACCGGCCGCTAATCAATATCTACCGATCGAATGGTGAAGAAATCGGAAAGACGCTGCTCCATGAGGGCTTCGCACGGTCGTGGAGCCCGAAGCAGCGGAACGATTGGTGTTCATGACGTGTTGCCCAGGCGGCCGCCATAACCATTGACCGCCTGTACAGCATTTACAGCATTTACAGCATTTACAGCAAATGACGATGCGGAACTGTTGCGCAAAATCAACGTGAACTTGCAAAAAGGGTGAGCAAGGCGGCAGAAACCTGAAATCTCGGAACGCATGATCGAGGAGGATCACACAGCTTACATGTTCCAAGCAAAAATTGCTCCCGCAACTTCAACAAGAGGATCGGAGCATGGACAAGATTGCAACAATCGGGTTGGACATAGCCAAGCAGGTATTTCAAGTCCACGGCGCGGACGCGCAGGGCGTTACGTTATTCAATCGGAAATTACGACGGAGCGAGGTTCGGCCGTTCTTCGAGAAACTTCCGCCTTGTATCGTGGCGATGGAAGCCTGCGGAAGCGCACACTACTGGGGGCGCGAGATCAGCGCATTGGGGCATGAGGTGCGAATATTGCCGGGGCAATATGTGAAACCGTTTGTCACCCGCGGAAAAACTGATGCCGGCGACGCCTTAGCCATCAGCCAAGCCATGAGGCGACCTGATATCCGGTCGGTTCGGCTGAAGACGGCAATAGAGCAGGCGGCAGCAATGGTTTTGCGGACGCGGGTCTTATTTGTGCGCCAGAGGGCAAGCGCGATCAACGCGCTGCGTGGTCACTTGACTGAATTCGGCCTCGTTGCAGATCGCGGAATACCCAACGTCAGCAAACTGGCGGCTGCAATTCCAGAGAAGGGCGATGCTCGCATTCCTCCGGCAGCACGGTCCGTACTCGATGAGATCCTCGCTGAGATCGAGGTGCTCACATCGCGAATTGAACGCATTGACAGACAGATCGCGTCGGAGGCAAAGCGGGATGAAGATATTCGCCGCCTGACAGCTATTCCCGGTGTCGGAGCTCTGATGGCATCGACCATAAAGGCCTACGTGCCCGATCCAGCCGCATTCAAGTCCGCTCGTCACTTTTCGGCATGGCTCGGTCTCACGCCGAAGCTCAATTCAAGCGGTGGAAGACTGCGATCTGGGCGCATTTCTAAGATGGGAAACCCCGAGCTGCGCTCCCTTCTTTACTTGGGAGCTGTGTCGGTACTCATTGCCGCTCGCAGACGTGGAACGGCATGGACGTGGCTGCGAAGGCTTATGGATGGGCGTCCGCTGAAAGTGGCGGCAATCGCAGTAGCGAACAAGACCGCAAGGATTGTCTGGGCGTTGCTCACCAAGGGCGGACGCTATGAAGCGCCGGGTGAACGAGTGGGAGCTTAATTCCCAGCTAAGCCCATTCTTAAACAACATCAATAGGTGCAGGACGGCATAAACGGCACGCGTGATAAGTATGAAGTAGGACAGGCCGGGACAAAATCCGCACCGATTAGGGTGCGCGGAGCCGCTTTGCCGCCTACTTCCCGCTTCGCACCTGGACCAGCGCCCCAAACAGGCGACTAGGCCGGATAGACGATTGGGTCACCGCCGTGGCCGCTCGATCCAAACCCCTGCACCGCGGGTCGTTCAGTTTTACGCTGAGCGGCCCGCTCCCGTCACACCTCAGTGTCAGTTTTTTCGGCCAATGCTGAAGGGCTGCCACAGTACCATCGCCGGCTTAGGCGACCCGATTGGTGCGACTGATCAAAAGAATTCTGTCGGCGCGGGAACAATTGGCTCCGCCGATCGTAAGGGGTCGGGCCGTGCAGAGATTGTTATGGCAGCCTACCATACACTTCAATATGCGGCCCGCCGAACCCAAACTAGCCCCGTCTTCCAAAGGCGGGGCTTTTTCCGGCATTGGCGTTTCGGCCGAAAATAGTCAAAGCTCTGGCATCGACCATTCTAGGAAAGGTTGGATAACGGCAGCGTCAGCCGACTTCCTCATTTTGACCCGAGCGCGCCGCCGCTGACTTCCTCTGCCTCGATGATCGCGATGTCGAGCAGATGGACGCTCATCCCACCATCAGGATTATCGGCAGTGCGCTTCCGCACAGTTGCCGCGAGCTTCAGCCAGGTCGGCGAGCAGCCGACAAACATGATTCCGGGCCATTGGAAGGCCGCCCAGCGCACAGGAGCTTCAATGCTTGGGGTTTAGCAAGTGATCGCTGAGCGGCCCCCGGATGATACAAATTATTACTCGAAAAGCTGAAGTCAAATTGTATTTTCGAGAAAAACAGGACAATGAACTCTTTAGTTGAGAACGAATCTGTGGGCGCATAACTCTAGAAAGTAATATTTATTGCAAATCCATGTAAGTTGTGCGAATAAGATATTGCAGTGCAAGATGCGCTTTCCTAGAAAACACCCCCCTTCCTGATCCCCGCCATCGCGGGGTTTTCTTTCTCCGAGCTAGCTAAACTTAGATGCATCTCTCAATCGATCAGTAACCAGATTCAGCCTAAGATCTGGCCTAACAGGTTGAAAGCAGGTATACATCGCTCTCGCTTAACTTGTGTCGACGGAGCCTGGCTAAAGATGTTGATGAATTCGGACGCTCCGATCACAGTTCATAGCTGGCGCGCCGGTACTGAGAACAAACAGTTCGTCTCTTTGCAAGCAGCGATCGAATACGCGAGAGATCAATTAGACGAGCTTCCGGCGGTCGAGATCCTAATCCGAACGGGTCAGCACCGTTATGCGATTCTTGGCGGTGATCAACTTGCCGCCTTGGTTAGGCGGGTTTGCGTTACTCACTGAGACAACATCGCCCCGGACGATCTGCGCATTATCATCTGCGGCAATGGACTTATCTCTATGGTTATGCAGCTCCGCGCCTACCACTGAAGACGATTCCATCAATCCAAACCAGCCGCAGATATGAAGGGAACTATCTTCAGAACCGCGCCATCTGAACTTCTAATCTCAAACTCTTGGTCTTCTACCCGGTGACCGGCAAGTATCATCTCCGCAGCCATTTCACGAGCAGCTTTTGTGGCCTCTTCAATGGCCATTTCAGGAGTGGGGAATTCTAGGCCCTCTAGATCCTCTGCGATGGTAATTTCGCCATGTCGGAGGTGAAAAAAGTATCGAGCCATGCGTCCTCGTTGAGGCGGAAATGGGCCTTTGATGCGGAGGCCGCCTTAGTTGATCTTCAACCAATGCCGCAGCGCCGCCACCGCGCCGTCGCTGGCATAGGCAATCATCCCCCCAATCGTTAGCCCCGCGAACGCAATGAGCCCTGAAATGCCGTAGCCGATCGATTTCATCCGGCGCCACTCCTCAAGAGCAGGCTGAACCGAATCGTGATTCTTTTCCACCGTTTCCTTGAGCGCCTTGATCTCATCGCGCAAGGTCGCATCTACGCCGCCGCTTATGGCCACCGTCGTGTCCAGATGTGCAATCTGCTTGGCCTGCTCGTCCAGGCGCCGGTGAATGACCGATCGGCTTTCGTGAGCATTGTCCTTCTCGTCGCTGACATCCTCCCGCAGAAGGGAGACACTTTCTTCTATGCCGGTCAGTCTGCCTTCGACGCGGCCGAGCGCGCGAAGAATATCATCATTGGATGTCATGCGTTCGCCTACGGATAGAATTTCAGCTTTTCGGATTGCGGCAATCGGCTGACAAATCGCAAGACCCCCTGCAGCACCGGATGGACATAAGACGAAACGTCGAGGTTCATGCCGTGGGCGAGCAGCGCCGCATTGTCCTGGACATTGGTGGCAAAGACTTCAATGACCTTATAGTCCGCCGTCCCATCGCCATTGTCGACGCGGTCGTAGGTGGTTCTCGATGTCCAAAGACCAGGCTGATATTCGAACATGATGCGAGTGCCGTTCGGAACCGAAGCCGGCAGCTTGATCGTGTCCCACGTCGTCACGCCGTCCTGATTTCCAGGATGCCCGACGACGTTTCCGAGCGGAAACATTTCAGCGGCCGACGACTTCGTCGGATCAGTGTCCGCAGTGAAGGCAAGCAGCTGATCGATCACCTTGGCGTAACGAGAACTCGCCTTGATGGTGTTGTTCACCGTCGCCAAGGTGGTTGTCCATAAGGCGGGAACGGTATAGCCCGCGACCGTCCGGCCGCTGTCCGACGAAGCGGTCATGGTCGGAATTATGGTAACGCCGACGACATGGATGCCCGCCCCATAGCGCGTCTTGACGCGATCGACCAAGCCAAGCTTGGCGTTCGACCATGTGCTTGCCGTGGCGCTGTTATCGTTGCGGCCGGACTGGTCGAGAACGAACGTCCAGATATTCTTGCCGCCATTGTATGTATCCCGGATCGCATCGATCATGGCCCAGCGCTTGGTTGCCGACGTCGCCAGTTCCTGCACCGACTTCGAGCCGGGGACGCCCATGACGAGGGGTATGATACTGCCCCATACCGGATCTCGGACATCAAGCCAACGCAGCCACATGCCCATGTTGCGCCTGGCATCGGCCGTGGCGGCAATCTCCTGGCGCTCGATGAGGCTATCGGACAGGACCATCGGAACCGGCCGGCCGTCCCACCCCTTGGCCAAAACCATCGCAGGACCATAAGCGAGTGGCTGCGAATTGCTCTCGTTCCCCACGGTATTATAGAACGTGTCCCTGGCTGGCGTGCTTGCGCCGTTCGCTACGGCCAGCGCCTGAACAGACGCCAAATCAGTCGCCGCCCAATATTTTTCGTTCCGGTGGCGCTGGCAGCGATATCCGCCAATGTAGGTCTGCCCAACCGTGCCATGCCATACGGTTCTGATGCCGAAAACGGACCACGCCGGCAGCGCACTCGGGAGCGTCACTTGCCCATAGACAATGCCGGTCGACGCCGTGACGGTCGCAGCGGCGTTGCCGCCGAAAAGCACCGGGTATTCCGTGCCGTTCGGATGGATGAAGAACACTTCGTCGATCAGGATGTCGGCATTCGGCAAGATTGTCTCTTGCGGTGCGAGGCTCCCTTCCGTGCAGCCGAAGCCCACGAAGGGAATAAGGAAATCATTGGTCTCATAATCAGGCGAGCCGAAGAAGAGTTTCGAGCACTGGTAGTTCAGGCCGGCCGCATAGGTCTGCGTGAAACCCGCCGGCCAACGGGTGCCCGCGGCGGCCGGCATATAGCGGTTGGGATCGGGCACCCAAGGAGGAGGAATCGCAGGCGCTCCGCCCATCGGTTTAGTCAGGGCAAGCGAAATGGCATTCATCATCGGTCTCTACTCCCAGCAGCCTTGCGAGGCGCCGAACTTATTGTGGCTGGCAATTTGATTTGCGAACGGCCGATCGGTCTTCAGGATGAACACCGACGTCTGCAGACTCGGCGTCAGGCGCGAGAACCCGTCGCACACATTCTGCTTGCTGGTCGTCTGGCAGCCCGAGATCAGCGCACAAAGCGGCAGCATCAGAAGTGGAAACTTCATCATCGATCGTGTTCCTTTCGCGCAGAACCTGGACGGATTTCGTGAGGGCAGCTGTTGCAGCCATCTGCCTGCCTTCCGACTGCCCAAACCAACGGGCTGGATAGAAGGCGAGGACGGAGCCGAGGGCGATAGCGGCCGGCAGCTTTATGACGTCGGGGATTAGGGAGAGCATCAGATACCCTCCAGGCAGAACTGGCGTTCCTTCTGCCGGCGCCGGGTCAGGCCTGGGAAGACGATCCCCGCGGCGCGGTTCCATTTGAGGAGAGCTTCGCAGCCTTCGGCGGTCTTGCCCTGATTGATGAGCCTGACGGCGCTGGACCCGCAGGCGGCCTTGATGCCGACGTTGTAACCGAATGAGGTCAGCGCAACGAAACGCGCATCCGGCAGTGGGACCGTGACGCAGCGCTCAATGCCGGCCGCATAGGTTTGCAGCTCCAGAGACAGCAGCGCCTTGCATTGGGCGACCGTCTTGTAATCTCCGGGCTTCACGCCGTTGGTGGACCCGTAGCAGATCGTCCACGGCTGGCCTTGTGTGGCCGGATCTGGATAGGCATTCTGGCGCAACCCCTCGAACGAGCCGACCAGCGCCACAGCCATGGCCGCGGCGGCACTACCCTTCTGCAGGCGGTTTGCCATTCAGTTCTCCTGAGATTTTCTGCTGGACGAAAATGCGGGCGATGATCGCCGCAACGGCGAGAAGCCCTGTCGCCACCGACATGGCGAGCTGGATGTAGAGGTTGCGGGACACCCAGGTGGCGGCGACGAAGGTGTAGACGGGCTCGAGGACGATGCAGAGCAGCGCCAGCGCCATCAGACGGACGGACCAGGCACGCTTCAGCACCTCGCGCCAGTTATGGACGAGCATGGAGAGTTCTCCGATTTTGGATGTGAAAATGCCGCTCGGAGGCGGCTTGGCTTTTTAGCGCGGCAGCGCATCAAATGATGTCAGGGAGGTGGGGTAGCCAAGACTCGACATCTTCGCCCTTCGCCATATTTCCTTAACACCATCAAGGAGGGAAATATGTTTCGAGCACTAGCCGTTTCTCTATCTGTCAGTGCCACAGCTATCCTGTGCCAGCCGGTTTTTGCAGCTGACATGATCGAGGGTTATCGCCCACCACCGGCTACGCGCCACGTCGTTTACCACCCTAAAAAGGTGTATGTCAGGAAGACCTTTCACGAGTGCGATCAACTATTGGTGGAGTACCGCCCGCCGTACCGTCCTCACACGGAGATTGTTACCATCTGCCATCCACGCAAGTATGTCCTTACCCGATACTGACGGCCTGGAAGGCCTACTTCATCGTTTTTTTTGTGGGAGTTAAAATTGCTGAAGGACGAAACACGTATGGCAGTTCTCCTCGCCGTCGGCATCGGGGGCGCTTTTTTGATAGCCATTCGATACGGTATACACGCCGGCTATTTGCCCCCCTGACGGTTAGAGAGAAGCCGCGGCCGCAAAAAACTGATCGATCTGCTGCGACGCGAAGCCCATGGCCGCGAAGCCGGCCGCCATCATCGGGCTGTCCTTGACGAAAGTGCCGCTGTACTCGAAGGCGTCTTGCGTTTCGCCATCCTGCTGCGCCACCCATGCCTTGACTGCGTCGAGTAGGCCGGAGCGCCTTAGCATCAGGCGGAACTGGCGTGCTGATACCGAGGACACCTTGGGGGACACAGTCATAAACGCGATAACGGCGGGATCGTCGTCGAGCAGGAATTCTTCTGCAGTTCCCGGCTGCGGCTGCTCGAATAGACCATCGATTTTGCTGTCGGTCGATCGTGAAACATAAGGCATCAGGCCGTCCTTCCGCATGGGAATGTGAAACCATCATTGAAAACCCACAGGCCGGCGGTAGCGCCGGCAACATGCCGGACTTGCCTTGCCGTGTTGGTCCAAACAAAATCGCTGCCAACTGCAAAACCGCTTGCGACCTGCATGGTGCCGACGTTGCCGCCGCTGTCATTGCCGCCCGCGATCAGTATTCCTTTCGCCGGGTCATAGACCAAACATGAATTCGTTGTTGCGGAAGATGAAAACATAAAGCGCAACTTTGCCCTCACTTTCACGCCGTTCGGCACGGTCAGTGCCAGAAGGGTAGAAGTTGTGTTGGTGGTGATATTCAGAGCGTCTCTGACTGGCGTAACAAAGGAATAGTCATCCGAGCTGTTCATAAAGAACTGCCGGATGAGCGAGCTTGCGTCGGTCAGCACGACGCCGATGCATTTGACGATGGTGTAGCCGGTGAGCAGCGTTGTGGTGACACCTCCGATCGTTGCCGAAGTCGACAACACGACGTCAAAGCTCAGATCCGAATCCTTCCGCAGCGCGTAGGCAAAATAGGTGGCGTTCGCAGCGACGGCGCCAGCATCCAGGCCGCCCGCTCCGGTCCCGGCCGCAAACGTCCCCGTCAACCGCTTTGTCAAAGTGGATGCGCTAGAAACGAAGCTTGAACCGGATCTGGCCGACCCTGCAGCGAAATCGATATGGGTGTTTGGGCTGCCGGTGTTGTTCGAAAGCGTGAGTCCGTCGACAAAACTTCCGACGGCGGAACTGTCGGCCTTGGTCAGGATCTTCGTCATAAGCTTGTTTGAAAAGAAGGCCGACCCGCTGCAGATTATGAACGCGGAATACCCGCTCGGAACGATGAGCGTGGCCGCTCCGTCGATAGTCTCTGCCCCGTTAGGATCGATCGTTACGTCTGCGCCGTCGGCGATGATGGTATAGTGCCAGTTACTGCCGAGCGTGGCGGCGGCCGTCAGGGTGACGATAGCGGCCGCCGTGAAGCGATGGACTGCATTATTGTCGGACGCGAGTGCCGTGTAATCGCCTGACTTGGCCGCATAGACCATAGCCTGGTCAAAGGAGACATCAACGCCGTTCTGCGTGAACCCGAGCAGGCCGCCGCCCTTCAGATACATGCCGGTCTGCGGGTTCGACGCGAAACCCACGCCCGGGGCGGACACTGTCCCACTTGCCGCCTTTAGCGGTGCCACCATGGGCGCCGAACCATCGCGCGGCAGAGAATTGGTGATTTCGTTGCCAAGGTCGGTGGTCAGAGCATTCCACGGCACTGGGTCGATGACCTGGCCGACAGAGGGTGTCGTGCCGGCAGGTTTGGAATAGACGCCGGTTGATGGGTTTCTGGGCATTCACCTTCTCCAAGAAGACAAGGCCCCGCGAATTGCGAGGCCATTAATGGTGTAGTATTGGTTGCGCATGCAGATCGATCACGACCCAAATGAACCGAAGCTCGACCGCGGACCGGGGCCGTGGAAGATTGCGATTCCGGTTCTGCTCGTAATTGTCGTTCTCAATCTCGCCACGCGCTCAATCGACTGGATATCGCTGGCCCTCGGAGCCGCAATCGGCGCCTGCATTGTAGCCTGGGCGATCGATATTACCGGCAACAAGATCCCCGACTCATGGCGCGGCAAGGCGTCCCGCTCCCGCCGCCCCTGAACTGACGAGCGCCGACACCAGGCGCGCCCTGAGCTGATCGCTCTGTGACAACTTGTCGGCGCCGCCCCGCAGGACCTCCAGCGCTACATCGGGATTGGTTTCCATCAGGACCTGAGACAGGCGGTGGACGACGGATGGCGGTTGCCCTGTTGCCGTCCCAAGAAGCTTTGCCAAGCCTGTCGTCAATGCTCCGATCGGATCACCCCGCACCAAACGACCGATGACCTGCGGGTCGAACTGGTTCAGATCGGCTGCATCTGCAAGATTGTCGGCGGTCTTCGAATTGCCCAGCCCGGCATTCGCGGTCCGGAACATTGTTTGTTCGCGGGCGATGCGATCTGCAAGCTGTCCACCGCGCTCCGGGGCGGCGAACGCGGGAAGCTCGGCCTCATACTTCGGAGTCTGGAGCATCCGCGCTTTATTTGTCGTCGGCGATGAAGAGGCTCCCTCAAGACGAGCGATCAGCGGATCGACATAGCCGGCGCGGAAATCCACCTGCTCGCCGGGAGGCATCGCCTCAAACTCTGGAATTGTGTCCTGAGCTCTGCGCGATATGCGGCTCGCGTCGCGACCGGCATCAACGGCATCGATCCGACGGGATGCTCTGGCGAATGCATCACGGGCGCCCGTGTATTGGTCAGACGCGTCGGCAAGCGCCTGGTCGACTAGATCCTTGACGCGGGTGAGGTAATGCGCGCGGTTGCCGGCGCCCTGCCCTTCCGCTCTCTGGATCATGTCGTCAAGATCGAGCTTCGTCCGGAACAGGGTGTCGAAGTCGGTTACCTGCGAATTGCCGTCAGACATCATCGCTCGAACACGCGACAAGGCGCCCTCGATCGAGTCGTTGGCAATTCGGTCGCGGGGGTTGGCGAGCTGATTCACGCCAGGCCGGAGTGTCTGGTCGATCTCCTCAAGGATCGGAGTGACATTGACCGGGCCGGCATTGGCCCGAGCAGCAGGATACAGCTCATTCGCCTCAGCGGTTCGCTGTGCCGTGCGGTCGGCGATGCGGCGTCCGGCTGTATCAAAGGTGTCGAAGCCTTCAGCAAGGTAATTTGCCAGCCGTTCCCCCTGTCCTGCTTGCCTGGTCAACAGCGCCTCGGCCAACGCTTGTCTGCCATCATGGGGAACGCGAACGGCTGTCGACATCTGACGCTCACCCGTGTAGCCCAACGCGTCGGCGACGTTGAACATATCCTGGCCGTCATCAGCAGCGGCCCGCATCGAGTTTGTTATTTCCTCCGGAGTTTGACCGGACCGACGCACCGCCGTAGCGATGGCATCACGAGCATAACTAGAGGGCATGAAGGGGGCCACAAACGGGGCCACAGCGGTTTTCAGGGCTTTTGAGGCACCGGCGACCGCTCCAGGAGCCACGCCACCCAAAGCCGCCCCGATGGTTCCCGAGACTGCAGCATTCTCTAGTCTGTTGTACAGACCGCCCTCGCCGCTTCCAAAGCCCTGCAGCATTCCTAGGATGCCGCCATCAGCTAAAGACGCCCCCGAGACCCGAGCGAGGCCAGCACCACGCTCTGCGGCATTGGCCGCCAGCGACAGCCCGTTCTTTGCAAGACCGATGCCACCGGTGACACCGCCGACCAATTGGCCGCCAAGGCGATAACCGAAGCGATTCTCAGCGTCCGACTTGTCGGTCGCGCGCTCTTCGGCCAGCGCCTTTTCGTAGTCGGCTGCTTTCGTGTCGCTCGCGAAGGGCGCGTCCATGGCGCGCGCGATCATGCCAAGCGGATTGTAGTCGCCGGCGTAGATGCCCTTGTCAAAATAGCCCTCCGGCTTCTTCTGCACGGCAAGCGGATTGCTGCGGATCTGGGCTGTCAACTCATCGGAGAGGCCAAGCGTGAGCGTATCAGCCGCACCGCGCATCACGGTATCGACCTTGCCCAGAACGTTGTCCCGAGGGTCCGGCTGTTCGGCGGCCGTCGGCTGCGGCGCGGGTGCAGCGGGCTTCTGTCCCTGAAGCTGGCGCACCGCGGCGCGCACAGCGTCATCATCAGGAGCGTCGATATCGAAGGTCTCGCCGTTCACCTCGACAGTGTATGTCGGCATTTACTGTCTCCTTCGAATGGTGACGCCCGGAACATCTGTCGGGACAACTGCCGGGTCGGCAGGCGCCGATGGTGCCGCCACCTTTGCCCGCTCCTTCATTTTGGCGACGCCCTGCTCGACGGCATCCCGGAAATCCTTCAGCGCAGCCCGGAAATGAGGCTCATCAAGCGAGCGATCCATGCGAGCCATGGCATCCTGAGCCTTGCCGCCCTCGACTTCGGTGATTTGGCCGCCGCCTTTGAGAAGCCCATAAGCCTGCAGGAATGCACCGCCCTGAAGCTGCTTGAGGCGTGTTAGAGCATCGCGACCGTCAGCCCCCATCGTCCAGGAAGGCCGGAACTGATCGACCGAACCGACAATGGAATTGAGCCCCTTGCTGGTCAGCAACTGGTCAATGTTCTTAATCGTCTGGTCGGCCTGCATCAGATCAGCAGGAAGCGACGAGACTGCTTCGCCAGCAGCCTTGCCTTCGGTGCTGCCCTGCGCGGTGTCTTTCGCCGCCTCGTAGTTTTGCTTAGTGGTCCGCTTCACTTCCTGACCGCCAGGGCCGACTGTAATCAGTTCCGTTCCAGTATCGACGGTGCGCGTCGTCGGCGCCGCCGTTGCTCCTGGCCCGAAATCCAGATCCTTGCCGCCGCCCTTGTCGCTCAACTGGCGATATCGCAGGTTCCCATCCTTGTCGTAGTAAGGGACGGTCGCCCCGTAATATTTCTCTCCGCCGGCGCCTCCAGGAGCTTGCCTGAATTCACCCGTGCTCTTGTTGTAGAGCGTTCCATCGCTCAGGCGCTCCCACTGACCATTGCTGAAGTCGGCAATAACCTTGCCGTCGGCGCCGACGAGGCGACCGTTCACCTCTGTCGGCTTCGGTGTGCTCTGATAGATCGGCTGCACAGTCCCGGTTCGCGGGTCGCTGCGCAAGACTGTTCCATCCGGCAGCGTCTGGAAACCGTATTCCGGCGGCTTCATCAGGGTCTGAAGCGATTGCGCGGCCATAGCCTTCATCGGTGCCGGGACGTTTGGGTTCGTGAGCACTTTGACGAGGGCTTGCGCGCGCGGGTTCGCCATCGGGTTTGCCGATGCGGGTGGAGTGGCCCCGTCCAACGCCTGGGCAAGCCGAGCTTGGCCCGACTGCTGCGCCTGCGCAACCTGCTCAGGGGACGCAGGAGACCCGCCAAGCAGCGCCGGCATAATGCCCTTTGTCGGATCGGCATTCATAAGCTGAGGGCTGTTCTGAAACTCGGGCGGGATTTGGCTCACAGGCGGCACGCTAGCGACGTTCGGCGTCGGGCCGACCGTGGACGACGGCAAAGGCGACAACGCAGCCTGCGGGACTCCCTGCTGCGGCATGGGCTGTGCCGGTGCGGATGCTCGCATCTGGCCTGCTGCACCGGGCATGGGAATGCCGATCGACGGATCGAGGCTTGCAACTTCACCCGGGGCAGTCGCTTGCGGCGTAGAAGGAGCAGCGTTCGGCGCAATCATCGGATCGACATAGCCAGGCGTCGGGGCCGGTGCGGGAGGGTTGACCGGCGGCGGCTGGATCGGGGGCGCCGAGGGCATGCCGGCGGCAGGATTCCCGCTTGCTGCTTGCTGACCACCGGAACCACCATAGAAGGCCATGATCTTATTCGCCGCGGCGCGGGGGTCCATGTTCGGATCGATGTTGTTCACGGCGAGATTGTTGCCAGGAACCGACTTGCCGGAAAGCAGGTTGATGGCGCCCTGCAAACCCTGCTGATGGGCAAGCGCAAGCTCTCCATCGGTCGGAGCGCGCCCGAGCGCGTTCGTCAGCCCTGCGCGGTTATCGTTCGTCAGCGCGACAAGCGCCTTGAGATTGGCAACAGGATCTTTGCGCATGTCACCTCGATCAGAGACGAGACCATACTGGCTGCCCGTCCCTCTGGTGAACTGCGCCAAGCCGGTTGCTCCTGTCGGAGAGACGGCGTTCGGGTTGAACGAGCTTTCCTTGCCGATCAGGTTAGTCGCATATCCCTGCATCTCCGGGGGAACGTTGGCTGCGATGAGGTTCTTCACATCGTCCGGCGCCATCACGACAGGGATATTGCCGCCGGCATCCACCTTCGGCATGGAAGAACCGGTCGCGCCAGGATCGCCGGCCTTGTTGCCGCCGAAGATCGACGACAGGAATCCGGCTGCCTTCTCAGGCGGGGTATAAGGCTGGCCCGTCAGCGCCGCCATACCTTCGGCCATCCCTGCCTGTTCTGCCTCGCCTTGCTTGCGGATGGCGAGACCGCCCATCAGTGCCTGGGCCATACGGGCAGCACCTTCCCATGGCGACTGGATCGGGCCGGTGTTGGTGCCCTGCTGGATCATGGCCGCAGCCAGGCGCTTGCGTGCGTCGGTGACGTCTGCCTGCGATTGACCGGTATCGCCGCCGAAGATGAAGCCCATCACAGAACCCCCGCGTAATTGACCATCTTGTAGCCTCCAGGGCCTTCCATGACGGCGCTTGGAGCGACCGCCTCGACCTCATCGGCCATGAAGCCGACTTGCCGACCGCCGCCCCAGACATATTCGTATTCGTAGACGGGTAGCCCCGCGGCGGTGGTGTCGATCCGGTGGACATCGCGCTTCAGACGCCGATCGGACATTGCCCAGCCGCCGAGGAGTGCTGAGCCGAGGCCGAACAAGCCGCCCATGGCGGCATTCGACTTCGCCACCTGCTGATTATAGGCGCCCATCTGCTGATTGTAGTTTTCATTGATCAGCCCGGCCTGGTCGACGGTTGGGAGCTGCGTCGTCGGGGAATTCACGTAGTTCGGCTGATTGACCTGAGAGCCAGACATGAGCGCCGAAATCTCGTTCAGCGGCTGGTTTCGTTCCGTCAGGATCGAGTTTTGGGCATTCGAATACATGTCGCCGAGGTACTGATCCGATGCTGCCTGCTTGCGCGTGGTGAAATCACGCAGCGCGTTGTTATAGGCCTCGGAGCCCATGGAGATGCCCTTGTCGGCAAGGCTCTGGTCAAGACTGGCCTGGTCGCGGTCCCACTGATTGTTGAAGCCGGACTGCCAATGGTCGTTGACGTATTTGTCCACATTGCCGGCGCTGAGGTCGACATTGGTGCCGAGCACGCCCGAAATCTTGCCGGTCTGATCATTCGCCAGCTTTGCAAGCCCGAGCTGCGTCTGCTGCGTCTGGTCGTAGATCGCCTGGTTCTGCGGCGAATAGGTCTGATAGGCCGAATAGGTCGGCAACTGGTAGGTCTTGCCGTTCTGGTCGGTCATCGTCGTGTTGCCGGTGACCTTATATTCCAGCGAACCATCGGGCGTGTACTGGTTCGTATGGCTGAGACCAGCGTTCGCAATAGCGGTGTCGACGTTGGTGGCCGTCTGCGCCGCTGCGGTCTGTGTCGGGTCGGGCGCTTTCGGCGCCTTAGGCGTGGAGACCATAGGGAAAGTCCTCTTTCAAGATTCCATAGAGCAGCGCGTCGCAGTCGCCGAAGTAGGCCGTTTGCCGGCCTTCCAGGCGCGCGCCGAGCCTTTCGAGCGCCTGCTGAGCAGCGATGTTGTCGGCCCGTGTCCTGAATGTCGCTCGGCGGCATCCGAGCTGCTCGACGACGTATCGAAAGACTGCCCGCATCAAAGTTGCCGAAAGCCGATCGGCGGCAAGCGAGACCTCGACGTCATGCTCCGTCCAGACGTTGAAGACGTAAGCGGCGATGATCCGGCCGCCCTGGACTTGCGCCATGGCAGTGAACGGCGGATGGAAGCTCACCCCAATCTTGCCCCCGACCCATGCCGCGATATCTTCGCGAGGCTCGGAGACGATCAAATCGGGGAGCCTTTTTCGTAGAGAACCGATCCGCCGATAACAGCCGCTTCAGACACAGAACCGGACGCGCCTGAAATCAAAGCCCGGATCGTCGGCGCCAGCGCTGAGCCGGAGCCGCCTGCGGAGGCAAATTTCCTGACGATCGACAGACCGGGGAATTTCGAGACGCCCCAGATTGCAGAGCCCCACGTCGCCGCTGCATTGTTCTCGACTGTCGACAGGAGCGCTGTCGGAATCTTGGTCTGATAATCAAACGACATGCCGGCATACATCAGAGTCGAGACGCCGATCTGCGCCGTCACTCCGATAAGTTTCGAGAACTTGGACGCCATATCTTCACCGTAGCGGTTCCATGCTCCAACCATGAGAGCGTCGATCGCCGCGCCGTTGTCGTTGGCCCCTACTTCAGCTTCGTAAACCGTCCCGTCCGCGGCGCCGAAAAACAGCCTGTCCTGCCAATTGCCCCAGCATGAGGCAGCAAGCCCGACGAAGCGGCACCATGCACCGGTTTCGGTGTTCATCACGTACTGATATGGCCCGAGAGACGACGGCAGGTTCACGATGGCCATCTGCCTTGCCGGGAAGCTCGCGAGCTGCCATTCGTCCGATGTCGTTCCGGCTGTCGCCACTGTTTCGCGCCAGGTCGGGCCGATCTTGGCAGTGATGGCGCCAAGGCTGGTTGCCCCTCGATCGAGCTGCACGGCTTTAGTGATCGGTACGATACCGTCGGTGGTCATGATCGCCAGATCGGCGCCAACCGATAGAAAGCATCGTTCGGTTCCGAGAGGCCGGCCAAGCTTGAACGTCCCGATCAGGCCCCAATTACTCACGCTGGAAGGATCCGACCCCTGATAGACGATCACCTCGCCTTCGGACGACATCAGCACCAGACATTGCTGCAGGCCGGTGGAGACCGGGATCGTCCAGACACCAATGGCGATAAGCGTTCCGCCGTACTTCATGTTGCCGCCGACCGGTAGGACCGTGGCCGTGCCGCTGACGGCATCGGTGGCGAGATACCAGACATTGGTCGAGTTCTTCTCGATGAACCACAGCCGAGACCGGTAGGCCGTCACAGCGATCAGCAGCGATGAATCCGAAATGCCGGTGATCATTGTCGACGAGACATAAGGCGTGGCGACGGCGCCTGTTTCCAACTGGGCATTGGTGACAGAGCCGGCCACGGTCAGGGTCAGCGTGCCGGCTACGGGCGTGAATGTAAGGGTGACGCGGTTACCGACGCCGGTCCCGTTCAAGACGCCCGCGAAGGCGCCAGACAAGGTCACGGAACCCGTCCCGAAGAAGCTCAAGGTATACTGGATCGCCTTGACGGCGACGTTCTGCGTGGCGAGCGTTGCGGTGCCGACCAGAATGTTATTCGTCCAGGTCGCTCCATTGTAGAGCAGCGGCAGATCCAGCCCGTTGACGAGGCGCAGATATTCCTGGCCGGCCGGGTTGGTGTACTGCTGAACCGACCAGCGCGCGCTGGACAGCCCCGACACCGCTGCGGCCCCCACCACACCGCCGGCAGTCACGTCAAAAATCTTACTGCCCGCCGCGGCAAACAACCTGTTGCTGACGCCGACATAGGGAATGACGGTCTGAACAGGTGCGCCGAGACCAGTTGCGAAGGCGCCATGGCCATAGCGAGCCCGCACCCGGTTCGCCTCCGGAAAGAAATTGTCGAGCTGGAACGCCGCATCCTTTGGCATGTCCGCCATCTCGACGTCGGTTCGCCAGCCGCCGATCGGCGCGATCCAGTCTTTGCTTGGCGAGACGCGGCCGGTGCGGCCATTCGGGGGAACGGGTTTTCTTGTCATAGCGTCGGGGCGAGAATGATGCCGGGCCAGAAATTGTCAGGGACTTCCCCGCGGTTCGGCATCGACAGGCTCACCGGCTGCGCAGCACGATCGGCACCGATAGCCGCTTCTTTCGCACGCTCGTAGTTTTCGAGCTCTTCGCCGTAGTCCAGCCCCTTCGCGCGCTTCCAGCGCCAGATCAGCGAAAGCTCGAGAAGGTCTTCCGGGAAGCGTGCCGTGTCGGTGTCGTTTTCCCAATTTTCGGCATAGGTCGAGCCGCCCATGACCGCGATCCAAAATTTCGAAACATACTCGTAGCGAAGCGTCTCGCCGACATCATTCGGGAAGAACGCCAGTTTGCCGCCCATCATGCGGTAAATCTGCGGCACCGGGTTGGAATTGAGGATGGTGTTCCGTTCCCATGTCTGAGGCTCGACAGGGCCGTTGAGCTGCCAGAGACGCGACGTGTTCCAGATTACCGAATTGGCGACGTAACGCACGAAATCCGCCGGCGGCTCGGTCGGCTCTGGGATTGCTCCGGTCGCTGTGAAATTGCGCGTGGTCGACAACACGGACCAATCGTGGTCCTTCAACAGATCACGGCCCGCACGATAGGATAGGATCTGCAGCTGCCTAATCTGCGGGTCAGCCGACGACACGACGGCCGTCGGCGGATCGAGGTCAATTTCCGCGCATACGTTCTGGATTATCGTCAAAATCGACATGCGCGGATCTCCGGCTTAGGCTGCTGCGCGACCGCGACCGCCTTGGCGCTCTTTTTCCATTGCCTCGAAGCGCGAGGCCATTTCCTTCATCTGCTCCTGAAGGCGGCCGACTTCGTCCTTGAGACGCTCGTTTTCCGCAGCAAAGGCCGAAGCCGCCCGGGAGTCCTGCGCGGTCGCAAGATAGCCTTGCGCGGCAGCGACGAGCTCGTTCGCGCCCATGCCGATTTTCTGCTTGGCCGTGTCGGAGAGTGCAGCGAGCTGCTCGACGGTATAGATGTTGATCGCTTCCAGCTCCTTGATCTGGCTGGGCTTCAGATAAGGCCACTGCGCCAGCGGTGTGCCGACAAGCTGCTCGCGGGCCTCGGCGCCTTCCTTGAAGCGCTTGTAGGCGTCGGAAAAGCGCTGTTTGTCGTTCTCCGTCACTTCGCGATAGACTTCGGTGTGCTTATCGCCGGCGATGAAGATCCGGACGAATTCCTTGTCGGCGAAGATGGGGCGACCTTCCTTCTCCGTCAGAAAGGTCTGTTCGACCGGTTCGAGGCTGAAGGAGGCATAAATTCCGGTGTTGCTATCGGCCATGATGCTGTCTCGCTGTTGATGGCGGGGAAAGGAAACGGGCGCCGAAGCGCCCGTCGTTGATCACTTGCTGCTGTCGGTCGACTTTGCAGGGGCTGCCTTCTTGGCGGCCTGCGGCTCGACCTTCTCGGCGATCATCAGAAGCAATTCCTCGATCACCGGGGGAATGTCGCGGCCGGCCTCGCGATCGGCCGCAATCTTCCTTGCAATCTCATTTTTCAGGGACATAGCGTCCTCCTTAGTTCACCTTCGACAGGAAGGGGCGCATCAGCGTCGCTTCAAGCACGCCCGTCGCTGTGACCGTGATGGCGGTGCCATTGGCCGTGGCGTTGGCGGACATGGTGATGCTCTGGATCGTGCCCGAGGGGGTGTAGGTGATCCCGCTGATTGTGGTGGCACCCGGAATGCCGGTGCCCGAGATGGCGGCGCCGATGAACGGGCCGCCTGCGGGGCTGACGTTTCCGAGTGCGGTCAGCTGGTTGGAGCCGTTGACCGTGGTTGCCGTGAAGGTCTGGTTGGCTGCCGCGAAATTCACATTCGCGATTGCCTTGGTGGTCGCCGTTGCGGATGCGGGAGCGTTGGCGAGGCCTGCGGTCGTCGTGGTCTCTGCGACGACGAGAGCCGCCGTTGCCGTTGTCACGAGTGCCGGAGCCTGCCCGTTGCGTTGCAGCCAGATGTAATAAGTGCCGGCCGCAAGGCTGATGGCCTGAACCGGTCCACCGGACTGGGTCGGGGCCTGGCTTGCCCCAGCGAAGACGCCGCAACGATTGCCGACGACGGCGGCTGCCGTGGTCAGCAGCGAGGCGACATAATCCCGGGTCCACTGGAACCACAGACCCGGCTGAAGGGTCGTCTGCGAGGCCAGCACGAGCTGGCAATAGACCCATTCGGATTCGCGGTCTCCGCCGGCAACAGTGCCGAGGGAGAAGTTCGGACCCGGAATACCGGAGCCGGCAACGATCGGGCCTTCGACGACGAACGGGTTCGCGCCAAGACGATCGGTCTGGGAAATTGCGATGGTCATTGGAGTTGATCCTTTCGTTCGATCAGGCGAACAACACGCCCTGCAGGAAGGCGTTGTTCATGGTGAGGTTGCCGGCGAAGCCCATGAGCTGCACGAAGGCATCCTGGTTGGTGTTCATGCGCTCGTCGCCGATCGGAGCCATGTCGCGGTCGCGGTGCGGGCGATAGAACAGGTACTTGGTGTTCAGGAAGAACATCTGGTTGAGTGGCGCACCGCCGCCGAAGCCGCCATCGAAGATCACGTCGGCGCCCATGTACTGGAGCGACTGGAAGCCGGCCATGCCCTTGTCCGCCGAGGTGATGCGCTGGATTGCCTGCAGCGATTCCCAGTAGAGGCGGAAGAAGTTGTTGTCGGCGACAACAAGATCAGGCGCATCGGAGCCGCGAACGCAGGACATGTAGAGCCGGTTCATGTAGCTCTGGATGTTCGCATTGGTGGCGGCCGCACCGCCGTCGGCCGAGGCCGAGAATTTCTGGTTGCGCCAGAAACCCCAGGTGGCGCGAGAAATGCCGCCGACGGTGCCAGACGTCGGCGAGGTCGAGATCAACAGCTGCAACCCGCCGATCTGACGCCCGCCATCGGCCGTGCCATCGGAATAGCAGTCGAGCGCGATGTTGTTCTTCAGCGTCGTTTCGGCGTTTTCGATGCGCTGCTCAAGCAGATCGAGGACCGCGTCTTCGCCGGAGTTCTGCAGCTGTTCGAGGCCCGACATCGAGACGGCGACCGCGGCCTGCTTCAGGTCGTATTCGGCGGCCGTAATCACATCGGACGGCTGCACATTCAAAATGTCGTATCCGGAATATCTGCGAAAGGTCGAATTTTCGGCATATTGCAGTTCCTGGACGATGGTGCGGCCGCCGGAGATGGGCTTCTTGCGGCCACGGCTGTTCAGACGGGTGAGAAGACCATTGTTCTTCGTCACGTCGTCGGCGACCGTGCCGCTGCGGTTGCGCAGCGTCGTGGTCACGATTTCAGAAAGGTTGGGGGAAACGGGCATGGATCACTTTCCTTTTGGATCAAGCGCGACCATTCGCGGCGTGCAATGCACTGCGGAGGGAATCGCGGATTGAGGTTGGTTGGCCGGCGCCGGCGCCCTGGGTTGGTCCAGGCGCGGAAGAGCCGGAAATCGATCGCGAGGCGCGGCGGGCCTGATCTGCCGCTGCTGCCTTTTGGGACGTCTGGTCTTGAACTGGGTTCGATGGAGCAGCCTGGCTGATCAGCTGCTGGCGAATATCGGGGCGCATCCAGCAGGCCGCGTCGTAAGCATCCTTGAGCGACGATGCGCGCCCTGCGCTGATGAGGGCAACCATGTCGTCGAGAACGGCTTCGGCGTGCACGTTTGCTGGGTCGGAAATGAAGGCATTGACCTGAGTTTCAGTGTCTCGTTTCCGAAGTACCTGTTCAACCGTGGCCTCGACATTGACGGGCTGAGGCGTTGGCTGTTGCTGAGCCTGTTGCGGCCGGCGCTGCAGGATCTGATCCTGCTGCCCGGCTACGAGGGCCTGAAGATTGACGCCGGCCATCTTGGCGACGTGAATGACGGTGTTGATCGGGTCGCGAATAAGCGACTGCTCCCAATCGATCGCCTTCCGCATGACATCGGCATGTGTCGTGCCGGCCTGCCTGACGATAGGCGTGAACTCCTCAAGGCCCTTGTAGTCCTGCAGAACGCGGAAGCCGTTGTCGACCTCCTGCTCTCGCTTGGCGACGGCGGCCTGGACCTCGGGCGGCAGAGTCCCGAACTGGGCCTTTGCCTCAGCCGACCAGCCAGGGGGCACACGGTGCGTCGTTGCGGCCGGCTGCTGTTCGGGTGCCACGGCTGGCGTCTGTGGGGCAGCAGCGGCGGCGTTGGCCGCTACTGGTGCATCTACAGGCTTCGGCACTGCCGCTGCGGCCGGGGTTCCCTTGTCTGTCTCCTTCGGGGCAAAGCGGCCGTGTTCGTCGCGCTGTCGATCCGTGCTGCTGGACGCCGAGACGTTACCGTCAGCACTGTCGATCGCAGCCCTGAGGCTGTCGCGGATGCTTACCGGCTTTTCATTGGACGTGCCGAGGTCTTCGCTGCCGTTGCCGGCCTCGTTAATCAGGTCTTCCATGTCGGATGTTTCCTATTTCGGGGATTGATGCCCGTTCAGGCGCTGTACTCGGCGTGAACTCGCCGCAATTCGTTCCGGATCGCCTTTCGATCCGTTTTCGGCGTCTCGATCGGCTGGGGCTTTTCATTGCCTATCTCGACGACGCCGGCCGCCCGGTAGGCGGAGCGCAGCTTGGCTTTCGAGGTGTAGTGCTGGCCGTCATGCATCGACTGGATATCGATGCTGTCGCTGACGAAGTGCGGCGCCGGCAGATCCGACTGCGCGAGGTTCTTCACCGGCATGCAGTTGTGCGGCCATTTATCGAGTTGGTGCCAACCGCCGCAGATCCTGCAAAAGCGTTCTCTCATGGTCTGACCCCTAAATATTTACTGGTAGGCTGGCGGCTGTTGCTGGAACTGCTGCAGCGCCTGGGCGGCCATGGCGCTGCGCGCCTGCTCCACCGTGGTCTGATGCTCGATTTGCGCCTGGGCCACGCTGAGCTGGGCCTTCTTTTCCTCGGCGCCGGCCTTCACCTGTGCCGTCTTCAGATTGATCATCTGCTCGGGCGTGGGCTCCGGCGGAGGCTTGGGAGCGGTCGCCGACTGCGAAAGCTGCGCCCCTACCTGCTCCAGTGTGTTTTCGAGCTGCCGCCCTGCCCTGAAGCCGCGAGCTGCAAACAGCAACGTCTCGACCATCACGGGGACGAGCATCGGCGTCTGCTGTGCGATTGCGCCCGCCTGCTGCATGAAACCGCCGACCATCTGGACGAATTCCATTCGCCGTTGCTTCTCGGCGTCCTCATCCGGCTCGATCGTCGAATCCGTCTCGATGTCGATCCTGAAGCCTCGCACGCTGTCATTACGGAGCAACTGCACGACTTCATCGATCGTCGGCTGCTCCATCATCTTCTGCATTTCAGGCGGCAACTGGGGAGGCTGCGTCGGCGGTGCGGGCTGTCCCATCTGCTGGGCGCGCATCGCTGCCTGCTGCTGCGCCATCTGCTGCTGTTGCATCTGCATCTGGATCTGCTGCTTCTGGGCCGCGGTCGGAAGTTGGATGCCGCTGACAAGCATCAGCGTCTCCGGCTGGAACTGATCGCAGATGATCTCGCCGGCGAGGTTGACGATATCGCGCGCAAACCTTGCCAGTTCGGCCTGGCGGTCGCGGATGCGGATCGAACCCCACTGGCTTTTGATCCGCTGCGCCGTTGCGGTCTCGGATGCCTGCGTGTCGCCCCGCACAATGTCGCTGATGCCGGTGATCTGATAGACGTCCTCGACAAGCTGCTTGCGCACCTCGATGCAGGCAACGATGACCTTTTGAACCTGGTCGATCGGCAGGGTCACGATAGCGTTCGATCCGCCCTTGTCAGTGAAGGCGGCCCATTCCGGAATCGGAACCATGACCGTATCGTTTTCCGGTCGCATCGCCTTCTCGATCGCCGGCGATACGGAACCGTCACCCGACGGATAGAACACCTTCAGACGGAGCTGATCCGTCAGCTTGTTGATGCGCTTCGTCAGAACATCGATTTCGTCGCACTGGCCCTGGTAATAGACGTAGTCCGGAACGGGGATAAGTGAGCCGGTCGACAGTGTCCCGAACGCGGGCCGTGGGCATGGAAAGAAGCGCGTCAACTTCAGCGGCGGCTCGGATACCTCCAGAGCAACCGGCGAGCCCTCGGCAATCCAGGCTGTGTAGTTTTCCGTCTTGCACCAGATCTCCCAGACGTACGTCTTGCCCTCGTTCTGAGCACGTTCCGTCTGGTTGGTCCCGTGATTGGAGCCAGCGCCGTTCGCGGCCAGGCTTGCCCGCCCCTCGGGAAAGCGCTTGTCGAACTCCTCGTCTGTCATGGGGACGCGGCGCGCCACCCACGTTACATCCTTCCACCTGCGTGCCGGCGAGTGCAGGAAGTCCGACCAGTGGACATAGTCCATGCAGACCCGTTCATCGGTGATCTGCTCAGGCGTTGGGCCGCCATCATCGCCCTGCATGTCCAGAGCCGGAGCATTCGACGGTTCAACGCCTATGTCGAGCGGTTCGAAATCTGCCTCATACCTCAGCCAGACCGTGCCGCGGGCGCAGAGCAGGAAGTCGTCGCGCACCGCGCGCATCAGCGAATCCAGATCCGCGTCATCGGCAGTGAAGGCTAGATTGCGCTCGACCAACTCCGACGCCATGCGCGCCACCGGCTGAGAGTCCTTGAACCGGCGCTCGACGACCGGCTGCGGGACACGGGCATAAACGGCCGGCTGCAGAACAGAGATGTTCGCCCAAAGCATCGGGAACCGGCGCTTTGCGGTCTGCTGGTCGGCCTGCTGCAGGTAGATCTTCTCAATCTTGGTGCAGCGATCGATCCAAGATTTGAAGTATCGCTGTCCGCGCTCAAGCTCCTGCTGCCAGTGCGCGCCAACCTTTGCCAGGTCGTACCTATCACCGCCCGGCAATGTCGTGGCTTCGTCGTCCATCAAACGTGCTCGCTCTGGGTCGGTGTGGAGTTGACGAAATCGTTGAACGTCATGGTCTGGAACGTCCGCAGCGGTTTTGGTTCAGGCTTGAGCGGTTCGGCCGCCAATCCGGTGAAAATAATCGCAAGCCCGCCGAAAGCATCGGCGCCGTGGGATGCCCAGTTGTGCAGGGGTACGTCGCGAAAAACGCTCAGATCCTCATCCCATTCTTTTCGATAGTTGCGCAGGCACTTGATGCCCTGTGTGCACCCCGCCTGGTCGAACTCGATCTTTGCGAGGATTCGCCGGGTGCCGTTGATGCGGTCGTGAACATAGGCGCGCTCGATCTTGCGGACCGTGCCCAGGTTTCTCGCCTTGACCTCCGCCAGCATCACCTCGATGCGGGTCAGTCCGCCGCGGGTCCACTCCCTGACGCGAATGTCATGCGGCATGTTGTGGACGCCATAGACATAGCCATGTTCGCCCGCCCGCCGCTCCAGCTCGTCGAGCATGCCATCCATGCCGGTGCCAGTGTGTTCGAAGTAGCCGATCATCCGGACCCGGCTCGGAAGGACTTGGAACAGCCACACGCTGTTTGTGTCATCCATGCCAATGTCGGATATCGTGTGGACCGGGTAGCCCGCCACATGCGGATAGATGCCTATACGCTCCTCGGCGTCGGCCACCGCCATCTGATCCGAATAGTATGCACCCTCGACGCTGGCTTCGAACGCTTCAGCCGGCGACGACGGATATTCGCGCTTCATGTCCCCCAGCTGCGTTTCAGCCTTTTTGACGTACCAAGCCTTTTGACCGTCCGTCAGTTCGATGCCCTGGTCAGACAAGGCGCGAAAGTACTTGGCGAAAGCGTCGGTGATGATGACGCCGGCCGGATCGATCGAATATTGCGGCTCTTTCCACCACGGAAAGAAATGGAATTTGAAATCCAATGGCGTCAGCGCTGATGCCTGGCGGTGCTTTACCTGAGCGTCCTCGCAGAGATTGTAGAAATGCCCCTCCTGCCCCTCGGCAGTGCTTTCGATGAACACCAGCTGCCCAGCCTGGACGGTATTGAGGGCGCCGGTTCGGACCTCCCTCGCCTTCTCCGGATACTTGGCGCAGAGCTTCCCATACTCCGAGATATGCAGGTATTGCAGCGTTCCAGATCGGAGAGACGTGCCGACGCGGATGCTCGAGTTATTCCCCAGGAGCAGTTCCGTCTGGTTATCCCTGACGATCGGCACCGCTTCCCGGATGCCCTCGGGCAAATTGTCGTACGGGTATTTCACCTTGTCCCGAAAGATGGTCTGCGCATCGCCAAGTGTGTGGGCAATCGTCCCGGCGCGAATGTCTCGATTGAACACGCAAGCATCGAGCATGAAGATCTGAATGAACGTCGTCAGCCCGAGCTGGCGAGCCTTCAGCAGCACGTTCAGATAATGCATCTGCTCAAAGAAGGTCATCTGAGCCCAGTTCATTTCGAACCGGACCCGTTTGCCTTCCTTGTCGGTGATCCAGTAGAGATTGTTCAGACGCCAGCGCCAGTCCGAGAACTGATCAACTGCCGCTTGGAAGTCCGCGGGTCTTGCCATTGATAGCTTCCAGCAGCTGCGACACCTCGCCGGTCACGCCGTGTTCCAGCTCGACCTTGGCGCCATACTTTTTCGGCTTCAGCTTCTCGGCAATCCATTGCCGCGTCGAGATGCGGAGCTGCGAGCGTCGGAGCGCCTCGCCGTTCTCCTGCCAGCCGGTCGTTTGTCCGTCGGCGTTTTTCTTTTCCATCCAGTCGTTCGTGCCGTCGTCGGCAATCTCGACCATCTCGTCGACAAAGCCGTCGGCCTGAATCTCGCGCGCCTGCGCATACTTGGTCCGAAAAGCGGTCTTGTCGTCATCAGCCAGCCAAGCGAGGACGGTCGATTTCGCCGGCATGGCGTCATCCCTGCAGATCGATCGGAGGCTTTCGCCATCAGCGATGCGCTCGCAGATGATGTCAGCGAGTGCGGTGGTGTACTTTGTCGGTCTGCCTGTCATGGTCCCCTGCCTTCTGATCGGCTGGATGGGTGGTGATGAAGATGGGCGGCGACACCTTGGTCGCGCTACCCAGTATCCCGATCTCGTTCACCGGGACGTTCTTGCCGCTGTCCATCAGAACAACGCGATGATGTTGGACGCGGTGGTGCCGGTCAGCGCCACAATGGCGGCATGAACCGGCAGGATCGTCCCGGCCGGCACGTTTCTGAAGATGACCGGATCCATGTCCCGGCGCGGCGCAATGGCAACATCGCCGGCCGTGCCGATATAAAGCGCGCGCGCACCGACAATGGCGGTATCGTTCGGCGTCACTGCCGCAGCCCGGGAAGCCGGAGCAATCGAGGGGTCCATTGTAGTTCTCCATTCAGTATCGAAAGTATACGCCCTAGCATCGTCACACGCTGCGGCTGTTAACTATCGTGTTGGAAATGAGTCCCGTAAGTTGAAATACAGTCGACTTCTAGTCGTGCGGGTGGTTTACTAGAAGCTGTAAATCAGTTGAGGGGAATCAACCTATGAAGTTCTTTCAAATCGCTCTTGCAGCGACCGTATTCGCTTTGTCTGCAATCAGCTCTTTAGCCCACAGTGGCGGAACTGACGGCAACGGATGCCATACCAATCACAAGACCGGCGGCTATCACTGTCATTGACGGCGTAAGCAAGAATAGAACGGCGCATCAATCCTGGGGCCGACAGATAATGAGATATTATTTTACCTATGACGCCTCAAGCGTGATGCGCCGTGTAATCATCATCGCGCCGAGCGATTCAGATGACGTACTGGTTTACTGCCCGCCGATCGACGGACAAGATCCATGGGTCGAGGAGATGGATGACCTCGAGGCGGCGGAGAAATTGGCTTCCGCACTGATCCCAAAGACCAGCCAGTCGGTCGTCCTACTGACAAGGGACTCCGTTGACTGGTGGAAAAGCGGACTGACCCCACGATAGGCGACGGCCGCGGCGAAAATCAAACCATCGGAGACGCAAATGGCCTTCATCACTGCAACATCTACCAATCTCAGCCACCAAGTGACAATCAACGTGAACCACATCGTGGCTGTTGTCGTGATCGGCAGCAGCACGGTTGTTCAAATGGCAGTACCGGACGCTGACCGTGGCCCCTACGGAATTTACGTAGCTGAAAGCTACAGTGACATTGTGGGGCGGATTTCGACTGCCGAAGCATATGGCCCAGGTCGGTAATCCGCTTCTAGACCGCGCAAATCAAGACTATAGCTAATCTATACCCGCTTCGTTGTAACGGCGCAAGTGCCGTCACGCGCTGTTGCGCCTATCTCCACGGCTTTCATATCCCCAATTTCGGGCCATCTCGTCGAGACCATCCTTTAGATAATCTGCAAGCGTGGTGCGCTCCCGATGCGATTTGGCAAGCTCGCCGATGGCATAGCCTTGGCCGGCAACCTTGCTCATGATGTCGTAGGCTTTGATTCCGAGGATCTCCCTGCAGCGCTTCAGCTCTTGGCCGGCGCGGATCTGTCGTTCCGTCAACGGTTCGCGAGATCCGCCGCCGTCGACCGGCTCGCGGCTGTAGTCGAACGATCCTGCTCCTGCCCCGCCCATGGCCTCGTAGAGCGCCCTGAAGCGCGTTGCTGCGGCAAGCTGCGCCTCGTTGATCTGCTTCCTGGCAGCGAGAGTGACTATAGCGCTCTCACGGATATTCATCTGCGCCTGGATCTTCACCGGGTTGGTTTCGATGCCCTGGTGGGCCTTGGAATAGAACGGGTTGTCGACGGTGACCTTTTCGACCTTGATCTTGGGTTGCCATTCCAGTCCGCTCGTCTGCTTCTTGCGCTTTTCAGACATCTTTGTCCCTCGTATCAATTTTCAGAATTCGCCATTGGACTTT
The DNA here is from genome assembly GCF_013087625.1 of Rhizobium changzhiense. Classification (NCBI taxonomy): domain Bacteria; kingdom Pseudomonadati; phylum Pseudomonadota; class Alphaproteobacteria; order Hyphomicrobiales; family Rhizobiaceae; genus Rhizobium; species Rhizobium changzhiense. The sequence continues at coordinate 1,662,384 of NZ_JABFCQ010000001.1, forward strand.
TGCCGATACTGCTGGTGGTCTGCCTGCGCTGCTTTCCAGAGCGGAGCAAAGCCATTCAGAGATCGATAGCCCTCAGTCTCCGGCAGGTATTCCAGCGTCACGTCACCCTTGCGGCCGGACCATGAGAAGCGGGCTTTCTTCACCCAGACCACCGTTTCGTGGAGATCTGGATCGGGGACATCGATGACGACGCCGTGGTCGGGTTTGTTGTACCAGGCTGCCGACCCCTCGATGTCGTACAGGGTCGGAGTCCTGGATTCGCCGCCCTTGCCGAGTTCCTTGGTCGGATGTGCGACGACGATCGCCAACACCCCGTATCTAAGCGCAAACTTACGGATCTGACGGAGCGCCCGATTTATGTACTGCGTCTCGCTTTCACCCTTCGGCCGGTAATGCTCAACCTCGTTCCATGGATCGATGACCAGCACCCGGATCGAATGCCGCATGACGGCGTCCGCGGCGCGCTCAAGAAGCCATTCCAGCGTCATGTCGTCATCAGCCTCTCCAGTTGGATCGGCATCGATGAAGACGAAGTGCTGCTGAATGAAGACGTCCGCTTCCGCCACGTCGTCGCGGGTCCATTGCTTGGTGCCGAGCCCCGACGCAGCCAGCCGGAGCTTGAAGCGCAGCGCCGGCACCGTCGGGATTTCGAATGACGCCACGCCGACGCGCCAACCGTGTTTGCGGGCGAGGTTGATGCAGAGATTCATGGTCCAGGTGGATTTGCCGTGGCCCGGAATGCCGGTGACCACCATCAGCTCGCCCAGCCAGACGCGGAGATAGTCGTCGAGGTCCGGCCATCCTGTCGAATAGGTCACCGGCTCGTCAAGCTCCGGGTAATCCGAGAGCAGATAGATGCCCTTGACGGGGTACGGCTTTGCTTCCGTGATGACGCGAACGACCGCATCCGGTCCCTGCCGCATCTTCACATCGTTCAGGTCTTTGCAGCCCTCCGGATAGGTTACGAACGAGCATCGAGCGGCGCCGAGGCGCCGGACCAGCTCCGCGGCCAGCCTGCGTCCAGGAGGATCGCTGTCGACCGCCAGAATGAACCGCTTGATGCGCTTGATCCGATGACGGTTGTTGAAAACGAACTCGAATTTCCCATGGCTGTCATCGTCGGGGACGGCGTCGTCGAGCTGGTCGGGGTCTTCACCGTCCCTGACAGGCGGGGCACCGTCCGGGACGCTGACGGTCGTGTGAAAGCCGCAGTCGATCGAGGTCAATGCGTCGATTTCACCTTCGGTGATGATCAGCGCCTTGTGCCCTTCCTCAAGCGCGGGATCATCCATGCAGTCCGCGTTCCAGAATGTTTTCCGGCCGCCCTTGCGCTGCCAGAACTTCTTCCCTGGCGCCCGGTATTTCTCACCGACTGGCCGGCCGCCGTCTATGAACGGGAAGACGACGATGTTGCCTGCAGCATCAGGCTCAACTGTGGTGACGCCGTCGGCGCCGGTGACGGCCTTACCCGTATAGGCTCCGGAAAGAACGGCGACCTGAGGGTCGATCTGCCGGTTTTGGAATGCCAGTGCGCCCGCCGGGCCGAGAATGTTGGTCAAAGAAATCGCCTCCATGGAAGCCGCAATGGTGACAGTTGAACTGGACGCCTTCAGCATCGATCCGGACGGAGAGACAGGGCTCACGCTTGTTGCGCCGGCTCGACGAGCATTTCGGGCAGGTTGTTTTCTGATTGCCGGCGGCGACGCGCCTAAGCTGGATGCCGTTTTCGCGAATGATCTGATCTATGGTTTTCATATTCGTGGGTCGGCCCGCCGTTGGCCGCCTCCTCGATCGCGAACTGCTGCGGCGGTGCTAACGCGATCGACCGCCGCTCGTTCTTTTTTCGCCAAAGCTCCACTGACGGCAGTGAACCACTTGTTGCCCTTGGTACCCGCCCACTCGTCCAGGGCCCAAAGCTCCGCTTCAAGGGCGACATGCGGGAATGCCTTCCGCCACTGCTCCAGATTGGCTGCAGTCAGCCTGATCGACTGCGCTTCGAAGGCAAAATCCTGAGAAATCGAAGGGGCGACGGCAACAACATCGTCAGATGTTGTTTTATCTTCTATTCCCTTCTCTTCCCTTCCCTTCCCTTCGTGCTCTGTTACAGAGGCAGTGACATTCTCTGTCACAACGTCTGTCACAGAAGACTGACGTTGAAGTTCCCGCGCCTCCCGAGCTGCCGCAGTGCGCGATTTGTTCATGCGAAGTTTGCCGACAGCTTCTGTCGCAATTTCTATGACAGTGCTGTGCCAGACACGCCCGTCGCGGCGATCCCAGCCCTTGAGGATGTCATCTTTCAGCTCTTCCCACTTTTCCGGCGAGCACATGGCGGCATCGGCCAAAACGTCGTCGTCATCCTCAATGCTGCCGGCCGGGATCTCGTGCCAGGCGCGCATCCAGAGGTTCACCATGTAAAACGCGATTTCCGGATTTCGCTTGCAGCGCAGCCACGCCTTCGACTTGCGAAGGCGCTCGATCTGCAGCGGCATGTATGGCAGCCGTTGCACGTCAAGATCTTCGTTCATCGTTGCTTCCGTCGGCTGCGGACATTGTGCACTGGGAAGATAAGGACCTTGCGGTCAGACACCAGGTCGACCGGAGACGGTGGAGGTTCCCCGACAAAGGCGGCATAAAACGCGCGATACGCAGATGCCACCGCACTCCTATCCGAGTAGTCGACTGAGCTGTCAGCCTTCATCCTCGCTAATCGGTAGGCTTCCCAGGTCTCTGATTGCTCCTCCAGTGACGCGATCATAGCGGTGCCCCTCTAAAGGGCTGCGGAGCACGAGCGGATTTGGCCTCTTCGATCGTGCTAAGAATATCCGACAATGGCCATTTGGAGAGCGATCCGATTTTGATTGGCCTAGGCACAGTGCCGTCTGCGACTCTGCGATAGAACGTAGGAACGCTGATTTTCAGAATGGCTGCGGCTTCTTTTTTGGTGAGAAGCGGATCGGTAATCTGCATTTGTGTCGCCTGTAGTTCGGTTGATACAGGCTGAGCATATTTGACGAAAAACAGTCGAACCGACGGTTATGTGATGGAAATCGTCATAAGCGATGGTTCACTGTAATCTTTTTGCATAACCAGTGGTTCCTTTATGGAACACGTAGGAACCACTGGTTATTCTTTTCCTAAGCCTTTGCTCTCATTGCCTTTATCAAGGCCCGATAATGCTTCACCCAATCCTTGTACCACCCCGGACCGAGGCTCTTGTTTTTGATCTGAAAAAGCTGCGTACCCTCTTTGCGGTCGTACTCCGCGGCGAGCTTCTTGGCAGCCTTGATGATTTCGTCATTGTCGCAGAATGCTAGTTTCTCGCCCTGCGCCGTCACAAGGCGATCAAGAACCCTATAACGCTCAGCAGCTGCCTTGCCTTGGCCGCCTTTTCTGCCGTTTTCCGAATTTCGCTCAACGACTTCCATATGTTTTAAGGCGAACGCTTCGTACTGCATTTTCATTTGGTACTCTGCCCAAAGGAAGCCTAAGCGCAAATCATCGTTGTGGCAGTAATACAGCGACTTCATGTTCGCCACATACCAAAGTCTGCTCAGCGGCTTCGCCAGATGCCTCGCCGCAAGTTCCATCGCGTAGAGTTCCCAATTTTCGCCGAAGCTTTGCTTTGCTTCATCGATGGCGGATCGTCCCTCGATCGCCTCAAGCTTCGACAAAATCTCGGGTGTAAGGTGGCCGCTTTTTGTCCAGCCATGAGCCTCGAGAACGCCGAAGCATTCGCCATACCAATCCATCTCGTTGAAAACGGACAAGTGTCTCGCAGTCAGCCCGCGGTTAGACCGATCTGCGCTAATTCCCTCCATCGTAAGCGAATGCCGAGCGATGCCAGAGGCAATCAACGGACCCGCATCCTCGAACTCGTAGAGTGTAGGGAACTCGGTTTTGTCGTCATCGGGAAAGCAAGGCATTAGAAAATCCGCGCCGTCGCTTTCTTGCGGCGGCTTGTTGGGATTCAACGCGTTCATCATCCCGGTCCACTCCTGATGCGGAATCTTCCAAAACTGGCGCCCTGCGATCTTCACCTTTTGCCACGAGGCCGGCTTGCTGTTCAGATCCATTATCATTCCTTTACAAGCTGGGTCATCTAATGGGTTTTGCCTGCGACGTGTTTTGCCCATTGCGCCAGGATACTTCGGCGCTGTTCCAAAAAGTCGGTTCGTCGATATGCCCGCTCGACAGCGCCCCCGACGGTATGGCCGAGCATTGTTTCAGCCACGTCGTGTGGAGTCTCCGTCGCTTCGGCTATCCAGTCGCGAAGGCTGGACCGAAAGCCATGCGGACGCGCTTCTAGTTTCGCCCGCTCCATCAGCCGGCCCATAGTCATATCGCTGATAACGCCCCGCTTCACACTCGGGAAAAGGAACCCTTCACGCGATAATTTTCGCGCTTGCTCGACAATCAAAAGCGCCTCTTCAGAAAGCGGGACCCGAAAATCCGGCGTCTTACCCTTTCTGCCTTTCATCGCCTCACCTGGAATGGTCCAGACAGCGCCAGTGATCTGGCTTTCGTGAAGGAAGCGCAGGGGGCCAGAGCGGACACCCGTGAGAATGAGCAGACGCAAGGCAAGGTGCGTCACGCTTTCATCGGCTAACGTGCTGTAGAACGCGGGCACTTCACGCCAAGGCATAGCCGGAATATTCGTTGCCTTGTGGCGCTGCTGGCCAAGAAGGGCGCGAGCCTTCTCAGGTGCCTGAATGTCAACATCGAGACCGAGGGCGGCGGCATGCTTGAAGCAGATGCTCAGACGGTTCAACGCCTTTCTTGCTGTCTCTGCTTTTGTATGCCAGATGGGCGATAACGTGTCGCGAATATCGATTTGGTCAACTTCGGCGATCGGAACTTTTCCCAGCTTCGGAATAACGTGAAGCTTCAATGGAGTGAACCAGCGTCCGGCCAATCCGTCGCCTTTGAGCTCCGCTTTTCGACTTTTGAATGCGTCTTCCGCGATTTCCTCAAGTAGATGCAGATGCCTCGCAGCATCTCGCTTAAGCCGCTCTCTCTCCTTGATAGGATCTATGTTTTGCCGAGCGACGGCACGCCACTTTGCTGCCTCGGCGCGGGCATCTTTGAGAGATACGTCAGTGGCGGAGCCTAAACCCATCTCCCGGCGCCTGCCGTGCACTGTGACGCGAAGCACCCATTGTCCGCCGCCGTCCGGCCGTTTATGGTACCAAAGTCCTCCCCCATCAGCATGCTTGCCAGCACCAAGGTTCTTCACCGATAATGCTGTCAGCTTGTTTAATTCACGCCCCATCGATCCACCTTTCAATCCACCCAAAGCAAGGCGATTGGTTGCTATTTGGTGATATACGATGAGTCGAAACCAGACAAGTAAGCCACTGAAAATAAAGCGCTTTGATAGTGGTTGAGACAACATGACTTCAGGTGATGTTCGAGTCCGGTGCCTCTTCTGGGCACCATTCCATTCTTGATCGCTACCAAGATCAAGGAGTTAAGCCTTTCCAGCTAAGTTATGCATTGGTGCCTTGTAGCAAAGGCCAGCCACGATGCGCTTGAGGCCTGTTCACTCGATAGCTCCCAAGAACTCTCCGAAATCCAGATTTCTGGACGCTTATTCCCACAGCTCTCGATAGCTGCCTCCATTGACTCCCTCACTCCAAAATGTGAACATATGGCGAACATAATGGAGTCTTGCGATGATCCGATACGCCACGTCCGCAGCCGGTAACCCCCAGCCGCCAAAGGCGCGCGAGGTGTCGGCTACCGAGCCGGCCGTTGAAATGCCTCCCTCCAGGTCGGTCGTTGAGGTGACCTCTGCCGGTGCGGTGCTTGCTGCCTACCCGCTGCTTCCCAGCTCCGAGGCGGACGAGCTCGGCTCCGACCCTCAACCGAAAACCACCAAGCCAGCACGCCGTGCGGCAACAAAACGTAAGTCCAAGGTCGTCGAGGCACACGACACTTCCCTGCAGCTTAGTCTAGAGGCTTAACCGCAAACGATCCGGCCAAGATATGGCGGCAGCAAACTCTCACCATAATCTATATAGCACTTCGGAAACCCGAAATTGGCTGCGGGCCTGAAATCATTGGATGTTTTTCCAGGATGACAGCCCGCGAAAGGCGGCGAATTTCGGGATCCCGAAGCGCGGGAATTTCGGGATTCCGAAGTGGGATTTTTTCTTCGGGCCGGCGCGCGGGGCCTTTGCCGGGGGGCAATCGGCCGGCAGTATCTGACGCTTTCCTATCAGGATCAGCCGCTTTCTGTTCGGATCAATCGCGCCCGCTTGGCTCCCTCGCAAAACTGGAAGGACGTGCCCTTCGGCCAAACGGGATGTCCCGAATGGCACGTTGTTCCATTGCTCAACGCACGGCCTGCGAAACGCGCGGCTGCCCGTTCCGACACTCCCGCAAGCCTCGCACAAGAACGAAATCGGATACCGGGGCAAGGATGAACATACGGCCGTTCCGCCTGTAAAGAGCCCAGGCGGCTCTGTGGGTGGTCGGGAAACCTGACTACACACTCTGGAGTTCGCTTGGGATGAAAGTCGTAATTCTCGCCGGTGGCCTTGGCTCTCGTCTTGCCGAGGAGACCAGTATCCGACCCAAGCCTCTGGTCGAAATAGGCGGCATGCCGATCCTCTGGCACATCATGAGCATCTATGCTCATCACGGGCTCAATGATTTCATCATCTGCGCCGGCTACAAGGGCTACATGATCAAGGAATATTTCGTAAACCTTGTTCTGCACCACAACGACATCACCGTCGACCTCGCCTCCAACAGCATCAATTATCACGGCGGCACGCGGCCGAACTGGCGCGTGACTGTGGTCGATACCGGCATGCATTCGATGACCGGCGGGCGTATTGCGCGCATTCGCGACCATCTGACACCCGGCGAGCCTTTCTGCCTGACCTATGGCGACGGCGTCGGCGACGTCGATATAGCCGCCGAAGTCGCCTTCCATCGCAGCCATGGCCTCAAGGCGACGATGTGCGCTGTAACCCCGCCCGGACGTTACGGCGCCACGAATATCGAGGGGCAGTTCATCACCTCCTTCGTCGAGAAACCGAGAGGCGACGGCCAGCGCATCAACGGCGGCTTCTTCGTGCTCGATCCTTCGGTGGTCGACCTCATCCCGGACGACGACACGATCTGGGAAGGCGGGCCGCTGGAATGGCTCGCCGCCAACAACCAGCTCGCCGCCTTCAAGCATGACGGCTTCTGGCAACCGATGGATACGCTTCGCGAGCGCAACCACCTGGAAGAACTCTGGAATTCCGGAAAGGCGCCGTGGAAGCTATGGGCCTGACGGACTTCTGGAATGGCAGGCGCGTGTTCCTGACGGGACACACGGGGTTCAAGGGATCCTGGCTGTCGTTGTGGCTGGAAAAGCTCGGTGCGAAAGTGGCGGCGGTCTCGCTCGAACCCGAGACCAATCCCTCGCTCTATGGGCGGCTTGCGCCCTGGAACGGACAGGGCCATCACATTGCCGACATCCGCGAGGCGGCGACGTTCAAGCAGGATTTCATCGATTTCGAGCCTGAAATCGTCATCCACATGGCAGCGCAGGCGCTGGTACGGCGCTCCTACGAAAATCCGACCGAAACCTTCGCGACCAATGTGATGGGAACGGCAAACGTGCTTGACGCGGTGCGGGAAACGCCTTCGGTCAAGACGGCTCTCGTCGTCACCTCCGACAAGGTCTATGCCAACAACGGCAGCGGCGTTCCCTTCGTCGAGACGGATATGCTGGGCGGCAAGGACCCCTACTCCAATTCCAAGGCCTGCACCGAACTCGTCGTCCAGAGCTACCGCGACAGCTTCTTCAAGGGGCGCGATATCAGGCTTGCGACGGTACGTGCCGGCAATGTCATTGGCGGCGGCGACTGGTCGAGAGACCGGTTGATCCCGGACTTCATCCGCGCCTTTGAAAGCAGCCAGCCGATCCTGCTGCGCTATCCCGAAGCGATCCGCCCCTGGCAGCACGTGCTGGAGCCGCTCGGCGGCTATCTCGCCTTCGCCGAGGCCTTGACACTTGCCGGCGAAAAGGAATTACCCGAAGCGCTCAATTTCGGGCCCGATCCGCAGAGTTTCGCAACGGTCTGCGAAATTGCGGAAGCGCTCGGCCTCGCCCATGGCGTGAATGACGTCTGGAAGCCGGCGCCGGGAAAACATCTGCCGGAAGCGCCTGCCCTTACCTTGAGTTCGGCTCTGGCGCTCCACACCATCGGCTGGCGCCCGCGGCTCAGCCTGCAACAGACGATCGACTGGACGGCCGCCTGGTACAAGGCCAACCGCGAGGGCGCAGACATGCGCGCCTTCACGCTCGCCCAGATCGCGGCATATGAGGAAACAGGATCATGACAGCACATAATTGCCGGTTTTGCGATGCCCCGCTGAAGCATCGTTTCGTCGACCTGGGATCGACGCCGCTCGCCAATGCCTATCTGACGGAGGAGCAGCTCAAACTGCCCGAGCCATCCTATCCGCTGCGCGCCTTCGTCTGCACGGAATGCTGGCTGGTGCAGGCCGATGCCTTCGTTCCGCCGGAAGACATCTTCAGCCACTATGCCTATTTCTCCTCCTATAGCGACGGCTGGGTGGAACATGCGCGCCAGTTCACCATCATGGCACGGCAGCGTTTCGGCCTCGACGCCACATCGCAGGTGATCGAAGTCGCGAGCAATGACGGCTACCTCCTCAAGCATTTCGTCGAGTCGGGCGTGCCGGTGCTCGGCATCGAGCCAGCTGAGAACGTTGCGGAAGTGGCGCGGCAGATCGGCGTTCCCACGGAAGCGCGCTTCTTCGGCAAGGAAACCGCTGCCGATCTCGTCTCCCGCGGCCTGGCCGCCGACATTGTCATCGGCAACAACGTGCTGGCGCATGTGCCTGACATCAACGATTTCGTCGGCGGGCTTTCGGCCGTCCTGAAGCCGGACGGCGTCGTCAGCGTCGAATTCCCGCATCTGCTGCGGCTGATGGAAAACATCCAGTTCGACACTGTCTACCACGAGCATTTCTATTATCTGTCACTGCTCGCCGTTGAAAAGGTCTTCGCGGCGCACGGCCTCAAGGTGTTCGACGTGGAAGAACTGCCGACCCATGGCGGGAGTCTCCGCGTGCTTGCCTGCCGTGCAACATCTACCGCTCACGCAACCGGCCACGGCCTTGCCAAGGTCCACGCCGACGAGGTGGCCGCCGGCTTCGACAAGGTCGAGACCTACGAGGCCTTCCAGAGCCGCGTGGCGCCGATCAAGGATGGCCTGCTTGCCTTCCTCGCGGAAGCCAAACGCGGCGGCAAGAAGGTCGCAGCCTATGGCGCTGCCGCCAAGGGCAACACGCTGCTGAATTTCTGTGGCGTCAGCACGGATCTCATCGAATATGTCGTCGACCGCAATCCGCACAAGCAGGGGCATTTCCTGCCGGGGAGCAAACTGCCGATCTACGCGCCGGAGAAGATGGACGAGACGCAGCCGGATTACATTCTCATTCTGCCTTGGAACATCAAGAATGAGGTCGTTGCGGCCAACAGCAGGGTCGGCGCCTGGGGGGGACGCTTCGCGGTCGCCGTGCCCGAACTGACGGTGCTCGGATGAAATTCGTTCCGACAGCGGTTTCGGGTGCCTTTGTCGTGGAAGTCGAAGCGCGCTCCGACGACCGGGGAATGTTCGCACGAACCTTCGACGCGCAGACCTTCGCGACGCAGGGTCTCGTGCCCGTCTACCCGCAGTGCAATGTCTCGCAGAACCACAAGCGCGGAACGCTGCGGGGCATGCATTACCAGGCCGAGCCGCGACCGGAGATCAAGCTGGTGCGCGCCACGCGCGGCAGGGTCTTCGACGTGGCGCTCGATCTGAGGCCGGATTCGCCGAGCTATCTCAAATGGGCCGCCGTCGAGCTCGATGCCATCAGTCACAACGCCTTCTATATACCTGCCGGATGCGCACACGGCTTCCTGACGCTCGAAGACGACTGCGAGCTCTTCTACCAGATGTCGGAAACCTACGTACCGGAGCTTGCCCGCGGCGTCCGCTGGGACGATCCCGCCTTTTCCATCGCCTGGCCGTTCACGCCGAGCGTCATTAGCGAGCGCGACGCCGCGCTTGAGAGTTATAGCCAGGAGACAAGCCTTTGAGCGGCATCAAACTCACCATCTGCATCCCGACCTACAACCGCGAAGCCTTTCTCAGAAACTCGCTGACCTACTGCGAGAACGACTACAAGTTCGACTTTCCCTTCGAAATCGTCATCTGTGACAACGCCTCTACGGACGGCACGCAGCAGGTGGTCGAAGAATTCATCGGTCGCGGGCTGCCGATCCGATATTACAAGCGTGAAACCAATGCCGGCGCCCTGGCAAACGTCACGAGCACTCTGCGCCTCGGCAGGGGCGAATACCTCGTCTACCTTGCCGACGACGACATCCTGATCGCCGATGCGGTGGCCGACACCATCAAATATCTCGACAACAATCAGGAGGTGACCTGCGCCCATGCGCCATGGTTCTTCTACGACGAAGTTGCCAAAACCGACATCGCGAAGTTTTACAATGTCGAGGAGGATCGGAAGTTTCCGCACGGCAGCTTCGGCGAAGTCTTCCAGTATATTTTCGAACGCCACATCTTTCCGGAAATCGCGATCTACCGCTCGTCAACCCTGCGGTCGGCCTGGACCCCGCGGGAATTCTGCTTCTACCCATTCCCGTTCCTTGCGCATTTTCTCGATCAGGGCGCGGTCGCCTTCCTGCAGCGGCCGTTCTACCGCTCCATCGCCAATTCGGCGATCGCCCGCGACCGCCCGCAGGAAGGCACTAACGACGTCATGACGAGCTGGGATCGCTATCGCGGCGGGCTTGAATATTTCCTCTATACGGGCGCCAAGCGCGGGGCGCTGAACATCACGCCCGAGACGCGTCTCAAGTATGACGAGATGTGCAAGATCTTCACGCTCAATCGTATGGCCGTCGCCTTCCGCTTCTGGGCGGCGCGCAAGAACTTCATCAAGGCCTATGAGCTTTATACCCGCATTGTGTGGGGCGGGATGCACGACCACCCGGAAATTCGCAGTTTCCGTGAAGGGCTGCCCCTGATGGTCGCCATCCAGACGCTGGTGAGCGAAGTGAATGCGGCAATCGGCATCGATACGCTGCTTCTCGGCGGTTTCTCGGAAATCGCGGCGCTCGAAGGCCTGATGCGCGAACTCGGCCTCAACGAAAAGGTGAAGGTGACGGTGAAACTCAGCGACAGTCCGCTGGAAAGCACCGCCGTCTTTGTCAGCGTCGACAGCGACCGGGAGTATTTCGCAGCACTTGGCTACCTGCCCAATCTCGTGTTCCACGAGCACGATTTCGCCCGGCACATCATCATGTGAGCCTCGCGCCAGCGTCGTGGCAGGCGCCTGGTTTTGATTTCAATTCAACAGAAATTAGCGGCATGACAAACAGGATCTTCTACACCAAGCCTTCCATCACTCAGCTCGAAACGGATTATGCGGCCGATGCCGCTTCCACCGGCTGGGGCGCGCGCTGCTACGATTATCTCAACCGCTTCGAACGCGACTTCAAGACCTATCTCGGCAGCGACTTTGCGATCGCGACCTCAAGCTGCACCGGCGCGATGCACATGGGGCTTGCAGCGCTCGACATCGGCGCCGGCGATGAAGTGATCCTCGCCGATACGAACTGGGTTGCGACCGTTTCTCCGATCGTCCACCTCGGCGCAAGACCCGTTTTTGTCGACGTGCGTGCCGATACGTGGTGCATTGATCCCGAAGAGGTCGAGCGCCATATCACGCCGAAGACCAAGGCCATTATCGCCACGCATCTCTACGGCAATCTCTGCGACATGGACGCCCTGCTGGAAATCGGCAAGCGGACGGGCATTCCGGTGATCGAAGACGCCGCCGAAGCGATCGGCTCCGTCTGGCACGGCCGCCGCGCCGGCTCGATGGGCGCCTTCGGCACCTTCTCCTTCCACGGCACCAAGACGCTGACGACGGGCGAAGGCGGCATGTTCGTCACCAATGACGCCGCCCTTTACGAAAAGGTGCTGACGCTCAGCAATCACGGCCGGGCTCGCGGACAGACGAAGCAGTTCTGGCCAGATGCGATCGGCTTCAAATACAAGATGTCCAACATCCAAGCGGCCATCGGATGCGCCCAACTCGAGCGCATCGAGGAACTCGTCAACCGCAAGCGCGAAATTCTGGGCTCCTACATGATCCGGCTTTCGGCCCTGCCCGGCATCTCGATGAACCCGGAATACACCGGCACGATCAACGGCGCTTGGATGCCGACCGCCGTCTTTCATCCGTCGACGGGCATTACCCGCGAGATGATGCAGCAGACCTTCGAGACCGCCAATATCGACGCGCGCGTCTTCTTCTATCCCCTCTCCAGCCTATCGATGTTCGAGGATCGGCCCAAGAACGTGAACGCCTGGAGCATTCCGGACCGCGCGATCAACCTGCCAAGCTATCACGACATGAGCGAAGCCGACATCGACCGGGTGGCGGCAACGCTGCTCGATCTGGCGACCGGGCGGATCTACCACAACAGCACGGCATTGCGGCAGTCGGTCTAAGGCAACACTGCCGCAAGGTCCGAGCGAACAATCGGGGATAATCGTCATGGCGCAAGTCGATATCGTCAGCCTCAAGGACAATGCGGATCCGGCCAGACGGCTCCGACTTCCGATCAGGGACGATAGCGGCAGGCGCGTGGGCGACCTGCAATGCATCGACAGGTCGATGCTCGACGAGCCCGGCCTGATCGACAACCTGACGACATGGCGCAACCAGTCGATGCCGTTTTTCCTCAGCCAGTTTAGTGCCACCGAAGAACGCACGCGGCGGTGGCTCGAAACCATCTCGTTGCCCGCCGCCGACCGAATCCTATTCGTCATTTGCGATCCCGGCGGAAACCGGTTCGGCAATTTCGGCATCTGCAATATCCAGCCCGGCTCGGCCGAATTCGACAACGTCATCCGCGGCCGGCCGAGCGATATCCGAAACCTGATGTTCCATTGCGGCATGACACTGCTGGAGTGGATGTTTTCCGGGCTTGGGGTCGAAACCGCCGAGCTGCATGTCTTCTCCCACAATGAAAAGGCGATCGGCCTTTACAAGCGGCTGGGCTTTGCGGCGGCCGAAAGCCTGCCGCTGCGGTGCACGGAGGAAGAGGGCATGGTCAAATATTCGATCGTCGATCCATCGGAAGCAAATGCCGGCTTCGACTATCTGAGGATGGAGCTTCCGATCGAACGTTTCCGGCAGGCGCATCCATCGGCTTTGCTGACCGGATGAAGCCCCTCACCGCACCGGCTGATAATGGCCGCGGAGCGGCACCTTGTCGTCCATCGAGATGAAGCCGTCGCGTTCGCAGACATACATCAGCGTCGGCATGCCGCCCGAGCGGAAGATCTCGTCATAACGACGGCGGACCTGGACGGTTTGCGTGCGGCAATTGTAGGATTCCTCCTCGTTCTTGTCCGGCTGCGCCTTGACGCCGGGAAGACCCTTGTAGGGATAGAGGGGTTGAACGCCCGAATCGACCGATTTCGTCCAGTCGACGGCAAGCGCGGACGAGGGCGCAAGGCCGGACACGGCAACGAGCAATATCGGAAGCATCATCACAAGCCGCATGGCAACTCTCCTGCCGGCGTTGGTGGCCGCTCTGACGATGTAGGAAAGCTCAGCATCGTCATCAAGTTGCCGCAGCAGGCGACTTCCTGAAATAACTTCTGATCACGGGATGGCCGAAGAGGCCGGCAAGGATCGCAAAGCCGGCGCCGACGACAAAACCGGCAAGAAAACCGCCGATGACGCCGGCGACCAGCAGGATTTTCTTTCCCGGACCGTCGGCCTTGACCGGCGGCTCGGCCGGCGAGATGACGCGAATGTTACTCTGGTTGAGGTTCTGCTCCTCGCTCGTCTGGCTGGAGCGCTTCAGCACCGTCTCGTAAATATCGCGCGCCGCAGTCGCCTTGCGCTGCAATTCGTTCAATTCCACCTGCTTGTCCGACGAACTGGCGTGCAACGCCTTCTGCACGGCAAGCTCCTTGGCGATGCTGTCCTCGGCGGCCTTGGCCTGCTCGTATTCGCCCCGTGCCGAGGTGGCGAGTCGCTGCAATTCGCCCCTGATTTCGCCTGATATGCTCTGCAGCGACGAGCGGGCCGCCTGCAGGCGCGGATGACGCGTGCCCATCTGGCTTTCGAGGCTGCCGACGGCGGCGGCCTGGGTAGCATATTGCTGACGCAGGCTGACGAGCGGCGAGGTGACGCCGCCCTCCGTCTGGTTGCCGGCGACGATGTCCTCGACGCGGAGATTGGCGACGGCATCGGCGCGCGTCTTCGCCTGGATGGTCTTTTCCTGCGCCGTCACCAGCATCGTGTTCAGCGAGACCAGCCGCTGGTCGGAGATCAGATTGCCCTCGGTCGCGGCCATGTCATTGTCGGCGCGGAAGGTCTCGACGGCCTGCTCGGCCTCCAGCACCTTCTGACGCAGATCGTTAAGGCGTCCATCGAGCGTAGACGACGTGTTTTCGTAAATTCCGTTCGAAGCGCTGTTCTCTTCCTCGGTGAAGGAAGTGACGACCTGGTTGGCAAGCCTTGCGGATTTTTCGGGATCGTTGGTCGTGGCAGCAAGCGAGACGACATAGGTGCTGGCCTCGCGGGTGATGACCAGCGCCTTCTGCAGAGTGCCGATCACGGCGGCGCCATCCGTCCGGCCGCCGGTGAATTCGGGATCCTGGTCGAGCTTCATGGCCTCGACGACGCGGCGCAGCACATTGCCCGAGGTCAATATCTGCACTTGGCTGTCGATCAGAGCCGAAATCATTTCCGGCGAGGGACCCGACGATTGCGCGCCGGCATCGGCAAGGCCGATCTGGCGCGGATCGAAATAGAGGCTGCTGACGGCGGTGAATTTCTGGGCGATGAGCGGCGCCACCGCCCCGCCGGCGAGGGCTCCAAGAAGCGCCAGGCCAAAGACGATCAGCCGCAGGCTCCAGATCGCGGCGATACTCGAGCGGAGGTCGAGAAGCGGTGCGGCAGACGCGGACTCCGCCTTCGGCGGCGCATCCATGACAGGCTGTTTTTCAGGCGGAGGCGCCGGGCGCTCATATTGGCGGGTTTCCGCAAGGCTTGCCGGCGGCACGAAGGGGGGCGGGGCGGGTTCGGGCGATGGCCGGACGAAATCATCCGGGCGGATGACAGGACTGCGCATGCGCACGCCTTCCGGCGCAGTCTGAGATGGCTCAAAACTGCGCCAGCCAGGGAGCCGGCTTACCCTGTTCCTGTCATACTGGTTCATACGCGCACTCGTGTCCTGCCCAGCGTGAAAGACTGAAGCCGAGGTGCCGATACTTTAGAAATTCTTAGCTAACGGACCGTTAAAATAAGCTCAGCGACGCCGATGTTGCGATTTGCCGCGATAGCGAGGATGCCCATGAAGACGACACGACATCTGACAGCGCTGCTGCTTGCCGCCGCTCTGATCCCGTCGCCGGCCCTTGCTACTGAGGCGCCCTGCTACCGTGGCGTCAATTTGTCCGGCGGCGAATATGGCGAACGCGACGGCATCTACGGTACCAACTATACCTACCCGAGTGAAGACACGATTGGCTATTTTGCCGAAAAGGGCATGACGATCATCCGGCTGCCCTTCCGCTGGGAACGGCTGCAGCCCGCACTCGGCGGGCGGCTCGACGAGGACGAGCTCAAGCGGATCAAAGATACGATCGGCCTGATCCGCAAACACGGCATGGCGGTTCTGCTCGACCCGCATAATTTCGGCTATTACGACAAGACCCAGGTCGGCACGGCGCCGGCGACGGACTCCGCCTTCGCCGATTTCTGGGCGAGACTCGCCGTCGAATTCGCCAACCAGGAGGGCATTCTTTTCGGCCTGATGAACGAGCCGCACGACATCAAGGCGACGGACTGGCTCGATGCCGCCAATGCGGCCATCCGGAGCATCCGCGCGGCGGGCGCGCGCAATCTCATTCTCGTGCCGGGCACTGCATGGAGCGGAGCTCACAGCTGGGAAAAAGATGTGATCGGCGGCGCCAACGGCACCATCATGCTCGGCGTGCGCGATCCGCTCGACTTCTACGCCTTCGAGGTCCACCAGTATCTCGATATCGATTCTTCCGGAACTCATCCGACCTGCGAAGGCGCTGACTCCGCGGTCGAGGCGATCGCCGGCGTGACCGCCTGGCTCAAACGGAACCACAAGCGCGGCTTCCTCGGCGAATTCGGCGCCTCCACCGACAGGGACTGCATGAGCGGGCTGACGAACATCTATGCCACCATGTCTGATAATAGCGACGTCTGGCTCGGCTGGTCCTATTGGGCGGCCGGCGATTGGTGGCCGGCGAACGAGCCGTTCAACGTCCAGCCGCACAAGGGTCCTGAGCGGCCGCAGATGCGGCTTCTTGCCGAGGTGGCAAAAGCCGGTGCCGGCACTTGCTCCGCCGTCAAGCCTGCGGGGAAATGAGCATGGCGGTGGTCGATCAGAGGACAGCAACATTCACTGTAGCCGGCACCGTAGCCGGCAACCGGCTCGATGCCGTCCACGAGGCATCGCGCACCGATCATACGGTGCTCTGGCTTGGCCTGCTTTCCGTGCTCTATAACGGCATTCTCGCCTTCATCAACCACAACATCGTGCCGCTTTCGATGACGCATGTCGCCGCCAGCGAAGGCCTGATCATGGCGAGCGCCATCATCTACATCCTGCACAAGGGGATCTACGAGACCGACCTTCCGGCCTTCCTGTTCCTGCTGTTCACGCTCGTCGTGACCATTTATGTCAGCGTGCTCAACCGCATGCTGTTCATCGATCACTTCCGCAACGTGCTGATCATCTTCTGCTTTACCGGGCTCGGGGGCTGGAGCAATGAGAAAACTATGAAGCTCGCCTTTCGCTGGGCAAGCCTTGCCGTCCTGATCTTCCTGATCTTCGAGATCGTCAGCGTGCCGTTCTACGTCAGCATTGTCCATCCGTCCGATTATTTCGCCAATACGCGCGGGCTGCTGCCGCTGAGCTACAATACGACGGGCCTGTTCCAGAACGCGCTCGGCTTTCCCGAGCGCTTCTCCTTCGGCATCATCGACCACCGTTCCTCCTCGATCTTCCTCGAGCAGGTGTCGCTTGCCAATTTCTGCGGCGTGATCGCGGTCTACCTGATTTCGATGTGGGAGAAGCTCAGCCGCTGGGACCGGCTGCTGATGATCGGCACGGCCGTGCTGATCCTGGTGACGAACGACACGCGCACGATGCTGATCTTCTGCTTTGCCTGCATCGTCGGCTATTTCATCTTTCCGAAGATCCCGAAGAATTTCAATCTGGCGCTGATGCCGCTGATCGTCGCCGCGGGCTTCCTCGTCTACGTCCTGAAACCCAATGCGACCGGCGACAACTTCACCGGCCGCATCAACCTGACGATGAAGAAGATCATGGAGCTCGATCCGCTCGCCGTCCTTGGGCTTTCGGTCGACCGGGTCGCCGAATTCGCCGACAGCGGCTATGTCTACCTGATCTATGCGGCGACGATCTTCGGCGTCATCGCCCTGTGGCTGTTCGTCTGCCTTTTTCCCGCCGGGCGCACGGCGGCGCAGCGGCGCTGCGCCCATTCACTTTCTCTTTTCATTTTTCTGAATATGATGATCGGAGGAACCGCGGTCTTCTCGATGAAGATTGCCGGTCTCCTGTGGTTCGTCGTCGGATATATGCGTTTCCACGATAGCCCGCGGATCCGGCAGGGTCGTCCGGCAGATGTATTGAGTTGACCGCAGCGGCACCTCGCCGCGCGAGCCCTAGAACAGGATGATTTTAGGCCGGATCGGCCTAAAATCTGAATCCTGTTCTCAATTAAAGAGTTAGAGCATGATGTCGTCCGAAAACCGCTGCACACTTTTCGGCATCATGCTCTAGGGAGCAAGACGCTCGATGCTTGTCCAGCTTCAATATCTGCGCGCCATCGCGGCGCTGATGGTCGTCTATTTCCACGCGGTATTGCAGCTTGCCAAGGTCAATCCCGCCGTCGACGCCACCGCCTTCGTCTATGGCGAAACCGGCGTCGACATCTTCTTCGTCTTGAGCGGTTTCGTGATGTGGCTGACGACGAGCGGACGCACGATGAGCCCGATCGATTTCGCCCGCCGGCGCATCAAGAGGATCGTGCCGCTCTACTGGCTGGCGACGCTGTTTTCGGCGACAGTGGCGCTGGTCGCCCCGTCATTGCTGAAATCGACGGTGTTCGACCTGCCGCATCTCATCGCCTCGCTGTTCTTCCTGCCATGGGCAAATCCCGCCGATCCGAGCACGATCACGCCGGTGATCGTTCCCGGCTGGACGCTGAATTACGAAATGTTCTTCTATTTCGTCTTCGCGCTGCTATTGCCGCTACAGGAAGTTCGGCGCATTCCGGCGATGTTTGCCGTCTTTGCCGTCATCCTGATCGCCTGCCGACTGCTGCCGGAAACGACGGTGACCCGGTTCTACGGCGAACCGATCATGCTGGAATTCCTCGCCGGTGTCGTGCTCGGCTGGCTCTACGGGCAGAAGGTGCTTTTGCCGAACCGCTGGGCTTGGGCGGCTCTTGCCATGGGCTTTGCGTTTCTCGTCATCAACGAGGCGCTGATGCCACCGGAAAGCCGGTTCTATGCCTGGGGAATCCCGGCGATCTTCATCGTCTACGGCGCGATCTCCATCGACTTTTCCAGGCTGCCGGTGATCGGATGGCTGAACTATCTCGGCGACTGCTCCTATAGCATCTATATCACCCACGCCTTCACGCTGGCTTTTCTGAGGGTCGCCGCCGATCGCCTGCCGATCGGCATCCTGCAGCAGCCGGTGCTCTTCGTGATCGTGTCGCTGGCGCTCTCCTCGATCGGCGGCGCCATTATCCATGAGATCACCACGCCACGCCGGAAAGCGGCCGTGGCGAGCCGCCCGCCGGCCTAACTTCAGCACCGAAGGCGAGAATACGCATCCAAGCGGCGCTGACGGTACAGTTTTTCGCGCAACTTCTCTTAAGCTTCAGACTGAGCAATGACAGAACTTGCACGAACGTGATGGTTTATCTTGCAATTTGTCGCATGAATGAAAGTGCGCCGGCCTATTCGCGGTCCGGGCTTTGATCTAAGCACAGCGGCGGCCTTGGAGAGGGAAGAGGGAAAGACATGACAAGTTACGTATTGACGGTATCATGCAAGTCGACACGCGGCATTGTGGCGGCGATTTCGAGCTATCTGGCCGAAAAGGGCTGCAACATCGTCGATAGTTCGCAGTTCGACGATCTCGATACCGGCAGGTTCTTCACGCGGGTGAGCTTCATCTCCGAGGAAGGCGTGCCGCTTGCCGAACTCAAGGAAGGCTTCGAGCCGATCCGCAAGCGGTTCGCCATGGATGCCGAGATCCATGACGGCGGTGCCCGCATGAAGGTGCTCTTGATGGTGTCGCGCTTCGGCCATTGCCTCAACGATCTGCTCTACCGCTGGAAGATCGGTGCGCTGCCGATCGACATCGTCGGCGTCGTCTCCAACCATTTCGATTACCAGAAGGTCGTGGTCAACCACGACATTCCCTTCCACCACATCAAGGTGACGAAGGAGAACAAGCTGCAGGCCGAAGGCCAGATCATGGATATCGTCGAACAGACCGGCACGGAACTGATCGTGCTGGCGCGTTACATGCAGGTGCTTTCGGATGCGATGTGCCAGAAAATGTCGGGGAGGATCATCAACATCCACCATTCCTTCCTGCCGAGCTTCAAGGGCGCCAATCCTTACAAGCAGGCTTACGGCCGCGGCGTGAAGCTGATCGGGGCAACCGCGCATTACGTCACCGCCGATCTCGACGAAGGCCCGATCATCGAACAGGACACGGCGCGCATCACCCATGCGCAGTCGCCCGACGACTATGTCTCGATCGGCCGCGATGTCGAAAGCCAGGTGCTGGCGCGCGCCATCCACGCCCATATCCATCACCGCACCTTCCTGAACGGCAACCGCACCGTGGTCTTCCCGGCCAGCCCCGGCGGCTACGCCTCCGAACGCATGGGCTGAGCGCAGCCCTGCATCTCTTTTGCTGGCAAACGACAATCCCCGTTGCCTGCCAGCGGCAAGTACTTGATTATCTCGTTCAATAGGTAATCGAATCATGCTGCGGGAGGGGTGTCATGACCGACGAGGCGCTTGTTGATCGCATGGCGCTGCCGCGCCCCGACGTGACCGCCACTGATGCGGAAGAGATCCTCCTTGCTCATTACAGCCTCTCCGGCACGCTTGCCGAACTCGGCAGCCAGCAGGATCGAAACTATCGTGTCGATAGCGACAGGGGTCGCTACGTCCTGAAGATCTGCCATGCCGCCTACGAGATCCGCGAGCTCGAAGCACAGAATGCGGCGATCCGTCACCTCAAAAGCAGGCAAGGTGCGCCGCGCGTTCCAAAGGTGATCGCCACCAATGACGGGCGGGAGATCGTCGTCCTTACCGTGCGCGGACAGGGCTATCAGGTCCGGCTGTTGGAATATCTGGAAGGCCAGGGGCTGACGGAACTGACCTATCTGGCGCCGGCTTCCGTTGCAGCCCTCGGCGCGCTCTGCGCCAGGCTGGCGCAGGCGCTTGCCGATTTCGACCATCCCGGTCTCGACCGCAGCCTGCAATGGGACCTCAGACGGGCAGGTCCCGTTGCCGTGCAGCTGCTTTCGGCCATCACCGACAGTGCGGCGCGCGACCGGATCGCCAAGACCATGGTGATGGCCGTTCGCCGCATCCAGCCGTTGGCGCCATCGCTTCGGCTGCAGGCTGTGCATCACGACGTCACCGGTGACAATGTCGTCGGCCACCGTGACGCCCGTGGCCATATCATCCCCGACGGGGTGATCGATTTCGGCGACATCATCCGCGGCTGGCTGGTCGGCGACCTCGCCGTCACCTGCGCTTCGCTGCTGCATCAGGCAGATGGCGACCCCTTTCATATCCTGCCCGCCGTCACCGCCTATCAGGCGATCTTTCCGCTGAGCGACGAGGAACTGAAGGCGCTCTGGCCGTTGATCGTCGCACGCGCGGTCATTCTCGTCGCCAGCGGCGAGCAGCAGATTTCGGTCGATCCCGACAATGACTATGTCCGCGACAATCTCGACCGCGAGCGGGCGATCTTCGATACGGCGATGTCGGTTCCCTTCGATCTCATGGAAGCCGCCATCCTCAAGGCAGCCGGCGCAGATGTCGCCGCGCCGGAAACATCGGGATGGCTGCCGTTGCTGCCCGACATCGATCCCGCCGGGATCGCCTATGTCGACCTTGGAGTGCGGAGCCCGCATTTTTCCGCCGGCAACTGGCTGAATACCGACATGGACTGGCGGCTGCTTGCCCGCATGGCAACCGAAAACGGTACGGCAGCGACGCGCTACGGCGAATATCGGCTTTCCCGAGCGGGAACCGCGAAGGGGCAGGCGACCTGCGCCCTGCATGTCGACATATGCCTTGCCGCAGGCAGCGCGATTGCGGCGCCCTTTGCCGGCCGCATCGGCTGGAAGGACCAGCATCTGACGCTCGCCGGCGACAACATGACCCTGCATCTCGACGGGCTCGACCTCTCGGTCGAGGATGGAACCGAGATTGCCGCCGGCGATTCGCTCGGCACGGTTTTCGGAGAGGCGTCGTCGCTCAGCGGACTGCGCGTCCAGCTTTGCATTGTCGCCGGTCTCGAACCGCCGCTCTTTGCCACACCGCGCGCGGCGGCGGCCTGGTCGGTGCTCTGCCCTTCGCCCTCGCTGCTTCTCAGCCCGCAAGCGGATGCGCCGCAAGCTGAAACCGCCGAGCTCTTCGCCAGACGGCGGGTGCACCTCGCAAGGCCGCAGAAGAATTATTATGCGGCACCGCCGCAGATCGAGCGCGGCTGGAAGGAGCATTTGTTCGATGTCGAGGGCCGCGCCTATCTCGACATGGTCAACAACGTCACCATCCTCGGCCATGGCCATCCCAAGCTCGCGGCGGCGATCAGCGCGCAATGGCTGCGGCTCAACACGAATTCGCGCTTCCACTACGCCGCGATCACGGAATTTTCCGAACGCCTCGCCGCCCTGTCGCCGGATGGGCTGGACGCGGTCTTCCTGGTCAACAGCGGCTCGGAGGCGAACGATCTGGCGCTTCGCCTGGCGCAAGCCCATAGCGGCGCGCGCAACATGCTCTGCCTGCTCGAAGCCTATCATGGGTGGTCGGCGGCAAGTGATGCCGTCTCCACCTCGATCGCCGACAATCCGCAGGCACCGACCACCCGGCCGGACTGGGTGCATGCCGTCATTTCACCGAATACCTATCGCGGCGCATTTCGTGGTCCCGATACCGCGGCAAACTATCTCAGCGCGGTAACGCCGGTGCTGGAGGCCATCGACGCCGGCGGCAACGGCCTTGCGGGCTTCATCTGCGAATCGGTCTACGGCAATGCCGGCGGCATTCCGCTGCCGGACGGTTATCTCAGGGAAATCTATGCGCAGGTGCGCGCCCGCGGCGGCCTCTGCATCGCCGATGAGGTGCAGGTCGGCTATTCCAGGCTCGGACATTATTTCTGGGGCTTCGAGCAGCAAGGGGTCGTGCCCGATATCATCACCATCGCCAAGGGCATGGGCAACGGCCATCCGCTCGGCGCCGTCATCACCACGCGGGAGATCGCGCAATCGCTGGAGAAGGAGGGTTATTTCTTTTCCTCCACCGGCGGCAGCCCGGTCAGTTGCGTCGCCGGCATGACGGTGCTCGACATCATGGCCGAGGAAAAGCTGCAGGAAAATGCCCGGACGGTCGGCGATCATCTGAAGGCACGGCTTGCCGCGCTGATCGACCGCCATCCGATTGCAGGCGCCGTGCACGGCATGGGCCTCTATCTCGGCCTCGAATTCGTCCGCGACAGAACGACGCTGGACCCGGCGACGGAAGAGACGGCTGCAATCTGCGACCGGCTTCTCGAACTCGGCGTCATCATGCAGCCGACCGGCGATCACCAAAATGTGCTGAAGATCAAACCGCCGCTCTGCCTCAGCATCGAAAGCGCGGATTTCTTCGCGGACATGCTGGAGAAGGTGCTCGAAGAGGGCTGGTGACCCAGAGGCTCCAGCATTAACCAAATCGGTCATTTCGAGGCATTTCGATTTTTCGTGAAACGAGCCATTGCCGGAATCGGCAAGGCTTCCTATGTCTGCCGCGGTGATCGATCGAACTTCGATTCTGTCATGCGAATTTAACGAAGAGCTGATATGTTTCTTTCTGCAAGTTCGGGCTGCGACGGAATGAATTTTTTCGGATCGTCGATATTTTGACACGTTTCGGAATATGTTTCTGACAGGCTATCGGGTAATCTCTACCAAGTTAGTGGATTATAGAAGACAGCCTTCACCGGCCCCGGGCTCTACCGGGACCCCTCAAGTGCAACGCCAACACAAGGAACGAGCATGATAGACATCGATATTCTCGCCGATCTCCTTGGGCGATCTGTGCTTGGCAATGACCGTCCGGGCGCCCTCTCCCGCCCGAACTGTCGAATGTGACGTTCGTCCTCCTTTCAACGGTACCAGACAAGTCAATTCGCCATGGCTGCGCATGTCGCGCGGCAGGAGTTCTATCTATGAAGAAGCAAGTTATCGAATATGCAGGCGTTCCCGTCGGGATCGTCATTCCCGATGAAGACCGGCTGAAGTTCATCGCCGTGAAATTTCATGTCCACGACCTCGACGAGCAGCGTTTCGGCTCGCCGGACGAGGTGCGGCTGGCCATCCATGACCTGATGACCCGCCGTCATCCGAAGCCGCTTCATGCCTGAGGCATGAGGCCGCGATTAGAATTCACGGCTTTTCCCGATGTCCGACCGGTCCCGCCAAATGGGGCCGGTCTTGTTTTTTGAGGACAATTGCAGTCCTATCGGCGGCCTTTGCGTCTATCTCTTTGTTTCACGCAATTCCGGACGCAAAACCGCGCACAGTTATGCTGGAATTGCTCTAAGGATCCGCCCTTGCCCGATCTTCTCAACCTCATCACCGACATTGAAGGCGTTTCCGTCGGCCATGCGACCGACCTTGCGCTCGGTTCCGGCGTCACGGTCGTCGTCTTCGACGCGCCGGCCGTCGCATCCGGCACAGTGCTCGGCGGCGCGCCGGGCGGGCGCGACACCGGCCTGCTCGATCCGTCGATGACCGTCAATGCCGTGGATGCCTTCGTGCTTTCCGGCGGCTCGGCTTTCGGGCTGGATGCCGCCGGCGGCGTGCAGGCGGGCCTGCGCGAGCTCGGCCGCGGCTTTGCCGTCGGGTCGGTGCGCATCCCGATCGTGCCGCAGGCAATCCTGATGGACCTGCTGAATGGCGGCGACAAGGATTGGGGCCTTCACTCGCCCTATCGCGACATGGGCTACGCGGCATTGAAGGCCGCCACTAAGGGCACATTCGCGCTCGGCACCACAGGTGCCGGGACGGGAGCGACGACGGCCACCGTCAAGGGCGGGGTCGGCTCGGCCAGCGCCGTCAGCAGTGCCGGGCATCGCGTCGCGGCAATCGTCGCTGTCAATGCGCTGGGCTCGGCGACGATCGGCGACGGGCCGCATTTCTGGGCAGCACCTTTCGAAAAAGATGCGGAATTCGGCGGGCTCGGCATGCCTCATGTGGCCGACCACCAGATGCGACTCAAGGGCATGAACACGCCGGCAACGACGATCGGCGCTGTGGTGACCGACGCGCAGCTGACGAAGGCCGAGGCGCACCGGCTTTCGCTCGCCGGCCATGACGGGTTTGCCCGAGCACTGCTGCCGGCGCACCTGCCGCTCGACGGCGATACCGTATTTGCCGCTGCGACGGCCAAACATCGACGAGACGACATGGCGAGCCTGATGGAGCTTTGCCATCTCGCCACTATCGTCATGGCGCGGGCGATCGCCCGTGGCGTCTACGCGGCGACCGCGCTGCCGGTCGAGGGCGCACAAAAGGCATGGCGCGACCGCTATCCGAATAGTCATTGATTGAATAGGGTCTTAACCGGCCAGACCGAATATGCCGAATGGCGGAGAGACGTGAATGCAGATCCGGGCGCTGATGTATTTCGACGAGCTGGTCAGGACCAATTCGATGCGCCAGGCGGCCGAGAACCTCAATGTCGCGCCGACGGCGATCAGCCGGCAGATCGAGAACCTCGAATATCATTTCGGCGCGCCGCTTGTCGAACGTAGCGCCCGCGGCGTCAAGCTGACGGCCGCCGGCGAACTGCTCGCCGCCCGCGCCGGCCGGACGCTGCGCGAACTCGATCACGTGCAGCAGCTGATCGAAGATCTTAAAGGCCTGCAGCGCGGCCGTGTCAGCATCTATGCCAATGGCGCCACCGTCGCCAATCTGCTGGCGCCGGCGCTTGCCGAATTCAGTCTGAAATATCCGAAGCTGCGCTTTACCGTGACGATCACCAGCGCGCGGCAGGCGGTCGATGCCGTCAACAGCGCCGAGGCGGATATTGCGGTGACACTGTTTGCGCCTCCCATGTCCGGCACCAAGGTGCGGCTGCGCTCCGAGATCGCCTATGATCTCATCGTCACGCCGCAGCATCCAGCCGCCGCGCATACCGAGATCGCGGTGCGGGAGCTCGCCGACCATGCGCTGGCGCTGCCGGATCAATCCTTCGGCTTTCGCCAAGCCTTCGACGCGTTGTTCGAGAAGGAGGGGTTGAGCCTCGATCCCGTCTTCGTCACCAGCTCACTCGAAATGCTGAAGGAGCTCGTGCTCAGCGGGGCTGCGGCGACGCTGCTGCCGGCGCTCACCGTCCGCCGCGAGATCGAAGCGGGTCAGCTCCTCGCCATTCCGCTTGCCGGCAAGACCGGCATCCGCACCCATGTCGATCTCTGCGTCGCCCCGGACCGGCAGCTGTCCTTCGCCGCGACGAAACTGCTCGACTTCATCGAGAGGTTCATGCGCGAGCGCACGAACCGCCGGGGCGAGACGAAAGACTGACGCTTCAAGCTTGCATTGCCCACGAATTTCAGGTGTAGCTTTTTCGGCTACACTGAGCACACAAAATCGTCATTGTGTGTGCACTGGCATGGTGTCAATCTACTCGCAATGGGCCTTCGTCATCGACGCGCGGCCAGACAAGGGAACATGATGATCAAGCTTTCGTTTGCGCCTTCGCGTTTCGTCCGGCGGCTTTCCCTCAGTGCTGCGCTTTCGGCCGGTCTCGCGATGACTGCGATGACGCCGGCGGAGGCGGCGAAGACCACCCTCAATCTCGGCATGAGCGTCGAGCCGACCGGTCTCGACCCGACGATCGCGGCACCCGTCGCAATCGGCCAGGTGACCTGGCAGAACGTGTTCGAGGGATTGGTAACGATCGACCAGGCCGGCAAGATCCAGCCGCAGCTGGCGAAAAGCTGGGAGATCTCTCCCGATGGCCTGACCTATACGTTCAAGCTGCAGACCGGGGTCAAATTCCATGACGGCGAGGCCTTCGATGCCACTGCTGCCAAGTTTTCGCTCGACCGCGCCCGCGGCGCGGATTCGGTCAATCCGCAGAAACGCTTTTTCGCCTCGATCGCCTCGATCGATACGCCCGATGCCGAAACGCTGGTACTACATCTCTCGGCACCGACCGGCAGCCTGATCTACTGGCTCGGCTGGCCGGCCTCGGTGATGGTCGCCCCGAAGACGGCTGCCGACGGCAAGACGACGCCAGTGGGCACCGGTCCCTTCAAATTCGCCAGCTGGGCGAAGGGCGACAAGGTCGAACTCGCCAGGAATGCCGATTACTGGAGCAAGGATGCGGCCGCCAAGCTCGACAAGGTGACCTTTCGCTTCATCGCCGATCCGCAGGCGCAGGCGGCTGCGCTGAAATCCGGCGATCTCGATGCCTTTCCGGAATTTGCAGCACCCGAGTTGATGAGTTCCTTCGACGGCGATGCGAGGCTCGTCACCAGGATCGGCAATACCGAACTCAAGGTCGTTGCCGGCATGAACACTGCCAAGAAGCCTTTCGACGACAAGCGCGTCCGCCAGGCGCTGATGATGGCAATCGACCGCAAGACGGTGATCGACGGCGCATGGTCCGGCCTCGGCACGCCGATTGGCAGCCACTACACGCCGAACGATCCGGGTTATCAGGACATGACTGGCGTGCTGTCCTACGACGTCGAGAAGGCGAAGGCGCTGCTTGCCGAAGCCGGCTACCCCAACGGCTTCACCTTCACGATCAAATCGCCGCAGATGGCCTATGCGCCGCGCAGCGCCCAGGTGATGCAGGCGATGTTTGCCGAGATCGGCGTGACGATGAATATCGAGCCGACCGAATTTCCAGCGAAGTGGGTCCAGGACATCATGAAGGACCGCAATTTCGACATGACGATCGTTGCCCATGCCGAACCGCTCGACATCGACATCTATGCCCGCGATCCCTACTATTTCAATTACAAGAACCCTGCTTTCAACGCGCTGATGAAGAAGGTCCAGGAGACGGCCGATCCTGCCGCGCAGAATGCGATCTATGGCGAAGCGCAGAAGATCCTCGCCGAGGACGTGCCCGCGCTCTACCTTTTCGTCATGCCGAAACTCGGCGTCTGGGACAAGAAGCTGAAAGGACTGTGGGAGAACGAGCCGATCCCGTCGAATGTGCTGTCGGGGGTTTCCTGGGAGGAGTGAGGTATTATTGAATGCGTGAGGCGCGGCGATGAACCAGGAGCATTTATACAACAGTCAGTCACGTCAGGACCGCTTCCCTCTCCATCCCTCATTCCTGTGCTTGTCACAGGAATCCAGCGCGCCCAAGTCCTTGGGCGCAGGAGAATCCCTTACTTGGGAGACAGTCATTCACGGCGCGGACGCGCCGTGGCTGGATTCCTGTGGCAAGCACAGGAATGAGGGTGGGTGGGGTGGCGGTAGCATCACCTCGGAAACGTCGTGGGGCCGCCATCGCATATCCTTAAAAGCCACATCGAAAGCATGGCGCGCATGATCCCCCTCCTCGCCCGCCGCTTCGCCGGTCTCCTCGTTACGCTCGTCATCGTCTCGCTGCTGATCTTCGCCGTCATGGACCTTCTGCCCGGCGATCCGGCCTCGATCATGCTCGGCACCTCGGCAACACCGGAAACGCTTGAAGCGCTGCGTCACAGTCTCGGCCTCGACCAGCCGCTGCTGCTGCGTTACGGACAATGGTTGACCGGCGTGCTCTCCGGCGATCTCGGCAATTCCCTAACCTATGGCGTGCCGGTGGCGGGATTGATCGTCGAGCGGCTGACGGTGACGCTGCCGCTGGCGCTGATGGCGATCGTGCTTTCGGTGGCGATCGCCATGCCGCTCGGCGTGCTGGCCGCTTCGCGCCGCGGCGGTGTCTTCGACATCATCGCGACGCTGTTTTCGCAGATCAGCATCGCCGTGCCCGCCTTCTGGGTGGCGCTGCTGTTGATCATCCTGTTTTCGACGATGCTCGGGCTGATGCCGGCCGGCGGTTTCCCGGGCTGGAGCGCCGGCCTGCTGCCGGCATTGCAGGCGCTGGTTATGCCAGCCGTCGCGCTGGCGATGCCACAGGCGGGCGTGTTGACGCGGGTGGCGCGCTCGGCGGTGCTTGACACGATGCATGAGGATTTTGCCCGCACCGCGGTGGCCAAGGGGCTGTCACGCAGTGCAGTGCTGTGGCGCCATATCGTGCCGAACGCGCTGATCCCGATCCTGACGATGATCGGGCTGCAATTCACCTTTCTCGTCGCCGGCGCGGTGCTGGTGGAAAACGTCTTCAACCTTCCCGGCCTCGGACGGCTCGCGCTTCAGGCGCTCTCCCAGCGCGACATCATCGTCATCCAGGATGTCGTGCTGTTCTTCGCAGGTCTTGTCATCGTGATGAATTTCATCGTCGATCTCTCCTATCTGGCGATCGATCCCAGGATGAGAAAGGCGGCCTGAGACATGGTACCGATCGCATCCACTGCTATCACCAGCCGCCGGCGGGTCTTCAGATTTAGCCGGCGAATGAACCTGATTACAGGGGCTGCCATCATCGGCCTGCTGGTCGCGGTTGCGCTGCTGTCGCTCGTCTGGACGCCGCTGCCGCCGGCGAAAATGCAGATCATCCACAAATTGCAGCCACCGCTTGCCTTCGGCCTGCTCGGCACGGACCAATTCGGCCGCGATGTGCTTTCGATGCTGATGGCAGGCTGCTGGAATTCGCTGTCGATCGCCATCACAGCGGTTACGATCGGCGGGACGATCGGTTCGATCGCCGGCATTTCGGCGGCGGCAATCCGCGGTCCCTGCGAAGCGCTGCTGATGCGCATCTGCGACGTCATCTTCGCGCTTCCGCCGATCCTGTCGGCCATGGTGCTCGGCGCCTTTCTCGGGCCAGGGCGGTTCACCGCGATCACCGCGATCGCCGTCTTCATGATCCCGGTCTTTGCCCGGGTGACGCTTGCGACCTCGCTGCAGGCCTGGAGCCGCGACTATGTGACTGCAGCACGCGCGATCGGCAATACGCGCCTGACTATTTCGTTGCGCCATGTGCTGCCGAATATCATCAGCCAGATCATCGTGCATGGCGCGATCCAGCTGGGGCTGGCGATCCTCACCGAAGCGGGTCTCAGCTTCCTCGGGCTCGGCATGGCGCCGCCGGCGCCGAGCTGGGGCCGGATGCTTGCTGATGCGCAAACCTATCTGGCGCTCGCCCCCTGGCTGGCGATCCTGCCCGGCCTTGCCATTGCGCTCACCGTCTTCGGCTTCAATATGCTCGGCGACGGTTTGCGCGATCTGCTCGACCCGCGTGAGGCGAGCCGCTGATGTCCTCCCAAGACGAAAAGCCCGAAAGACCATGCCATGACCGAAACCGACATTACCATCCGCGAACTCAGGCAGCGCTTCGCCGATAAGAGCCTCTCCCCTCTCGAATACTGGCTCGCCGTCGAAGACCATATCGCCGCCTGGGAGCCTTCGATTTCGGCGCTCTACCTTTACGATCCGGAATCGGCGCGCGCCCAGGCGAAAGCGTCGACGGAGCGCTGGGCGAAGGGAGAAACGCTCGGTGCTCTCGACGGCATCCCGGTGACGCTGAAGGAACTGATCGCCACGAAGGGCCAGCCGGTGCCGCTCGGCACGAGGGCAGTGGAACTCAAACCCGCGGACGTCGATGCGCCGGCCGCCGCGCGGCTGCGGGAAGACGGCGCGGTGATCTTCGCCAAGACCACCTGCCCGGATTACGGCATGCTTTCCTCCGGCCTTTCGAGCTTTCATCCTCTCAGCCGCAACCCCTGGAACACCACGCAGAATCCCGGCGGATCGAGCGCCGGAGCCGCGGCGGCCGCAGCGGCCGGCTACGGGCCGCTGCATATCGGCACCGATATCGGCGGCTCGGTGCGCCTTCCCGCCGGCTGGACCGGCATCTTCGGCTTCAAGCCGAGCCATGGACGCATTCCGGCCGATCCCTATTATGTCGGGCGCTGCGTTGGGCCGATGGCGCGCACCGTCGAAGATGCGGCCTTTTCGATGGCGACGCTGTCACGGCCGGACTGGCGCGACGGCACCAGCCTGCCGCCAAACGAATTCAACTGGATGGATCTCGAGATCGACCTGTCGGGCTTGAAGATCGGGTTGATGCTCGATGCCGGCTGCGGGCTTGCGGTGGACGACGAGATCAGGGCCGCGGTCGAAACGGCGGCACAACAGTTCGAGGCGGCCGGCGCGACCATTCTATCGGTCCAGCCGGTGCTGACGCGCGCGATGCTGGATGGCCTCGACAACTTCTGGCGGTCCCGGTTCTGGGGCGATATCGCCGAGCTCGACGATAACAGGCGCGACAGCATCCTGCCCTATATCAGGGATTGGGCAATGGGCGGCGCCGATATCAGCGGTGTCGATGCGGTCAGGGGCTTCAACCAGACGATCGAGATGCGCAAGAGCTGCGGACGGCTGTTCACGCAAGTCGATGCCCTGCTTTCGCCAACCAATCCGATCATCTCCTATCCGGCCGAATGGGCATCGCCGACGAACGATCCGGCCCTGCCGTTCGAACATATCGGTTTCACCGTGCCGTGGAACATGTCTGAGCAGCCGGCCGCCTCGATCAACTGCGGCTTCTCCGGATCTGGCATGCCGATAGGGTTGCAGATCGTCGGGCCGCGCTTCGACGACATGCGGGTGCTGAGACTGTCGAAAGCCTTCGAGGACTGGACGGGCGGCGTGAGATCCTGGCCGCAGCCTCCGATCCGCTGATCAGCTGATCGGGCGGCGATACCCGGTCGGTTGCTCGTAGAGCCAACCGATGCGCTCGACCGCGGCCTCGAAATTCTCGCGCGCCACCGTCATGCTATGGCCGTTGGCGTGCAGAATGGTCTCCGAATCTTCGAAAACGGCGACATGGCCCTTCCAGAATACCAGGTCGCCTCGGCGGATTTCGGACCGGTCGATCGGCTGGCCGAGGCCTGCCGCCTGCATGTCCGTATCGCGTGGCGCAGCTCTGCCCGTCATCAGCATCGCCAGCTGGACGAGGCCAGAGCAATCGATGCCGAGGCCGGAACGCCCACCCCAGAGATAGGGCGTTTCCAGAAAACGGGCTGCGATCTCGACGTAATCGGCGCCATCGAGAGCGCCGATCGACTGGACATGCTTGGCGAAGATCGCACTTCCGTCCTCGAGCACGACGTAGCGGTTGCCGCGCGCTTCCGCCTCGCGGACGACATGAACGCGGCTTCCCATCGACAGGATCGCCTGGTGGGGCCTGCGCAGTTCCGGTTCCGGATAGAGGAAGGTGCGCTGGACGGTGACGATATGGGTCGGCGCCGGCCGGCCTTCCAAGAGCGCGTCTGCCCTGACATAGCCGACATAACCATCCGAGGCGGCTTTCACCCAGCACCAGCCACCGGCGCGATCGAAAACCGTCACATCCTCGCCGAGAAGCAGTTCCGTATCGATGCCGCGCGCAAGGTCCGGTTCGGGGCGCAAGCCCACGACAGGAACGGCGACGCGGGCCGGGGCGCCTTCGACAAAACGCGACGCCTCTACCTTGCCTTCAAGCCCCGCTTCCGCCAGATCAGGCCGGTAGGCATGCAGGCGGCGGTCGAGCATCGTCATTCGCATTCCTTTCAGATCGGCAGCCGGCGGGCCTGATCTCGGATGAGATCGCCGAGTTTTTCCAGGTAGAGCGCACCGCCGACGGTGCGCTTGATGATCACGTTGCGCCGGTCGGCATCGTCACGCACTCGGTCGACCAGGCCCATCTCGCCCATCGTATCCAAGGCACGGGTAATGACCGGCTTGGTGACATCAAGCGTGGCGGCAAGCCCGCGCACCGTGTGCGGCGGCGGCACCAGATAAATATGCAGCAGGATCGCCATCTGGCGCAATGTCAAATCGCGGTCGTCGTGGCGGACCTGATCGAGCGCCACGCCATGCCAGAGCCCCAGCGCCTGCGAGGCGGTCAGTTCGATCGGCACGGCCCCTCCGGAAGATCGTTACGCTAGCGTTCCATTTTCCGGCAGTTGCGATGCACATGCAAGGGCCGCGAGGAACTGCCGCCCGGCAAGGTGAATAAAATTTTAACGATCGGCAGCGAGGCGCACCGCGTGAATGGGGATCATGCGATGCGCCTCACCGCCTACTTTGGTATGGCGTCAGCGCAAGCTCTCGCGGATATGGTGAAAGAGCGCGCGGATCGCCTGTGCTTCGCCGCCGCCCGGCGAATGCGGCCGTTCGGACTGAGCCCAGCCGTAAATGTCGAAATGCGCCCAGCTCTTCGCCTTGCTGACGAAACGCTTGAGGAAGAGGGCGGCGGTGATCGCCCCTGCCATGCCGCCGGCCGGCGCGTTGGTGAGGTCGGCGAACTTGGTGCGGATATCCTTTTCGTAGCCGGAATACAGCGGCAGGCGCCAGATCGGATCGTCGGTTTCCAGGCTCGCTTCGGTCAGGTCATGGGCCAGATTGGCGTCATCGGTGAAGAAGGGCGGGAGATCCGGGCCAAGGGCAACGCGGGCAGCACCGGTCAGCGTCGCCATGTCGATCAGCAGCTCGGGCTCTTCCTCGTCGGCATAGGCAAGCGCATCGGCAAGGATCAGACGGCCTTCGGCGTCGGTATTGTCGATCTGGACGGTCAGGCCCTTGCGGCTCCGATAGATGTCGCCGGGCCGGAAGGCATTGGACGAGATCGCGTTTTCGACGACCGGAACGATAACGCGCAGATCGACCTTCAGCTTGGCGTCCATGATCATCAGGGCAAGTCCCATGACATTCGCCGCGCCGCCCATATCCTTCTTCATCAACAGCATGGAGGCGGCAGGCTTGATGTCGAGACCGCCGGTATCGAAGCAGACGCCCTTGCCGACGAGCGTCACCTTACGATGGCCCTTCTTGCCCCAGCGCAGCTCGAGAAGGCGCGGCGCATCGGCGCTGGCGCGGCCGACGGTATGGACCAGCGGAAAGTTCTGCTTGAGCAATTCGTCGCCCGTAATAACCGATATCTCCGCCTTGTAATGTTCGGCCAGACCGCGGAAAACGGCCTCGAGCTGGTTCGGTCCCATATCATTCGTCGGCGTATTGATCAGGTCGCGGGCGAGAAAGACGCCGGCAAGCTGGCGCTTGATGTCGGCGGCGTCGGCATCGCGGGGGATCATCAGCGTCGCCGCCGGCGATTTTTCGGATTTGTAGCGGTCGAAACGGTAGCTGCCGAGGCCAAAGCCGAGGGCCAGGCGATTTGCCGTCAGTGGCGCGGTCTCGATGTGCCAGTCACCGGCGGGCAGCGCACGGGCGAGCCTGCCGGTAATGTAGGGCTGCTCGGATGGATTGGTGCCGAGGCCGTAAAGCGCGCCGCCGAGATGGCCTTCGGCCGTCGGGATCAGCAGCAGCGACCCGCTTTCGGCCTTGTAGCCTGCCCTGCGCGCCCAATCGAGCGCGATCGGATCGATCGTGCCGGTCTCGATATGGGCAGGCGTGACGGCAAAGATCGGCAGCGTCGAACCGCCCTTCGTGTTGAAAGGGGTCGGTCTCTCGATGAACTGATAGGGGGCCATGATTGTCCTTCGGCGGTCGCAAGGAATCGTTCCTTAACGGTCTGTTAGGGTTAACAGACTATTGCTGGAGCGAAGATTACGCGTCAAACCTTTCCCTGTTCCGCTTCGAGGTCAGGCGCCGATTTCGGAATCCAGGAACGCGCCATGCCTGCCTCGCTCACCACCACATTCACCAATCGTATCCTGCAGGGCGCTGCGGCATCGCTGCTCGTCTTGGCACTTGCCGGTTGCTCGACGACCAAGGACCGGATGACAACGGGCTCGGTGCCGAAACTCACCAAGCCGGTCGAAGAGATGGACGCGACCGAGCTGCGCTCGGCGACGGACCGGCTCGGCCAGGCCTATGAAAAGAACCCGCGCGATCCCGTCACCGGCGTCAACTACGCCAATCTGCTGCGCATGAACGGCCGCGACACGCAGGCGCTCGCCGTCATGCAGCAGGTGGCGATCGCCAATCCCGGCGACCGCAACGTGCTGGCCGCTTACGGCAAGGCACAGGCGGCGGCCGGCCAGTTTCAGCAGGCGCTCGACACGATCGGCCGCGCCCAGACGCCGGACCGTCCGGACTGGAAGCTGATCTCGGCCCAAGGCGCTATCCTCGACCAGATGGGCCGGGCAAGCGATGCCCGGCAGCGCTACCGCGACGCGCTCGACATCCAGCCGAACGAGCCTTCCATCCTTTCCAACCTCGGCATGTCCTACGTGCTGACCGGCGATCTGCGCACGGCCGAAACCTATCTGCGCTCCGCCGCCAGCCAGCCGACCGCCGACAGCCGCGTCAGGCAGAACCTTGCCCTCGTCGTCGGTCTGCAGGGGCGTTTCCCGGAAGCCGAGCAGATCGCCCGGCGCGAACTTTCGCCGCAGCAGGCCGATGCCAATGTCGCCTATCTCAGAGGCATGCTCTCGCAGCAGAATTCCTGGCAGAAACTCGCCGCCAAGGACAAGACGCCGCAAGCAGCAGGCGACAGCAACACCAATTGACCGAATCATGTCGTCCGAAAGGCTACGCCTTCGGAGAGATCATGAAGTAATTTAAAGAGTTAGAGCATGATGTCGTCCGAAAACCGCGCACACTTTTCGGCATCATGCTCTAGCGGGCGCTCAGGCCCGAAAGAATGAGACGCAATCCCAGGCCGCCCATGACGGCACCGGCGGCCCGGTCGATCCAGCCCTTGGCGGCAAGATAGAGGCGCCGCGGATGGCGGGCCGAAAAAGCGAAGGCCACGATCGAATACCACCCCGCCTCCACGGCAAAGACGCCGAGCGGCAGCGCGACGATGAGATCGAGGGGCACCGTTCTCGGCAGAAGTGCCGCAAAGAGGCTGGCATAGACGATGATGGTTTTCGGGTTGCTGAGCTGGGTCAGCAGCGCAGTCGTGAAGCTCAATCTCAGCGCGCGGTTGCCGTTGACGGCGTCAGAGACTTCGAGCGGCTGACCGGCGCCCCTCCAGATATTGACCGCGATATAGACGAGATAGGCGCCGCCTGCGACCTTCAGCACGACATAGAGCCATTCGAATTGAGACAGCAGCGCCGTCAGCCCGGCAAGCGCCAGCACGGCAAAAACGACACCGCCGGCGCCCATGCCGAGTGCGGCCGCAAGGCCATCCAGCCTGGAACGCGAGATGGCGATCCTGGAGACGACGACGAAGCTCGGGCCGGGGCTCATCGCGCCGACCGCCAGGGCTGCCATGATGCTGATGAAAATGCCGGCAGAAGACATCGGAAACCTCTCTCTTGGATTGAACGCGCGCCAGGGGCACTGCGGTTGCATCCGCGCGCTGATGGTCGTCCATCCCATTTACCAACTATGCCGGCGGCCGTCACGCGTGTTTGAAGCTGCAGATCGGACCGTCTTCGAGGCAACATCGTCTCTGCCGAAAGCGGCATCCGCTTTCCGGGGCCGGCGCATCGTCAGAACTTGTCTGCCACCTGAATGCCGGCCGGACCGAGAATGACGGCGATCAGCACCGGCAGGAAGAACAGGATCATCGGCACCGTCAGTTTCGGCGGCAGCGCGGCCGCCTTCTTTTCCGCCTCGTTCATACGCTCGTCGCGTCCTTCCTGGGCGAGAACGCGCAACGCCTGCGCGACCGGCGTGCCGTAGCGATCGGCCTGGATCAGCGCCTGGGTCACCGAACGCACCAGCTCGATCTGGGTGCGGGTGGCAAGATTTTCGAGCGCCACGCGGCGATCCGGCAGGAAGGAGAGCTCGGCCGTGGTCAGCACCATCTCCTCGGCGAGCGCCGGCGACTGTTCGCCGAGTTCTTCCGATACACGGCGCATCGCGGCCTCGATCGAGATGCCGGATTCGACGCAGATCAGCATCAGGTCCAGCGCATCCGGCCAGGCGCGCTTGATCGAGTGCTGGCGCTTGCCCATGCGGTTGGAGATATAGATGTTAGGCGCGTAGAAGCCGAGATAACCGACGCCGATGACGGCGAAGAGGCGGATCGGCGTGCCCTTTTCGGCGAGATTTCCGAGACCGAAGACCCAGAAGGCAGCAAGCGCCAGGAAAAGGAAAGGCAGCAGGAAACGCGCCACCAGGAAGGTATTCAGCGCATTCTCCGAACGAAACCCGGCGGCACGCAGCTTGTTGACCGTGTTTTCGTCGACCAGCGCCTTGCGCAGGTTGAAGCGCTCGACGATCTGACGGACCGAGCGGTTGTTCTGGCTCCTGAGCGAGGCCTTGCCGGCGCCGGTTTCCGTGTTCATGCGGGCGCGTTCGCGGGCACGGATCTGCTCGCGCTCTGTGGAAACAGCCTTCATGCGCTTGTTCAGATCGCCGCGCTCGAAGAAGGGAACGGCAATCGTGTAAAAAGTGGCGAAGACGGCGATCGCGACGAGGACGGCGATCAGCATGCTCGGATTGGTCAGCGTTGCGGCAAGATCCTGCGACATGGTGCTTCCTTCCGGCTAGATGTCAAAATTGACCATGTTGCGCATGACGAAGATGCCGATCGACATCCAGATCGCCGAGACACCCATGATGAAATGGCCGCGCGGATCGGTGAAAAGGATCATCATGTAGTTCGGCGATGTCATGTAGACGAGGGTCGCGACGATGAAGGGCAGAGCCCCGATGATGACGGCCGACGCCTTGGCTTCCATCGAGAGCGCCTGGACCTTGGCCTTCATCTTCCTGCGCTCGCGCAGCACCTTGGAGAGGTTGCCGATCGCTTCCGACAGATTGCCGCCGGCCTGTGACTGGATGGCGATGACGATGGCGAAGAAGTTGACTTCCTGGAGCGGCATGTGGATCGTCATGCGGGCGCAGGCGTCGGGGATACTGAGGCCTACCTGCTGCGCCTCGATCACCCGCAGGAACTCGCTCTTGACAGGCTCGGTGCCTTCGGTCGCTATAAGGCGGATCGCATCGTTGAGCGGCAGGCCCGATTTGATCGAGCGCGTGATGACGTCAAGCGCATTGGGGAGCTCGTTCAAAAACTTGGTCTGGCGGCGCTTGATCAGGAAGCCGAGGACCCAGCGCGGCAGGCCGAGACCGGCAACGACGGCGATACCGACGATGACCATCCACGATGCGCCGACGACCAAGGCGACAAGCATCAGAAGAGAGGCGAAGACGGCACTGATGAGATAGAATTTCGCCGCCGTGATCGTCAGGCCGGCCTGCACCAGCCGCGATTTCATCGACACGGTCTTCTTGGTCTTTTCGTGCTGGCGCTTTTCCAGATCCTTCAGATTGTCCTGCACCGATTTACGGCGCTTCGACAGCTCCTGCACCCGGTCACGGGCGGCCTTGACCTTGACCCGGTCGCTTTCGGCCGATTTGACGCGATTGATGCGGCTTGCCGATTTCTTGTCGGCCTCGATCTTCGAAAACAACAGGGCATAAGCGACCGCCGCCGCGGAAACGGCGGCGAGGACGACGATTGCCAGGACTATGGGATCGAACCCGAACATCTCGCCTATTCCTTCGTTTTCGCTTCCATCGCGTCGAGGGCGGCGGCAAGACGCTTTTCCTCATTGAAGTAGCGGGCGCGATCCCAGAAATGCGGCTTGCCGACGCCGGTCGACATGTGCCGGCCGATCAGGCGGCCATTCGCATCCTCGCCTTCGATCTCGTAGCGCATCAGATCCTGGGTGATGATGACGTCGCCTTCCATGCCGATCACCTCGGTGATCTGGGTGATGCGGCGCGAACCGTCACGAAGGCGCGCCGCCTGAATGACGACGTCGACCGAGCTGGAGATGATCTCGCGCACCGTCTTTGCCGGCAGGGCGAAGCCGCCCATGGCGATCATCGATTCGATACGGCTCAGGCATTCGCGCGGCGTATTGGCGTGGATGGTGCCCATCGAGCCGTCATGACCGGTATTCATCGCCTGCAGCAGGTCGAAGACCTCCGGTCCGCGCACTTCGCCGACGATGATGCGCTCGGGACGCATACGCAGGCAGTTCTTGACCAGGTCGCGCATGGTGATCTCGCCCTCGCCTTCGATATTCGGCGGGCGCGTTTCGAGACGGACGACATGCGGCTGCTGCAGCTGCAGTTCGGCGGTATCCTCGCAGGTGATGACGCGTTCGTCCCTGTCGATATAGTTGGTGAGGCAGTTCAGAAGGGTGGTCTTGCCCGAGCCGGTGCCGCCTGAAATGACGACATTGCAGCGCACGCGCCCGATGATCTGCAGCACGGTTGCGCCTTCCGGCGTGATCGCGCCGAAACGGACGAGCTGATCGAGCGTCAGCTTGTCCTTCTTGAACTTGCGGATGGTGAGCGCCGGCCCGTCGATCGACAGCGGCGGCGCGATGACGTTGACGCGCGAACCATCCGGCAGGCGGGCGTCGCAGATCGGGCTCGATTCGTCAACGCGGCGGCCGACCTGGCTGACGATGCGCTGGCAGATCGAGAGAAGCTGTGCATTGTCGCGGAAGCGAATCTCGGATTCGATCGTCTTGCCGCCGACTTCGATGAAAGTCTGGCCGGCGCCGTTGACCATGATGTCGGCGATGTCGTCGCGCGCCAGCAACGGCTCCAGCGGGCCGTAGCCGAGCACGTCGTTGCAGATATCCTCGAGCAGTTCTTCCTGCTCGGAGATCGACATCGCAAAGTTCTTGATGGTGATGATGTCGTTGACGATGTCGCGGATTTCCTCGCGGGCGCTTTCGCCGTCAAGCTTGGAGAGCTGCGAGAGATCGATCGTGTCGATCAGCGCGGAAAAGACCTGCGCCTTGGTGTCGTAATATTCATCGGTGCGGGCCGGGCGCTTGCGCTGCGGCGTCTGCATCGGCGGTGGCGTCACCTGCTGGCGTGCGGACTCGCGCGCGGGTTCGACCAGAATGGAGGGGGAAGAGGCCGCAGGGGCGGCAGCCGGAACCGGCGGCGGAGGAGCAATCGCCCCCCCGACCTTTACGGAACCTTCATTTCCGCGTTTTCCAAACATGCCACTCGATCCAATCTGCTCGTTCTAGAGCATTTCCCGATCTCTCCGGAGTCACGGAAATGCTCTCTCTTTTTGTTTTCACGCAATTCCGGGTGCAAAACCGCTGCCACTTTTGCTGGAAATGCTCATCGTCTACTTGCGCTTCAGGAGGCCCAGCAGGCCGCCCTTCTTCGCCTTCTTGATCGCGACACGGCCGGTGACGATGTGCGATATCTGCGAAAAGGTTTCCGCCGTCGGCGACTTCGGGTCGACTTCCGAGATCATCCGGCCACTGTTGGCAGCGTTGCCGAAAAGATGGATGTCGAAGGGAATGATCGCAATCGGATCGATCTCCAGCGGCTCACAGAAATCCGCCGGCGAAATCTCCGGCCGTTTCGGCATGCCGACCTGATTGAGGATGAGATGCGGTGGCCGGTCGTTCGGCCGCATCTTGCGCAGCGCGTCCAGCATGTTCTTGGCATTGCGCAGATTGGCGAGATCGGGAACCGCTGCGATGACCACCTCGTCGACGCTCGACAGCACCGAGCGCGTCCATTCCGACCATGCATGCGGAACATCGAGCACGGTGACGGGCGCACTGCGCTGCAGGACGTCGAGCACCGGCTGGAAGGCCTGGCCGTCGAAATCATAGGCACGGTCGAGCAGCGAGGGTGCGGCAAGCAGCGACAGATGCTCGGAGCATTTCGTCAGCAGGCGGTCGAGGAAGACCTCGTCGAGACGATCGGGTGCGAAGACCGCTTCGGCGATGCCCTGGGCCGGATCCTGGTCGAAGTCGATGTTCGCCGTGCCATAGGGCAGGTCGAGATCGGCGAGAATCGTCTCGGTGGAGAAGAGATTGGAAATGCCGAAGGCGCAATTATGCGCGATGGTCGAAGCGCCGGTGCCGCCCTTCGAGCCGATGAAGGCGATGCTGCGGCCGAGCGGCTCGGAGTCCGGATCGACAAAGATCGAGGCCATCGCCGTAAGGATATCGGGCATGGCGACGGGCTGGACCATATATTCGGAAATGCCGTTGCGGATGAGTTCGCGATAGAGCCCGATATCGTTGTAATAGCCGATAATGACGACCTTGGTCGTCGGATCGCAAACTGCGGCGAGCGGCGCGAGTTCGCCGAGCAAGTTTCCGGCATTCGCCTTGGTCTCAAGGATGATGAGGTTCGGCGTCGGGGCGCCGGAAAACATATTGGCGGCAGCGGCGATGCCGCCGCTGGTGATGCGCATGCTGACTTTCGCGACGCGCCGATCATTGGCGCAGCGTTCCATGACATGCTGCAGGGCCTCGCTCTCGCAGAAGGCATGCACGGAGATGCGCGGCAGCGGCCGCATGTTTTCCAGATCCGCCATGCGCACCGCCTCCTCGGCATTGCGAAGCTCGCTGGGATTCCTGATTTCGTATTCGATCGCGCTCATCGTTCCGTTCCGCCTCAGAATCCGCTGTCGCTGGCATCTTCGATCGTCGTCGTCGTCGTCCGGTATTCCTGGATCGCATTGTTGCGCCGCTGCGCATCGATCGGGGTCATGCCGCGGGGCGCCACCAGATCCTCCGGATTGGCGATCTGGGCGGCAAGATTGTTCTGCGAGGCGCAGCCGAAATTATAGTAGTTCTGGTTGGTCAAATCGTTCGATATGTCCTTCGGCCATTGACCGCATTGCGTGGTGACCGCTGTGGTACCGGTAAAGCTCAGCCGGATCGGCGCCGCGTCGCCGGGACCGGCCGCGGCATAGGAGGTGTTGACGATTTTCGAACTTGCAATCCCCCTCGATGTCAGCTCGGCACGAACCTGATTGCGCAGCTGATAGGCGGCCGCCGAATTGGGCGAACCTTGCGGCGACAGCACGTAAACCGGGCCCGAGGCGCGCGAGATATAGTTTGCGGCAAAGCCACGAATGAGGTCGCGCTGGGCGATGGTCAGGCGGCGATCGGTGGAGGCGACGGGTATATCCACCGTCTGCTCCGCCTCCGTGACGATGATCGGGTGGCGGGCGCGGTAATCGTCCGGAATGCCGCCGGTCGTCAGTTGGTCATGCGGGCCGGCGCATCCGGAAAGTATCGCCACCGACATGGCGAGCGTGGCAAAAAGCGCCTTCGAGATTCCGAGGCGGGGTGTCGTCGCATTCATATGGGCCATCGCCTGATCTCTGTTTCCTGCCATCGCTGCCGCTCGCGCCCCGCTCATTTGTAGATGAACCCGATCGAGCCGTGGAACTGCGCATCGGCGACGGGCGCCTCGCGGCGGCCATAGACCTTGTTGACACGGTTGAGGAAGAAGGTTGCACCGTCATTCTCAGGGCTGAAATTGTCGTCCGGCCGGTTGAGCTGGTTACGCGCCACCGGGCGCACCAGATAGGGCGTTGCGATGATGACGAGCTCGGTTTCCTGACGCTCGAACCCCTTCTGGCGGAAGAGCGTCCCGAGCAGTGGGATCTTCGAAACGCCGGGTGTGCCGCCCATCGTCTGGGAAACATTGTCGCGGATAAGGCCGGCGAGCGCGATCGAACCGCCCGAAGGCAGCTCCACCGAGGTCTCCGCCGAGCGGCGCTGATAGGTGGCGTTACCGCTTCCGGCCACCGGTTCGGAGACGTTGGTCTTGATCTGCAGGCTGATGCGGCCCGATGACAGCACGACCGGTTTGAAGGCGAGGCTGATACCGTAGTTAAACGGCGTGACGGTGACGTTGCCGTCGCTGTCGGTCGTCGAATAAAGCTGCTGGCCACCGGAATTGAAGGTCGCGGCCTGGCCTGATATCGCCGTCAGCGTCGGTTCTGCGAGCGTCTTGACGACCTTGGCCTGTTCCAGTGCGTTGAGGTAGGTCGAGATGTCGTATTTGCCGATCGAGCTCTTGAAGAGCGCCGCCAGGCCGCCGCCGACTGTCGATGCCGCGCTGTCTGCACTCGGACTGCCGAGTTGAGCGACAGTCATGCCGGAGGAATTGGAAACCAGATTGTCGAAGCCGAGCTGCTTCAGCACCTCGCGGCGGACCTCGGCGATCGTCACCTTGAGAGTGACCTGGTCCTCGCCCTCGATCTGCAGAAGGTTGACGACCTGCGAGCTCTGGCGACCTTCGGCAAAGAGCGCCACCGAGCTATCGCCGCCGGTGCCCGATGCCGTTTCGGTTCTGGTCGTCGCCTCGCCGCCCTTCAGGAAGACCTGCGCCAAATCGGCGGCCTGTGTGGCATCCTGCGGCGTGCGCACCGTGCCGGTCAGCACGATGTTGTCGGAGACGATTTCGACGTTGATGTTGGAGTCGCGAATGAAGCGACGGAGATTGACTTCGAGGCCGGAGACGTCGCGCTCGATCTCGATGTCGAGATTGACGATCTCCTGTCCACCGGCGCCGAAGACGAAGATATTCGTCTGGCCGACCTTCTTGCCGAACAGGTAGATGCGCCGCGAGGTGCGGGTCACGGCATCGGCCATGGTCGGATCGGAGACGAGGATGTCATGCGCATCCTCCGGCAGATCGACGACGACGGCCTTGTTGAGCCCGAGCTTCAGCCGGCGATGAGCATTGGAGCCGGTCTGCGAGATACGGACCAGGCTATCGGAATCGGCGCGCGCCTCGCCTGCTCCGAAAAGTGGGACGAAAGGGGTCGGCACTATACCGGAGATGCCGATTGCCAGCGAAAGGCAGCCTGTCAGGAGAGGTCCGGCGCGCCGCGTTGAATTGCCCATTTGCTCGTCCCTTACTCCGCCTTCGGCGCGGCGCCGCCATCCGTGACGATGGCGCCCGATTTGATGACCTGGATGATCGCGCTGCCGTTGTCGCCGCTTAGCAAATAGTCGGCGGCACTGGTATCCTGCTCCTGCGCATCGGCGACCGAGCGCAGCGCGAGCGACAGCCGGTCCGCCATCTGCTGGGCGACGGCAAGAACCTTCGTCTGATCGGGCGTGAGCTCCAGCGTCGCGGTCGTGCCGACCACCGATTTCGAGCCGTCGTCCTTTTCCTGGATCTGCTGGTCGATGGCGAGGACGCGGACATTGCTCAGCACGGTTTCGGTGATGAGCTTGTCGGCCTCAGCGCCCTTGCGGACCATGATGACGTCGACGCGGTCATTCGGCAAGATGAAACCGCCCGCACCGGTTGCCACCGATATCTCGGTCGCGACGGCGCGCTTGCCGGCCGGCAACAGCGAGGAGAGGATGCGGCTGCTGGAATCGGCGACCTTTTCCGGCCGGATCGGTTCGCCTTCGAAGATCGGCAGACGCACGACGGCGCCTTGCAGATCCTTGATCGCATCGGGCTTGTCGGTTTCGGTGATGAGGCCAGGGACGACGCCGCCCTGCGGCCAGGCCATCCAGTGCACCGACTGGTCGCTCAGCCTTTCGCCGACCGCCAGATTGGCGCTCGAGACGAGAACATTGACGGTCGGTTCCTTCTCGATGACCGACTGGACCTGCGTGACGACACCGCCACTGCCCGCCATTTGCATCGCCAGTAGACCGGCGAGGCCGGCTGCCGCCACGGCGACAGCTAGGATTATAAGGCGAGCCGGTTTCATCGATCATTCCTCAGGGCACGATATGTTCGCCCTGTAGAATGCTCAGCAATTGGTATAATTATGGTTAATGGAATGCTTACATTTTAAGTTAACGGGCATTTAAAATGCCGTTATTTCAGGCTTTCCAGCGCGGCGAGAAAAAGCGGCGAAGAAGGGAAGGCCATGAAACCGCCCATCGCGATCGCGATGCCATAGGGGATCTTCTTGGCGAGCAGCAAAGAGTTCGGCACCGGCAGGCCGATGGCGAGTATGGTGTCCGATTGCGCTCTCACCAGGAGGATCAGCAAGGTGATGAGACCGCCGATCATGGCGACATCGGTCATCAGGAAAAGCAGGGATTCGTTCAGACCGAACCAGAGCGCGGTGGCGCTCATCAGCTTGGCATCTCCGCCGCCCATCACATTGAAGGCGAAGAGAGCAAAGCAGGCGCTGAAGACGATGGCGGCGCCTGCGAGATGCATGCCAATCATTTCCCAGCCCAGCCCGCAAAGCGGCGCGAGGACGGTGAAGGAAGCGATGAGGATCAGGGAAACCCGGTTCGGAATCGTCATGGTGAACAGATCCGAGAAGGCCGCGACGGCGAGGCAGAGTGGCAATATCACGAAGACTGCAGCTGCGATCATGCGTTTACCCTGTCATAGCGAGATGCGAAAAGGCTCACGACCGTTCCGCCTGTGAGCCTGCTCGATAGTTCGGCCGGAGCAAATCCGGCCGGCATTATCCGGAAGCCGTTTTGGCGATACTTAACTCAGCCGCCGCTCGCCGTTTGAGCGCCCGTCATCTTGTTGCTCAAATTGTTGAACGTGTTACCGATTTTTCCGCCAAGGGTCGTGGCGCCGGTGATGAGCGCTACGGAAATGAGAGCAGCGATCAGGCCGTATTCGATTGCGGTCGCGCCGGATTCGTCCTTCAGAAAACGGCTAAAAAGCTTGGTCATGGTAACTCCTAACTCCAGTTGATGTTCAGCACGTCCGCCAACTGTTTGCCGTTGATCGGATGACTGCAACCTAGCGAATGGCCGTTTCCATCGGCTTAAGGAAAAGAGTTAACGACATG
The DNA here is from genome assembly GCF_013087625.1 of Rhizobium changzhiense. Lineage (NCBI taxonomy): Bacteria > Pseudomonadati > Pseudomonadota > Alphaproteobacteria > Hyphomicrobiales > Rhizobiaceae > Rhizobium > Rhizobium changzhiense. The sequence continues at coordinate 1,707,321 of NZ_JABFCQ010000001.1, forward strand.
TGAACGAGACAACATGCCCCTATAGAGTCAGTATCTTCTTACGAGCTTCGCTCAATATTTAACGATATTCCTGGAATAACCGCTGCATTCATCCGAAAATAGCACATGTCCTGTTTCCAACCGGGGCGTGCGCCGCCCTGAAGCCGTACCAAATCGGATCATTACGCTTCATCTCGGAACAGAGCGGTAGACTTAAGGCTTCGTTCACCAATTTTTTCCATTCTATGCCGATATTGCGCTGTGATCGTGAAAGAGGACCCAATGTCATCGAGCGGCAAAACCATTTTCTTTGCCGGCATGATCGCCGTTTTCGGTATTTCGGGAGTGTCCGCGGCCGCAGACGATGACATGCTGCGCGTCTACATGGATCACGCGCGCGTCTTGAAGCTCGATCGCCCTGTCAGCAAGGTGATTGTCGGCAATGCCGCGGTCGCCGATGCGACCGTGGCCGACGCCAAGACCATCGTGCTGACAGGCCGCAGCTTCGGCACCACCAATCTGGTGCTTCTCGATGCCGACGGCAACGCGATCCTCGACGAACGCATCCTGGTGTCGATCGACGAGGGCAATACGGTGCGCGTCTACCGGCAGACCCAGCGCTCCGTGCTATCCTGCACGCCGAACTGCGAGCAGCATGCGCAGCAGGCGACCGCCGGCTCACCCTAACGCGCTCTTTTCAACTTCCTCGACCATTCGTTAAAATCGTCGTGTCAGGTTGAAACGGAAAATCAACGAACGGACCTTAGTCTGACGACTGGAAAATGTCGCGCGGGTCCAGGCAATGACGGTAATTGATCAGAAGACGGATAAGGGGCGCGCTTTTGCGCCGTTCCGTTTCTTACGGTTTCGCGCTCTCGCCCGCTCACGCGAGGGTGCTGCGGCGATCGAATTCGCCCTGCTCGCCATTCCCTATTTCCTAGTGATTTTCGCAATCCTCGAAACTTTCGTCGCCTTCGCCGCCGAGGAACTCGTCTCCAATGCCGTCGATACGATGAGCCGCCGGATGCGAACCGGGCAGATTACCTATAATCTCGGCCGCACGACCGATATGAACCAGGCGCAATTCCGCCAGGCTTTCTGCGATGAGGTTTCGATCTTGATCCGCTGCTCGGCGACCGAAGTCGCCACGCCGAGCAAGCTCTATCTGGATGTGCAGACGTTCAGCACCTTCTCGGCCATTCCAACGACGATCCCTAAGCTCTCCACCGATAAATATGCCGACATCAACACGGCGGCCGTCAAATATGCGCCGGGCGGCGCCGGCACGATCAACATGCTGCGCGCTTATTATCGCTGGGAAATCACCGCGGATCTGGTCCGGCCTTACATCACCACGATACGTCCCTCCGACGCTTCGATGCCGAGGCAATATTTGATCGTCGGGACCGCGGCCTTCCAGAACGAGCAGTATCCATAATGGCGTTGCGCAACCCGTTCACCAGATTAGTCCTGACGGTGCGGCGGCTGGCCCGCGACCGCAAGGGCGCCGGCGCGATCGAATTCGCGATCCTCTTTCCCGTGCTCGTTATGCTCTATATCGGCGCTTTCGAGATCACGGTCGGCCTCAGCGTCAGCAAGCGCGTAACTCGCGCCGCAGGAACGGTGGCCGACCTCGTCACCCAGCAGCAATCCGTCACGAAGAGCGCGCTCGCGCAGATGCCGTCGGTGGCAACGGCGATCTTCGTACCGTACAACTCCACGTCGCTGACGCTGAAGATCACCGGAATCACCATCGATGCCGGTGCCAATGCGAAGGTGCTCTGGTCCTGGGCGAAGGACGGTACGGTGCCCTATGCCAAGAACACCACGGTGACCAACGTGCCAGCGGATATGAAGACGGCGAACAGTTTCCTTGTTCGTACCGAGCTCAGCATCCCCTATACAATGTTCCTGTTCGCCCCGAACTTCATGCCGGATGGCATGCGTACGATCACCATCAGCCGCAGTTATTTCTACCGCCAGCGGCAAGGCGACTCGATCCCCTGCGGCGACTGCTGACGGCCCTTCCCGCTCTTCTCTGCCGCATAACTCCTCAATCGAAATCGATTGGGGAGTTATGCGGCAATTCAAAGTGTTACAGCGTCCTTTGCGCGTCTGAAAAAGACGCGCGGCGCTGTAATTTGCCAAGCCGGCCGCGGCATTATATGGCTGGATCTCAGCCGCCTCCGATATTGCAGAGGCCGGCGATCGGCTCTCTCGGGTGTAAAATGGCGCGTGCCTTTCTTTTTGTTCTGGATTCCTTCGGCGTTGGCGGAGCGCCGGATGCGGCGGCCTATGGCGACGAGGGCGCCGATACGCTTGGCCATATCGCCGAGTTCTGCGCAGCCGGAGCGGCAGACCGAGCCGGGTTGCGCGAAGGGCCGCTTTCCCTGCCCAACATGTCGGAACTGGGGCTGATGCACATCGCGCGGTCCGCCTCCGGCCGGTTTCCGGCCGGCATGCCCGTCCCGGAGGTCTACGGCATTTATGGCGCCGCCACTGAAATTTCCCGTGGCAAAGATACGCCGTCGGGCCATTGGGAGATCGCGGGAACACCTGTCAGTTTCGATTGGGGTTACTTCCCGATAGAGGGCGACGCCTTTCCTGCCGAGTTCATCGAGACGCTATGCCGGGAGGCTGACGTGCCCGGCATTCTCGGCAATTGCCATGCCTCGGGAACGGAGATCATCGCCCGGCTCGGCGAGGAACATATCCGCACCGGCAAGCCGATCTGCTACACCTCCTCGGATTCCGTCTTCCAGGTCGCGGCGCACGAGGTGCATTTCGGCCTCGATCGCCTGCTCGCCTTCTGCCGTTTGGCCCGGGGCCTGCTCGATCCCTACAATATCGGCCGCGTCATCGCCCGGCCCTTTATCGGCCAGTCCGCCTCTACTTTCCAGCGCACCGGAAACCGGCGCGACTTCTCCGTGCTGCCGCCGGAGCCGACACTGCTCGACCGACTGATCGAGCACGGCCGGCACGTGCATGCAGTGGGAAAGATCGGCGACATCTTCGCGCATCAGGGCATTTCCAGGGTCATCAAGGCGAACGGCAACGAGGCGCTGATGGATGCCTCGCTCTCGGCGATCGACGAGGCTGAGGATGGCGATCTCGTCTTCACCAATTTCGTCGATTTCGACATGATCTACGGCCATCGCCGCGACGTGCCGGGTTATGCTGCGGCACTCGAAGCCTTCGATGCGCGCTTGCCCGAAGTCCACAAGAAACTGAAGCCCGGCGATCTCGTCGTGCTCACCGCCGATCATGGCTGCGATCCGACCTGGCGCGGTACCGACCATACGCGCGAGCGCGTGCCTGTCATCGCCTATGGCCCCGGCATCCGGTCGCGTTCGATCGGCGTGCGCCGCAGCTATGCCGATATCGGCGAAAGCATCGCCCGGCATCTCGGCATCCCGGCCGGATCGCACGGAAGGAGTTTTCTGTGACATCGCATTTGAAGAAGGTCGAACTGCACTGCCATCTGGAGGGTGCGGCACCGCCAACTCTGACCGCGGCGCAGGCGCGGAAATACGGAGTCGACATCAGCGGTGAGCTTCGCGACGGAGCCTATGTCTGGCATGATTTCGCAAGCTTCCTCGAATGTTACGACAAGGTTTCCGAGGTCTACAAGACCGAGGAGGACTATGCGCTTCTGACCGAAACCTACCTCGACGAACTCGCCGGCATCGATACGATCTATAGCGAGCTCATCGTTTCGCCCGACCACGGCAAGCGCATCGGGCTGGGCGCCGATGCCTATATAGCAGGTATCTGCGAAGGCATCCGGCGGGCCAGGGAAAAGAGCGGCATCGAGGCCCGACTGATCGTCACCGGCGAGCGGCATTTCGGTCCGGAGAGCGTGATTGGCGCTGCCGAATATGCGGCAAAGGCCGGCAATCCTCTGATTACCGGCTTCAACCTTGCCGGCGAAGAGCGCATGGGCCGTGTAGCCGACTATGCCCGCGCCTTCGATATCGCCCGCGATGCCGGCCTCGGGCTCACCATCCATGCCGGCGAGGTCTGCGGCGCCTTCAGCGTCGCCGACGCGCTCGATGCGGTGCGCCCCTCGCGCATCGGCCACGGCGTGCGCGCCATCGAGGATCTCGATCTGGTGACGCGGCTTGCCGATCTCGGCACCGTGCTCGAGATCTGCCCAGGCTCCAATATCGCGCTCGGGGTCTTTCCCGATTTCGCGTCCCATCCGCTGCGCCGGCTGAAGGAAGCAGGCGTGCGGGTGACGATCAGCTCGGATGATCCGCCTTTCTTTCATACCTCGCTCAAGCGGGAATATGAACTTGCGGCCGGGACCTTCGGCTTCAGCGACGCCGAGATCGATGCCATGACGCGCACGGCGATCGAAGCGGCCTTCGTCGACGATGAGACACGCAAGGCCCTGCTCGCCCGAATTTGAGGATTGCAGCTTTCCTGCTCAGATTGAAGCATTCTAACCAGGAAATGCTCCGGAGATTGGGGATGATCGGCGCAAATTGACCGCCACTCTTGCGGTCGGGCCGATTTCCGTGAAAGAAACAGTCGATAGAAAGAATGAAAGGCTTCCCCATGGACGGCGTCACGGTCATCGATCATCCGCTTGTGCAGCACAAGCTCACCATCATGCGGCGCAAGGAGACATCGACGGGAAGTTTCCGGCGCTTGCTGCGCGAAATCTCGACGCTGCTCTGCTACGAGGTGACTCGCGATCTCGAACTGACGATGGAAACGATCGAGACGCCGTTGCAAACGATGGAATCGCCGATACTCGAGGGCAAGAAGCTGGTCTTCGCCTCGATCCTGCGCGCCGGCAACGGGCTGCTCGAAGGCATGCTCGATCTCGTGCCTTCCGCGCGCGTCTCGCATATCGGCGTCTACCGCGACCACGAGACGCTGCAGCCGGTCGAATATTACTTCAAGGCGCCGGAAGACGTGGCCGAGCGGCTGATCATCGTCGTCGACCCGATGCTTGCGACCGGCAATTCCTCGATCGCGGCGATCGACAAGCTCAAGGAACGCGGCGCCCACAATATCCGCTTCCTCTGCCTGCTTGCCGCCCCGGAAGGCATCCGCAACTTCCGCGCCGCGCATCCCGATGTTCCGGTCTTTACCGCATCGATCGACAGTCATCTCAACGAGAAGGGCTATATCATGCCCGGCCTCGGTGATGCCGGCGACCGCATGTACGGCACCAAGTAATTTCAGCCTTCCTTTACCAAATCGAAAGACTTTACGGCCCGGAGGTCCCTTCCGGGCCTTTTGGCGTCGATATTAGCAACTTATCAGCACTTGAGGTTTAGCAAGCTTGGAGCATGAGGCCCTGCATGAAGCCGGGTTTATACAGGAAGGATTTCTGTTTCATGCTCGTGCGTACCGTCCTATTCGCCAGCATCGCCGCGGTGCTCGCCACACAGGTGCCTTCCTTCTTCGGAGGCACCGGCCAGCAGCCCGCTGACGCTCTCTCCGCCAATTACGTATCGACCGAAACCGAGCAGCCGGTCGCACCGGAGCCCGTCTACGGCAGCAATGCGATCCGCCTGCAGGCGGATGCGCAGGGCCACTATACCGGCAGCTTCAAGATCAACGGCAAGCCGGTGCAGGGTCTGATCGATACCGGCGCCACCTATGTGGCGCTCAACGAGACGCTCGCCCGCCGGCTCGGCTACACCGCCAACCAGCTCGATTTCCGCTACAGGGTGAATACCGCGAACGGCCCGACGAAGGCAGCACACGTGACGCTCGACCGGGTCGAGATCGGCGGCATCCGCGTGCGGAATGTCGAAGCCTTCGTCCTGAAGGACGATGCGCTGACGACGACGCTGGTCGGCATGAGCTTCCTGCAGAAGCTCGCCTCCTATTCCGTCGCCGACGGTTCGCTCAGCCTCAAGCAGTAAACCGCGTCAGATCAGGCCCGCAATCACCGGTGTCAGCTCCGGCTTCTCCTCGGTGATGCGGTAGTGCGCGGCAAGTGCCGCAACTGCTCTCTCCGCCGCTGCGTCGTCGGCGGCGTGAACGAGCGCGATCGGTTCGCCCGCATTCACGCGGGTGCCGAGCGGCAGGAGTTCGGAGAAGCCGACGCGATGATCGATCCGGTCCGCTGGATGGCGTCTTCCGCCGCCGAGATCGATGACGCTGACGCCGATACCGCGCGCATCGCAGGCGGCTAGCCAGCCGGACCGGGCGGCCGGAACAGGCTTTGCGACCGGCGCCCTGGCCAGGTATCGGTCAGGGTTTTCGATGAGATCGGCCGGGCCGCCGAGCATGGACACCATGCGTGCGAAGACCTCGGCCGCCTTTCCCGATGACAGGACCCGGCGCGCCATCCTCTCTGCTTCATCGGGCGAAGCGGCGACGCCGGATTTCACCAGCATCTCGGCGGCGAGGGCAAGAACGACGGTCTCAAGCCGCGTGTCGGCCTTTCTGCCGGCCAGGAAATCCAGGCAGTTGCGCATCTCGACGGCATTGCCGGCACTATCGGCAAGCGGCTGGTTCATGTCGGTGATCAGGGCCGAGGTCTTCACGCCTGCGCCATTGGCCACCTCGACCAGCGACCGCGCGAGGATCTCTGCCTGGTCGCGATCGGCCATGAAGGCGCCGTTGCCGACCTTGACGTCGAGCACCAGCGTCTCGAGCCCCGCCGCAAGTTTCTTCGAGAGAATAGAGGCGGTGATGAGGGGAATGGAATCGACGGTCGCGGTCACGTCGCGCACGGCATAGAGCCTGCCGTCGGCGGGCGCCAAGGTGCCGGTCTGGCCGATGATGGCGCATCCCGCCTCCTTCACGACCTTGTGGAACAGGTCCGCGTCCGGGGTGATCATATAGCCGGGAATGGATTCGAGCTTATCCAGCGTGCCGCCGGTATGGCCGAGGCCACGTCCGGAGATCATCGGAACGGCGAGGCCGCAGGCGGCGGCGATCGGCGCCAGCATCAGCGAAACATTGTCGCCAACGCCGCCGGTCGAATGTTTGTCAGCGATCGGGCGATCGATATCGGCCCATTGCAGCCTGTCGCCGGAATCGGCCATCGCCAGCGTCAAGGCCACGATTTCGGCCCGCGACATGCCCTTGAACCAGACGGCCATGGCGAATGCGCCGATCTGGCCTTCCGACAATTGACCGGCAGCGAGCGCAGCAATGAAGGAGCTGATCTCGGCGGCGTCGAGTTCGTCGCCATCGCGCTTACGCCGAATGATCTCCTGCGGAATCATTTCAGTAGCTCGACGCCGCAGCCGGTGCCGACTGTGTTCCGCTCAGAACCGCCAGGATATCGTCGAGCAGGTCGGAAGCGCCGAAGCGGAACGTCGACGGCATCGCCCAATCCGGTGTCATGATGGTTTCGGCAAGGCTCAGATAGAGTGCGGCATCGGCCACCGCACCGATGCCGCCGGCCGGCTTGAAGCCGACCTTGCGGCCACTCTCGCGGATAGCGCGGATCATGATGTCGGCGGCTTCGAGCGTCGCGTTGACGGCGACCTTGCCGGTCGAGGTCTTGATGAAATCGGCGCCGGCTTCGATGGCGAGTTCGGAGGCGCGGCGGATCAATGCCGCATCCTTCAGCTCGCCGCTCTCGATGATGACCTTCAGCAGGACGGAGCCGGCGCATTCGGCCCGCACGGCCTTGACCATGTCGGTCACCGCCTTCTCATTGCCGGCGAGCAGCTTGCGGTAGGGGATGACCAGGTCGATCTCGTCGGCGCCATCGGCAATCGCCTCGCGTGCTTCAGCGGCGACATCGGCTACTTCCATGTCGCCGAAGGGGAGGTTGACGACGGTCGCGATACGCACGGCGTGCCCGGTGCCAAGGATATTGCGGGCCTGAGCGACGAATCGCGGCCAGATGCAGATCGCAGCGCTGTTGCCGTAAGGCGTCTGCGCACGGGCGCAGAGCGCGTCGATCTGCATCTCGGTGCAATCATCCTTCAAATTGGTGAGATCGAGAAGAGAAAGGGCGACAGCCGCCGTCTCCCGGTTGGAATGGCTATTCATCTTCGCTTCCTCTAGAGCATGATGCCGAAAAGTGTGAGCGGTTTTCGGACGACATCATGCTCTAACTCTATAATGTAGAACAGGATTCAGATTTCAGGCCGACCCGGCCCAAAATCGTCCTGTTCCAACCGCGATCATATCTTTCAATATGGCGGCGAGACGGGCGCCGCCGATGGGCGCCATGTCCTTGGTTTCTTCATGGCTGAGCTCATTGCCGGTCATGCCTGCCCCATAGTTGGTGATAACGGAGGCGGCCGCAACCCTCAGGCCCAGCATTCTTGCGATGATGACCTCGGGCACCGTCGACATGCCGACAGCATCGGCGCCAAGAATGCGCGCCATACGGATTTCGGCCGGCGTCTCGAAGCTTGGGCCGGAGAACCACATATAGACACCCTGCGCCAGCTCGATTTTAAGCTTCGCCGCTGCCCTCTGCATCGCCGCAGCAAGCTCGGCATCATAGGCATTGGTCATGCCGACGAAACGATGATCGCTTTCCTCGCCGATCAGCGGGTTCATGCCGGAATAGTTGATGTGATCGGTGATCTGCATCACCGAACCGGGCGGCAGGTCGTCGCGCAGCGATCCGGCCGAATTGGTCAGGATCAGCGCTTCGACGCCGAGCGCCTTCAGTACCTCGATCGGCAGGCGCATGGCGTTGGCATCGCCCTTCTCGTAATAATGCACGCGGCCGGAGAGCATGACGACAGGCACGCCGCCGAGGCGGCCAGCGACGACTTCGCCCGCATGGCCGGAAACGGCGCTGACTGGAAAGCCCGGCAGGTCGCGATAGGGAACACGCACGGCGCCGTCGAGCTCACCGACGAGCGAGCCGAGACCGGAGCCGAGCACGATGCCGTGGCGTGGCTTGATGCCGCCGAGCAGTGCGGCGAGCAGGCTGACCGTCGCCTTCATCCGAGTTCGGTCTCGAAGCTGAAGGGAAGAAGCTCTTCCATTGTCATGGTCTTCTTCACGCCTGCTTCATCGCAGAGGTAGATCTTCGTCTCCTTGGAGGCGAATTCCGAGATCTTCTGACGGCAGCCGCCGCAGGGCGGGCAGAGCGGCAGCTTCTCGGCAATGACGGCCATTTCGACGATCTTCTTCGCGCCGCCCATGATCATGGCGCTGATCGCCGTCGGCTCGGCGCACCATCCTTGCGGAAAGGAGAGGTTTTCGATGTTGGCGCCGGTATAGACCTTGCCGTCCTCGGCGCGGATCGCCGCGCCGACCGGGAATTTCGAATAGGGCGCATGGGCAAAGGCCATGGCGCCGCGGGCGGCTTCGAACAGATCGTGAGACATATCAACGCTCCTTCGTATAGGGCACGCCACCAGCTTTCGGCGGGGTTGCGACGCCGATGAAGCCGGCAAGCAGGACGCAGGTGAGGACATAGGGCAGCGCCTGGAAGACTTGAACCGGCACTTCGCCGATCAGCGGCACCTGCTTGCCCTGCATGAAGTTTGCCAGCGCATCGAGGAAGCCGAAGAGCAGGCAGGCAAACATGACGGGCACCGGCTTCCACTTGGCAAAGACCAGAGCGGCGAGCGCGATATAACCCTTGCCGGCCGACATGTCCTTAATGAAGGCAGCGGATTGGGCGATGGCCAGATAGGTGCCGGCAAAGCCGCAGAGAATACCGGCGCACATGACGGCGCGGTAGCGCAGCCAGGCAACGGAAATACCGGCCGTATCGACCGCGCCCGGATTTTCGCCGACGGCGCGCAGCCGCAGGCCGAAGCGTGTGCGGTAAAGCACCCACCAGGAAAACGGCACCGCGAGGAAGGCGAGGTAGGTAAGGATATTGTTGCCGGATATGACATTGGCATAAAGCGGGCCGATGATTGGTATGTCGCGGGCGGCATCGGCGCCCGGCAGGATGATCGGCGCAAAGCGCGAATCCGGCGCCAACTGCGGCGTGCGCCCGCCCTGGCCGAACCAGGCCTGACCAAGGACGATGGTGATGCCGGCGATGAAGAAGTTGATCGCCACACCTGACACAATCTGGTTGCCTCGGTTGGTGATCGAGGCAAAGCCGTGCACCAGGCTCAGCGCCACCGAGCAGAGGATGCCGGCACCGAGCCCGAGCCAGGCCGAATCGGTGAGATAGGCAACGCAGGCGGCGGCAAAGGCCGAGCCGAGCATCTTACCCTCGAGGCCGATATCGAAGATGCCGGCACGTTCCGAAAACAGACCGGCAAGGGCAGTGAAGATCAGCGGGATCGACAGGCGAATCGTGGAGGCTAGAACGCTGATGAAGATGTCATAATAATCCATCGTCCGCTCCTCAGGCTCGCTTTAACTGTTGATAGAGGCGCACCATCGCCGGCCGGAACATATACTCCAGCGCGCCGGCGAAGAGGATCACCAGACCCTGGATGACGAGGATCATCTCGCGGGTGATATTCGGCATTTCGAAGGAGATCCAGTCGCCGCCCTGATAGAGGATGCCGAAGAGGATTGACGCCAGGATGATGCCAAGCGGATGATTGCGGCCCATCAGCGATACGGCGATGCCGACGAAGCCGGCGCCGCCGACGAATCCCACCTGCAGGCGGGCGGAGGCGCCCATAACCGGATTCAGCGCCATCATGCCGGCCAGCGCGCCGGAGAGCATCATCGCGATCATCACGATTCGTACGTAGGGAATACCGGCATATGAAGCAGCTGTCGGGCTGACACCGAGCGTGCGCATCTCGAAGCCAAGTTTCGTGCGCCAGATTAACAGCCAGACGACGTAGCACATAACCAGCGCAATGATGAAAGAGACATTCAACGGGGCAGCACCCAGCTTTGTCCCGAATATCTCCATCAGCCATGTTAGCTTCGGCAACTGCCCACCCTCGAGGAATGTGCGTGTTTCCGGCGCCATTTTGCCGGGCACGATCAATACGTGCACCAGCAGGTAATTCATCAGCGAGGCGATGATGTAGTTGAACATGATCGTCGTGATGACGATATGGCTGCCGCGCTTCGCCTGAAGCCATGCCGGAATGAAGGCGGCAACCGCGCCGAAGAGTGCAGCGCCGACCACCGCAACCGGCATCGTCACATACCATGGCACGTAATTATCGAGCGAAAGCGCCACCAAAGCACAGCCGAGGCCGCCCATGTAGGCCTGGCCTTCGGAGCCGATGTTGAAGAGACCGGCATGGATTGCCACCGCGACGGAAAGGCCAGTGAAGATGAAGCTCGTCGCGTAGAACAGCGTGAAGCCGATGAATTCGCCATTGCCGAGCGCACCCTCGATCAGCAGCGACAGCGCATCGAGCGGGCTTTCACCGATCAGCCAGACGACGAAGCCGGAGATCAGGAAGGCGACGACGAGGTTCAAAATCGGGATGAGGCCGTAGTTGATCCAGTTTGGCAGCGGAACGGAAGCAGTGCTCATAAAGGCCTCATGCGGCAATGCCGGCCATCATCAGGCCGAGGGTCTGTTCACCAGCATCGGGCGTCTTCTCGCCGACGACATGGCCGGCAAACATGACAAGGATACGGTCCGAAAGGGAGCGGATTTCATCGAGTTCGACGGAGACGAGCAGGATCGCCTTGCCCGCGTCGCGCATTTCGATGATCCGACGGTGGATGAATTCGATAGCGCCGATATCGACGCCGCGTGTCGGCTGGCCGATGATCAGCATCTTCGGATCGCGTTCGATCTCGCGAGCGACGACGATCTTCTGCTGGTTGCCGCCGGAGAAATTCGCCGTCTTCAGCCGCGGGTTCGGCGGGCGGATGTCGTATTTTTCGATCTTCTCCATCGCATCCTTGCGGATCGCTTCGAGATCGAGCAGCGGGCCTTTGCTGTAGGCCGGGTGGCGATGATAACCGAGCACGGAATTTTCATATTCCTCGAATTTCAGCACCAGGCCCATATGGTGGCGGTCTTCAGGAATATGAGCGAGGCCGAGATCACGCAGGCGGGCGGGATCGGCCTTGTCTATCGTCTGGCCGTCGAGAAGAATTTCACCGGAGGTCGGTTTTCGGATGCCGGCAATCGCCTCCAGCAATTCGGACTGGCCATTGCCGGCCACACCGGCGATGCCGACGATCTCACCGGCGCGCACGTCGAAGGAGACGTTGTCGACCATGGTGACGCCGCGATTGTCCTTGACCGTGAGGTTGCGGACGGACAGCACGGCGGCTTGCGGGTTCGCCTCGCCCTTCTGCACACGCAGCAGCACGCGGCGGCCGACCATCAGCTCGGCGAGCTCCTCCACCGTTGTTTCCGCCGTCTTGCGGGTCGCGACCATCTCGCCGCGGCGCATGACCGAGACCGTATCGGTGATCGCCATGATCTCGCGCAGCTTGTGGGTGATGAGGATGATCGTCTTGCCCTGATCGCGCAGCACCTTGAGGATACGGAAGAGATGATCGGCTTCCGCCGGCGTCAAAACGCCTGTCGGCTCGTCAAGGATCAGGATCTCGGCGCCGCGATACATGGCTTTCAGGATCTCGACACGCTGCTGCAGGCCGACCGGGAGCTCTTCAATCAGCGCGTCGGGATCGACCTCCAGGCCATATTCCGTTTCCAGCCGCTTGAGCTCGGCACGGGCCGATGCGACGCCCCTCGCCAGCAGCATGCCGCCTTCGGCGCCAAGCATGATGTTCTCGAGCACTGTGAAATTATCGACCAGCATGAAGTGCTGGTGCACCATGCCGATGCCGGTGGCGATCGCCGCCTGGCTGTCGCGGATGGTGACGGGATTGCCGTTGACCCGGATCTCGCCGCTATCGGCATGGTAGAAACCATAAATGATCGACATCAGGGTCGATTTGCCGGCGCCGTTTTCGCCGATGATGCCGTGGATCGTCCCCTTGGCAACGGTGAGGTTGATGTCCTTGTTGGCATGGACGACACCGAATTTCTTGTCGATGCCGACAAGCTCGATAGCGGGCTTATCTGTCACTGCAGACTCCAAATAAGAAAAGGGCGTATGGCGAAAATCCCCTCCGCCATACGCCCGATCTCAATCGTCGATCACATTCGGGCGCGGATCACTTCGGGCAAGCGTTGTCCGAGGTGTAATCGTGAACCTTGACGGTTCCCGCGATGATGTCGGCCTTGGCCTTGTCAACGGCAGCCTGCATTTCCGGTGTGATCAGCGACTTGTTGTTGTCGTCGATCGCGGCGCCAACACCGTCTTCCTTGACGCCGAGCGCCTGGACGCCAGCAGTGAACTTGTCGTTCTTGGTGTCGTTGTAGGCATTGTAGACGGCGAGGTCGACGCGCTTGACCATCGAGGTCAGGACCGAGCCCGGATGCAGATGGTTCTGGTTGGAGTCGACGCCGATCGACAGCTTCTTGTTGTCGGCGGCCGTCTGCAGAACGCCGAGACCGGTGGCACCGGCTGCCGCATAAACGACGTCAGCGCCCTGGTCGATCTGGTTCTTGGCCAGCTCGCCGCCGCGGACCGGGTCGTTCCAGGCAGCGCCCGTGGTGCCGGTCATATTCTGGAACACTTCGATATCGGCCTTGACGGAGCGGGCGCCCTGCTCGTAGCCGCATTCGAACTTTCGGATCAGCGGAATGTCCATGCCGCCGACGAAGCCGACCTTGCCGGTCTTGGAAGCCATGCCGGCGAGAACGCCGACGAGGTAGGAGCCTTCTTCTTCCTTGTAGACAACCGAGCGGACGTTCGGCTTGTCGACGACGGAGTCAACGATAATGAACTTGGTATCCGGGAATTCGGCTGCAACCTTCTCGATGGCCGAGGTCCAGGCGAAGGAAACGGCAACCACTGGATTGAAACCGCGGCTGGCGAAGTTACGGATGGCCTGTTCGCCCTGGGTGTCGCCCGTCGGCTCGAAGTCGCGATAGGCAATGCCGGTCTCGGCCTTGAACTTCTCGGCGCCGTTATAGGCCGCCTCGTTGAAGGACTTATCGAACTTCCCGCCGGTGCCGTAAACCAGCGCCGGCTTGACATCGGCGGCAAGCGCCGTCGTCGACATGGCAGCCACGGCAAAGAGAGTGAGAAGGGATTTTTTCATTGTGCAGCCCTGTTGTTGCTATTCGTTAGGGGTCCTCCCGCAAGTCCTTTTCGGACATGTCTGCGGAACCACCGACCTCCCCCCGGAGGCCTGGCTGCGTGCATCCTTGCATGGCTCACGGAAAAATTCACCAGAAATTTTTCAGCTGGTAAAGATTTGCAGCGATTGCCGAAAATCAGCTCTTCGGGGCTGATTTTTGGACATTCCTTGCATCCGAATGCGGATTTTCTAGCCAATCCGGCGGCAAATAACGAGGTCGAAGAGCGGGTGACGCCCACCCGGATTTCTCGCCGGATCGTGCCGGCAAAACCACCTTGCTATGCGGTGAAGCGACCGGCCACCGGCGGCTTCTTGTAGCCGATCATCCACAGAAGCAGCGCGATCACCAGGAAAACGGCAAAGGCCGGTTGGAGCATCAGCCACTGGAAGATGACGGTGTAGAAACGCGGGTGGATATAATAGGAAAGGGAGGATTGCAGCGACGTCAGCGTCGTCGGGCTTACGTCCTGCCAGGCATCGGAGATCGGCGTCATCACCACGGAGGACGCCGCAACCGACTGGATCGAATCGATGGTTCCGGCAATAACGGCCGCCGCAAGCGCGACAAGACTCGCCAGACGCAACAGGAAACGCATCAATTCCTCCGACGCTCGATATGCCGGACAATTCCGGCCGGCCGCGCCATTCTCCACCTTAGAGAATTACATAGTCATCGATGAGGTGAAGCACAATGGAGTGGCCGAGGCGAGTTTTATCGGAAGAAGTCAAAAAACTGTTAGATTTCGGTTGATCGACAAAAATTCATCGGTATATATCGCGCCGTTCCGACGATTTGCTCCTATCCGGGCGCGAACGCCAAAAAAGGACAGGTGGCCGAGTGGTTTAAGGCGCACGCCTGGAACGCGTGTGTACGTGAAAGCGTACCGTGGGTTCGAATCCCACCCTGTCCGCCATACCCCTCGTTTTCGATATTGATTTCAAACCGTATCGAGAGCGGGACGCGGAAGCGTTTTTCGGCACGCTTCGACAGAAACAAGCTGGTCGTCCGCCTGTTCTCAAGAGCGCTGTAAAAGAGCGCGTCCAATCGGCTTCGGATTCTCGCTGCGCAACACAAGAGATGTCGTCACCGCCCCAAAACGTGCGATCGTGTCCACGATCGTTTCCAGCTCCCCCGGCGACGGAACCAGCACCTTCAAAAGAAAACAGTCCTCTCCGGTGAGGCGCAGGACTTCCATGACTTGCGGCATCTCCGCGAACTGTTTCAGACAGGATTTGATATGCTCATGCGTCGTGCGCAGGCGAAGCACAGCGGTCATTCCAATTCCCAAAGCGGTGGGGTCGATACGGGCGGCGTAACCGACAATGATGCCGCGGTCTTCCAGCCGCTTGACCCGTTCCGATGCTGCCGGCTGAGAGAGCCCGACCCGCCGACCGAGTTCGGAAATCGCGATGCGTCCATTTTCCTGCATCGCTTCGATAATGGCGATATCGGTTGGATCGAGCAGTACCCGATTGTTTTCCTGAAAAGCCATGGGATCACCTTGAAATCATCGGAGAGGGACGCGGTTTTCCGATGATCATTCATTCCGAAGCAAATGAAAATGCATCATTTTCACCTGCGTGGATGGTCAGAGGAAAAGACATGAAGGACATCATCATATTGCCAGGGATTGGCGGTTCCGGCGACGCTCATTGGCAAACACGCTGGGAAAGGTCGAACCCGGACATGTGGCGTTTTCAACCAGCCGATTGGGAAAAACCCGACCTGGCGAATTGGATTTCAGCCCTGGAGCGCGCCGTCGGCGCATCGTCAACCCCTCCTCTGCTGGTCGCCCACAGCCTTGCCTGTCTGCTGGTCGCTCATTGGCAGCAGATTTCTTCGCTTGCCGTTGCCGGGGCGTTTCTAGTCGCCGTCCCGGATCCGCAGTCCGCGTCATTCCCTGGGGAGGCAGCCGGATTCGCCGATCCGCCGTCGCAAAAGATGCGCTTCCCCACTCTGATCATCGCAAGCGCCGATGATCCCTTCGGCACGCTCGACCATGCCCATGCGAGAGCCGATCTGTGGGGCAGCGGCCTTGTCGCGATCGGTCCGTTCGGCCATCTCAACGGGCAAAGCGGCCTTGAGGACTGGGCCCAGGGGAAGGCCTTGCTGACGGCGTTTTCCGCCGGATTGGCAAAATCTGAGCGGGCTTGATCTTGTTTTCGAGCTCGAGATCAAATGGTCGAAACAGGCCCTTGCCTGTGCTGGACGCGTCGAGACGGTGCAACGAAATGCCCGGCTCGCAAGCGTGCGTTCGAGGCTGATCGACCCCGTCGCTCCGGCGGCGCGGCGAGGTTTAAAGCGCCGAAAGATTCCTGATTTTTTACCATGCGGCTTCACCGCGTCTTTGCACGTTTGGGTTTACCGTCTGCCAAAATCAAAAACAGAGGTAAAACAGGTGGAAGAACTTTCGGTAAAGTCGAAGATCATCAAATCCGTCTATTTCAATCAGGAAGACGGACGGCTGCGGATTTGTTTCAAGAATGGCGAGGAACGTCTGTTTGCAGGTGTTCCCTCCTCGGAAGTGCACGCGATGGCGGTGGCGCCGTCTCCCGGCCATTATTATCTCGACCGGATCAGAACCCGGTTTCGCAGATTGGCAGCCTGAAAATCCAAGCGGATACCACCTCTCGCATTGCGGGATCGTGCAAGATCGGGACGAAGCCGGTGGATATTAACCGGCTGTTAGCCCTCGATAACGTCCGGGTTGGATCGCTCCTGCCGGAAAGCGGCAACGTGTCGGCGCTGCCGGCTTGTTCAAGGTCGGCCAGCCGGGAGGCTCGGCGGCGGACCCCAGCCAGGAAGCCGAGCCTCCCCGTCACGGGAGCTAGTGGACCGTGATGGCGAAAGACATGGGCCGCTCTCGGACGCCGCCATACTGCTTGCCTGGAGATGACCGGGGCGGTTGCGACGATCCCTTGAACTAGCGAATTGGGGCTAATCCTGTGAAAAACCCGAATTGTCGCATCCAGACTCGACAATGCTTTATTAGCATGATTGCATAAATCTATCGGATAAAGACCGGGGGATGATGATGTTCGAGAATCTGCTTGAGATGCAGGAGCGTGGCGCACGGGACCGTGCGCGTGGCCGCAGTCTGGCCGACAATCCGATGTCGAAGCCGGATATCCTGCCGATCACCGATTTTCAGGAATGGTACTCGATGTTCGACGCCTGGCGCTTCGGTTGGTCAATCGAGGATGCGATGGCGGGGCACATCAATATGCTCCGGGATGGCGGCACATCGGCCCAGACCTACACCAGAACGGTCTGATCGATCCTGTCCTCGGCGCCGAAGAATTTCAGGTAGCGTTCGACCTCGGCCGGGTCGCCTGTCGCCTTCTGCGGGTTGTCGGAGAGCTTCACCGCCGGACGGCCGTTGGCGTCGCTGACCTTGCAGACGACGGAGATCGGGTTGAGGCCGGAGATCTCGATCGGCGCGCAGCCGGAAAAATCGTTCGTCAGGTTCGTGCCCCAGCCGAAACTCATGCGTACACGGCCTTCGAAATGCCGGTAGGTATCGATGATGGCGTCGACATCGAGGCCGTCCGAGAAGATCAGCAGCTTCTGGCGCGGATCGCGGCCCATCTTCTTCCACCAGTCGATAATCTTCTCGCCGCCTTCGATCGGCGGGGCACTGTCCGGGCGGAAGCCGGTCCAGTCGGCGACCCACTCCGGTGCGTCGCGCAGGAAAGCGGCGGTGCCGAAGGCATCCGGCAGGACGATCAGAAGGTTGCCGCCATAGAGCTTGTTCCAGTCGCGCAGGATCTTGTAGGGCGCGTTGCGCAACTGCTCGTCGGTTTCCGCAAGGGCGGCGGCCACCATCGGCAGCTCGTGGGCATTGGTGCCGACGGCCTCGAGATCGGAATCCATAGCCAGCAATACGTTGCTGGTACCGGCAAAGGCCGGTCCGATGCCTTCCTTCAGCGCCTCGACGCACCAGCGCTGCCAGAGGAAACTGTGACGGCGGCGGGTGCCGAAATCGGAGATACGCAGGCCCGGCAATTCCTTCAGCCGTTCGACCTTCGACCACATCTTCGCCTTGGCGCGAGCATAGAGCACATCGAGGGTGAAGGGACCAAGCGCCTTCATCGCCGAGCGCGAGCGCAGCTCGTTGACGATGGCGAGCGCCGGGATTTCCCACATGGTGGTTTCCTTCCACGATCCGTGGAAATCCAGCACATATTGCCCGTCCTTCTTCGACAGCTCGTATTCGGGCAGCTGGAAATTGGAAAGCCAGGCGAGGAATTCCGGTTCGAAGATCTGGGCGCGACCATAGAAGCTGTTACCCGCAAGCCAGATCATCTCCTTCTTGGAAAGTCTCAGCGTGCGGGCATGATCGAGCTGCTCGCGCAACTCGCCTTCGTCGAGTTCCTCGGCCAGACGCACCCGCTTGGTGCGGTTGATGAGCGTGAAGGACGCGTTCACATCAGGATAAAGCTTCCAGATCATCTGCAGCATCAAAAGCTTGTAGAAGTCGGTATCGATCAGACTGCGGATGATCGGATCGAGTTTCCAGGCGTGATTGTAGACGCGTCTTGCGATATCGGTCCTGGCCATCAAACTCCCGCCCCTGTCCACTCCGGTCAGGTGCTGCCAAATTCCCGGGTACTGCCAAGTTCCCAGCCGGCGCACAAAACCGGCTCGTGCGCCTTCTTATCGAAAAATCAGCAGACAAAGTCCAGACAAAACAATAAACGTCCCGCCGCAGTGCCCCGGCGGGACGTGAACATGGTTTTGCTCACGATTACTGGGCCGGCGTTGCGGGCGCCACATTCGGAGCAGCCGGCGTGGTGTTCGGCGTTTCGGTCGGAACGGCAGTACCGTTCTGTAGCGCCGGCGCGGCGGCCGGAGCAGGCTGCTGCGACTGAAGCTGCTGGCCTGGCTGCTGCGGTGCCACCTCGTTTGCCTCGCGATTTCCCCAGATCTCGACCGGTATCCAGACCACGAAGGCAAGCACCAGCGCGACGATCAGCACCGTCAGGATGCGATAACCCGTGCGTCCCTGCCTTGCCTTCACCGGCGGGATCAGCTCTTCCTTGTGAAGCTTGCCATCGGACTTTTCCCAGCGTGTTTCCGTCTGATGCGCCATCATCGTCTCCTTCCGCTGTCCTTAACGGGCCAATCCGGCCGCGAAGAATTTCCGCAGAAGAAACGGGTGGCTGTCTGGAAGGTTCCGAAAGCTCAATAGCCGGCGGCGCGGTCGACCATGAATTGCAGCGGCTCGCCACGCTCGAAACGGGCGATCTGCGTCTCGACATGACGGAACAGCGCGTTTTCTTCGGAGACCGCGGCGTCGTGCGGCGTGAGGAAGACGTTCTGCAAGTCCCACAACGGGTTGTCTGATGCAAGCGGCTCCGCCTCGAAGACATCGAGGGAAGCGCCGCCGAGGGTGCCGTCACGGATGGCGGACACGATATCGGCCTCGACCTGGCTCTTGCCGCGGCCGGCATTGATGAAGACCGGCTGTCCGAGCGCGCCGTCGCGGCGCAGCTTCGCAAACAGCCGGGCGTCATAAAAGCCTGATGTGTCAGGCGTCAGCGGCAGCAGGCCGACGAGGATGTCGGTCCTTGCGAGGAAGCTGTCCAACTCGCTGGCATCGAAGGTTTCGACGCCGTCGATCTGCTTGCGGCTGCGCGACCAGCCGATGACATTAAAACCCATCACTCTCAGCTTGGCGACCGCATCCTGCCCGAGAATGCCGAGGCCCATGACGCCGACCGTGACTTCCGCCGCCTCCGGCGCGATCAGCTTGGCCCATTCACGTTGCCGCTGGTGGTTGTCATGGGCGTATTGCCCGCGCAGATGCATCAGGCATTGCATGACCACCCATTCGCTCATGCGCGTCGTCAGGCTACGGTCGACGAAACGGACGATCGGGATCTCGGGCAGGCTGGCCATGCCGATGATGTGATCGACGCCGGCGCCGCCCGAGAAGATCACTTTCAGGTTCGGCGCCCGCGCGAAAAGGTCGGCATCCGGCTTCCAGAGAAGCGCGTATTCGACCGCTTGGAGATCGCGGACCCGATTGGCCGAATCGGCGAGATTGATGCTGCCGCGGTCGGCAAAGGCCGTCTTCAGCACCCGGGCGACGCCTTCGGAATTGAACTTGATATCGACGAGAACGGGAGGACGGGCGGACATGATCTTCTTTACTGCTGCACGGCGGGCGTCGGCACCGCCTCGATGTTGAAAGCGGCGGCCATCAGCGCCCGGGTGTAATCGTTCTTCGGCGCGCGGAAGATGTCCGCTGACGGACCCTGCTCCACCACCTTGCCGAAACGCATGACGATGACGTCGTTGGCGAGCGCCTTCACCACCTTCAGGTCGTGGCTGATGAAGAGATAGGCGAGGTCGTGCTTCTTCTGCAGATCGCGCAGGAGATCGACCACCTGCGCCTGCACGCTCATGTCGAGCGCGGAGGTCGGCTCGTCGAGCATGACGAAGCGCGGCTTCAGCACCATGGCCCGGGCGATGGCAATGCGCTGGCGCTGGCCGCCGGAGAATTCGTGCGGATAACGCCAGCGGGTCAGGGGATCGAGACCCACCTCCTCCAGCGCCCAGCAGACGCGCTGGTCGCGTTCTTCAGCGGTCAGGGAGCGCTCATGCACCTTCAGCCCCTCGGCGACGATATCGCCGACGGACATGCGGGGGCTGAGCGAGCCATAGGGATCCTGGAAGACGACCTGCAGCTGGTTGCGCAACGGCCGCATCTCGCTGAATGAATAGCCGGCTATGTCCTTTCCGACGAAGGCGATCCGCCCTTGCGAGGAAATCAGCCGGGTGAGCGCCAGGCCGAGCGTGGTCTTGCCCGAGCCGGACTCGCCGACGACGCCGAGGGTCTGGCCGGCGCGCAGCGAAAGATCGATGCCGTCGACTGCCTTCACGTGATCGACGACGCGGCGCATCAGCCCAGCCTTGATCGGGAACCAGACGCGGATGTCCGAACCTTCCATCACCAATGGTTTCGACGGATCGGCCAGCGGCGGCTCGCCACGTGGTTCGGAGGCGAGGAGATGCCGGGTATAGTCGTGCTTCGGATTGGCGAAGACCTCCTCGACGGTGCCGGTTTCGACGATCTTGCCCTTGGTCATGACGCAGACGCGATCGGCGAATTTGCGGACGATGCCGAGATCATGGGTGATGAACAGCAGCGACATGCCGTGGACGGCCTTCAACTGCCGGAGCAATTCGAGGATCTGCGCCTGCACGGTGACATCGAGGGCGGTGGTCGGCTCGTCGGCAATCAGCAATTCCGGCCGGTTGGCGAGCGCCATGGCGATCATGACGCGCTGGCGCTGGCCGCCTGACAGTTCGTGCGGATAGGCCTTCAACCGTTTTTCCGGTTCGCGGATGCCGACCTGGTTCAGCAGTTCCAGCACGCGCTCGCGCGCCGGCTGGCCGGTAAGGCCCTGGTGCAGAGCCAGGATCTCGGCGATCTGCTTCTCGATCGTATGAAGCGGATTGAGCGAGGTCATCGGCTCCTGGAAGATCATGGTGATGTCGTTGCCGCGCACTTCCCGCAGTGCCCGCTCCGACGCCTTCAGAAGGTCCTTGCCCTTGAACAGGATTTCGCCGGAGGGATGGCTTGCGGAGGGATAAGGCAAAAGCCGCAGGATCGAGTTGGCCGAGACCGACTTGCCGGAGCCGGATTCGCCGACGAGCGCCACGACCTCGCCTTTGGCGATATCGAATGAGATGTGATCGACGGCGAGCGAGGTTTCGCCGCCCTGATGAAAGGCAACCGAGAGATCGCGGACGGAAAGCAGCGGTTCTGTCATGTCACTCATTGAAACGTCTTCCTCGGATCGAAGGCATCGCGCACGGCTTCGCCGATGAAGATCAGCAGGGAGAGCATGATCGACATGGCGAAGAAGGCCGTCAGCCCGAGCCACGGCGCCTGCAGATTGGTCTTGCCCTGGGCAATCATCTCACCGAGCGAGGGGGAACCCGGCGGCATGCCGAAGCCGAGGAAATCGAGCGAGGTCAGCGTGGTGATCGAGCCGGACAGGATGAAAGGCAGGAAGGTCAGCGTCGCGACCATGGCGTTCGGCAGCATGTGCCGCCACATGATGGTGCGGTTGTTGACGCCGAGCGCGCGGGCGGCGCGGACATATTCGAAATTGCGGGCGCGCAGGAATTCGGCGCGCACGATGCCGACGAAACCGACCCAGGAAAAGAGCAGCATGATGCCGAGCAGCACGAAGAAGCCTGGCGGCAGGATGGCGGCGATGATCAGCAGGATGTAAAGCACCGGCATAGACGACCAGATTTCGATGAAACGCTGCAGCAAGAGGTCGGTCCAGCCGCCGAAATAGCCCTGCACCGCACCTGCCGTGACGCCGATGATCGCCGAGCAGATGGTGAGCGCCAGGCCGAAGAGCACCGATATGCGGAATCCATAGATGACGCGGGCGAGCACGTCTCGGGCCTGGTCGTCGGTGCCGAGCCAGTTGAGATTGCCGAGAGTGCAGGCGGGATCGTTCATTCCTTGCGGATAGCCGGAGCAACGCTCCTCTTTCGTCATCAGCCAGAACGGGGCGGTCGGCGCCGAATGCGGAATGTTCGAATTGACCGAGCGGTAGGAATAACGGATCGGCGGCCAGATCATCCAGCCATTGGCGTTGATCTCGTCGGCAATGACGGAGGAGCGGTAGTCGGTTTCTGCCAGGAAGCCGCCGAACTTCTCCTCGGGATAGTCGATCAGCACGGGAAAGAGGATTTCGCCCTTGTAGGAGGCGATGACCGGCCGGTCGTTGGCAAGGAATTCTGCAAACAGGCTGAGCCCGAACAGCAGCAGGAAAAGCCACAGCGACCAGTAGCCACGGCCGTTCGCCCGGAAATTCTTCCAGCGACGGATGTTCGTTGGCGATAGCAGCCCCTTGCGCGGCGGCTTGACGGGGGTTGCAGTGACAGGATTTGCGGCGGCGTCCATCAGACATCCCTCCGCTCGAAATCGATGCGCGGATCGATCCAGGTGTAGATCAAGTCGGAAATCAAGCTGACGAACAGACCGAGCAGCGAGAAGATGTAGAGCGTGGCGAAGACGATAGGATAATCCCGGTTGACTACCGAGAGATAACCGAGACGGCCGAGGCCATCGAGCGAGAAGATATTTTCGATCAGCAGCGATCCGGTGAAGAAGGCGGAAATGAAAGCGCCGGGGAAGCCGGCGATGATGATCAGCATGGCATTGCGGAAAACATGGCCGTAAAGGACCTGCCGCTCATTCAGACCCTTGGCGCGGGCGGTGACGACATACTGCTTCTTGATTTCCTCGATGAAGGAATTCTTGGTCAGCAGGGTCGTCGTCGCGAAGGCTGCAAGCGAAAGCGAGATCAGTGGCAGGGTGAGGTGCCAAAAATAATCGAGCGGCTTCTGCCACCAGGCGAGCTGATCGAAATTGTCGGAGACCAGGCCGCGCAACGGAAACCAGTCGTAGAAGGAGCCGCCGGCGAAAAGCACGATCAGCAGAATGCCGAAGAGGAAGCTCGGGACAGCGTAGCCGACGACGATGACGCCCGACGTCCAGACGTCGAAGGTCGATCCGTCCTTGACCGCCTTGCGGATGCCGAGCGGGATGGAAATGGCATAGGAGAAGATCAGGATCCAGATGCCGAGCGAGATCGATACCGGAAGCTTCTCCTTGATGAGTTCGAGCACGGAGGTGTTGCGGAAGAAACTCTCGCCGAAATCGAAGCGGATGTAATTCCACATCATCTCGCCGAAACGCGTCAGCGGCGGCTTGTCGAAGCCGAACTGTTTTTCGAGTTTGGCGATCAGTTCCGGATCGAGCCCTTGGGCGCCGCGGTATCTGGAGCCTTCGTCCCCTCCTCCGTCACCCATCAGGTCACCGCCACCGGACAGGCGCTGATCGGCGCCATCGGCCTGGCCGGTCAATTGGGCGATCACTTGCTCGACCGGGCCACCCGGTGCGAATTGAATGACGATGAAGGAAATCGCCATGATGCCGATGATGGTCGGTATCATCAGAAGCAGGCGGCGAATGACATAGGCGCCCATCAGCCTTCAGACTCCGGAAATCTTCTTCTTGTCTGCCTGCCGTCCAGTCCGATGCTGCTCAATCCGCCAGCCTTCCCTTGCCGGCCGTACCGGCTTGTCGTGATTCGCTTGCGCCATTTGGAGCCGAGGCCGCCTTCAATGCAAGCCCGCTCATTTCGCCGAGGTCGACCACCAGGCATCCGGGAAGCCCAGGCTATAGGCCGGGAATTCGGCGGGATGGGTGATCGTGTTCCAATAGACGATGTTCTGGGTACCGCGGTAGAACAGCGGGATGACGTAATGGTTTGCAAGCAGTACCCTGTCCATCGCCTTGATCGCCGCGACCTGTTCATCGCGGTTCGGCGCGAAGATGATCATGCGGATGAGTTCATCGACGGCCGGATTGGCGATGCCCGCGTAATTATGAGACCCCTGCTGATTGACCGAACCAGATCCCCAATAGTCGGCCTGTTCGTTGCCGGGGTTCATCGTCTGCGCCCAGACATTCCAGATCATGTCGAAGTCGAAACTGCGTTCGCGGTTGACGTTTTGCGAGGCATCGACCGTCCGCACGCGCGCATCTATGCCGATTTTCCTGAGATTGCTGGCATAGGGCACCGCCCAGCGCTCCAGTATGGGGCTCGACAACAGGATCTCGAAACTCATCTGCTGGCCAGTCTTGGTATTGACCATGCGATTGCCCTTGATCTCCCAGCCGGCTTCTTTCAGAAGCGCAATCGCCTTGCGTAGATTGTCGCGGCTCTTCTGCGGATCGCCTCCGACAGGATTGGCATAGGGCGTCGTGAAGACTTCAGGCGGAACCTTATCCTTCATGCCCTGCAGAATTTCCAGTTCTCTACCTTGTGGAAGGCCGGAGGAGGCGAGTTCGGTATTCCAGAAATAACTGTCGATGCGCTTGTAGCTGTTGAAGGCAACGGTGCGGTTCAGCTCCTCAAAATCCAGTCCATAGTTCAGCGCCTCGCGGACCCTGATGTCCTTGAAGAGGTCACGTCGCATGTTGGGCACGAGAGCCTGCATGATGCCGGTGGCGCGCAGCGGGTTTGCAACCTCCTCTTTCTTGACACGTCCTTCCTTCACCGCGGGGAAATCATATCCCGTCGCCCAGCGGGCCGCCGTGGTTTCCTGCCAGTAGTCGCTATTGCCGGCGCGAAAGGCTTCGAACTCGACGTCCCGATCACCAAAATAGGTGTAGATGACGTTGCGGAAATTGTTCTGGCCGACATTCACATTGAGGTCTTTGCCCCAATAGTCATCGCGCAATTCGTAGCGGATCGTCGCGCCGGGGGAGAAGGAAGCAATCTTGTAAGGTCCCGAACCCATCACGGGCTCGAGCGTCGTCTTTGAGATATCGCGTGGCTTGCCGTCCGGTCCCTGCCCCTCCCACCAATGTTTCGGCACGACCACCAACTGACCGAGAATATTCGGGAGCTCCCGGTTGTTCTTCTCGTCGAAGGTGAAGGTGACGTCGCGATCGCCGGTCTTTTCAGCTTTCATCACGTGGCGGTAATAGTTCGCCGTGAGGGGATTTAGTTCCTTGGCCTTATCAAGACTGAAGATGACATCCTCGGGCGTTACCGGCTGACCATCCGCCCATTTCGCTTCCTTGCGCAGGCGGAAGGTCGTGCTCGAGACGTCGGCGGGAAAAGACAGCCCTTCGGCAAGCAGACCGTAGGAGACGAGCAGCTCGTCGTCGGCGGGCTTCATCAGCGTGTCGTAAACGAGCGTCAAGCCCACTGCCGCCTGGCCTTTAGCGAGCAGCGGGTTGAAGGTGTCGAAGGCGCCGCTTGCGGAGAGGCGCAGATCTCCGCCTTTCGGAGCATCGGGATTGACGTAGTCGAAGTGCGCAAAGCCCGGCCTGTACTTCATCTCGCTGATGACCGAGCTTCCGATCAGAAACGGCTGGTCCTGAGCCGTTGCCGTCATTGGCGCCAGGGCCCCCGCAAGCGACAGAAACAAACCGATCTTCGACCACAGAGTCGTCATTCACGCTTCCCCTGAATATTGATGGATACGACAATACGAGAAATAGGGGCGAAAAACAGGAGAGAGTCTGGTTTTTGCCGGGCTCGCGAAATTTTGAGCCGCCAGCTCCTGTCAAAGGTCAGCTCCTGTCAATGCCTGAGGCGCTGCGGTCTTCCGTCACCGGCCCTTCCTGCGGCCGTCCGGCAAATCATCGATTCACCAAAATCGCTTTTCAGGATAGATTCGAGTGCAAATCACTTCGACATCGAATTAAGGGAACAGCATGGCTTTCGGCTTCGCCCAGGCTTTCAGGACATTAGGCACACTGGCGCTTGCCGGCGCGATCGGCGCAGGCCTTGCCGCTGGCGACGTCGGCGCTGAGCAGAAGACGCCAAGCCCAGGCAGCGCCAAGGCGCTGTTCGGCGGCGCCGGCCTGCCGACGCGGGGGCCAGCGCAGCCGATCGGCTTCTATGCTAAGGGCTGCATGACGGGTGCGGTGGCGCTGCCGACCGATGGCCCGACCTGGCAGGCGATGCGGCTTTCGCGCAACCGTCGCTGGGGCAATCCGGCGATGATCGCGCTCTTGGAGCGGTTTTCGCAGGATGCGGTCAAATATGCCGGCTGGCCCGGCATCCTTGTCGGCGATATCGCGCAACCACGCGGCGGGCCGATGCTCAACGGCCATTCCTCGCACCAGATCGGCCTCGATGCCGATATCTGGTTTAGCCCGATGCCGGCGCGCCGCATGACGGCCCAGGAACGCGAGGACCTGCCCTTCACCAGCATGCTGCAGAAGGACAAGTTCCTCACCGTCAACCCCAAAGTGTGGACGGAATCACGCGCGCGGCTTTTGATGCTGGCGGCGAGCTATCCCGAAGTGGAGCGCATTTTCGTCAATCCGGCGATCAAGAAGAAGATGTGCGACACCTGGGGCGGCGACCGCACCAACCTTGGTAAGCTCCGGCCAATATACGGCCATGACTCGCATTTCCACATCCGCATCAAATGCCCGCCGGGCGCTGCCGGATGCACGCCGCAAGCTCCAGTGCCCGCTGGCGACGGCTGCGACAAGTCGCTCGCCTATTGGTTCACGCCGGCGCCTTGGGCGCCGCCGAAACCGCCCAAGCCCGGTGCAAAGCCGCCGAAACCACCGCGTGAGATGATGGTCACCGATCTGCCCAACGCTTGCGCCGCCGTGCTCAACGCCGCTTCCGTTGCTTCGATGCAGGCCGCCACCTATGGTGGACCCTCCGCCGCAAGCGCGCTCGCCGCCGCTCCGCCAGCCGCGTCGGCTGATGACACTGATGAGGCGTTACCGGATGTCGGCCCGGTTCCGAACGACAAGCCGGCGATCCAATGAAGGGGCGGATGCACTGTCTTTCAAATCGCAAGCTGTTGGTATACAGCGGTCAAATCGATTGAATTGTTGGGGCGGAGATTCACTTCATGGCCGGCGGCAAATGCCTTGCGCTGATCGCGCATGACCAGAAGAAGGACGACATGGCAGCGTTCGCCCGCGCCAACCGGGACATTCTCTCGCGCTGGAAGATCGTCGCGACGGGCACGACCGGCGGGCGGGTGCTCGACGCCGCTCCCGATCTTAACGTCGTCAGGTTGAAAAGCGGCCCACTCGGCGGCGACCAGCAGATCGGCGCGCTGATTTCGACCGGCGAGGTCGACGCCCTGATCTTCTTCGTCGACCCCTTGACCCCCATGCCGCACGATGTCGACGTGAAGGCGCTGATGCGGCTGGCGATCGTCTACGATATTCCGATGGCGCTCAACCACGCGACCGCTATAAAACTTCTTCCCACACTCGAAGCCTGATCAGCACGGAACCGGCCATGCCAAAACCGAACAACAGCACCGCTCCGCTGCCTTTCCCGATCCTGATCGGCGATATCGGCGGCACCAATGCCCGCTTCTCCATCCTCACCGATGCCTATGCCGAGCCGAAGCAGTTTCCGAACGTGCGCACGGCGGATTTCGCCACGATCGACGAAGCAATCCAGCAAGGCGTGCTCGACAAGATCGCCGTGCAGCCGCGCTCGGCGATCCTCGCCGTCGCCGGCCCGATCAACGACGACGAAATCCCGCTGACCAATTGCGACTGGGTGGTGCGGCCAAAGACGATGATCGAGGGCCTCGGCATGGAGGATGTGCTCGTCGTCAACGATTTCGAGGCGCAGGCGCTGGCAATTGCCGCGCTTTCGGATGAAAACCGCGAACGCATCGGCGACGCCACCGGCGACATGATCGCCTCGCGCGTCGTGCTCGGACCGGGCACCGG
Source organism: Rhizobium changzhiense (assembly GCF_013087625.1). Lineage (NCBI taxonomy): Bacteria > Pseudomonadati > Pseudomonadota > Alphaproteobacteria > Hyphomicrobiales > Rhizobiaceae > Rhizobium > Rhizobium changzhiense. The sequence goes on from NZ_JABFCQ010000001.1 coordinate 1,735,580, forward strand.
CCTCGGCGTCGGCGGACTCGTGCATGCCCAGCATAGCTGGATCCCGGTTCCCGGCGAAGGCGGCCATGTCGATCTCGGGCCGCGCAGCAAGCGCGATTATGAAATCTTCCCGCATATCGAGACGATCGAAGGCCGCGTTTCGGCCGAACAGATTCTCTGCGGGCGCGGCCTCGTCAACCTCTATCATGCCATCTGCATGGTCGACGGCATCGAGCCGACGATGAAGGATCCGGCCGACATCACCTCGCACGCGCTTGCCGGCAGCGACGAGGCGGCGGTAGAGACCGTCTCGCTGTTTGCCACCTATCTCGGCCGCGTGGCGGGAGACATGGCGATGGTGTTCATGGCGCGCGGCGGCGTCTATCTCTCCGGCGGCATCTCGCAGAAGATCCTCCCGGCGCTGAAGAGACCGGAATTCCGCATCGCCTTCGAGGACAAGGCGCCGCATACGGCGCTACTTCGCACCATCCCGACCTATGTGGTGACGCACCCGCTGGCAGCGCTCGCCGGACTTTCCTCCTATGCGCGCATGCCGGCGAATTTCGGCCTCTCGACCGAGGGCCGCCGCTGGCGGCGCTGAGTCCGGCGCAGAACAATAGAGCGTCATTGGCACATCCTATGCGGAGGCGCGGCGCTCTAGCCAAACCAATCCCAACTCTTTATAGACCCCGGCAAAAGTGCGTGTCGCCCTCACGAGGCGCTTGGCCCGAGACAGGAAACCCTATTTGGAAGCGGCGGAAAGCAGAACGCAGAGCGTCAGCAGCGATACCGTAACCGGCATCCTGAAGCGCATCATCGCTGAAAACGGCCGCGATCATCTTTGGGGCTATGTCTTTGCGATTGCCTGCCTCATCGTGGTGGCGCTTTCGACGGCATTCACCGCCTGGATCATGCGGGCGATCATCGACGAGGCCTTCGCCAATCGCCGCGCCGACGTCGTCTGGATCATCTGTCTTTCGATCTTCATCGCCTTCGTGCTGCGCGGTTTTGCGAGCTATGGCCAGGCGGTGGCGCTTTCCAGGGTCGGCAACGATATCGTCGCCCGCTACCAGCGCCGGCTCTATGCGCATCTGATGACGCTTTCGGTCGGCTTCTTCAGCGAGGCGCGCTCGGCCCATATCGCCGCGCAGGTAAGCCAGAATGTCAGCGGCATCCGCGACGTGCTCAACCTGACGATCACCTCGACGGTGCGCGACCTTCTGACCTTCGTGTCACTGCTCGCCGTGATGATCATCCAGGATCCGCTGCTCAGCCTTGCCGTGTTCATCATGGCTCCGCCGCTGCTTTATGCACTGCGCTATGTTTCCAAGCGGCTGCGCTCGGCCACCCGCGAGGCCGTGCATCTGAACAGCCACGTTCTCGGCGCCATGCAGGAGACGATCCAGGGCATCGCCATCGTGAAAGCCTTCACGATGGAAGAAGAACTGGAGCGCAAGGTCAACAAACTGATCAAAGGCGCCGAAAGCCGGGCGAACCGGATTGCAAGGCTTTCCGAACGCACGTCTCCGCTGACGGAAAGCTTCGCAGGTTTTGCCGTCGCCAGCGTACTTGCCTATGCCGCCTACCGCTCGATCTACTACAATGTACCCCCGGGTGCCTTCTTCTCCTTCGTCACGGCGCTGCTGCTTGCCTATGACCCGGCCCGCCGACTTGCCCGCCTGCAGGTGCAGATGGAGCGCGCCGTCGTCAATGCGCGGATGATCTATGAACTGCTCGACATGGAACCGCGCCAGCGCGACCTGCCGGATGCCCGGCCGCTGACGGTGACGCAGGCGAGGATCGAATTCCGCAATGTGTCTTTCGCCTACGGCAATGAGAGCGTGCTCAGCGGCGTCAGTTTCATCGCCGAGGGCGGCGCGACCACAGCGCTGGTCGGCCCCTCCGGCGCCGGCAAATCCACCGTCATCAGCCTCATTCCGCGCTTCTACGATCCGCGCGAGGGCGAAATCCTGATCGACGGACAGGACATCGCCCACATCACCAAGAAGTCGCTGCGCCAGCAGCTCGCCTATGTTTCGCAGCAGCCCTATCTGTTCGAGGGCACGATCCGCGACAATATCCGCTATGGCCGGCCGGAAGCGACCGATGCCGAGGTGGAAGAGGCCGCCCGGCTTGCCTATGCGCATGACTTCATCTCGGCACAGCCGCAGGGTTACGAGACGCCGGTCGGCGAAAACGGCGTGACGCTTTCTGGCGGCCAACGCCAGCGACTATCGATCGCGCGCGCTTTGGTGCGCAATGCGCCGATCCTGCTTCTTGACGAGGCGACCTCGGCCCTCGACACCGAATCCGAAGCGGCCGTGCAGAAGGCGCTCGACGAGGCGATGAGCGGACGCACCGTCGTTGTCATCGCCCACCGGCTTTCGACCGTGGTGCGGGCCGACAAGATCATCGTGATGCAGCAGGGTCGCGTCGTCGAGGAAGGCAATCACGAGACGCTTGCGAAGGTCAGCGACGGTCTTTACGCTCGCCTCAACAACCTGCAGAGGCCTTCGGCCTCCGATTCAAACTGATCTGGCGAGACTGACATGAGCGATGCTGCGATGAAACTGGTGGTGGTTGGCGCAGCAGGACGCATGGGGCAGACGTTGGTCCGGCTCATCCATTCCATCGAGGGCGTCAAGCTGCATGCTGCGGTCGAGCGCGCCGGCTCGCCCTTCGTCGGCAAGGATGCCGGCGAAATCGCCGGTCTCGGCCCGACCGGCGTCGTCATCGGCGACGACCCGCTCCAGGCCTTCCTGCATGCCGAAGGCGTGCTCGACTTCACCTCGCCTGCCGCAACGGTGGAATTCTCAGGCCTCGCCGCGCAAGCCCGCATCGTCCATGTGATCGGCACGACCGGCTGTTCGGACGACGACAATGCCAGGATCGCCGCGGCGGCCCGGCATGCGCGCGTCGTCAAATCGGGCAATATGAGCCTCGGGGTCAACCTGCTTGGCGTGCTCGCAGAGCAGGCAGCGCGTGCGCTCGATTCTGTCGACTGGGACATCGAGATCCTGGAAATGCACCACAAGCACAAGGTGGATGCGCCCTCCGGCACTGCCCTTCTCCTCGGCGAGGCCGCGGCAAAAGGGCGCGGCATCGATCTTGCTTCGAAGTCGGTCCGGGTGCGCGACGGCCATACCGGGGCCCGCGAGGCGGGTACGATCGGCTTTGCGACGCTGCGCGGCGGCTCCGTCATCGGCGAGCATTCCGTGCTTTTTGCCGGCGAAGGTGAAATCGTCACCCTTTCGCACAGTGCGGCCGACCGCTCGATCTTTGCGCGCGGCGCCATCAAGGCGGCCCTCTGGGCGCGTGACAAGAAGCCGGGTCTCTATTCCATGCTCGACGTGCTCGGGCTCTCTTCCTCATAACGATACTACGGAGGCATATTCATGAGCGGTACCCTCGTCCTCGTTCGCCACGGTCAGAGTGACTGGAACCTGAAGAATCTCTTCACCGGCTGGAAAGATCCCGATCTGACTGAGCTCGGCATCCAGGAAGCCAATGCAGGCGGCGCGGCGCTCGCCGAATACGGTATCAAATTCGACGTCGCCTATACCTCGGTGCTGGTGCGTGCGCAGCACACGCTGAAGCTCATTCTCGACAAGGTCGGCCAGCCCGATCTCCTGACGATCCGCGACCAGGCGCTGAACGAGCGCGACTACGGCGATCTCTCCGGCCTCAACAAGGACGATGCACGCGCCAAATGGGGCGAGGAACAGGTGCATATCTGGCGCCGTTCCTATGACGTGCCGCCTCCCGGCGGTGAAAGTCTGCGCGACACCGGCGCCCGCGTCTGGCCCTACTACCTCACCGAAATCCTGCCGCGCGTGCTCAGAGGCGAGAAGGTGCTGGTCGCCGCACACGGCAATTCGCTGCGTTCACTTGTCATGGTGCTCGACAAGCTGAGCAAAGAAGGTGTGCTCGCCCTCAACCTCGCGACCGGCGTGCCGATGGTCTACACGCTGAAGGCGGATTCTACCGTCGCTTCCAAAGAAGTGCTCGGCGACATGTCGGGCGCACATTGATCTCAGCTGATCTTTCCCCGCTACGGCGGGGAAAGGCGCTCAGTTCTCGATCGTGAACTGCACCCGGTCGGCCGCAAAGCGGCTGATCGAATATTGCACCGGCACGCCGTCGAGATCGGTATTCATCGCCTTGGCGATCAGCAGGATCGCGCCGGGGGTGAGTTCGAGATCGGCCATATCGGCTGCATCGGCATGGGCGGCCGTCACCTCGGTGGTCGCCCTGATATAGTCCGCCAGACCGAGCTCCGCGAAGGCCTTGGTGATCGATTCCCGCTTGCGATAGGCCTCGCCGATACCGGCAAAGCGCTTGGCGGGAAACCAGCTCGTCGCCCTTGAAACCGGCCGCTTGTCTGCCTGGCGCAATGTTTCCAGGCGGATCACCTGTTCTCCCGGCTTCAGGCCCAGCCAGCGGGCAATCTCGGTACTCGCCTCCTCCTTCGCCTCATCGAGCAGAAGGCCGCGCATTTCACGCGCCTGATCGCCGATGCCGGCGGTAAAACGCGTGCGGCGGGTGATCGGGAAGTTCAGCCGCTCCTTGCGTTCGATCAGCGTGCCGCGACCTTGCACCGCACGCACGATCCCCTCCTGCGCCAATGCCGCCAAAGCGCTGCGCACGGTATGCCGGTTGACACCGAATTGCAGGGCCAGGACCGTTTCCGGCGGCACCATTCCCGTTTCGTCATAGGCTCCGGTGCTGATCGCCTCACGAATCCGATCGGCGATCTGACGCCAGAGCGCCACGCCGGTTTGCCTTTGCACCTGCTTCAATCCCGCCATTCCGCCCCTGCCCGTCCATTTAACTCTCGATGTCATACGCTTGTCACGACATCGATTTAGAGCTAAATGTATCTTGTATGGTTGTCTATATCAATAGACATTTTAAGGGAAGCGGCGATGATATCAGCGGACAGGACAGACGCTGCGTCACAGACGGCATCCGGGCGCAAACGCGCCGCCGATCTGCTGGCGCGCGCGGAGCGCAGCGAACTCCAGGCGGTCTGGGACGCATTGCCGCAAAAGCCCGCGGCGCATCCGGTGCGCGGGCCGGAGACCGGGCTGGTGATGGTGCGTGGGCGCATCGGCGGCGGCGGCGCGCCCTTCAATCTTGGCGAAGTGACGGTGACGCGGGCCACGGTCCGGCTCGACTCCGGCTCGGTCGGCCATGCACAGGCGCTCGGCACCGACCGTGAGAAGGCCCGGCTTGCGGCGATCTTCGATGCGCTCTGGCAGGAGGAGGCGACGCAGGGTTTCGTCGAACAGGCACTGCTTTTACCGGTTGCCGAGCGGATCGCCGATGCCGAACGCCGCAAGGCGGACGAGACGGCGGCAACCCGCGTCGATTTCTTCACCATGGTGCGGGGAGATAACTGATGGGCCTGAACACAGAAGCTCTGACCGGCGGCTTTGCCGAGCCGGTCTTCCATGCCCAGAGCGTCTTCAAGATGCTGATGGACGGCATGGCCCGCCCCGGCACGATCCAGACGGTTCAGCCCGACGTCGCTCCGCCGGCACCGCTCGGCATCGCCGCCGGCACCATCGCGCTGACGCTTTGCGACCACGACACGCCCGTCTGGCTTTCCCAGGGACTGGCGAAATCCGCCGTGCCGGAGTGGCTCGGCTTCCATACCGGCGCGCCGTTGACCGGCGAAAAAGCCGAAGCGCGTTTTGCCTTCACCGAGGCCGGCATCGCCCTTTCCTCCTTCGGCCTCTTTGCATCAGGTACGCAGGAATATCCCGATCGCTCGACCACCCTCATCATCGAACTCGCCGAACTCGAGGGCGGCCGCAGGCTGGCGCTGATGGGTCCGGGCATCCAGAGCGTGACGGAGATCGCGCCTACCGGCCTGCCGGAGACCTTCCTGCGGCTCTGGACCGAGAACCGTGCGCTCTTTCCGCGCGGCGTCGACATCGTGCTGACGGCGGGCAAGCGTTTCCTCTGCCTGCCGCGCACTACCAAGATCACAGCAACGGAGATCTGAGCTCATGTATGTTGCCGTCAAGGGTGGCGAGACCGCCATCGCCAATGCCCACCGCCTGCTGGCCGACCGCCGCCGCGGCGACCGTTCGCTGCCGGCGATCGGCATCGACCAGATCGTGGCGCAGCTCGCGCTCGCCGTCGACCGCGTCATGGCCGAGGCCTCGCTTTTCGACCGCACGCTCGCCGCACTTGCCGTCCGCCAATCGCGGGGCGACATGATCGAGGCGATCTTCCTGCTGCGCGCCTACCGCACGACACTGCCGCGTTTCGGCTATTCCAAGCCGCTCGACACAGCTGAGATGACGATCGAACGCCGCATTTCGGCGACCTACAAGGATCTGCCGGGCGGCCAGCTTCTTGGGCCCACCTTCGACTATACCCACCGCCTGCTCGATCCCTCGCTGCTTTCGGACGAGGCGGTCGAGACGCCCGCTCAGCGCGCCGCCGAGACCGGCCGTGTCATGCGTGTCTCCGAGATTCTCGGCGAAGAGGGCCTGATCGAGGCCGACGGCGACATGCCGGAAGATCACGAAATCGGCGACCTGACCCGCGAGCCGATGGAATTCCCGATGACCCGGGATCTGCGCCTGCAGGCGCTTGCCCGCGGCGACGAGGGTTTTCTACTGGCGCTCGGTTATTCCACCCAGCGCGGCTATGGCCGCAACCACCCCTTCACCGGCGAAATCCGCATCGGCGAGGTCGAGGTGGAATTCGATGTGCCGGAACTCGGTTTCGCCGTCTCGCTCGGCACGATCCAGATCACCGAATGCCAGATGGTCAACCAGTTCAAGGGTTCGGCCAAGGCGCCGCCGCAATTCACCCGCGGCTACGGCCTGGTCTTCGGCCAGAGCGAGCGCAAGGCGATGGCGATGTCGCTCGTCGACCGGGCTCTTCGAGCCGAAGAGCTCGGCGAGGATATCACCGCACCGGCACAGGACGAGGAATTCGTTATCTCGCACTCCGACAACGTCCAGGCGACGGGCTTCGTCGAGCATCTGAAACTTCCGCATTATGTGGACTTCCAGGCCGAACTCGATCTCGTCCGCCGCATGCGCCGCGAATTCGAAGCCGCCCGCAACGGTGGCGAAGACATGAAGGAAGCCGCCGAATGACCGATCTGGCCAGCTACAACTTCGCCTATCTCGACGAACAGACCAAGCGGATGATCCGCCGCGCCATCCTGAAGGCGATCGCCATACCCGGCTACCAGGTGCCGTTCGCCTCGCGCGAAATGCCGATGCCCTATGGCTGGGGCACCGGCGGTGTGCAGGTGACGGCCTCGATCATCGGACCGGGCGACGTGCTCAAAGTCATCGATCAGGGTGCCGACGATACGACCAACGCCGTTTCCATCCGCGCCTTCTTCCAGAAGGTCGCCAATGTCGCGGTGACGACGCATACCAAGGATGCAACGATCATCCAGACGCGCCACCGCATTCCCGAAGAAAAGCTCGGACCCGGCCAAGTGCTCGTCTACCAGGTGCCGATCCCCGAGCCGCTGCGTTTTCTCGAGCCGCGCGAGACCGAGACGCGCAAGATGCACGCGCTCGAAGAATACGGCCTGATGCATGTGAAGCTCTACGAGGACATCGCCCATAACGGCCGCATCTCGCGGACTTACGCCTATCCGGTGAAGGTCCATGGCCGATATGTCATGGACCCGTCGCCGACGCCGAAATTCGACAATCCGAAGATGCATATGTCGGACGCGCTGCAGCTCTTCGGCGCCGGACGCGAGAAGCGCATCTATGCGGTTCCACCCTATACCGACGTCGTCAGCCTGGATTTCGAGGATTATCCCTTCGATATCCAGCGCTTCGATAAACCCTGCGCCCTTTGCGGCGCCGAGGAGGTCTATCTCGACGAAGTGGTTCTCGACGATAAGGGCGGGCGCATGTTCGTCTGCTCCGACACCGATCATTGCGAAGACCGCCGCGCGCACGGCCATGCCGGCGAGATGCTGGCCCGGGAGGCTGCAGAATGAGCGATACTCCGCTTCTCAAAGTCCGCGACGTTTCGAAATTCTACGGCAACCGCATCGGCTGCCGCGACGTCTCCTTCGAGCTCTGGCCCGGCGAAGTGCTCGCCATCGTCGGCGAGTCCGGCTCCGGCAAGACGACGCTGCTCAACTGCCTCTCCACCCGGCTGCTGCCGAGCACCGGCAGCGTCGAATATCACATGCGCGACGGCAGCTACCGCGACCTCTATCGTATGAACGAGGCCGAGCGGCGTTTCCTGATGCGCACCGACTGGGGCTTCGTTCACCAGAACCCGGCCGACGGCCTGCGCATGACCGTCTCTGCCGGGGCCAATGTCGGCGAACGGCTGATGGCGATCGGCGACCGGCACTACGGCAAGATCCGCGCTTCGGCGATCGACTGGCTCGAACGTGTCGAGATCGACGCCGACCGCATCGACGACCAGCCGCGCGCCTTTTCCGGCGGCATGCGCCAGCGACTGCAGATCGCCCGCAACTTGGTCACCGGCCCACGCCTCGTCTTCATGGACGAGCCGACCGGCGGCCTCGACGTCTCGGTGCAGGCGCGCCTGCTCGATCTCGTGCGTGGCCTCGTCAACGATCTCGGTCTCTCGGCCATCATCGTCACCCATGATCTCGCCGTCGCCCGCCTGTTGTCACACCGGATGATGGTGATGAAGGACGGCTACGTCATCGAGCACGGGCTCACCGACCGCGTGCTCGACGACCCGCGCGAACCCTATACGCAGCTGCTCGTCTCCTCGATCCTGCAGGTCTGAGCAATTCGAAATGGCACAGCGTCCTTTGCGCGTCTCGCGCGGCGCTGTGGGTCCGAAACCAAGGAAGAAGAAATCATGGCAACGCCCCTCGTCGTTTCCGAAGTCTCGAAGAGCTTCACCATGCATCTGCGCGACGGCATCAAGCTACCCGTCGTTTCCGACGTCGCCTTCTCGGTTGCGTCAGGCGAATGCGTCGTGCTCGGTGGCCCATCGGGCATTGGAAAGAGTTCGCTGCTCAAGATGATCTACGGCAACTATGCCGTCGACACCGGCCAGATCCTCATTCGCCACGACGGACGCATCGTCGATCTCGCTTCCACTGATCCGCGCACCGTTCTCAACGTCCGCCGCAATACGCTCGGTTATGTCAGCCAGTTCCTGCGCACCGTGCCGCGCGTCGCGGCGATCGACGTGGTTGCCGAACCGCTGGTGGCACGCGGCGAGGACGCCGTCACGGCACGGGAAAAGGCGGGCGCCCTGCTTGCCAGGCTCAATCTGCCGGAAACGCTCTGGCAGCTTCCGCCCGCCACCTTCTCCGGCGGCGAGCAGCAACGCGTCAACATCGCGCGCGGCTTCATCACCGAGCACACGATCCTGCTTCTCGACGAGCCCACAGCCTCGCTCGATGCCAGGAACCGTGCCGTCGTCGTCGGCATGATCGCGGAAAAGAAGAAGGCGGGTGTGGCCCTTCTCGGCATCTTCCACGACGAAGAAGTGCGCGAAGCCGTCGCCGACCGTATCCTCGACGTCCAGCAATTCTCACCCAGAAAGATCGCTGCATGAGCCGCAAGCTGGGCATCGAGCCCTACTTTCATGAAACGGCCTCCGTCAGCGAATCCACTTTCGGGCGCTATACGGAGGTCTCTGAACGCTGCCGCATCAGCGAGGCCACCTTCGGCGACTACTCTTACATCATGCAGGACGGCTCGGTCTGGTGTGCGACGATCGGCAAGTTCGTCAATATCGCCGCCGCCGTGCGCATCAACGCCACCAACCATCCGACCTGGCGCGCAACACTGCACCATTTCACCTATCGCGCCGCCGACTACTGGCCGGACGGCGACATGGAAACGGACTTTTTCGCCTGGCGGCGCGCAAACCGCGTGACGATCGGCAACGACGTCTGGATCGGTCACGGCGCGACCATCCTGCCCGGCGTCAACGTCGGCAACGGCGCGGTGATCGGGGCCGGCGCCGTCGTCTCAAAGGACGTCGCGCCCTATGCGATCGTCGGCGGCGTACCGGCCAAACTCATCCGCGAGCGCTTTCCAAGAGAGGTCGGAGAACGGATGGACAGGCTTTCGTGGTGGGACTGGGAGCACGACCGGCTGCGCCAGGCGCTCGAGGATTTTCGCAACCTGGACGCGGAAGATTTCCTGTCCCGCTACGGCGGTTAAAACCCCCGATATAGGGGCGAAGAATTGTGACAGGACTTACACAAATATGACATGCGAGGTTCATCAAGCGGGACTAATGCGATGCTGATCAAGGCCTGGATCGCAAGGGAAGAGCATGATGTTCGAGCTGAAGAATGTCACACGTCGTTTCGGAAAAAAGCTCGCTGTCGATTCCGTTACGCTCGCCATTCCCCAGGGCCAGATGGTCGGCATCATCGGCCGCTCCGGCGCCGGCAAGTCGACGCTCTTACGCATGATCAACCGCCTTCAGGAGCCGAGCTCCGGCTCCGTTCATTTCGCCGGCGTCGAGGTCTCCGGGCTTCGCGGCCAGGCATTGCGCAACTGGCAGCGCGACTGCGCGATGATCTTCCAGCAGTTCAATCTGGTGCCGCGCCTCGACGTTCTCACCAATGTCATGCTCGGCCGCCTCAATCATCGCTCGACACTTCTGAGCCTGCTCAACATCTTCACCCGCGAGGAACGCGTCCATGCCATCGCGGCACTCGAACGCCTCGGCATCGAGCAGACGGCGCTGCAGGCAGCCGGCACGCTTTCCGGCGGCCAGCAGCAGCGCGTGGCGATCGCCCGCGCGCTGATGCAGAACCCGAAGATGCTTCTCGCCGACGAGCCGATCGCCTCTCTCGATCCGCTGAACGCCAAGATCGTCATGGATGCGCTGCGCGACATCAACGAGCGCGAAGGCATCACCGTCATCACCAACCTCCACACGCTCGATACCGCCCGCAACTATTGTGAGCGCATCGTCGGCATGGCCGGCGGCCGCGTCGTCTTCGACGGCCAGCCCTCGGAGCTGACGGCCGTAGCGGTGAAGGAAATCTACGGGACGGACAAGGACGGCGCCGGCATCGACGAAACGATGACCTCGACCAGCCTCGAATCCAAGCGCCGCGCCGAGGACGTCTCATCCGGCATGGTGGCCAAAGCCGCCGCCGTGCACTGACCCGTTTCCGGCCGACGGGACAACGGTCGGAAAACTAACTGACAAACAAACCACGTCACAAAAGGAGACTTCCATGTCTGCATTCCGCAAGATCCTGATGGCAACCATCGCCGTCGCCGCCCTCGCCAGCAATGCCGCTGCCCAGGACGTCAAGGTCCTCCGCATCGGTCTCGATGGCGGTGAAAACGAAGCCGACCAGGTTCGCCGCACCGAGTGCGTCAAGCCGGGCCTGATCGCCGCCACCGGCGTCTCCGAAGTCCAGCTCTTCCCGTCGCCGAACTACAACGGCGTCATTCAGGGTCTCCTCGGCGGCACGATCGACCTCGCCGTCATGGGCGCCGCCTCTTACGCCGCGGTCTATATCAAGGATCCGAACGCCGTCACTCCGGTTCTGACCACCAAGCAGGCCGACGGTTCGACCGGCTACTACTCGATTATGGTTGCCCGCAAGGATTCCGGCATCAAGACGCTCGCCGACGCCAAGGGCAAGAAGCTCGGCTTCGCCGATCCGGACTCTACCTCCGGCTACCTTGTTCCGAACGTTGCCCTTCCGAAGGACACCGGTGCTCCAGTCAAGCAGTACTTCTCTGAAACCGGCTTTGGCGGCGGCCACGAGAACCTCGTTCTCGGCGTTCTCGATAAGAAGTTCGACGTCGGTACCACCTTCGGTTCCGGCCAAGGCGACTGGGCGCAGGGCTACACCTCCGGAAATCTGCACCAGATGGTCACCAAGGGCCTGCTCGACATGGACGATATCGTCGAAGTCTGGAAGTCGCCGCTCATCCCGAACGGCCCGTTGATGGTTTCCCAGAAGCTGCCGGCCGACCTCCAGAAGAAGGTTACCACCTACTTCGCCGAACTGCCGAAGACGGACAAGAGCTGCTTCGAATCGTTCACGGGCGGCGGCTACGTTGACTGGGCGCCGGTCGACCAGAGCTTCTACCAGACGATCATCGACGCCCGTAAGGCCGTCATCGGCGGCTGATCCTCAGTCTGAACAATCTCGCGGCGGCATCATGATGATGCCGCCGTTTTTCAGGAAGGAAGCCACATATGGCGCACTCGGCCGGCGCGGACTCTCTGAGCGGATTGCAGGAGAGCTCCCGCACCATCCTCGATCATTATCAGAGCCAGGTTCGAACGCGGCGGATCTATACCGTCGTTTCAATCGTGGTCTTCCTGATCATCCTCGGCGCCTCGCTCGATTTCGCCAACAGCGCCAATTCGGGCAAGTTCTTCGAGCGCCTTCCCTATTTCTTCGACTTCATGAAGAGCTTCGTGCCGGACAGTCCGCTGGAGATCTTCCGCGCCATGTTCGACCTGCCGTCGCCCTTCTCCGACGGTTCGATCAAATACGACTATACAAGCGACCGCGTCTGGATCACCGATAGTTTCTACATCCCGAATTTCTTCTACCAGCTCGCGATCACGCTCAACATCGCCATCGTCTCCACCATTCTCGGTGCGAGCGGCGCGTTCTTGCTCTGCTTTTTCGCTTCCACCAATCTGGTCGGTGCAGGCGTGACGCGCTGGGTCGTGCGGCGCATCATGGAAATCATGCGCGCCTTCCCGGAAATCGTCATCGCCGGTCTTCTCGCCGCGATCCTGTCGATCGGTCCGATTTCGGCGATCATCGCGGTATGGGTCCATACTGTCGGCGCGCTTGGGAAGCTGTTCTTCGAAGTCGTCGAGAATGCCGACATGAAGCCGGATGAAGGCCTGCGCGCCGCCGGCGCCGGCTGGCTGGAGCGCGTGCGCTTCGCCATCCTGCCGCAGGTGTTGCCGAACTTCGTCTCCTACACGCTGCTGCGGACTGAGATCAACGTGCGCGCCTCGACCATTATCGGCGCCGTCGGCGGCGGCGGCATAGGCGAGGTCTTCAGCCTGTCGATCGGACGCGACCATGCTGCCAAGACCTATGCGATCATCATCCTGCTGCTGATCACCGTCATTTGCGTCGACCAGTTCTCGGCCTGGCTGCGCCGCCGGCTGATCGGCAAGCAGTCCTTCGAATTTGGCCGGGGAGCGGCGTGATGTCCTCTGTTCCGACCATCAACGCCGCGGAGCGCAACCGCCTGCTGTCGGCTTATCCGGACGTCTTCCATCGCAGCTTCATGCAGCGCTGGGGTCTGCTCCTCATTTCAGCTGCGGTCTTCGTTTACCTAGCCTTCTGCTTCGCCTTCTTCAACGTCATCCCCACCTTCGTGAACGGCAACTGGGACCGCGCGGCGATCTATGTCCAGGACTGGTATTCCTGGCGCGCCCAGCCGCGCCTGCGTTTCCAGAACGATCAGGTCGTCCCCCAATGGACGAGCCGCCGCCAGTATCCCGAGGGCGCCGATATCAACTGGCTGAAACCCAATGCCGACGGCAGCCGATACACCGTCACCTTCGGCAGCGACGGCGACCGCTTGGAAGTGACGCCGAGCCACGTCGACGTCTATATCGACGGCAAGCTCTATCCCGTGACCATTACCCGCGATCGAGCCTCCCTGCCGTCCGATGCGCCCGCCCAGATGGCGCAGGACGACAACAAGGTGAACGTCTATTACGGCTTCGCTGGACAGGCGGAGATCCGTACCAGCCAGGTCTATGTCCAGCGCCGCTTTCTCGGCTGGGCAAACTTCTTCTTCGATACGCGTTCGCCCTTCTGGGGCCGCAGCCTGCCTGAGGTCGTCGGCCTAATGTTCTCCGGTGAACGGCTCGATCCGAACCAGTCCAATGCCTCGCTGGCGTTGGACAACTTCCTGAACAACGCAAGCTGGCAGCATGGCGACATCCTGTCGAAGTTGATGCAGACGCTGGTCATGGCCTTTGTCGGTACGCTCTTCGGCACGCTGGTCGCTTTCCCGCTCGCCTTCGTCGCCGCACGCAACATCACGCGGAGCCGCGCTGCGAACTGGGCCACGAAGCGGCTCTTCGACTTCCTGCGCTCGATCGACATGCTGATCTGGGCGTTGTTCTTCACCCGTGCCTTCGGCCCAGGGCCGCTTCCGGGCATCGCGGCTATCTTCTTCACCGATACGGGCGCGCTCGGAAAGGTCTATGCCGAAGCGCTTGAGAACATCGACGATAAGCAGCGTGAGGGCGTGAAATCGGTCGGTGCGGCACCGGTGGCCGTTCAACGTTTCGGCGTTATTCCACAAGTCCTGCCAGTATTCATCTCGCAATCACTTTATTTCTGGGAATCGAATACCCGCTCGGCGACCGTAATCGGTGCCGTCGGTGCGGGCGGCATTGGCCTCAAGCTGCTCGAATCCATGAAGACCAATTCGGACTGGGACAAAGTCGCCTATATGGTGCTTCTAATACTCCTGGTAGTCTTCGCCTTCGACAATCTCTCGAATGCGCTGCGTTCGCGCGTGATGGGAAAAAAGGGCCACTGAGGAACTGACGCCATCATCATTCTGTCACGGAAATCTTTTAGCCGGGAGCCTGCTTGCGGTTCGCCGCCAAATCACTGCACTGTGCGCTCCCCGTTTGGACGATCCCCAGGATAAAAGCCTTGCGCTACGCTCTCTATTTCTCGCCGCCGAAGGATGATCCCCTGACCGGCGCGGCCTCGCTCTGGCTCGGCCGCAATGCTTTCACCGGCGAGACTTATCCTGCACCGGAACATCAGCAGCTGGGTGCTGCAGAACAGTTCGAGCTGACCGCCGACCCCCGCCGCTACGGCTTTCACGCCACGATCAAGGCGCCGTTTTCGCTCGCCGCTTCGGTCACTGAGAAGGATCTTCTGACCGTTGCCGAGGAGTTTGCCTCGCGCACGCCCGCCTTCGAGATCCCAGAGCTGGTGCTCGGCCAACTCGGCCGTTTTTTTGCCCTCATTCCCTCTTCTCTTCATCAACCTCTTCAGGATTTCGCCGCGAAGGTGGTAAGGTCCTTCGAACCGTTCCGTGCCGCGCTTTCCGAGGCCGATATGGCGCGGCGCAACCCGGAGAAGCTCAGCGACAGCGAGCGCGCCAATCTGCAGCGCTGGGGTTATCCTTACGTCATGGAGGATTTCGGCTTCCACATGACGCTGAGCGGACAAGTGCCCGAGGCGCGCGCCGCGGTGATGAAAGCGATCCTGACCGAGCGTTTTGCCGATTTCACCGGCCGGCCGCTTTCGATTTCCAGCCTTGCCGTCTTCATCGAGGAGACACGCGGCGCCCCGTTCAAAGTTCATTCCTGGCTGCCGCTTGCCGGCGCCAAAAGCTGAAAGACCTGACGCCATGAGCAAAGAGACCGTGTTTTCCAACGCCCGAATCGTGCTCGAGGATGACATCCTCTCGGGCTCGATCCTCATCCGCGACGGGAAGATCGCCGACATCTCCGAGGGTAACTCGGTAGCCGGCGAAGATTTTGAAGGCGACTACATCATTCCAGGCCTCGTCGAGCTGCACACCGATCATCTCGAAGGCCATTACCAGCCGCGCCCCGGCATTCGCTGGAACAAGACCGCCGCGGTTCAGGCGCATGACGCTCAGATCGTCACCTCAGGCATCACCACGGTGTTCGACTGCCTGCGCATGGGGGCGGACGAAGACGGCGGCTTCGAACATGGCGAGATGCGCGAGATGGCCGATGCCATCCAGTCGGCGGAGACGGAAGGCAGGCTGCGCGCCGAGCACCTCATCCACCTGCGCTGCGAGGTCTCGGCCGACAATGTGCTCGAACATTTCGCCGATTTCGAAAACGACCGGCATGTGCGGCTCGTCTCGCTGATGGATCATGCGCCCGGCCAGCGTCAGTTCCAGACGATGGATCAATATATTTTCTACTATCAGAAGAAGCGCGGCCTGAGCGACGAGGCCTTCGCCCGTTTCGTCGCCAAGCGCCAGGCAGAATCGGCGCGCAATTCGACGCCGCACCGCAATGCCATCGCCAAGGTCTGCGCCGAGCGCGGCATCACCGTGGCAAGCCATGACGATGCGACGCTCTCCCATGTCGACGAGGCGATCGACAACGGGGTGCGCCTGGCCGAGTTCCCAACCAGCTTCGACGCCGCCCGGGCCTCGCACGGACATGGCATGAGCGTGCTGATGGGCGCGCCGAACATCGTGCGCGGCAAATCCCATTCCGGCAATATCGCCGCCCGCGACCTTGCCGAGATGGGCGTGCTCGACGTGCTTTCCTCCGACTACGTGCCGCTCAGCCTCCTGCACGCCCCGTTCATCCTCGCCGATGAAGTCGAAAGCATTACACTGCCGAAGGCGATCGCCATGGTGACGTCGACGCCCGCCCGTACCGTCAGCCTCGATGACCGCGGCCGGATCGCGGCGGGGCTGCGCGCCGATCTTGTCCGCGTCCATCGTTCGCACGGCGTGCCGGTGACGCGCTCCGTCTGGCGCCAGGGACGCCGTGTCGCATGATGCCGCACGAACCCCACCCCGGAGCCGGAGCCGAGCGCGGCATCATGGTCGTCGTCGTCGGACCGAGCGGCGCTGGCAAGGACACGCTGATGAACCTCGCGGCCCGGCGTTTCAAGGGCCGCGACAATGTGCATTTCGTCCGCCGCGTCATCACCCGTCACCGTGACGCCGGCGGCGAAGACCATCTTTCCGTCTCCCTCGAAGGTTTTGCCTCCATGGAGCAGTCAGGCTCCTTCGCCGTCTGGTGGGAAGCGCACGGCCTGAAATACGGCATTCCGGCCGAGGTTTCGGTAGCGCTGTCGCGAGGCCATGTGGTCGTCGCCAACGGCTCGCGCTCGGCGCTCCACCGTTTTCAGGCCGCCTTCCCGCGGCTGAAGGTCATCAACGTCACCGCCCGCCCCGAGGTGCTTGCCGGCCGGCTGGAGGCGCGCGGACGCGAGACGCATGAGGATATCATGGCCCGGCTTGCCCGCGGACCGCTGACGGTGCGTGGTGAATATGACGTGGTGGAGCTCGACAATAGCGGCTCGCTCGAAGAGGCCGAGCAGAAGATGATCGAGATTTTGGACGGGTTGCTGGCCAAGGCGCCCTGAACAGATCGAAAGGAAGGGTATGCGCGCCATCAAGGTCGTCGACTATGATCCTTCCTGGCCGCGGCTGTTTACCGAGATCAGCACCGAAGTCTCTGCCTTGCTCGGTGACCGTCTGCTTTCCATCGATCATATCGGCAGCACGTCGGTGCCTGGCCTGCCGGCCAAGCCGAAGATCGACCTTGCTGCCGTGATGATATCAGACGCCTTCCTGCCAGCGGCGATCGAGATCGTGCGCGCTGCCGACTTCGTCTTCCACGGCGATACTGGAGAGCAACGATGGGCCTTCACCCGTGATGATGACGGTTATGGGTTCAGGCTCTATCTTTGCGGGCCCAATAATCGCGCGCATCGGAACCGCATTCTGTTTCGCGACTATCTCAGGGATCACCCCGAGAGGGCCAAGGCCTATGCCGATCTGAAACGCCGGCTGGCTGCGGAGGCAGACGGCGATTGGGATTTTTATACCGGCGGAAAGACCGAGTTTGTCAGCGAGACGGTTCGGCTGGCTGCCCTGAGGATGTAAACAGGAATCCGTCAGACGCCCTGCTCGCCAGAATTACTCGCCGTCGCCCCGTCCCGATACGATCTCGCGCTTGCCGACATGGTTGGCCGGGCCGACGAGGCCTTCTTTTTCCATGCGTTCCACCAATGAGGCGGCGCGGTTGTAGCCGATGCCGAGGCGGCGCTGGATATAGGAAGTCGAGCACTTCTTGTCGCGCATGACGACCTTGACCGCCTGCTCGTACAGCTCGTTGCCATCCTCGGAGGCCATGGCGCTCTTGTCGAAGACGGCGCCGCCTTCTTCCTCTTCCGTCTCTTCCTCCTCGTCGGCGGTGACGGTGTCGAGATATTCGGGGCGCCCTTGCGTCTTCAGATGGGCAACGACCTTTTCGACCTCGACATCGGAGACGAAGGGACCGTGGACACGGGAAATCCGCCCGCCCCCCTGCATGTGCAGCATATCTCCCTGACCGAGCAGTTGTTCGGCACCCTGTTCGCCGAGAATGGTGCGGCTGTCGATCTTCGAGGTCACCTGGAAGGAGATGCGGGTCGGGAAGTTTGCCTTGATCGTGCCGGTGATGACGTCGACGGACGGACGCTGTGTCGCCATGATCAGATGGATGCCGGCGGCGCGCGCCATCTGGGCGAGGCGTTGGATCGCACCTTCGATGTCCTTGCCGGCGACCATCATCAGGTCGGCCATCTCGTCGACGATGACGACGATATAAGGCATCGGCGTCAGGTCCAGCGCCTGGCTTTCCTCGATCGGAGTGCCGGTGCCCTTGTCGAAGCCGACCTGGACCATGACATGGATGGTCTCGCCCTTGTCGCGGGCCTGGGCCACGCGGTCGTTGTAACCGTCGATATTGCGCACGCCGAGGCGCGACATTTTGCGATAGCGCTCTTCCATTTCGCGCACGGCCCATTTCAGCGCCATGACCGCCTTCTTCGGATCGGTGACGACGGGCGTCAGCAGATGCGGAATGCCGTCATAGACGGACAGTTCGAGCATCTTCGGGTCGACCATGATCAGGCGGCACTGCTCCGGCGTCATGCGGTAGAGCAGCGACAGGATCATCGTGTTGATCGCGACCGACTTGCCGGAGCCGGTGGTGCCGGCGACGAGCAGATGCGGCATCTTGGCGAGTTCGGCAATGACAGGCTCGCCGCCGATGGTCTTGCCGAGGCCGAGCGCCAGCTTGTAGCCGCTCTTCTCGAAATCCTGGCTCTCGATCATCTCGCGGAAATAAACGGTTTCACGCGTGACATTCGGCAATTCGATGCCGATGACGTTGCGGCCGGGGACCACGGCAACGCGGGCCGAGAGCGCCGACATCGAGCGGGCGATATCGTCGGCAAGGCCGATGACGCGCGACGATTTCACGCCCGGCGCCGGCTCGAATTCATAGAGGGTGACGACGGGGCCTGGACGGACATGGATGATCTCGCCCTTGATGCCGAAATCTTCCAGCACGCTTTCCAGAAGCCCGGCATTCTGCTCCAGTGTCTCCTGCGACATGATCTCACCGAGGCGTTCCGGCGGTTCCTGCAGCAGGGCACGTGGCGGGAATTCATAGCCGGATGCGTCGATCCTTTCGGGCCTCACGGCCAGGCGCGGCGACGGCAGGACCGCGGCAACGGGCGGCGTACGCTGCGGCACCGGCGCGGCCTGAGGTGCTGATGCAATGTGAGGAGCTGCCGCGAGCTGAGAGATTGGCGCCGCCTGAGGTGCGGGCACGACAGGTACCTCGACAGGAATGCGCCTGGGCTTTTCGAGGGATATTGCCGCCGCAGGGCGCACGGCAATCTTCGCGGAGGCTGCGGCGGGCTGCGGGGCCGGGCGGGAGACGACGGGAGCGGCGGCCGGCCGGCCGGGGCGCCACTCCATGATCCGGAACAGCGACGTGATCGATTCGGGCGAGGTCTCGGTCTTCGGGTAGGATATCAACGGCGGCGCGCGAACCGGCTCAGCCTCTTCGAAGGCCATGACTTCCCAGAAGGCGAAATCCGAAATGGAAGAAAGCTCGGCGTTGGCGCGGAAAGCCGGCACGCCGGGCTCGTCAAGCAAAGGTGACTGCTGCAGTTCGACCCTGTGCGGTGCTACGGAAATCTCGTCCGGCCCTGGCAGATAGATATCGAACGGCACATCGACGGCAACCGGCTCTATCCGTATCGCCTGCTGTCCAATCTGCGAATCATCGCGAACCGGCTCATTCGGCGCGCGCCGCCTGCTGATCAGCGTTTCCGGCGTGCGGGTGAAACGGACATTCGGCGCGAGGGAAAAGTTGCTCTGCCAGATGGGTGCCGCCGGCTTCTCCCCTGGGTTTTCCTCCGGAAGGTCCGTTTCAATCTCGCTGGAAAAATCTCCGGCATCCGTCAAATTGGTTCTGGGAAAACGCATGCGTCCGCTACTCACTCATGCTTTGCAAATTACGACCCTACCGGGATAGAAAAGGAAGGTTAATAAGTTCCTTCCTGCCGTATCGTTCCGATACGACTCCGGGAGATAAATCGTTGCATTTTCAATGAGTTTTGGCGGCGAGAAAAATCTTTGCGATTTTTGGGGAAGTCGTTAGTGCGCCTCGTCCCAATTGGTGGCGGCGCGGGCATCGACCCTCAGCGGCACGCGCATTTCCAGCGCCGGCATGGTGGCGTTTTCCATGACCGAGACGATGACCGGCATCGCCTTTTCGACATCCTCGTCCTCGACCTCGAAGATGAGTTCGTCATGCACCTGCAGCAGCATGCGGACGCGATCGGCAAGGCCGACTTCAACAAGCGCCGGCTCTATCTTGATCATCGCCCGGCGGATGACGTCGGCAGCCGAACCCTGGATCGGCGCGTTGATCGCCGCACGCTCGTTAAAGGCGCGCACGGAGGGATTGGAAGAGCGGATTTCGGGATAGTTGATGCGGCGACCGAAGATCGTTTCGACATAACCCTTGTCGCGCGCCATGGCCTTTCGGCTTTCCATATAATCGCGGATGCCGGGGAAGCGCTCGAAATACTTCTTGATGTAGTCGCCGGCTTCCGAACGCTCGATCGAAAGTTGATTGGCGAGCCCGAAGGCCGAGATACCGTAGATGATGCCGAAATTGATTGCCTTGGCGCGGCGGCGCACCTCGCCCGGCATGCCTTCCACCGGCACGCCGAACATTTCCGACGCCGTCATGGCGTGGATGTCGACGCCATCTTCGAAAGCCTTGGTCAGCTGCGGGATCTCGGCCACATGGGCAAGCACGCGCAGTTCGATCTGGCTGTAGTCGGCGGAGATCAGCTTGTGCCCAGGCGTCGAGATGAAGGCGGTGCGGATCTTGCGGCCTTCGGCGGTGCGCACCGGAATGTTCTGCAGGTTCGGCTCGGACGAGGACAGGCGCCCCGTGGTCGTCGATGCCAGCGAATAGGAGGTGTGGACCCGCTTGGTCTCCGGATGGACATAGCCGGGAAGCGCGTCGGTATAGGTGGATTTCAGCTTGGTGACCTGGCGCCAGTCAACGATCTTGCGCGGCAATTCGAAACCGGCAGCGGCCAAATCCTCGAGCACCTGGGCAGAGGTCGACCATTGCCCCGTTTTCGTCTTGTTGCCGCCGGCAAGGCCCATCTTGCCGAACAGAATATCGCCCAGCTGCTTCGGCGAGCCGATGTTGAAACGTTCGCCGGCCAGCACGTAGATCTCGTCCTCCAGCCTTGCTGCACCCTGGGCCAGCTCGCCGGAGAGCCGCGACAGGATCTGCCGGTCGACGGTGATGCCGCGCGCTTCCATGCGCGCCAGCACCGGCAACAGCGGCCGCTCCAGCCGTTCGTAGACGCTGGTCAGCCCCGCCGCCGCCAGCCGCGGCTTCAGCACCAGCCAGAGGCGGAGCGTCACGTCGGCATCTTCGGCGGCATAGTGGGTGGCGCGGTCGATATCGACCAGATCGAAGGTGACGTTCGCCTTGCCGCTGCCCGCCACGTCCTTGTAGGGAATCGGGGTATGGCCGAGGAATTTTTCCGAGAGCGGGTCCATGCCGTGCGCGCCGGTGCCGGCGTCGAGCACGTAGGAGATCAGCATCGTGTCGTCAAAACTCCTCGTCTCGATGCCGTAGCGCTTCAACAGCAGGTAGTCGTATTTCAGGTTCTGGGCGACCTTGAGAACCGATTCGTCCTCCAGCAATGCCTTCAGCCGCGGCAGGGCATCGCCCATCGGAATCTGGTTGTCGGCAAGGCCGCCGCCGAGCAGATCGCCGACGCCGTTCTTGTGGACAAGCGGCACATAGGCGGCGCGGATCTTCGTGCCGGTGGGATCGGCCGTGTTGTCGGCGATCGCCAGCGAAAAGCCGACCAGTTCGGCCTGCATCGCATCCAACGACGTGGTCTCGGTATCGAAAGCAACGAGGCCGGTGGCGCGCGCATCGGCGATCCAGCGGTCGAGCGTCGCCAGATCGCGGATCGTGACATAGGCCGAATGATCGAAGGGCAGCGTCGCAAAGGCCTCGGCTCGCGCCTTGGCAAGATCGGCGGGCGAAAAGGCGCCTTCGACGACGGTCTTCGCCTTGGCACGCGGCGGCACCGGCACGGATTCGCCCGAGACCTCGGGGATGCCGCCGGCAACGGGCTCGGGCTCGGCCGCATCGAGATCCGGGCCGCGGGCCGTCTCACCCCATTCGATGCGGACGATCGCCGGTTCGATGGCGCCGGCATCGCAATCGCAGGCTTCGGCGACGCGGCGCGTCAGTGTGGTGAATTCCATCGTCTTCAGGAAGCCGATCAGCTTCGGACCGTTCTGCGGTTCCAGCACCAGTCCGTCGAGATCGAGATCAAGCGGCACATCTGTGCGCAGCCGCACGAGATCTCGCGAGAGCCTGGCCATGTCGATATTGGCGAGGATCGTCTCGCGGCGCTTGACCTGCTTGATCTCGGTGGCGCGTTCGAGCAGCGTATCGAGATCGCCATATTCCTCGAGAAGTTGGGCGGCGGTTTTCGGGCCGATGCCGGGAATGCCGGGAACATTGTCGACCGAATCGCCGGTCATCGCCTGCAGATCGATCATCTTTTCCGGGGGCACGCCCCATTTCTCGACGACATCGGGAATGCCGATCTGCTTGTCCTTCATGCTGTCATACATATGGACATTGGGGCTGACGAGCTGCATCAGATCCTTGTCGGAGGAGACGATGGTGACATCGGCGCCGGTCGCTTCGGCCTGGCGGGCATAGGTGGCGATGATGTCGTCGGCCTCGAAGCCTTCTGTCTCGATGCAGGGCAGATTGAAGGCGCGGGTCGCCTCTCTTATAAGGCCGAATTGCGGGATGAGCTCTTCCGGCGGCGCAGAGCGGTTCGCCTTATAGGCGTCGTAGAGATCCTTGCGAAACGTCTTGGCGGAATAATCGAAGATGACGGCAAGATGTGTCGGCGTCACGCCGACATCAGTATTGCGCGCATCCCTCAGCAGCTTCCACAGCATGTTGCAGAAACCGGACACGGCGCCGATCGGCAGGCCGTCGGTCTTGCGGGTCAGCGGCGGCAATGCATGAAACGCCCGGAAGATGAATCCGGAACCATCGACTAGGAAGAGGTGATCGCCTTTTTTCATGCGTGCATGGATAGCGCGGGCATGAGACGAGGTCCATACAAAGTTCGCGCACCCAGGGATTATGGCAATCGGCCGTTCGGGATTCCTGCTCACCAAACTGTTACCGATTTGTAACGTGGCGTGACCCTTGAAAAACCACATTTGCGGACACAAATCGATGTCACCGGCGCTTGATTGCGTCGCGGGTCTGATTACCGGCTTGTCCCCCGCCGCGTCAGGCTTGGACAAAGGCCTTATCCCCCTCTCCGGGCCTTTGTCCCCACTTTAAAGTCGCCATGGCCAACCTCCAGGCCATGGCGACTTTTGTTTTACCAGGCACTCGAAATTATCATCACGGCTTGCATGTTTAGGAGCATCGTATGCGATTTGCTGCATTGTCTCCGGCATGGTTTTGAGCCTAACTTGCAATCATGGGATTTAACCGCATGGATTCGGGAGCCTACCTTGCCAGCCAACTGGCGAAGGGCTTTGCCCGCTCGCTGCACCAGCGCGCGGCCGGTCTCGGTTTTTCTCCGGGCCAGTTCCCCATTCTGCTGGAACTCTGGGCCGAGGACGGACTGACCCAGAAACAGCTTCTCGAGCGGGTCGATATCGAACAGGCGACCATGGCCAATACGCTTTCGCGCATGGTCCGCGACGGGCTGATCGAACGCCGGCCGCATCCCTCCGACAAGCGAGCGCAACTGCTCTTCCTGACGCCGAAGGCCCGCGCCATGGAGGCCGAGGCGATCGAGACGGCGCGCGAGGCCGACCTTGCGCTGTTCAAAGGCTTCAGGGTCTTCGAGCGCGAGTTGACGCTCGAATATATCCGCCGGCTTCTGGAAAACGCCAAGGCGCTCTGACTACTGCATATTCCTTAAATCGGAATCGACGTCTGAAAAGACGCGCGGCGCTGTAAGATCACTCGCCAGCATGGAGTGCGTGTCGTAGTGAGGACATCCCGGTTTCGATCTGCGCGGTCAGGACGTTTTCATGGGCGGCAAGCTTGACGCTCGGCTCGACATCCGGCTTGCCGAGCAAAAGGCCCTGCACTTGCGCGCAGCCTTCCTCGACGACGATCCGGCGCTGCATCTCGGTTTCCACGCCTTCCGTCACGACAGGCATGCCGAGGCTGTGACCAAGGCCGATAATGGCGCGCACGATCGAGCGCGCCGCCGCATCGTGTTCCAGCACGCCGGTGAAACTGCGATCGACCTTGATCTTGTCGAAAGGGAATGACCGTAGGTTGGAAAGCGAGGAGAAACCGGTGCCGAAATCATCCATGACGATGTGCACGCCGAGCTTGTGCAGCCGCAGCAGCGTCATCATCACCCGGTCGCGATCGCGAATGAGGGCCGTCTCGGTGATCTCAAGCTCCAGCCGGCCGGGCGCAAGCCCGGTCTCAGTGAGGGTCGCCTCGATCCGCTCACAGAGGTTCGGCAGCATGAATTGCACCGGCGAAAGATTGACGGCGATCCTCAACGGCAGCGGCCAGCGCACGGCCTCCCTGCAGGCCTGCTGCAACACCCATTCGCCGAGCTGGACAATCGAACCGCTTTCCTCGGCGATCGGGATGAAGATATCGGGCTCGGTCAAGCCGTGACCTGGCCGGTTCCAGCGCATCAAGGCCTCGTAACCGCCGATCTCGCCGCTCAGCGCATCGAGTATTGGCTGATAGTCGACATGGATCTGGTTGCGGGTGATCGCATGGCGCAGTTCGCTTTCGATCTGGCGGCGGTTGCGTGCCGCCTTGTCCATTTCCGCATCGAAGAAACAGACCTTGCCGCGCCCGTCATGCTTGACCCGGTAGAGCGCGGTATCGGCATTGTTGCAGAGTTCTTCGGCGGTAGCCCCATCGGCGGGATAGAGTGCAATGCCGACGCTCACCCCGACGGCAGTCGGATCGCGCGCGGTGTCCATCTCGGCGGCGAACTCGTCGAGGATATCAGCCGCAAGTTTTCGCGCCGCCGCCGGCTGTTGCCCGGCGGGCTGGATGATGGCGAATTCATCGCCGCCGAGGCGGGCGATCGTATCGCTTTCATCGGCCACGCGGCGCAGGATCGAGGCGACCTTGCCGAGAATGCGGTCGCCTTCGGCATGACCAAAAATATCGTTGACGGCCTTGAAGCGATCGAGGTCGAGATAAAAGAGGGCAACCTCGCTGTTCTTTCGTTCGGCCATCTGCAGTGCCTGCCGGATGCGGGTATCGAACAGCGACCTGTTCGGCAGATCGGTGAGCACATCATGGTGGGCGAGATGTTCGATCATCTCCTCGGCCTGCCTGCGCTCGGTGAGATCACGCACCGCCAGCACCTCGCAATTGTGCCCGCGATAAACGATCCTGCTCGCCGTCACTTCGACGGCGATCTCCCTGCCGTTTCTGGTATTGAGCAGCGTCTCACCAGGCTTGCCCTGCCCTGTGCCCTGAACAGCGGTCAAAACAGCCGATGGCGCCTTGCCGGCAAGATCGGCAAGCTTCCAGCCGGAAAGCCCCTGGAAGCGTTCATTGGCATCGATAATCCGGCCTTCGCGCAGAATCAGCAGCCCTTCCTGCGAGGCATTCGCGAGCCCTCTCAGATCCGTCAGGTGGCTTTCGATAAAGACCACCGCGAGCGCAATCAGAATGAGCGCCGTCGCCGCCACCACGACGATCGCAGCAAGCAGGCTGGCGTCGAGCACCGTTGCCGGAACTTGCTTGCCGGGATCCGGCACGAGCGTGATGCTGGCCATCGAGATGAAATGGAGAGCGCAGATCGCGAGAACGAAGGTGATTGACGAGGCGAGGAGCCGCCGCAGTCCCTTCAATTGGAAAAAGGCGTGAAAGGCGGCGCTCGACAACAGCGCTCCCGCAAGAACCGCGCTCAGCGTCATGACGGGATCATAAAGGATTGCCGCCTGGGTTTCGATCGCCTGCATCCCGGTCAGGTGCATGGAGGCGATGCCGAGCGCCATCAGCACGCCGCCGCGGAGGTGTGAAAACCTGCCGCGGTTTTGCGAAGCGACGACAATCGCTGCCCACGAAACGACAACCGACAGGAGGAAGGAGAGCGCCGTCAGGCCCAGCTGGTAGCCGATCGGCATGCCGCCGTCATAGGCCAGCATCGCGATGAAGTGCGTTGCCCATACGCCGGTGCCGAAAGCGAAAGCCGAGGCGCCGATCCAGAGCTTGCGCCGCCCGGCATCGCATTCCTGAGCGCGGGACAGCGGCAGCATCGCCGCCATCGCGCCGACCAGGCAGACCGCGGCCGCCACAAGCACCAATCGCCAGTCGTGATCGTCCCTAATACATGCAATGACCGAAAACATCTGCCCCTCCCACAGCTGAATTCGATCAAGCTATTTAGGTTATGCTAAATAACTGTAAATTGAATTAGAATTCTCTTCTATATTATCCAGCAAATCTTCCCGATATTGATCTTTGCCTCGCCGGCCTCTGGCGCCGCCGATTTTTTGTTTTTCCGCCTCGCCTGCCTTTCTGGTTTGGTCTATCGTCCGGCCGAATTTCAAAAGGAGTCGAAAATGACCGATATCAATCAGGTGCTTGCGCGCGCGGACCAAAATCTTCCCTCGAGCCTCGACAAGCTGTTCGAACTTCTGCGCATCCAGTCGATTTCCACCGATCCCGCCTTTAAAGCCGAATGCCGAAAGGCCGCAGAATGGCTCGTCGCCTATCTTGAAGGGCTCGGCTTTACAGCCTCGGTCCGAGACACGCCCGGCCATCCGATGGTGGTCGCCCACCATGCCGGCGCTTCCGCCGATGCGCCGCATGTTCTCTTCTACGGCCATTACGACGTTCAGCCGGTCGATCCGATCGAGCTCTGGGAAAACGACCCGTTCGAACCATCGATCAAGGATGTCGGCGAGGGCCGCAAGATCCTGACCGGCCGCGGCACCTCCGACGACAAGGGCCAGTTGATGACCTTCGTCGAGGCTTGCCGCGCCTATAAGGAGATCAACGGCGCGCTTCCCTGCCGCATCACCATTCTCTTCGAGGGCGAGGAGGAATCCGGCTCGCCATCCCTGAAGCCCTTCCTCGAAGCCAATGCCGCCGAACTCAAGGCCGATTATGCGCTGGTCTGCGATACCGGCATGTGGGACCGCGACACGCCGGCGATCGCCGCAGCGCTGCGCGGCCTTGTCGGCGAGGAGGTGGTCGTTACCGCCGCCGACCGCGACCTGCATTCCGGTCTTTTCGGGGGTGCGGCAGCAAATCCGATTCATATTCTCGTCGAGGCTCTTGCCGGCCTGCATGACGAGACGGGCCGCATTACGCTCGACGGATTCTACGACGGCGTCGAGGAAACGCCCGACAACATCAAGACGTCCTGGGAAACGCTGGGGAAGACCGCGGAAAGATTCCTCGGCGAGGTCGGCCTTTCCATTCCGTCCGGCGAAAAGGGCCGTTCGGTGCTGGAGCTGACCTGGGCGCGGCCGACTGCAGAAATCAACGGCATCTGGGGCGGATATACCGGCGAAGGCTTCAAGACGGTGATCGCCGCCAAGGCTTCGGCGAAGGTTTCGTTCCGACTCGTCGGAACGCAGGATCCGGCCGCCATTCGCGAGGCCTTCCGCAGCTATATCAGTGCGAAGATTCCCGCTGATTGCTCGGTCGAGTTCCATCCGCATGGCGGCTCGCCGGCGATTCATCTTTCCTATGATTCGCCTGTTCTCACCAAGGCGAAGAACGCGCTTTCCGACGAGTGGCCGAA
Source organism: Rhizobium changzhiense (assembly GCF_013087625.1). Lineage (NCBI taxonomy): Bacteria > Pseudomonadati > Pseudomonadota > Alphaproteobacteria > Hyphomicrobiales > Rhizobiaceae > Rhizobium > Rhizobium changzhiense. The sequence goes on from NZ_JABFCQ010000001.1 coordinate 1,763,391, forward strand.
ACCCGCCATCGTCATCGGCATGGGTGGGTCGATCCCGATCGTCGGAGATTTCCAGAAGATGCTCGGCATGGAATCGTTGCTCGTCGGCTTCGGCCTCAGCGACGATCGCATCCACTCGCCGAACGAGAAATACGAGCTCGTCTCCTACCACAAGGGCATCCGCTCCTGGGTGCGGATTCTTCAGGCGCTCGCTGCCTGAACGGACGTGGCTCGCCTTGCATGCCGGCGTGCCTATCGCATCGAAAGGACGCGCGGCGCTCTAGCAAAATCGCAAGAACAAAAAGGCCGGTTCGACCCGGCCTTTCGTCATCCGCTCACCTCAGTGCCAGTTCATCCGTGGTCAAGGAGCAAGCGGGTATTGCAACGAGATTGCCGCCGAAAGGTTAACGAACCGTTAACAGAACTGGAAACACCACTTGCGGCTCCAAGGGGCTGTCAGACATTTCGCCGTTCAAGCTGCGTTCATCGCGAGCGACATATAAGCCATTGAAAGATAAGACGAATGATAACGCCCTGACACAGCTGGGCGATCGCTCTACCTTTGTTTCAATGGCATATGCCAAGGAAACGCGGCCAAGCGCCGCCTGAAAAACGTGCCAACAAGGACTGAGAAGCGTGAAAAATCTCTTTGTTAAAATCGCGGCCGCCGGCATGCTTATGCTGGTTCCCGCCATAACGCAGGCTGCCGAGGGCTACTCGACGGCGAACGTCAATATGCGTGCCGGTCCGAGCACCCGATATCCTGCCGTCGCGGTCATCCCGGCCGGTTCTTCCGTCGAGATCCGCGGATGCCTTTCCGACGTCAATTGGTGCGACGTCGAATTCTACGGGGGCCGCGGCTGGGTTTCCGGCCAGTATGTCCAGGCCCTCTACCAGCAGCGCCGCGTCTATGTCGGCCCGCAATATTACCGTCCGCTCGGCATTCCGATGATTCGCTTCAGCGTCGACAATTATTGGGACCGCTATTACCGCAACCGTGATTTCTATCGCGACCGTGACCGCTGGAGCCGCGGCCCGGATTATTACTACCGCGACCGCGACAATCGGGATCGCGACCGCGATCGGGATAACCGGGATCGCGACCGTAACTGGCGCGAGCGGGATGGCGACCGAGATGGGCGCGACCGCGATCGTAACTGGCGCGACGACAATCAAAGGGACGATCGGCAAAGGGACGATCGGCAAAGAGGTGAACGGCAGAGGGACGACCGGAGAGGCGATGATCGCAGGCCGGACCGCAGGAATTTTGATTGCCGCCCCGGTGATCCCTCCTGCGACGAATGAAACGGAAAGGGGACGTAGCGCCGTCCTCTTCAGAGGCTTGAAGCCAAGGGAAAACACCCAAGAAAAAGCCCGGCGCTCCCTTGGGAGGGATGCACCGGGCCTGATGTCGATCGGCACGCGTTGAGGGGAGACGGCCGATCATTCGCGGGACGTGAGGGGCTGTCCCGCTTCTTCATAAACAATCGCGAAGCCTATTGGTTCCGCCTGCTGCATAATTCCTTGAAGCAGAATCGATTTGAGGAAAAACTATGCAGCGATTCAATGTGTTACGGCCTTAATTTGCGCCTCTCGAAAAGACGCGCGGCGCTGTAAAATGCGTCGTATCGCGCGTGATTCACGTGAGGCATTTCAGGTCTTCGTTCATGAGGCGTGCCGCTTAGCCGGCGAGAGCAGGACCGGAGCCGCAGGGGAAGCATCGATCCACGAATGCGGTCCCGACAATTTGATGTGAGGCGCCATCGCGAGGCTCTTGTCTTGCGGGATTGTTTATTGCAGTTTTGTGAAGTTGCGGATTGATCTTAATCCGTTCGAGGCTGGACCCTGATGACGCAAGACTACCTGGCTTTCCTCGGGCTTTTCGCCCCTCGGGCAGCCGCTATAGACGTTACCGTTTGGCATAAACACAATCCGATCCTCCCTGTACGCCTTACCGATGGGGCGAGCCTTAACCCTTCCGGCCAGATCTGGCGGCGCTTTCATCTGGGCGAGTGGGAGTATAAGCAGGACCCGGAAACGCTCGACGACTACGAGGCCCGGCAGTTCTGAAGGCCAGTGCTGTCGCCCGGCGCGATCTGCTTTGCTTTCCATTATTAACACCCCGTTAAATCGCCGCATTTACAGTTCAGTCGGATGATCACGGCGGCACTCAAAGTGCTCCAGCGTCCTTTGCGCGTCTGAAAGACGCGCGGCGCTGGAGAAGGGCACCGTTATGCGAAGTTGGCTTCGCGATCGAACATGGGGTGTGACCGGTCCGCGATGGCAGGTAGAGGCAGATCAGGCAACAGAATAGAACCGTCCTTCAGCGGCCGCCCGGCACGCGACGATGACGAATTCTCGCTCGATGCCGACGATCGCATCGCCGGAGGCCGATCTCCGCGCCGCGGTGGCTCGAAACCCCCGCAGCAGCGCGCCGCCCCCCGGCGGCGGCGCGAGCCGCGGGAGCGTGAAGGCGGCGGGTTTTTCGGCTTTATGCGCCGCATGGTCTACTGGTGCGTCGTGCTTTTCATCTGGGCCGGCATCGGCGTTGCCGGGCTTGTGGTCTATTATGGGTCGCGCATGCCGAGCGCCAGCACATGGGCGATCCCGGAGCGACCGCCGAACGTCAAGATCACCGCCGTCGACGGCAGCGTCATCGCCAATCGCGGCGCCACCGGCGGCGAGGCGCTGTCGCTCGAAAACATGTCGCCCTATATTCCGGAAGCCGTCATCGCCATCGAGGATCGGCGTTTCTATTCGCATTTCGGCGTCGATCCGCTCGGCCTCGGCCGGGCGATCGTGACCAATCTCACGGCTGGCCACATGGTCCAGGGTGGCTCGACGCTGACGCAGCAGCTTGCCAAGAACCTCTTCCTCTCCCCCGAGAGAACGCTGGAACGCAAGGTGCAGGAGGTGCTGCTGTCGCTCTGGCTGGAGCAGAAATACACCAAGGACCAGATCCTTGCCATGTATCTCAACCGGGTGTTCTTCGGATCGAACGCCTATGGCGTCGAGGCAGCCTCACGCCGCTACTTCAACAAATCGGCGCGTGACGTGAACCTCGGCGAGGCCGCGGTGCTGGCCGGCCTGCTCAAGGCGCCGTCGCGGCTTTCGCCGGCCCGCGATGCGGAAGCTGCGAATGCACGCGCCCAGCTCGTGCTCGCGGCGATGCGCGAACAGGGCTTCATCACCGATTCCGAGGTCAAGACGGCGATGTCGCAGACCCCGGCTTCGGCCAAGAGCTACTGGTCCGGCGCCGGGCACTATGTCGCCGACATGGTGATGGACGAGCTGCCGGGGCTGATCGGCGACGTCAAGGAAGACGTCATCGTCGATACAACGATCGACAAGTCGCTGGAAAAGAAGGCAGAGCAATCGCTGGTCGACGTGCTCGACAAGGAGGGCGGCAAGGTCGACGCCTCGCAGGCGGCCCTCGTCTCGATCGACGGCACCGGCGCGATCCGGGCGCTCGTCGGCGGCAGGGACTATGCGACGAGCCAGTTCAACCGCGCCGTCAAGGCCAAACGCCAGCCGGGTTCCTCGTTCAAGCCCTTCGTCTATGCGGCAGCACTCGAGAAGGGGCTGACGCCTTTTTCGGTGTTCAACGACGCGCCGATCCGGATCGGCGACTGGACGCCCGAAAATTACGAGAAAAAATACAATGGCGAAGTGACGCTGGCGACCGCGCTTGCCAAGTCGCTGAACACGGTGGCCGCCCAGCTGGTGATGTATGATGGGCCGGATCAGGTGATCAAGCTTGCCCACCGGCTCGGCATCGAAAGCGAGCTGCAGCCGAACGCCTCGATCGCGCTCGGCACGTCCGAGGTGTCGCTGATGGAGCTCACCGCCTCCTATGCCGCCTTCATGAACGGCGGCTACAAAGCGACGCCGCACGTCATCCGCCGGGTGACGACAGCCGAAGGCAAGGTTCTCTACGAAAATACCTATGACAGCCCGCCGCGCGTGCTCTCCGAGCAGATCGTCGCCCAGATGGATGCGATGATGATGGGCGTCATCGACAACGGCACCGGCAAGAGCGCCAAGATCCCCGGCTGGCAGGCGGCCGGAAAGACCGGCACCACGCAGAATTCGCGCGACGCACTGTTCGTCGGCTTCACCAGCAACCTGACCACCGGGGTCTGGTTCGGCAATGACGACGGCAAGCCTATGAAGAAGGTGACCGGCGGCGGCTTGCCCGCCAAGGCCTGGAAGGAATTCATGATCGCTGCCCACAAGGGTCTTTCGCCGGCACCGCTCTTCGGCAACGGCCAGTTGATCGCCGATCCGAACAATGGTCAGCCGATGGCTGAGGCAGCCCCTGGTGATGGACAAGCAGGCGATGGGCAGTTGGGCAGCGGGCAACCGATGACGGCCGAGGCGCCGCCTTCGACGATCGGCGGTATCATTTCCGGCGTCTTCGGCGGCGACGACAATGCAAACCGCTATCCGCAAGCGCCTGTCCGGCAGCAGGCGGCAAGCTCCGGCAACGGCCCGGTTCCGCCCGCAAACATTGCCGAAGGCGGCGGTTCGGGCTATGAGGGCGTGGTGCCACCCGGCGATGTCGGGGGTGCGCAGACAACCTCTTCCGTCCAGCCGCGGCGCACGACGCTGCTCGATCTGATCATGGGCCAGTGAGATCTTTGCAGCATGTCCAACACAAGCCCGATGCTCTAAAGCGCATCGCGATCTTTCAGAGTCGCACCTCGCGCTTCAGGTCTTCGTTTTACCCATGTCGTCGTCGCAAAACGGCTGCGCAGTTTTGTGCGACATGCCCCAAAAAACGGCCGCTTTCCGGACATGGGGCGAGCTCTTTCCCGGCGACTGTAAAAATTGAATGCAACACATTCGTTTTGCTGGATTCCGGGCCATTTCTCGCCTTGCAGTCCAGAAAACCGCTCCTTATATACGCCGCATCACCGCAATCACGATTGCGTAATCTTAAGTAGACCCATCCCGTAAGGGGCTGTCAGGGAAATGCCTTCTCGGGGTTCCGACAGCTTGCTTCAAGGAGAGAATGACATGGCAAAAGTAATTGGTATCGACCTTGGAACGACGAATTCCTGCGTCGCAGTCATGGACGGCAAGGACGCGAAGGTTATCGAGAATGCGGAAGGTGCGCGTACGACCCCTTCCATGGTGGCATTTTCCGATGATGGCGAACGCCTCGTCGGCCAGCCGGCCAAGCGCCAGGCAGTCACCAACCCGACGAATACGCTCTTTGCAGTCAAGCGCCTGATCGGCCGCCGCTACGAAGATCCGACCGTCGAGAAGGACAAGCACCTCGTTCCTTTCTCGATCGTCAAGGGCGACAATGGCGACGCCTGGGTCGAAGCCAATGGCAAGGGCTACTCGCCCGCACAGATTTCCGCGATGATCCTTCAGAAGATGAAGGAAACCGCCGAATCCTATCTCGGCGAAAAGGTCGAGAAGGCCGTCATCACCGTTCCCGCCTACTTCAACGACGCGCAGCGCCAGGCAACCAAGGATGCCGGCCGCATCGCCGGTCTTGAAGTCCTGCGCATCATCAACGAGCCGACTGCGGCAGCGCTGGCTTACGGTCTCGACAAGAAAGAAGGCAAGACGATTGCCGTCTACGACCTTGGCGGCGGCACCTTCGATATTTCGATCCTCGAGATCGGTGACGGCGTCTTCGAAGTGAAGTCCACCAACGGCGATACCTTCCTCGGCGGTGAAGACTTCGACATGCGTCTCGTCGAATATCTCGTCGGCGAGTTCAAGAGAGACAACGGCATCGACCTGAAGAACGACAAGCTTGCCCTGCAGCGCCTCAAGGAAGCTGCGGAAAAGGCAAAGATCGAGCTTTCGTCCTCGCAGCAGACCGAAATCAACCTGCCGTTCATCACGGCCGACGCCTCCGGCCCGAAGCATCTGACGCTGAAGCTGACCCGCGCCAAGCTCGAAAGCCTGGTCGACGATCTCGTCCAGCGCACGATCGCGCCATGCAAGGCAGCGCTCAAGGATGCCGGCGTCACCGCTGCCGAAATCGACGAAGTGGTTCTCGTCGGCGGCATGAGCCGCATGCCGAAGGTACAGGAAGTCGTCAAGCAGCTGTTCGGCAAGGAGCCGCATAAGGGCGTCAACCCGGATGAAGTGGTGGCCCTTGGCGCCGCCATCCAGGCCGGCGTTCTGCAGGGCGACGTCAAGGACGTCCTGCTCCTCGACGTGACGCCGCTGTCGCTCGGCATCGAGACACTCGGCGGTGTCTTCACCCGCCTGATCGAACGCAACACGACGATCCCGACGAAGAAGAGCCAGACGTTTTCGACCGCCGAAGACAACCAGCAGGCCGTGACCATCCGCGTTTCGCAGGGCGAGCGTGAAATGGCTGCCGACAACAAGCTGCTCGGCCAGTTCGACCTCGTCGGTCTGCCGCCATCGCCGCGCGGCATGCCGCAGATCGAAGTCACTTTCGACATCGACGCCAACGGCATCGTTCAGGTTTCGGCCAAGGACAAGGGCACCGGCAAGGAACAGCAGATCCGCATCCAGGCCTCCGGCGGTCTTTCCGACGCCGACATCGAGAAGATGGTGAAGGATGCCGAAGCCCATGCCACCGAGGACAAGAAGCGCCGCGAGGCCGTCGAAGCCCGGAACCAGGCCGAAAGCCTGATCCATTCCACGGAAAAGTCGCTGAAGGATTATGGCGACAAGGTTTCCGAGGCCGACCGCACCGCGATCTCGGATGCGATTGCCGCACTGAAGACGGCGTCGGAAGCATCCGAGCCCGATGCCGACGACATCAAGGCCAAGACCCAGACGCTGATGGAAGTGTCGATGAAGCTCGGCCAGGCGATCTATGAAGCACAGCAGGCCGAAGGCGGCGCTGCCGGTGATGCCTCCGCGGAAGGCGGCGACAATGTCGTCGATGCCGACTACGAGGAAATCAAGGACGACGACCGCAAGAAGTCCGCGTAATCCGCGACGGCGTGGTTATGCTTCAACATCTGATCCGGCTGCTCACCATGGCAGCCGGAAATCCATTTCCGGGGTTTAATCCTTAATGGCAAAAGCGGACTTTTACGAAACTCTGGGTGTAGCCAAGTCGGCGGACGAGAAAGAGCTGAAAAGCGCCTTTCGCAAACTGGCGATGAAATACCATCCGGACAAGAACCCGGATGACAAGGACGCCGAACGGAAGTTCAAGGAAATCAACGAAGCCTACGAGATGCTCAAGGACCCGCAGAAGCGGGCGGCCTATGATCGGTATGGTCATGCGGCCTTCGAGCATGGCGGCATGGGCGGCGGTGGCGGCGGATTTGCCGGCGGCGGTTTCTCCGACATTTTCGAGGATATCTTCGGTGAGATGATGGGTGGAGGGCGCGCGCGCCAGCGCTCGTCGGGTGGCCGCGAGCGCGGCGCCGATCTTCGCTACAACATGGAAATAACGCTGGAAGAGTCTTTCTCCGGCAAGACGGCGCAGATCCGCGTTCCGACGTCGATCACCTGCGACGTCTGTTCGGGTTCGGGCGCCAAGCCCGGTACGCAGCCGAAGAACTGCGGCACCTGCCAGGGAACGGGGCGCGTGCGCGCGGCCCAGGGCTTCTTCTCGATCGAGCGGACCTGCCCGACCTGCCATGGCCGCGGCCAGATCATTCCCGATCCCTGCCCGAAGTGCCATGGCCAGGGCCGGGTGACGGAAGAGCGTTCGCTCTCGGTCAATATTCCCGCCGGCATCGAGGACGGCACCCGCATCCGGCTGCAGGGCGAAGGCGAGGCCGGCGCCCGCGGCGGACCGGCAGGCGACCTCTATATCTTCCTGTCCGTCAAACCGCATGAATTCTACCAGCGCGACGGAGCCGATCTCTATTGCGCCGTTCCGATCTCGATGACGACGGCCGCGCTCGGCGGCACCTTCGACGTGGCGACGCTCGACGGCACCAAGTCGCGCGTTACCGTGCCCGAGGGTACCCAGGTCGGCAAACAGTTCCGCCTCAAGGGCAAGGGCATGCCGGTGCTGCGTTCGGTGCAGACGGGCGACCTCTACATTCAGATCCAGATCGAGACGCCGCAGAAGCTTACCAAGCGCCAGCGCGAACTGCTTCAGGAATTCGAGCAGCTTTCCTCCAAGGAGAACAATCCGGAATCGACGGGCTTCTTTGCCCGCATGAAGGAATTCTTCGAAGGCTGAGCTGCGATCGACATCGCCCACTACAAAACCGGGGACGGAAACGTCTCCGGTTTTTTTGTTTTAAGAATCCTGATTTGTGACATTCGCCGTCCATGCCGGCGAATCTGTCCCGGATCGATACGGCAGCGGACGGGACGACGACTTGCGTTAACGCAGCCAGATGATGCCGCTTGCAAGTTTTCCAAATGAATTCAGTCTCTGCCGTCAGTGCATGACCCCGAGAATCGGAATCGATTTTCGGGGTCATGCACCAAATCAAAGTGATAGAGCGTCCTTAGCGCTAGCGGGAACAAACAAACCAAGGGTATCAGCCATGGCGCCAGCCTTTTCATCTCAGTCCGAAGACGTCGACGTTCTCGCCGGCGCCATCTACACATGGTGCGCCGAGCGCAACATCAAGCTTCGCAGCCAGCAAGGCCTTTCCATCGCCAGCATCGCGATCGACCTCTATCATGCCGGCCACCAGACGCAGGACGATCTGCTGATGGCGCTGCACGAATGCGAGATTCACTGAGCGCGCGGCATCGAACCTGAATCAGGCGGTCTGCTTCCGATCTTTGTCCTGATGCACGTCATCTCCCAATACCCGCTGCACACCCGCATGTGTCCGGATATCATCCAGACCTTGAATAGGTCGTGCTTTTCCGTGGGAACCGTGATTGCTGCGGTGGAATCAGGCGGCGGTTTCGGCCGCTTCGCCCGTCATGAGGGTGACGATGGTCTTGACCGCTTCCTTGCCTGCCGGTGAGTTCAGCTTGTCGTAGCTCAGCGCAAGCGCATAGGCGTCGGGGCTGAGTTCGACACGGCTGCCGAAGGGCGACATGCCGGCACCCTCGAAGAGAGCAGAGATCTCGACGTCGAGAAAAACCGCGATCTGATGCAACTTGCTGGCGGAAACGCGGTTCGTCCCCTTTTCGTATTTCTGGATCTGCTGGAAAGTCAGTCCGAGTGCTTCGCCAAGTTCGAGCTGGGAAACACGGCGAAGGGCGCGAAACTGTCTTACGTTGCGACCGACGATAATATCAACCGGATCTGGCACTTCATCACTCTCTTATACATAAACGGTCCGTTTACCATATCGTCTGCATCGGATAACTCAACCCTGCAGTTGCAAAATTCAACCAACTTTTTTTGGGCTTTACGCTACGTCAGTAGCCTTAGAGGATGGCGGCAAACCCTGAATATCCGGAGCTGGAAGACATTGGCAATGACTGTCGACGGTATCGGTTTGGCGATGTCAGGCCATCTCCGATGGTTGTATTTTCAACCGAATTTCGAATGCATTATGGCTGCCGTTTCATTGGAGGATGTCGGACACAAGGACTTCGGGCACGGGATCATCTGGGGTATATGTCCTTGCGTGGCGCCAGCCGCCGCGTCCTGACGTCCGGCAGCAGCGGCGATACGCGATCCACGGCCAAAAAGCTGCCAGCCTTGCCATCGGCGCTGCTTCGGCTTAGCTGTCACGCTTTGCGATTCCGGACATTCGATGCCGCACAAGGTTTCTCTTTCCCGCCTGAAGCTGACAGACTTCCGCAACTATGTGGCGGCGGCCCTGGCCCTTGATGGTCGGCATGCCGTGCTGACGGGAGACAACGGCGCCGGCAAGACCAATCTCATGGAGGCAGTCTCGCTGCTTTCGCCTGGCCGCGGTCTGCGCCGCGCCGCTTATGGCGATATTACCCGCGTCGGCGCGGCTGGCGGCTTTTCGATCTTCGCCGCGCTCGACGGCATGGAGGGCGACGTCGAGATCGGCACCGGCATCGAAACGGGCGAGGAGACCACCGCCCGCAGGCTGCGCATCAATGGCACGACGGCAAAGACTGCCGACGAACTGACCGACCATCTGCGTCTTCTCTGGCTAACGCCGGCGATGGACGGCCTCTTTACCGGCGCCTCCTCCGATCGGCGCCGCTTTCTCGACCGGCTGGTGCTGTCGCTCGATCCCGCCCATGGCCGCCGCGCCAGCGATTTCGAGCGCGCCATGCGCAGCCGCAACAAATTGCTGGATGAAGGCCGCTTCGACCCCTCCTGGCTTGCCGGCATCGAGGAGCAGATGGCAAGCCTCGGCATCGCCATGGCGCTCGCCCGGCAGGAGATGCTCGGCCTGCTGACCCGGCTGATCGAGGAAACCCGCGAAACGTCGCCCTTCCCTTCGGCATCGCTGCAGCTCTCAGGCTTCATGGACGGTCAGTTCTCGCGCCCCTCGGTCGACCTTGAGGACGATTACGCGCAGATGCTGGCGGAGAGCCGCTACCGCGATGCCGGCGCAGGACGCACGCTTGAGGGGCCGCACCGGGCCGATCTCATCGTGCATCACCGCGAAAAGGCGATGGAGGCGGAGCGTTGCTCCACCGGCGAGCAGAAAGCACTGCTTGTCGGCCTGGTGCTTGCGCATGCGCGGCTCGTCGGCAATCTCACCGGCCATGCGCCGATCCTGCTGCTCGACGAGATCGCGGCCCATCTCGACGAGGGTCGCCGCGCCGCGTTATTCGACCTTATCGACGGGCTCGGCGGCCAGGCCTTCATGACCGGAACGGACCGCGCGATGTTTTCAGCACTCGGCGACAGGGCGCAGTTTTTCACGGTGGCCGACGGAAGGGTGTTCGAATGACCGAAGCGGCTTTTCCCGGCGTCGGGCGTCATGATAACATCGGCGCCATGGAACCGCTCAGCCCGGAAGAAATCGCGCGCTATCACCGCCACATCCTGCTGCCCGAGATTGGCGGCGCGGGCCAGCAAAAACTGAAAGCCGCCCGCGTGCTGGTGATCGGCGCCGGTGGTCTCGGTGCGCCGGTCCTGCAATATCTGGCCGCAGCCGGCGTCGGCACGCTCGGTATCGTCGACGACGACCGGGTGTCGCTGTCGAACCTGCAGCGCCAGGTGATCCATGATTCCGGCACGATCGGCGAGCTGAAGACCGAGAGTGCCGCCTTCGCCATCGCCAGGCTCAATCCGCATGTCCGACTGATCCGCTTCGAGGAACGCTTCTCCCCGGAGGCCGCCCGCCGTCAGCTCTCCGGCTTCGATCTGCTGATCGACGGCTCCGACAATTTCGACACCCGTTATGCCGCCGCCGATGCGGCGGAAGAAGCGCGCATCCCGCTCGTCAGCGGCGCCGTCGGGCGTTTCGATGGTTCGTTGACGGTTCTCAAGCCCTATGAGACGGCTGAGGACGGATCGCCCAACCCTCGATATCGTGACCTGTTTCCGGAAGCGCCGCCGGCCGGATTGATTCCCGCATGCGCCGAGGCTGGCATCATCGGCGCGCTGACCGGCGTCATCGGCACGATGATGGCGATGGAGGCGATCAAACTCGTCACCGGCACCGGCGAACCGCTGGTCGGGCGGTTGCTGCTCTACGACGCGCTCTCGGCCCGCTTCGACACCATCCGCTACAAACGGCGCCGTACGACACAGAGACAGGCGGGATGAGGATTGTTCCGCTTGATCAGACTTTCACGCGCTGGGATGAACTGCTGGCGCTGATCCTTTCCGCCTTCGCCTCCATGAATGGTAGGATCGACCCGCCATCTTCGGCGCTCAAGCTGACGACGGCATCACTGGCCGAAAAGGCCGGGACCGAGATCGGCCATGTCGCCATCGACGGCGAAAAGCTGGTCGGTTGCCTCTTCCTGCGGCCGGAAGCCGATTGTCTCTACGTCGGCAAGCTCGCCGTTCTGCCTGAGGTGCAGGGCAAGGGCCTCGGCAAACGGCTGCTGACGATTGCCGAGGATGCCGCTGTGGCGCTGGAACTTCCCGCCTTGCGGCTGGAAACGCGCATCGAACTCACCGACAACCACGCCGTCTTTGCCGCCTGGGGATTTTCCAGAACCGCCGAAAAGGCGCATCCCGGCTTTGCCAGGACGACATTTGTCGAGATGCGCAAGGTCCTTGCGGCTCCGATCCACGCCACCTGATTTACAGCGCTTCAACGCCCCGGCAGTACCCGATTCGGCGGCCTGTGACCGTCGATGAAGGTGCGGATATTGATGATGACCTTGTCGCCCATGTCGATGCGGCCTTCGATCGTCGCCGAACTCATATGCGGTAGCAGCACGACCTTGCCCTCATTGGCGAGCTTGATGAGCTTCGGGTTCACGGCGGGCTCGTTTTCGAAGACGTCGAGGCCGGCGCCGGCAATCCGGCCCTCCCTCAGGCATTTGATCAGCGCAGCTTCATCGACCACGTCGCCGCGAGCGGTGTTGACGAGATAGGCCGTCGGCTGCAGCAGTGCCAGACGGCGGGCCGAGATCAGGTGGAAAGTCGCCGGGGTCGACGGACAATTGACCGAAACGATGTCGACGCGGGCAAGCATCTGGTCGAGGCTTTCCCAATAGGTCGCCTCCAGCTCGTCCTCGACGGCCGGATTGACGCGCTTGCGGTTGTGGTAGTGGATCGACAGGCCGAAAGCCTTGGCGCGGCGGGCCACCGCCGTGCCGATGCGGCCCATGCCTACGATTCCGATGCGCTTGCCGTGAATGCGCCGGCCGAGCATCCAGGTGGGAGACCAGCCTGCCCATTCGCCCGGCTTGTCGGTCAGTACGCGCGCACCTTCGCCGAGCCTTCTCGGAACTGCGAGAATCAGCGCCATGGTCATATCGGCGGTGTCTTCGGTCAGGACGTTCGGCGTGTTGGTGACGGTGATGCCCTTGCGCGCAGCCGCCTCGACGTCGATGTGATCGGTGCCGTTGGAGAAGCTCGCAATCAGCTTCATCTGCGGTCCCGCCTGTTCGATCAACGCTGCGTCGATGCGATCGGTGACGGTCGGCACCAGCACATCGGCGGTCTTGACTGCGGCGATCAGCTCGGGAACGGAACGCGGCGCGTCGTCGATGTTCAGCTCGGCGTCGAAGAGTTCGCGCATCCGGGTTTCGACGGCATCCGGCAGCTTGCGGGTGATGTAGACCTTCGGTTTTTTCTTCGCTGTCATGGCTGCCTGTGGTGCCTTGTTCAGAGGTCTTTAACCAAGAGGGGTGATAATTTTCCCATTCCGGGCATTTTCTACCAGACCCGCACGCGAAGACAAACAAAACTCGTGGTGCAGCCGGGGAATGTCAGAGCCCGGACCGCGAGCAGGCCGGGCCTGCCCGCGAATTCGAGCAAACGGAAACTTCCATGCGCAGCAAAGTCCTAAAGTCCTGCCTCGCCCTTGCCATCGCTCTGGCTGCATCCATGGGAAGCGTCGAGTTCGCCCATGCGCAGGCGGCCAAGGGGCCAAGCGGACTGCCATTGCCGCGTTTCGTCACGCTGAAGTCCAAGCGCGTCAACCTGCGCATCGGTCCGGGAACGGATTACGCCGTGTCGTGGATGTACCTGAAATCCGGCCTGCCGGTGGAGATCATCCAGGAATACGACAATTGGCGCCGCATCCGCGATGCCGACGGCACCGAAGGCTGGGTCAACCAGTCGCTGCTGTCAGGCCAGCGCGCGGCGATCGCCGCCCCGTGGATGAAGACCAAAGGCAAGGGCATCTATGTCAACCTGCGCCGCGAAGCGCAGCCCTCCGCCTCGATCGTCGCCAAGCTCGAACCCGGCGTGATGCTGACGATCGGCGAATGCAACGGCGACTGGTGCCGCGCCGAATCCGACGGCGCCTCGGGCTGGGTGGCGCAGTCGGAGATCTGGGGCGCCTATCCCGGCGAAGCCTTCAAATAAGCCCTGCCCGTTTGGCGGCCTCGGAAAGCGAGGTCATCGGGCGCGGGCCGATCTGCTGAATGACGATGCCGGCAGCCAGGCAACCGAGCTTGCCGCAATCCTCCAGAGAACGTCCCTGCGTGTAGCCATAGAGGAAGCCGGAGGCGAACAGATCGCCGGCGCCCGTCGTGTCCACAACTTCCTTGATCCGGATCGCATCGACGTAAAAACGCTCACGGCCCTTCAGGATGACGGCACCATTCTCGCTCATCGTCACGGCGGCGATCTTGCAATCGGCGGCGATCCTGTTCAGCGCCTCCTCGAAATCGTCGGTCTCGTAGAGCGACAAGGCTTCCTGGCGATTGGCGAAGACGATATCGACCTTGCCGGAGCGCATCAGATCGAGGAACTCGCCGCGATAGCGGTCGACGCAGAAGCTGTCGGACAGCGTCATCGACATTTCGCGGCCGTTTTCATGGGCGATGCGGGCACAATCGAGGATCGCTTCCTTGGCGCGCGGCGGATCCCAGAGATAACCTTCGAAATAGGTAACCTTGGCGTCGGCCACGACGTCGGTCTCGACGTCTTCCGGGCCGAGCTCGACGCAAGCGCCGAGATAGGTGTTCATCGAACGCTCGCCGTCCTCGGTGACGAAGATCATCGAACGCGCCGTCGGCGGGAAGGTGCCCTTCGGCCGGGTCTGGTAGTGGACGCCCTGAGCGCGGATGTCGTGGGTGAAGATGTCACCGAGTTGATCCTGGGCGACATTGCCGAAATAGGCGGCCTTGCCCCCGAGGTTGGCAACGCCCGCCGCCGTGTTGCCGGCGCTGCCGCCGGAAGCTTCGAGCGCCGGTCCCATGCGCGAATACAAGAGTTCGGCGCGTTCGGCATCGATAAGGTTCATCGCCGCCTTGGTGATCTGGTTGTCAATGAGGAACTGGTCGTCGCAACGGGCAATGATATCCACGATTGCGTTGCCGACTGTCAGAACATCGAATCTTGTCATGAAATGGGGGGTCCCGGAGTTTGTGATAGCCGGGGTTTGGTCTTAGCGAAATTTCCGCGGTTTGGAAGGATAAATGGTGGATGGTCTCTCTATTTCTTCGCAAAAGTGCCGCCTATTCGTCATGTCCCTGTCATTTTCAATATCTAGAAATACTCGCAAGAAGACCGGCATGAGCAGCTTTCAGTTGCAGTCGGGCGCACGAGGGATGATCCCTTCGATCTTACCGGCGCGATGTTGACCACGGATGAACTGGCAGCTTCGTGATCCGGATATCCGGCAAGGCCGGAGCGGAAAAGCGGGCTGTGCCCGCTTTTTTTGCTTTCGGATGCCCGGGCTGCTGGATCGGGCGGCGATGGGCTTTTCAATCCAAGCCGTTTGCTGCTACTGCATAATTCCTTAATTCTAAGTACTACAGCGTCCCTTGCGCCTCGCGAAAAGACGCGGCGCTGTAGAGGTCGTATACTCCCCCGCAGAGCAGCCTCCCGCATGTCAGCCATCATTTTCGACGTCCTTCCCATCTTCATCCTGATTCTCATCGGCTGGGTGATCGTTCGCAGCGGATTGATGGCGTCGAATGTCGGCGAAGCGCTCAGCGAATTCGTCTTCAAGATCGCCGTGCCGCTTCTGCTCTTCCGCACCATCGCCGAGGCGGATTTTCATGGCGCCTCGCCCTTCCGGCTCTGGATCGTCTATTTTTCCGGGGTCGCCATCACCTGGACGGCCGGCCATATCGCCGCCACACGCCTCTTTAACCGCGACGAACGGATCGGCGTGCTGGCCGGCGTGTCCTCGGCCTTCGCCAACAATATCTTCATCGGCCTGCCGCTCGTCGAACGGACCGTCGGCGACGAAGGGCTGGTGGCGCTGTCGATCCTGCTTGCCGTGCATCTGCCCGTGATGATGGTCGCCGGCACGGTGCTGATGGAGCATGCCGAGCGCAAGATCGCCGGCAAAAGTGATCGCAGCATGCTGCTCGTGCTCCGCCAGATCGCAGTCAATCTCGTACGCAACCCGCTGGTGATCGGCCTTGCGGCCGGCATGGCCATGCACCTTTCCGGTCTCACCATGCCGACAACGCTGGCAACGGTCGTCGGGCAGATCGCCGGCATTGCCGGCCCGGCGGCGCTGATATCGCTCGGCATGGCGCTGGAGAGATACGGCGTCTCAGGCAATCTCGGCATCGCCAGCGTCACCTCGGCGTGCAAGCTGCTGTTGCTGCCCGGCTGCGTGTGGGCGGCGAGCCGTCTCCTCGGTCTCAGCCCCGAATGGACGGCAGCGATCGTGCTGACCTCCTCCGTCCCAACAGGCGTCAACGCCTGGCTGATCGCCAATCGCTTCGGCGTCGGTCACAGCCTCGCCGCCTCGACGATCACCGTGACGACGGCGCTCGGCGCCATCACGGTTTCGCTCTGGGCCTATTTCCTCGGCGCCTGAGGTCTTTGCTTTACGCATGTTGTTACCTCACAACGAAAAAGCCCGGCTTGCGGGCCGGGCTTCAACGTCCTGCGATGTCTGCCGTGCTACTGCGTCGCGGCGTTCGGATCCGGCAGCGGCACCGGCGAATCGGCGAGCGTGTGCAGGTAGAGGATAACGTTGGCGCGGTCCTGATCCTTCGCCAGACCGGCGAAACCCATTGCGGTGCCCGGAATGTCCTTCTTTGGCGCCAGCAGGAACTTGTTGAGGTTTTCGAAGGTCCACTTCTCGCTGCCGCCCTTGGAGAAATCCTTCATGGCAGCGGAATAGGCAAAGCCTTCATGCGAGGCGATCGGGCGATCAACGGCACCAAAGAGGTTGGGACCGACCTTGTTCGGCCCCCCTTTGGTGGCGTCATGACAGGCCTGACACTTCTTGAAGACCGTCTCGCCGGCCTTGGCATCTGCAGAAGCGAGCAATTGCGCAATCGGAACGGCAACGGCAGGCGCAGCCTCGCCGCCAGCAGCGGACGCCTCTTCGGCAACGATCGCGAAACCTTCCTTTTCCGGTGCTTCGGAATGGAAGATTCCTTCGGACGCGATAGAGACCGACATCAGAACGAAAATCGTTCCGAGCAGCGCCCCGACGGCCGTATTGACGTATGAATTCATCTGCAATGCTCCCCTTGCAGCCGGCAGATCATAAACCGGACCATCTTGAAATCGCGCGGAACCTATGTCTTTTGGCTGTTCGTTGCAACTGTCTAAATGGTCTTGCGCATGAGACTTTTTGACACTTTCCAGCCCGGAATAGAAGGCCTGAACAATGAGTGATTCAAATTTAGATGGCGTGCTGGTGCTGATCCCGGCGCGCATGGCCTCCACCCGCCTTCCGGGCAAGCCGCTGGCCGATATTTGCGGCCTGCCGATGATCGTGCAGGTGGCGATGCGCGCCAGGGAAGCAGCCATCGGCCGCGTCGTCGTCGCCGTCGACGACGCCCAAGTGTTCGATGCCGTGGCCGCTGCCGGCTTCGAGGTCGTCATGACCAGCACGGATCATCAATCGGGTTCCGATCGGATCTTTGAGGCGCTGACGAAAGTCGATCCGGACGGAAAGGCGAAAATCATCGTCAACGTCCAGGGCGATCTGCCGACGATCGATCCAGAAACAGTGCGCGCGGCCTTGCGCCCGCTCGAAAACGAGGCGGTCGATATCGGGACGCTGACGACCGAAATCGACAATGAGGAGGACAAGACCGCGCCGCACATCGTCAAGATCGTCGGCTCGCCGATTTCCGCCGCCCGGCTGCACGCGCTCTACTTCACGCGGGCAACCGCCCCTTACGGCCAGGGGCCGCTCTACCATCATATCGGCCTTTATGCCTATCGGCGCGCGGCGCTCGAACGGTTCGTCTCGCTCGGCCCCTCAACGCTCGAAAGGCGCGAATCGCTGGAGCAGCTGCGGGCGCTGGAAGCCGGCATGCGCATCGACGCCGAGATCGTTGACACGGTTCCGCTCGGTGTCGATACTCCCGCCGACCTCGAAAAAGCGCGGCGCATCCTCTCCGCAAAGTCGAACTGACGGAACCATCATGAACATCAAGACCAACAGGATCGCCTTTCAGGGCGAATTCGGCGCCAATTCCGACATGGCCAGCCGCGACATGTTTCCGACCATGGAGCCGCTGCCCTGCCAGACCTTCGAGGATGCGTTCACGGCGGTCGACAACGGCGATGCCGATATTGGGATGATCCCGATCGAGAACACGATCGCCGGGCGCGTCGCCGATATCCACCATCTGCTGCCGGAGTCGCGACTGCACATCATCGGCGAATATTTCATGCCGATCCGCTTCCAGCTGATGGTGCTGCCCGGTGTTACCAAGGACGAGATCCGCACGGTGCACAGCCATATCCACGCGCTCGGCCAGTGCCGCAAGATCGTTCGCGCCAATGGCTGGAAGCCGGTGATCGCCGGCGATACGGCAGGGGCGGCGAAACTCGTGCAGGAAACCGGCGACCGCTCGATGGCCGCCTTGGCGCCACGTCTTGCCGCCGATCTCTACGGGCTCGAGATCATCGCCGAAAATGTCGAGGATACGGAAAACAACGTCACCCGCTTCGTCGTCCTGTCCCGCGACGAGGAATGGGCGCAGCGGAATTCGGCGGAAGAAAAGGTCGTCACCACCTTCGTCTTCAACGTCCGCAACATTCCGGCCGCGCTCTACAAAGCGCTCGGCGGTTTTGCCACCAACAACATCAACATGACGAAGCTGGAAAGCTACCAGCTCGGCGGAAAATTCGTGGCGACGCAGTTTTACGCCGATATCGAAGGCCATCCGAACGATCCGAACGTGCGCCGGGCGTTGGAGGAATTGCGGTTCTTTTCCGAGAAAGTCCGCATCCTCGGCGTCTATAGAGGCCATCCTATGCGTGGGCTGCTTTAGGCAGCCGGTGGGATAAGGCGTGCCGCGGCCGCCCCCCTCTGCCCTGCCGGGCATCTCCCCCACAGGTGGGGAGATCACAAGTGGCTTTGAACTTCCTGCTTCTCTACCGTTTTGCCGTGCTGGACGCTCATTGTTTGGGGAAGCCGGTGCGCCCAGCCGATCTCCCCACCTGTGGGGGAGATGCCCGGCAGGGCAGAGGGGGGCTTACATGGCACGACACCATTGCAAGACACTCCTGCAATCAGAGTGCCGAAATTCATTTATCCGGCTCACAGACACGGAGCCGGTGCCCATCCGGATCGAGCACGACGAAGGTCGGGCCGAAATCCAGTTCGGTCAGTTCCTGGGCGATCGGCAGACCGCGCTGGCGCCAGTCCTCATAGTGCCTGGCGACGGCATTTTCTCCTTCGACCATGAACGCCACTTCGCCGCGATTGCCGATGGCGGAGGGCTGCGGCTCGACCTTGCTGCGCCGCCAGAGACCGAGCGTGAAACCGCCCTCAAGCGGAAAAGCGACGAAATTCGGCGCTTCCACGGCCG
Organism: Rhizobium changzhiense; assembly: GCF_013087625.1. Classification (NCBI taxonomy): domain Bacteria; kingdom Pseudomonadati; phylum Pseudomonadota; class Alphaproteobacteria; order Hyphomicrobiales; family Rhizobiaceae; genus Rhizobium; species Rhizobium changzhiense. The sequence goes on from NZ_JABFCQ010000001.1 coordinate 1,782,561, forward strand.
GTTCGCGGTTCAGCAGATTCCGGTAGAAGCTGGCGCTTTCACCCGGGTCCTTGACGTAAAGAATGATGAGATTGGGGCTGGTCATTTCGGTTCTCCCGTTGTTTAAGAATGGCGCCGCGAGAGATCGTCTGCTGACAAATCATGGCAGCAGACGATCGACGGCGTTGCGATCGCAACGCCCGTTCTCGTCGAGTAGAATGTTGATAAGGATGGGCGACCTAAAGCGGTCGCGCATCTCGTTGTCGCAAAACCGCTGCGCTTTTGCGCGATATGCTTTAGAGCGGGAAACGGTCCTCGCAGTGCGGGTCGCGTCCGTCGATGAAGCCGAGGTCGCGCTTCAGATAATCCGGTGTCGCTTCAAGGTCGAGGCTGGTGCGATCTCCCCTGCGAAAGCGGAAAACGCTCATGACCACTTGCAGCAGGCCGGAGCGCGCCGACTGGCGGACATCGGCAAAAGTCTCGGCCGAAATGACATCGGCAAAAGACTCGGCTGCAAAACGGTCGTAGGTGAAATGAATGGCTGGAGGCGTTACCATGATCAGTACTCCTTCCTGGTGAACTGTACTGATAATAACTCCATCTGCTGACAGTTTATGGCAGCAGCGTTCAGTTCTCCATCGGTACGTCCTGCGTCTCGCGCCATTCCTTGAGGAGCACCGTGCGGCGGCGCGGATAACGCACCTCGTGCAAAGCCATGTCGATGATACGGTCGGTGCGGAAATGGCGGAAATCCTGGCGCAGTTCGCACCAGGCCATGAGGACGCGCACATGCTCGTAATAGCCGAGCCCGAAAGGCCAGACGCGGCGGCGCGAGATACGGCCCTGCTCGTCGCCATAATGCAATTCGAGGATCCGCTCCAGGCGGATCGCCCTGCGGATGGCCGAAACGTCAGCCTTGTCCTCGTCCCTGCGTTTGGGACCGACGAAAAGCGCTGCCGAATCGATCATCTCGCGCATATCGGCCGGCAGCACGGCGGCAATCTTGGCCAAGGCGTCGGCACCGGCGCCGGCAAGGCGCGGCTCGGCGGCGCGAGCCACCCAGCGCGAGCCGAGGACCAATGCCTCCAGCTCTTCTTCGGAAAACATCATCGGCGGCAGCATGAAGCCGGGCTTCAGCACATAACCGATGCCGGCTTCGCCTTCGATCATCGCGCCCTGGGCCTGCAGGCTGGCAATATCGCGATAGAGCGTGCGCAGACTGACCCCGGTCTCTTGTGCCAGCACCGTGCCGGTCACCGGCCGCCGGTAACGCCGGAGCGTCTGGAGCAGCGTCAGCAGCCGTTCCGAGCGGGCGATCGGCATGGCGCTACCGCTTCCACTCCACCCAGTCGCGCATCAGGCGGTGGGCGATCGCCCCTTTCGGCGGCGAAGCCCTGCCTGTCGCGCTCGGGCGTTCCAGCATCTCGATCGTTTCCTCGCGGGTGAACCAGCGGCAATCTTCCAGCTCGGTCTCGTCGCGGCTGATTTCGGTGGATTTCGCCTCGGCGTAACAGCCGATCATCAGGGAATGCGGCATCGGCCAGGGCTGCGAGGCGTGGTATCGGATACGGCCGGTGCGGATGCCCGATTCCTCCAGCGTTTCGCGGCGCACGGCGTTCTCGATCGTCTCGCCGGGTTCGAGGAAGCCGGCAAGACAGGAATACATGCCGGGCGCGAAATGCGGGCTGCGGCCGAGCAGGCAGAGGTCGCGCTGCTCGTCAACCGTCAGCATGATGACGACGGGGTCGGTGCGGGGAAAGATCATGTGCTCGCAGGCGGTGCAAACACGTTTGTAGCCGCCGATATGGATTTCCATCGCCGAGCCGCAGCGGCCGCAGAAGCGGTTGTCGCCATTCCAGCGGATGAGGCTTGCGGCCTGGGCGAATTCGCCGAGCAAAACCTCGTCGATCAGCATTTCGCGAAACAGCGTGCGGCCGTCGGCAGGCTTGTAGTGGCTGGTGAGGTCGTCGACGTCGATGCTGACGGGAACGGCAAGGCGCGGCTCGCCGGTCTTGCGGTAGCCGAGCAGCACCGTCTCGTCCCAATCCGGCTGCAATTCCTGCAGCTCGTAGCGGGCAAAGAGCGGATCGAGCACCTGGCCGTCATGCTTCAGCACCAGCTTACCTCCCGCGAAGGCGAAGATATGGGTGCCTTCCTTGGCCAGCGCCTTTTCGACGGATTGTTCGTCGCGATGCTCGGAATCGCGGTTGAGGTCGTTGGCGGCAAAGGCCGTGAGATTGCTGGGTTCCGGATGCGGCACATCCGAATCGAAAAGCGAATGACTCATGATGAAAGGGCTTCCCGCAGCTTCGCTGTAAATTCGTCTCTCTTTCCGTCTTCGTAGGGCTGCGCGCGCCCGAAGCCCCAGACGGGACCCGGCCAGTTGGCATCGCCTTCGAAGCGGGCAATGACATGAACATGAAGCTGGCGGACGATGTTGCCAAGAGCCCCGACATTGATTTTTGTCGCGCCGGTGATCTTCTTCAGCGCCTTGGCGACCAGCTCCGTCTCGAAGGCAAGCAGCACCTGGTCGAGCGGCGTCAGTTCGAAGATTTCGGTTATATCAGCCCGGCGCGGCACAAGAATGAGCCAAGGCCAGCGGGCGTCCTTCGACAATCTCAGATCGCAGAGGCCGGTGACCATGATGCTGACGCTGTCATTTTCCAGCCTGGGGTCGAGCACGAAACCGTTCAAAGGGCATTCCTCCTGTCTTTTCCAATGACTAGCAGTTTTTTTGCATGTTGGCTTGCTTTTGATGACGATATTGCCGATATGTGCATTCGGGAGGTTGGTGGTGGACGAGCCACTCGCCAACCGGGTCAGGTCCGGAAGGAAGCAGCCCTAACGAGCCCGGCACGGGTCATCGTGCCAGCCTCCCACCTTCTCTCCACGAAGTGCCCGACAGTCCGGGCGACAAGCAGGGCGATGAGCGACACCGAGCGACAATCAAAAGATGCCGCCTCGACGGGCACCGGATACCGAGTGCTGGCTCGCAAATACCGCCCCAAGGATTTCACGGACCTGATGGTCGGCCAGGAGCCGATGGTCCGGACCCTCACCAACGCCTTCGAAACCGGCCGCATCGCGCAAGCCTACATGCTGACGGGTGTGCGCGGTGTGGGCAAGACGACGACGGCGCGCATCCTGGCGCGGGCGCTGAACTACAAGACATCGGAGATCGACAAGCCGACGATCGACCTTCGCACGCCGGGCGAACACTGCCAGGCGATCATGGAAGGCCGGCATGTCGACGTGATCGAGATGGATGCCGCTTCGCATACCGGGATCGACGATATCCGCGAGATCATCGAGCAGGTGCGCTACCGGCCGGTTGCGGCGCGCTACAAGGTCTATATCATCGACGAAGTGCACATGCTGTCGACGCAGGCCTTCAACGGCCTGTTGAAGACGCTGGAAGAGCCGCCGGAGCATGTGAAGTTCATCTTCGCTACCACCGAAATCCGCAAGGTGCCGATCACCGTGCTGTCGCGCTGCCAGCGCTTCGACCTGCGCCGCATCAGTGCGTCGGATCTCGTCGGGCTGTTTACGACGATCGCGGCCAAGGAGGGCATCGAGGCGGAAGCGGACGCGCTGGCGATGATCGCGCGTGCGGCCGAAGGCTCGGCGCGTGACGGCCTGTCGCTGCTCGACCAGGCGATCGCTCATGGCGCAGGCGTCGTGCAGGCGGAAGCCGTGCGCGGCATGCTCGGCCTTGCCGACCGCGCCCGGATCGTCGATCTCTTCCAGCATATCGTCAAAGGCGATGTGGCCTCAGCCCTCGGCGAGTTCCAGAACCAGTACGAAGCCGGCGCCAATCCTGTGGTGGTGCTGACCGACCTTGCCGATTTCACCCATCTGGTGACGCGCCTGAAATATGTGCCGGATGCGGCAAACGATCCTTCGCTCAGCGAGGTCGAACGCACCAAGGCGGCGGAATTTGCCAAGGGCGTTGCAGTGACGACGCTGTCGCGGATCTGGCAGATGCTGCTCAAAGGCATTCCGGAGACAGAAGGCTCGTCGCGGACGGCAGGGGCAGCCGAGATGGTGCTGATCCGGCTTGCGCATGCCGCGCATCTGCCGGCGCCCGAGGATGCGGCGCGGCGGCTTGCCGAATTTTCGGGCGACAATGCCGGCCCCCGGCCCGCGGTTCCGCCGTCCGGCAATGGCGGCGGCAACGGGACACGGGTTTCCTATCAGAACAGTGTCGCGGCGCGCGCCGCGGAAACCGCACCGAGCCAGCCGCCGCCTTCGGCGCCGGTGGCGATGTTGCGTGCCGTGCCGAGCAGCCAGCCAGAGACGATGGCTGTCGGGCGGATCGAACCAAAACCGGCGGAAGCCCTGAAGCCGCTCGTCCCGGTCAATTCGGTCAATGATATCGTCAACCTCGCCACCGAGAAACGCGATCCGAAGCTGAAGGCGATGGTGCGCACCTTCCTGCGCCCCGTCCGGATCGAAGCCGGCCGGCTCGACGTCAGCCTGGCTCCCGGTGCACCGACGACGCTGCTCAACGAGCTTGCCGTCAAGCTGAAGGAATGGACCGGCATCCATTGGATCGTCAGCCTCAGTCGCGACGAGGGCCAGCCGACGCAGGTGGAAGCGGAGGCCAGGACCCGGGAACAGCATGTGATCGACGCGCGCCAGGATCCTGACGTGGCGGCAATCCTTGCGCATTTCCCCGGTGCTAAGATCATCGACGTGCGCGTGCGGGCGCCCGAAGCGGAGGAGGAGGGCGAGGCGACGCCACCGGCCGCCGCCGAATCCGAGGAAGGTGACATCCTGCCGGGCGACGACATAGAATTCTAAAGTTTCAACAAGGAGCGAGACGATGCGCGACATCATGGGCATGATGGGCAAAGTCAAGGAAATGCAGGCCAAGATGGAGCAGATGCAAGCGGAGATCGCCGAGCTCACGGCCGAAGGCAAGGCGGGCGGCGGGCTCGTCGCCGTCGTCATATCGGGCAAGGGCGAGCTGAAGAGCCTGAAGATCGATCCGTCGCTGTTCAAGGAAGACGATGTCGAGATCCTCGAGGATCTGATCGTCGCCGCTCACAAGGACGCCAAGGACAAGGCCGAGGCGCTGGCCGCCGAGAAGACCAAGGCGCTGACGGCCGGCCTGCCGATCCCGCCCGGCTTCAAACTGCCGTTCTGAGGCGGCCCACATATCAAGGTGTAATGTGTGATCTAGAGCAATTCCAGGAAGAGTGCGAAGCGGTTTTCCGTCCGGAATTGCGTGAAAACAAAAGGTTAGAGCGGTTCTGCGTTTCCATGAAAAGCTGAACCGCTCTAGTATGCTTCGTCGGCTTGGGATTCCAGCATGGTCCGAAGCTTGTAGTGAATTGGGGCCGCGAGATATCGCGCCCGATCTGCGCCTTGAAGCCTTCGGCCGAAGGTCTCCATTAGCTCGGGCATCGCAATCTTGTCGCCCGAAAAAGGCGTGTATTCCATCGGCATCCCGGGCTCGACCACGCCGCCCCGGATGACGCGGCAATAGATGCCGGGACGGGCGGCGGCGGTGTAACGCTTGACGAATTTCGGATCGGCCATCCTGGCGGCGAAGGTGGCGCAGGGCATACGGCATGCTGTGACCTCGAGGATGAGATCGCCAGCGGCGAAGCGGTCGCCGACGGCGACGTCGCGATTGTCCAGATCTGATATCACCATGTTCTCGCCGAAAGTACCGGCCTCGTAGGGTCGGCCCAGCTCCTGCGCCCACCAGTCGAGCGTCAGCGATCCCTCGACATAGACCGCCTGATCGACGCCTCCATGGTGTTTACGGTTGCAGATCGCATCGCCGACAAGACCTTCGGCGTCGATCATCACAGCGCCGTTGACGGCGTGCTTGAAGATGCCGGTCTTGTAGCTCTTGCCCGGCAGTCTTTCCGAATTGCCGGTGCACAAGGCCAGGATTTTCATGGGATGACCGATCCTTCCGCGATTCCGTTTTCGTTCCATATCAGTTAAGAACGGCGCATGGCAAAACGAGTCACCGGACCCGAAATCGAAAAACTCATCCAGCTTCTGGCGAAGGTGCCGGGCCTCGGGCCGCGATCGGCGCGCCGGGCGGCACTGCATCTGATCAAGAAGAAGGACCAGCTGCTTGGCCCGCTGTCGAATGCAATGGGCGAGGCCTATGACAAGGTGAAGATCTGCTCGCGCTGCGGCAATGTCGATACGGTCGATCCCTGCATCGTCTGCACCGACACGCAACGCGATCAATCCGTCATCATCGTCGTCGAGGACGTATCGGATCTCTGGGCGCTGGAGCGGGCAGGCGCGATGAACGCCGCCTATCACGTGCTCGGCGGCACGCTGTCGCCGCTCGACGGGGTCGGTCCTGACGATCTCAACATTCGCGGCCTGATCGACCGGATCGGCGAAGGTGGCATCCGGGAACTGATCATCGCGGTCAATGCCACGGTCGAGGGACAGACGACGGCGCATTACATCACCGACCAGTTGCAGGGGCTCGACGTGAAGATCACGCGGCTGGCGCATGGCGTGCCGGTTGGCGGCGAGCTCGACTATCTCGACGAGGGCACGCTTGCGGCGGCCCTTCGGGCGCGGACGGTGATATGAGGGGATTATATATGCCGAAAGATGGTCCACGGCGGCTCCGGATATTCGCACTCGCTATAACCGCCGCTCTCCTCCCCCTGCCCTCATACGCAGCCCCATCGAAAGCCGATGTCGAAGCGCAGTTCGAGATCTGGGTGCAGAGCGACCTCTGGCCGGAAGCGAAGGCAAACGGCATTTCGGAGAAGGTCTTTCAAGCCGCTTTCTCCGGCATCACGCTGAACTGGAACTTGCCCGATCTCGCCCCGCCCGGTTTCCCGCCGCCGAAGGAGCAGAAGCAGACGCAGGCCGAATTTTCCTCGCCCGCTCCCTATTTCAACGAGGACCAGCTGAAGAAACTTGCCGCAACGGGACGCGGCTTTGCCGCCCAATATGGCTCGACGCTGAAGCGGATCGAAAAGACCTATGGTGTGCCAGGCTCGATCGTGCTGGCCATCTGGGGCCGGGAGACGGGCTTCGGTGCGGCGAAGATCCCGAATTCGGCGATCGAGGTGCTCGCGACCAAGGCCTTCATGTCGACGCGCAAGGAGATGTTCCGCACCGAGCTGGTGGCCGCACTCCATATTCTCGACGGCGGCGACGTCACACCTGCCAACTTCAAGGGTTCGTGGGCGGGCGCTCTCGGCCAACCGCAGTTCATGCCGACCAGCTATCTGAAATATGCCGTGGATTTCGATGGCGACGGTCACCGCAATATCTGGACCTCGGTGCCCGATACGCTCGCCTCGATCGCCAATTACCTGGTCAAGAAAGGCTGGCAGCGCAACCGCGACTGGGGCTTCGAGGTGTCGATACCGGAGGCCGTCTCCTGCGCGCAGGAGGGACCCGATCTGGCAAAGCCGCTGTCGCACTGGGCCTCGCTCGGCATCGACCGCATCTCCGGCAAGGGCTTTCCCTCCGGCGAGATGAAGGCTGAGGGCATGATCCTGGTTCCGGCTGGCCGCGACGGGCCGGAATTCATCGTCACCCCGAATTTCTACATCATCAAGGAATATAATAATTCCGACCTCTACGCGCTCTATATCGGCAATCTTGCCGACCGGATCGCCAATAATGGCGGCGCCTTCCAGGGCAGATGGGGCGATGTCGGCAAGATGCTGCGCTCGGATGTCGCCGCCATGCAGAAGGCGCTGGAACGGCAGGGCTATGATGTCGGCGGTTCCGACGGCCTGCCGGGCTACAAAACCCGGCGTTCGATCGGCCAGTGGCAGGCAAAGAACGGCATGAAGCCGACATGTTTTCCCGAGGCTGCGATGAAGGGCAAGCTGAAGTAATCGGCTTTAGAGAGTGCGTTTCAGCCCTTCATGGCTGGCAACGAAACCGAGCCTCTCATAGAAGCGGATCGCATCCCCTCGCGCCTTGTCCGATGTCAGCTGCACCAAGCCGCAGCCGCGCTCGGCGCACTGAGCAATCGCCCATTCGATGAATTGCGCGCCGAGGCCCGAGCCGCGAAGATCCCTTGCCACACGCACGCTTTCGATCTGGCCGCGCCACATGCCCGTCCTCGAGAGGCCGGGAAGAAAGCTCAGTTGCAGACAGCCGACGACCTGGTCGGCCGCGTCGGTCGCGACAGCCAATAGCTGGTTGGCATCTGCCTCGATCGCGGCGAAGGCCGAGAGATAACGTGCATCGACGGGATCGGAGACGATTTCTCTGGCGCCGCCGAGATCGTCATCGCCAAGAAGCCGGACGATGGCGGCAAGATCGGATAGCCGGGCGAGCCTGAAATTATGCATTGACTGTTCTCAATGATGCAGATCGATCGGCACTTTGTGGAAGACATCGTCGCCTGGCGCAATGGCCTGGCGCTCGATCATGCGGTGAACATGAGGCGGGCCTTCGCCTCGATGGAGCGCGCGCAGCCTGTCGATATTTTCGGCATCGGCCTGCGTGCGCCGCTGGTTGTGTCTTATATATTCGACCCAGGTCGGCGTATGATAGGTCTCCGTCCACAGCCCGGGATTTTCAAGATCGCGCATCAGCGCCCAATTGCGGGCGCCGTCGCGGATGCGAATGCGGCGGCGCTCGCCCATCAGCGCCATGAATTCCGCAAGGTCGTCGTCGGCAATCTCGTAATCGACTTGGATGACGATCGGGCCGCTGCGCGGCGTGATGTCGAGACTGAGGGCGGGTTCGATGAAGCGATTCAGCGGATCGAGGTTGAGCGAGGCGAAGGCCGGCATGGAAAACCGCAGGCCGATGGCGATGCCGAGCAGCATGACGACGGATGACATCAGCAGCGCATCGGCAACGCCGTAGCGATCGGCCGCGACGCCCCACAGCCAGCTGCCGCCGGCGATGCCGCCGAAGGTGACGGTCTGATAAAGCGATAGCGCCCGGCCTACCACCCAGCGCGGCGTCGAAAGCTGGACGATGGTGTTGAACAGCGATAGTGCAGAGACCCAGCAGGCGCCGGAAACGAGCAGCCCGGCGGAGGTCAAGACGGCGCTCGGGCTCACGGCTGCGATGACCGCGCTCAATGCGAAGCCGGCAAAGGAGAGGCGGATGATCATCTCGCTGGAAAGCACCTGGCGAAGCCTCGCATTCAGCACCGCACCGCCAATCGCGCCGATGCCGAAGGCGCCGAGCATGAAACCATAGGTCAGCGGGCCGCCGGCAACGAGATCGAGGGCGACGACCGGCAGCAGCGCCAGGATCGAACTGGCGCCGATGCCGAAGAGCAGCCCCCTGACGAGGACCTTTTCGAGATTGGGCGACATCGAGACATAGCGCAATCCGGCAAAGATGGCGCTGCCGAGCGCCTCCCGCGGCAGGGTCGAGACGGGGGCGGCTGGCCGCCAGCGCAGCAGGGCATAGATCAGGGCGACATAACTCAGCGTATTCACCGCGAAGGCCGCGGCCGCGCCGGCAGCGGCGACGATGACGCCGCCGATCGCCGGGCCGACGCTGCGGGTGATGTTGAAACCCATGCTGTTCAGCGTGACCGCTGCCGGCAGATCGGCACGTGGCACCATGTCGCCGACCGAGGCCTGCCAGGAGGGATTGTTGAGCGCGGTGCCGCAGCCGATCAGGAAGGTGAAGAAGAGCAGCAGCCAGGGTGTGATCCAGCCGAGAAGGGCCGAGGCCGTCAGCAGTGCCGAGACGGTGAGCATCATGCACTGCGCCGTCAGCATGACCCGGCGGCGGTCATAATTGTCGGCCAGCGCACCCGATATCAGCGAAAACAGCATGATCGGCAGCGCCGTCGAGGTCTGCACCAGCGCCACCATGTCCTCCGAGGCGGTGATCGTCGTCATCATCCAGGCAGCACCCACCGCCTGGATCAGGCCGCCGAAATTCGAAGAAAGGCTCGCGAACCAGATGGTGCGGTAGGTATCGTGCCGCAAAGGCGCCAATGTCGACGAAGTGTAGGCCACGATTTCTCCCGCTTTTGTTATTGCGCGCCAACGGCAATATATGCGCAAGACCGGCGCTGGCCATAGGCTGTTCACCTCGCCGGAAGCGAATTGGCCGAATCGGTCGCAGACCTTGCAATTTCGGAAAAACCCGACTATATGCCTCTCAAATTCTTGATCGCTTGATGAAGAGTGGGCCGCAAGGACCCGCTCTTTTTTATTAGCGCGATCGCCGAAAAAGCATGAAATTGCGAGGAGCGCACCGCTTGTCGGATCTGACAAACGCAGACAATGAACGTGAGCCGCGGCTGATTACCGAAACCGGACTCGACCAGCGTCTTGCCGATATCATCGAACCCGTTCTCGTCGACCTGGGCTTCCGGCTTATCCGCGTCCGCATGATGAACCAGAACGGCGCGACGATGCAGGTCATGGCCGAACGCAACGACGGCACGATGACGGTTCAGGATTGCGAAGAAGTCTCGATGGCGATTTCTCCCGTCCTCGATGTGGAAGATCCGGTCGATAAAGAGTATCATCTGGAAGTGTCTTCGCCCGGCATCGACCGTCCGATGGTGCGGAAATCCGATTTCGTCCGCTGGCAGGGCCACCTTGTGAAATGCGAGACGTCGATCTTGATCGACAATCGCAAGCGCTTCCGCGGCAAGATCGTCGAAGCAGGCACAGATGGTTTCACGCTTGAGCGTGACCAGATCGCCTATGGGGAAGAGCAGAAGGTCACCATTCCCTTCACGGCGCTTAGCGATGCGAAGCTCATTCTGACCGACGACCTGATCCGCGACGCGTTGCGCGCCGACAAGCTGGCGAAAGCCCAGGCCGCCAACCAGAACGAAGCGGACGACGAAGAATAACCGATCAACAGACCGCTCCAGGGACGGGAACCCGGCGAGTAAAGACGGAGAAACAAGACAATGGCAGTCAGTGCGAACCGGCTCGAACTTCTGCAGATCGCAGATGCAGTGGCGCGCGAAAAAGTCATCGACCGCGAGATCGTGCTGGCCGCAATGGCCGATGCCATCCAGAAGGCGGCACGCTCCCGTTACGGCACCGAGTCCAACATCCGTGCCGACATCAATCCGAAGACCGGCGAAATCCGCCTGCAGCGCCTGCTCGAAGTCGTCGAGAAGGCCGAGGATTATTCGACGCAGATCCCGCTGGAGCTGGCCCGCGACCGCAACCCGGACGCCGCACTCGGCGATTTCATCGCCGATCCGCTGCCGCCGATGGATTTCGGCCGCATCGCCGCACAGTCGGCCAAGCAGGTGATCGTCCAGAAAGTGCGTGAAGCCGAGCGCGACCGCCAGTTCGACGAATTCAAGGATCGCACCGGCGAAATCGTCAACGGCACCGTCAAGCGCGTCGAATACGGCAACGTCATCGTCGATCTCGGCCGTGGCGAAGGCATCATCCGCCGCGACGAAATGATCCCGCGCGAAAACGTCCGCTATGGCGATCGCGTCCGTGCCTACGTCTATGATGTCCGCCGCGAGCAGCGCGGCCCGCAGATCTTCCTGTCGCGCACGCATCCGCAGTTCATGGTGAAGCTCTTCACCATGGAAGTGCCGGAGATCTACGACGGCATCATCCAGGTGAAGTCGGTCGCCCGCGACCCGGGTTCGCGCGCCAAGATCGCGGTGATCTCGAACGACAGCTCGATCGATCCGGTCGGCGCCTGCGTCGGTATGCGCGGCTCACGCGTTCAGGCTGTCGTCGGCGAGCTCCAGGGCGAAAAGATCGACATCATCCCGTGGAGCCAAGACCCGGCGACCTTCGTCGTCAACGCCCTGCAGCCGGCTGAGGTCGCCAAGGTCGTTCTCGACGAGGATGCCGAGCGTATCGAAGTCGTCGTTCCCGACGAGCAGCTGTCGCTTGCGATTGGCCGCCGCGGCCAGAACGTCCGCCTCGCCTCGCAGCTGACCGGCTGGGATATCGACATCATGACGGAGGCCGAGGAATCGGAACGCCGCCAGAAGGAATTCAACGAGCGCACCAACCTGTTCATGGATTCGCTCGATGTCGACGAGATGGTCGGCCAGGTTCTGGCTTCGGAAGGTTTTGCCGCGGTTGAAGAACTGGCTTATGTCGATCTCGACGAAATTTCTTCGATCGACGGTTTCGACGAAGAGACGGCGCAGGAAATCCAGCAGCGCGCCCGCGAATTCCTCGAGCGTCTCGAAGCCGAGATGGACGAGAAGCGCAAGGCCCTCGGTGTTGAGGACGAACTGCGTGAAATCAACGGCATGACCGCCCAGATGATGGTGGCGCTCGGCGAAGACGGCATCAAGACGATCGAGGACTTTGCCGGCTGCGCTGCCGACGATCTCGTCGGTTGGACGGAGCGCAAGAACGGCGAAACGAAGAAGTTCGAGGGTCTGTTCTCGAAGTTCGACGTCTCGCGCGTCGAGGCCGAACAGATGATCGTCCAGGCCCGCCTTTCGGCTGGCTGGATCACCCAAGAGGACCTGGCGAAGGGGACCGAAGAAGAGGTCACCGAAGCCGAACAAGAAGCATGATGACCGCGCATGAACCGGACGCTCCTCTCGAGGACGACGATCTTGCAGGTTATGACGTGAACGGACGTATGTGCATCGTGACGCGCGAAAGCGGATCGCCGGAAGAGCTGATCCGCTTCGTCGCCGCTCCCGATGGAACAGTTGTCGCCGACCTGAAGCGCGAGCTTCCGGGACGCGGATGCTGGGTGAAGATCGACCGGTCGCTGGTCGACAGGGCGGTGGCGAAGAAGCTCTTCGCCCGCGCGTTGAAAATGGATGTGAAGGCGGCGGACGATCTCGGCGCGAGCGTCGATCGGCTGCTCGCGGCGCAATTGATGCAGATGATGAACATGGCGCGGAAAGCCGGCCAGTTCGTCAGCGGGTCCGCGAAAGTGGATGCCGCGGTCAGAAGCGGAGCAGCCCTTGCGGTGTTCCATGCGACTGGCGCAGCGGACGACGGCGTCCGGAAAATCGACCAGGCCCGCAAGGCCTGGCACCTCGGAATGGAGACCGAGGAGGAGATACCTTCCTTCCGTCTCTTCTCGGAGAGCGAAATGGAAGGCCTGATGGGCCAGAATGCTTTTATCCATGCCGCAGTGCTTGCAGGGCAGGCGGGTGAAGGTGTAGTGAAGCGCGCAAAGATGCTCGAACAGTACCGTATTGGCGGTCAGTCCCGGGCAGCGGGCGGCGCTGGCCGGCAAAAACAATGAGGCGGTCACCGGCATCGGCCGGTCCCATCCTCATTGATCGACAGTATTGAACGACAGGGTCTGATCTAGTCATCGCTCCCTGTCCGAAGGAACGGGAACGAATGACCGATAGTAACGACGACAAGACAATCAGCGTAGCGGGCAAAAAGACACTCACCCTGAAACCATCGGGGATGAGCCAGGGCACCGTTCGCCAGGATATGGGTCGAGGTCGCACCAAGGCGGTCGTCGTCGAGACCCGTAAGCGGCGCCCGATGCGCCCGGAAGATGAAAAGCCGATCACGCCCGTCGCTCCGACGGCCCCCGTCCGCGCAGCCGAACCGGCGCCCGCACCCGTGCAGGCGCGTCCGCAGCAGCCGACGCCGGCTCCGCGGGTCCAGCAGGGCAACAACAACCAGACGAACCAACGTCCGCCGCAGCAGTCTCACCAGCCGCCGCGCCAGAACGATCGTCCGCGCCCGGTGGTGCTGAACCATCTGTCGCCGGAAGAGATGGACGCCCGCCGCCGCGCGCTTGCCGACTCCCAGGCGCGTGACGCCCAGGATGCGATCCGCCGCGCCGAGGAAGAAAAGCGCCGTGCCGCCGAAGAGGTGATCCGCAAGGCCGCCGAAGCAGAAGAAGCTGCCCGCAGGGCCGCTGAAGAAGCTATCCGGCAGGCTGAAGCACCTGCTGTTGCCGAACCCGCAGTCGCAGAACAGGCTCCGGCCGAGGCACGCTCCGACGCGCCACGGCCGCCGCAGCCCGCATCGTCGGCACCGGCCGCACGCCGGCCCGATGCGGCTGGAGCACCTGCTGCCCGTCCGGCACCCGGCGCTGCCGTCCCCGGCGCCGTTCGCGGCCGCCGCGAGGAAAAGGAAGACGACGATCGTGGCGCAGCGCGCGGCGGTCCGGTCCGTGGCCGCGTTGTTCGCCCGGAACCCGCAAAGCCGGTCACGACTCGTCCGAAGACGGATGAAGAGCGCCGCCGCGGCAAGTTGACGATCACCACTGCCAACGTCGACGGCGAGGACAATGCCCGCGGTCGTTCGCTCTCGGCAATGCGTCGCCGTCAGGAGAAGTTCCGCCGCGGTCAGATGCAGGAAACCCGCGAGAAGATCTCCCGCGAGGTGGTTCTGCCCGAGACCATCACCATTCAGGAACTGTCGCAGCGCATGTCCGAACGCGCCGTCGACGTCATCAAGTACCTGATGAAGGAAGGCCAGATGATGAAGCCGGGCGACGTCATCGACGCCGACCTTGCCGAACTCATCGCCGGCGAATTCGGCCATACGGTCAGGCGCGTGTCGGAATCCGACGTCGAACTCGGCATCTTCAACGTGTCCGACGACGATGGCGAACTGGTTTCGCGCCCACCCGTCGTTACCATCATGGGCCATGTCGACCACGGCAAGACCTCGCTGCTCGACGCCATCCGCCATGCCAACGTGGTCTCCGGCGAAGCCGGTGGCATCACCCAGCATATCGGCGCCTATCAGGTGGAGCAGAACGGTCAGAAGATCACCTTCATCGATACGCCCGGCCACGCCGCCTTCACGGCAATGCGTGCCCGCGGTGCGCAGGCGACCGATATCGCGATCCTGGTCGTCGCAGCCGACGACAGCGTGATGCCGCAGACGATCGAATCGATCAACCACGCCAAGGCGGCCGGTGTTCCGATCATCGTGGCGATCAACAAGGTCGACAAGCACGAGGCTGATCCGCAGAAGGTCCGCAACCAGCTGCTGCAGCACGAAGTCTTCGTGGAATCCATGGGCGGCGAAGTGCTTGACGTCGAAGTTTCGGCCAAGACCGGCAAGAACCTCGACAAGCTGCTCGAGGCGATCCTGCTGCAGGCGGAAATTCTCGATCTCAAGGCCAATGCGAACCGGACCGCGGAAGGCACTGTCATCGAAGCCCAGCTCGATCGTGGCCGTGGCTCGGTCGCGACCGTGCTCGTCCAGAAGGGTACGCTGCGTCCGGGTCAGATCATCGTCGCCGGCGACGTCTGGGGCCGCGTGCGCGCTCTCGTCACCGACAAGGGCGACCATGTGAAGGAAGCTGGTCCGGCAACGCCGGTCGAGGTTCTCGGTCTGTCCGGCACGCCGCAGGCGGGCGACAAGTTCGCCGTCGTCGAAAGCGAAAGCCGCGCCCGCGAAATCTCGGAATATCGCCAGCGTCTGGCCCGCGACAAGGCGGCTGCCCGTCAGTCGGGACAGCGCGGTTCGCTGGAACAGATGATGATGCAGCGCCAGAGCGTCGGCATCAAGGAGTTCCCGCTGGTCATCAAGGGCGACGTGCAGGGCTCGATCGAAGCAATTGCCGGCGCGCTGGAGAAGCTCGGCACCGACGAAGTTCGTGCCCGCATCGTCCATTCGGGCGCCGGCGGCATCACCGAGTCGGATATCTCGCTCGCCGAAGCCTCGAACGCGGCCATCATCGGCTTCAACGTTCGTGCGAATACGCAAGCACGCCAGTTCGCCGAGCGCGAAGGCATCGAGATCCGCTACTACAACATCATCTACGACCTCGTGGATGACGTGAAGGCAGCGATGTCAGGCCTCTTGTCTCCGGAGCGGCGCGAAACCTTCATCGGCAATGCCGAGATCCTCGAGGTGTTCAACATCACCAAGGTCGGCAAGGTCGCAGGTTGCCGTGTCGTCGAAGGCAAGGTCGAACGTGGTGCAGGCGTCCGCCTCATCCGCAACGACGTCGTCGTTCACGAAGGCAAGCTCAAGACGCTCAAGCGCTTCAAGGACGAAGTGTCCGAAGTGCCGATGGGTCAGGAATGCGGCATGGCCTTCGAAAACTACGAGGACATGCGCGCCGGCGACGTCATCGAGTGCTTCCGCGTCGAACATATCACGCGCACGCTCTAAACTGCTGCGCCTGAACTTTTCCGAAAGCCATCCGCCAGCCGGCGGATGGCTTTCGGGCATCTGCCGACTTGACCTTTTCGACCAAAAGAGTCATGGACGCTCTCCTTTGACGGGTTCGATTCCCAGCCGCATCGGCAAATAGAGATAACAATGACCAGACCAACTTCTTCCGCGCCTTCGCAGCGCATGCTGCGCATTGGCGAACAGGTTCGCGCCGCTATCACCCAGGTGCTGCAGCGCGGCGAAGTGCGTGACGACGTCATCGAGGCGACCGTGATCTCGATCTCGGAAGTGCGCATGTCGCCGGACCTCAAGATCGCCACCGCCTATGTGACGCCGCTCGGCGTTTCCGACCACAGTATCGTCATCGAGGCGTTGAACCGCCATGCGAGGTTCATCCGCGGCCGGCTCGGGCCGCAGCTCCGGCAGATGAAATACATGCCGGAGGTGCGCTTCCGCGACGATACCAGCTTCGACAACTACAAGAAGATCGACGAGCTGCTGCGTTCGCCCGAGGTGAGCCGCGACCTCGACGGCGACAATGACGAACAATAAACAGAAGAGACGCATGTCCAAACCACGCAAATCCAAGGGCCGGCCGATTTCCGGCTGGCTGATCCTCGACAAACCGGTGGATTTCGGCTCGACGGAAGCCGTTTCCAAGATCAAGTGGCTCTACAAGGCTGAGAAGGCCGGTCATGCCGGCACGCTCGATCCGCTCGCCTCCGGCATGCTGCCGATCGCGCTCGGCGACGCGACGAAGACCGTTCCCTACGTAATGGACGGCCGCAAGATCTATGAATTCACGGTGAGTTGGGGCGAGGAGCGTGCGACCGACGACCTCGAAGGCGACGTGACCAAGAGTTCGGACAAACGCCCGAGCGAACAGCAGATCCGCGATATCCTGCCTGGATATATCGGTACCATCAGCCAGGTGCCGCCGCAGTTTTCCGCCATCAAGATATCCGGTGAACGCGCCTATGATCTGGCGCGCGAAGGCGAAACCGTCGAAATCCCCTCGCGTGAGGTCGATATCTTCCGGCTGACCTTGCTCGCCTGCCCGGACGCCGACAGCGCGCATTTCGAAGTGGAATGCGGAAAGGGTACTTATGTCAGGGCGCTGGCGCGCGATTTCGGCCGCGAGCTCGGCTGCTACGGCCATGTGTCCGGGCTGCGGCGCACCTTCGTCGCGCCTTTCGCGGAAGAGGCCATGGTGCCGCTCGCGGATCTCGTGGCACTGGAAGCGGTCGAGGATATGGACGAGCGCCTGGCGGCCCTCGACGCGCTGCTGATCGACACCTGCGAAGCGCTGTCATCCCTGCCCCATCTCGTCATCAACGACGACCAGGCGCACCGGCTGAAGATGGGCAACCCGATCCTGGTGCGTGGCCGCGATGCGCCGGTTGCCGAAAGCGAAGCCTATGCGACGGCCCGCGGCAAGCTGATCGCGATCGGTGAGATCGGTCAGGGCGAGTTTCGCCCGAAGCGGGTTTTCGCCTGAGCCTATCTTGCTTTCTGACAACGACAGCGATTGTCAGCCGGTAGCGATGCGATATCTTCCCTGTCGGGCCATAGCGGCCCGAGGGGCCATGGGGGCCAGACAGAGGGAATGATCATGCGCGGAACTGCTATCGGAATCCTGACGTTCTTTTCGATGTTTCTCGCCGTCGCCGGCGCTCGATCCGCCGAGCGCTGGGCCGAGCTCCCGGCCTTTCCTTCGATGCCGGCGGCAAAGACGAGCGGCATGGCCGAAGTGAACGACATCAGGATGTATTACGCCGAATACGGCGAAGGCGACCCCATCCTGTTCATTCACGGCGGACTTGGAAATGCCGAGGTCTGGGGTCATCAGGTCGCCGATTTTGCCAAGGACCACCTGGTCATCGTTGCCGACAGCCGCGGCCATGGACGTTCGACGCGCAGCCAGCAGCCCTTCGGCTATGACCTGATGACATCGGATTATGTGGCACTTCTCGACTATCTGAAGATCGACAAGGTGACGCTTGTCGGATGGTCGGACGGCGGCATCATCGGCATCGACATGGCGATGAAACACCCGGAAAAATTGACCCGCGTCATTGCCCAGGCAGCCAACGTCACGACAGACGGCGTCAAGGCTGACGTCATGGACAATAAGACCTTCAACGACTACATCAACGTCGCCGGCGAGCAGTACCGGAAGCTTTCGCCGACACCGAACGAATACGACGCCTTCGTCAAGCAGATCTCCGAAATGTGGGCAACCCAGCCGGCCTGGACGGCCGCCGATCTTGCCAAGATCTCGGTGCCGGTCACGCTTGCCATCGGCGATCATGATGAAGCCGTAAAGCTCGACCATACGGAAATGATGGCAAAGCAGATTCCAGGCGCCAAACTCGTCATCCTGAAAGATGTGAGCCATTTCGCCATGCTGCAGGATCCTGCAGCCTATGACGGGATGATCCGGGGCGCCATGGCGGGCCGTTGAAGCCGCCAAGGACGACCCCTCTTTCCATCGATCCATATTTGGTTTATAGGCAGCGCCAGCATCGGGTACGCCCGTTTGCATTCACGGCCAAAGCTGGACGACATCCCGGCTTTTGGCGACTTAATCTCCTCCTCTTAGAAAGGATCACCCGATGTCGATCACTGCTGAGCGCAAGTCTGCGCTGATCAAGGAATATGCGACCGTTGAAGGCGATACCGGTTCTCCGGAAGTCCAGGTCGCGATCTTGACCGAACGCATCAACAACCTGACCGAACACTTCAAGGACCACAAGAAGGATAACCATTCCCGCCGTGGCCTGCTGACGATGGTTTCGAGCCGCCGCTCGCTTCTTGATTATCTCAAGAAGAAGGATGAAGGCCGCTATTCCAAGCTGATCACCAGCCTGGGTATCCGCCGCTAAGATTGTCCGGCGGGCGCTTTCCGAGCGCCCGCCGGATCTGTTTCGGGACAAGGGTCCCGATGAAATGTTCCAGCCGCGCCCTATCTTTTAGCGATGGAACGACCGGCAGACCCGGATGGGCCGGATCTGCCAAACCAACCGTTGACCTGTCATGGGGCAGGATTGCCGGATGCTTTCGGCCAAGGCTTGTCAATGAGCTTTGGCCCGGTTTCTGAGGATCCCCTGAGGAAACCGAGGATGAAAAGCCTCCCGTTGTCTTGCCCGTGATACGTCACATTGATTGCGGTCGACTGTGCGCTGCGCCTTGATATCGGCGATGGCGCGTGCTCCCGCATTGAAGGACAAGACATGTTTGATACACACACAGTCGAAATCGAGTGGGCCGGCCGCCCGCTGAAGCTCGAAACCGGCAAGATCGCCCGTCAGGCCGACGGCGCGGTTCTCGCCACCTACGGCGAAACCGTCGTTCTCGCCACCGTCGTCTCGGCCAAGTCGCCGAAGCCCGGCCAGGACTTCTTTCCGCTCACCGTCAACTACCAGGAAAAGACCTACGCTGCCGGCAAGATCCCCGGCGGCTATTTCAAGCGTGAAGGCCGCCCGAGCGAGAACGAGACCCTCGTTTCCCGCCTGATCGACCGCCCGATCCGCCCGCTCTTCCCGGAAGGCTACAAGAACGACACGCAGGTCGTCGTTACCGTCATCCAGCACGACCTTGAAAACAATCCCGACGTGCTGTCGATGGTTGCCACCTCGGCAGCGCTGACGCTGTCCGGCGTTCCCTTCATGGGCCCGGTCGGCGGTGCGCGCGTCGGCTACATCAACGGCGAATACGTTCTCAACCCGCATCTCGACGAGATGGACGAATCGAGCCTCGACCTCGTCGTCGCCGGCACCTACGACGCCGTGCTGATGGTGGAATCCGAAGCCAAGGAACTCAACGAAGACGTCATGCTCGGCGCCGTCATGTTCGGGCACAAGGGCTTCCAGCCGGTTCTCGACGCGATCATCAAGCTCGCCGAAGTGGCCGCCAAGGAGCCGCGCGACTTCCAGCCGGAAGACTACTCCGCTCTCGAAACCGAGATGCTCGGCCTTGCCGAAGGTGAACTTCGCGAAGCCTACAAGATCACCCAGAAGGCTGACCGCTACGCCGCCGTCGACGCCGTCAAGGCGAAGGTGAAGGCACACTTCCTCCCCGAGGAAGGCGAAGCCCGGTACACGCCCGAGGAAGTCGGCGCGATCTTCAAGCATCTGCAGGCAAAGATTGTCCGCTGGAACATCCTCGACACCAAGAGCCGCATCGACGGCCGCGACCTCGAAACCGTTCGTCCGATCGTTTCGGAAGTCGGCCTTCTGCCGCGCACCCATGGTTCGGCGCTCTTCACCCGCGGTGAAACGCAGGCGATCGTGGTTGCCACCCTTGGCACCGGCGAAGACGAGCAGTATGTCGACAGCCTGACGGGCATGTACAAGGAGCGCTTCCTGCTCCATTACAACTTCCCTCCCTACTCGGTTGGCGAGACCGGCCGCATGGGCTCCCCGGGTCGCCGCGAAATCGGCCACGGCAAGCTCGCATGGCGCGCGATCCGTCCGATGCTGCCGACGCCCGAGCAATTCCCCTACACGCTGCGTGTCGTCTCCGAGATCACCGAGTCGAATGGCTCGTCCTCGATGGCGACCGTCTGCGGCACCTCGCTCGCTCTGATGGACGCCGGCGTTCCGCTGGCAAAGCCGGTTGCCGGTATCGCCATGGGTCTGATCCTGGAAGGCGATCGCTTCGCTGTCCTCTCCGACATTCTCGGTGACGAAGACCACCTCGGCGACATGGACTTCAAGGTCGCCGGTACCGCCGACGGCATCACCTCGCTGCAGATGGACATCAAGATCGCCGGTATCACCGAAGAGATCATGAAGGTTGCTCTTGGCCAGGCCCAGGGCGGTCGCGCCCACATCCTCGGCGAAATGTCCAAGGCCATCACCGAAAGCCGCGGCCAACTCGGCGAATTCGCTCCGCGCATCGAAGTCATGAACATCCCGGTCGACAAGATCCGTGAAGTCATCGGCTCCGGCGGCAAGGTCATTCGCGAAATCGTCGAAAAGACCGGCGCGAAGATCAACATCGAGGATGACGGCACCGTCAAGATCGCCTCCTCCTCCGGCAAGGAGATCGAAGCGGCCCGCAAGTGGATCCACTCGATCGTCGCCGAACCTGAGATCGGCCAAGTCTACGAAGGCACGGTCGTCAAGACCGCCGACTTCGGCGCCTTCGTCAACTTCTTCGGCGCCCGTGACGGTCTCGTCCACATCTCGCAGCTTGCTTCCGAGCGTGTTGCCAAGACGCAGGACGTCGTCAAGGAAGGCGACAAGGTCTGGGTCAAGCTGCTCGGCTTCGACGAACGCGGCAAGGTTCGCCTGTCGATGAAGGTCGTCGACCAGGCCACCGGCCAGGAAATTGCGAACGAGAAGAAGAAGGAAGAAGCGGCCGAATAAGCCGCCTTCCAAATTTAATATCGGGCGCGGGAATGCTTCCGCGCCCTTTTTTGTATGAGAAGACGAGACGAGACCATGAGCAGCGAGACGCTGAAGACCCTGTTCCATCCCTTTGCCAGCGGCACAGTCGCGGCGCCCGGCGAGGGCGAGCGCGTGCTCTTCCTCGGCGCCGAGGCAGGCTTTGCGCTGCCGGAAGGCTTTGCCGCCTCGCTCAGCGCCGTCCAAGGCTTCCGGCCGCTCTACCGGCAGCTGCTGGCCCAGCGGATCGAAGCGAAGCCGGAGATCGACGGCGAGGACTACGATGCGGCTCTGGTGCTCTGCACCAAACACAAGGGTGAGAACGAGGCCAATCTTGCTGCCGCTATCGCCCGAACGCGGCTCGGTGGCCTGATCGTCGTTGCCGGCGCCAAGGAAGACGGCATCCAGCCACTGCGCAAGCGGATGGAAGGTTTCAATCTCGCCGTCGACCATATGCCGAAATATCATGGCGTCGCCTTCTGGTTTGGTCGACCGGCGGACTCCGACGAGATTATCTCCAAGCTGGCAAAGGCGCCGGTCCGCGTCGACGGCCGTTTCAATGCAACCGCCGGCATGTTCTCGCATGACCGCATCGACGCCGGATCGGAGCTGCTCGCCTCGCGCCTGCCTGAGGACTTCACCGGCGACGTTGCGGATTTCGGGGCCGGATGGGGCTATCTCTCCGTCGAGATGGCGCGGAAGTCGCGTGGACTGACGCGCCTCGACCTCTACGAGGCCGATCACGCGGCTCTCGCGGCTGCCAGGGGTAATCTGGCGGAGAACTGCCCGAACGCGCCTGCGCGCTTCTTCTGGCACGATCTGGCGGGAGAGCCGGTCAAGGACAAATACGATCTCGTCATCATGAACCCGCCCTTCCATGAGGGGCACGCGGCCGAGCCGGCGCTCGGCCAGGCAATGATCAAGACTGCCGCATCCGCCCTTCGTGGCGGCGGCCGCCTGATGCTCGTCGCCAATCGCGGCCTGCCTTACGAGCCGGTTCTGGCGGCGAATTTCAGGGAAAGCGGCGAAACCTGCCGCAACGCCCGGTTCAAGGTTCTCTGGGCGAAGAAATAAGCTTTACGCGGCTTCGATTTCCTTGCGGGCGGCACTCGCAAGGAAAGCCGAGCGGGTTAGCCCGCGCTCTTTCGCGGCCTTGTCGATTGCATCCAACATGCCTTTGTCGAAGGTGACATTGGCTCGGACGGTGCGCGTCGTATCCTCGATAAAGGGAATACGCGTCAGAAAAGCACCAGCGGCCAGTTGCTCGCGGATATCCTGTCTGGAACTGATCTCGTCGTATGAGGAGGGCATCGGCAGGGCTTCGTCCTCCGCCCAGAGGCGCAACGCTTCGATGGCGTTTGCAGTCAGGTCCTCTTCCTCATCGGCAGCAGAGAATATCGAAGGCAGATCTGGAAAGCTGATCCCGAAAGCGCTGTCGCTATCCTTATGCACGAGGGCAATGAAATATTTCATGATTTGTCACTCGCATTCCATCCGGCCTGTTTTGCAATAGCAAGAGCCGTGCCGGTCGGCAGATCCTTCTTCGGGTGCGGAACGATGATGGTCTGACTACCTCTTCGAAGCTTGTGGTGCGAGCCTTTGATCGAAACGACTTCGAAGCCTTCGCGCTTCAGCCTGGCAATAATCTTCTGACTGTTTCGCTCCACGGATCGCCCCAAATCCTTTGGCAATATAACTCTTCCGGACAAAACAACAAGGCCACGCGCATTATAATACGCATGGCCGCCTAGCAGAGCTATCGGAACAAGACTGTTATTCGACGTCCGCCTTGCGCAGCGTTTCCAGCGTCGGCATGGAGGTGACGTTGAAGCCGGCGTCGACGAAGTGGATTTCGCCGGTGACGCCGGAGGAAAGGTCGGAGAGCAGGTAGAGAGCCGAGCTGCCGACCTGATCGATGGTGACGGTCTTGCGCAGCGGCGCATTGCGCTGGTTCCAGGAGAGGATCGCGCGCGCATCGGAGATGCCGGCGCCGGCAAGCGTGCGGATGGGGCCGGCGGAAATGGCGTTGACGCGGATGCCGCGTGGGCCGTAGTCGGCAGCGAGATAGCGCACCGAAGCCTCCAGTGCTGCCTTGGCAACGCCCATGACGTTGTAATTCGGGATGACGCGCGTCGAGCCATTATAGGTCAGCGTCAGCATCGCACCACCATCTTCCATCAACGGAGCGCAGCGCTTGGCGATCTCGGTGAAGGAGAAACAGGAAATGACCATAGTGCGGCTGAAATTCTCACGCGTCGTATCGGCGTAGAGACCCTTCAGCTCGTTCTTGTCGGAAAAGCCGATGGCATGGACGATGAAATCGAGCTTGCCCCAGCGCTCGCTTATCGCATCGACGACGGCATCGACCGAGGCGATGTCCTCGACGTCGCAGGGCAGGACGAAATCCGAGTTCACCTCGGCAGCAAGCGGCTTGACGCGCTTGCCGAGCGCATCGCCCTGATAGGTGAAGGCGAGTTCCGCACCCTGTGCGGCGAGAGCTTTTGAAATTCCCCAGGCGATCGAGTGGTTGTTGGCGACGCCCATGACGAGCCCGCGCTTACCCTGCATGATTCCCGTCATACTATTATTATCCGTTATAGCGCTGGAAGACGAGCGTGGCGTTGGTGCCGCCGAAGCCGAAGGAATTGGAGAGGGCGATGTCGATCTTCGCGTCGTCGATACGCTTGCGCACGATCGGCACGCCTTCGAATTCGGGATCGAGCTCGGTGATATGGGCGCTTTCGCCGATGAAGCCTTGCTGCATCATCAGCAGGGAATAGATCGATTCCTGCACGCCGGCAGCGCCAAGCGAATGGCCGGTCAGCGACTTGGTCGACTGGATATGCGGGATCTTCGAGCCGAATACTTCGCGGATGGCGCCGATTTCCTTACTGTCGCCCACCGGCGTCGAGGTGCCGTGGGTGTTGACGTAGTCGACATCGCCTTTGACGGTTGCGAGCGCCTGGCGCATGCAGCGGATAGCGCCTTCGCCCGAGGGGGCGACCATGTCGTATCCGTCCGAAGTTGCGCCGTAGCCGACGATTTCGGCATAGATCTTGGCACCGCGGGCCTTGGCGCGCTCCAGCTCCTCGAGCACCAGCACGCCGGCGCCGCCGGCAATGACGAAACCATCGCGGTTGACGTCATAGGCGCGCGAGGCGCTGTCCGGCGTGTCGTTATATTTGGAGGACATGGCGCCCATGGCGTCGAAGAGGTTGGACATCGTCCAATCGAGATCCTCGTGGCCGCCGGCGAACATCACGTCCTGCTTGCCCCACTGGATCATCTCGGCGGCGTTGCCGATGCAATGCGCCGACGTCGAGCAAGCCGACGAGATCGAATAATTGACGCCGTGGATCTTGAACCAGGTGGCGAGCGTGGCCGATGCGGTCGAGGACATCGCCTTCGGCACGGCGAAGGGGCCGATGCGCTTCGGGCTGTTGTTCTTGACGGTGATTTCGGCGGCCTCGATCAGGGTGCGGGTGGACGGACCGCCAGAGCCCATGATGATGCCGGTACGCTCGTTCTGAGCGTAGTCTTTCTCTTCCAGGCCGGAATCGGCAAGTGCCTGTTTCATGGCCACATGGTTCCAGGCGCCGCCCTGCGACAGGAAACGCATGGCGCGGCGGTCGACCAGTTCGGCAAGTTCCGCCGAACCGAGCTTCGGACTGCCCCAGACCTGGCACTTGAACCCATGTTCGGCGAAATCGCTCGAAAAGGAGATACCCGACTTTGCCTGCCGCAAGGATTCGGTGACTTCGGCCGCGTCGTTTCCGATCGAGGACACGACACCCAGACCTGTGACAACTACCCGTCTCATCTGATCAAACCTTTGTTGTTTTCGTCAGCCGCTGGAAAAGCGGTTTCAGGCCGTCTTGTCTTTCGATAGACCGACGCGAAGATCGGCCGCCTGATATATGGTCTCGCCGTCCGCCTTTAGCCAGCCGTCGGCGGTGCCGAGGACCAGACGGCCGCGCATGACACGCTTGAAGTCGATGCCATATTCGATCAGCTTCGTCTGTGGCCGGACCATGCCCTTGAATTTCACTTCGCCGGTCGAAAGCGCCATGCCGCGGCCTTCTTCGCCGAGCCAACCCAGAAAGAAACCGGTCAGCTGCCACATGCCGTCGAGACCGAGGCAGCCCGGCATGATCGGATTGCCTTCGAAATGGCAGGGAAAATACCAGTCGTCCGGGCGTACGTCGTATTCCGCCCTGAGGTAGCCCTTATCGAAGGTGCCGCCCGTTTCGGAAATGTCCGTGATGCGATGAACCATCAGCATGGGAGGCAGGGGCAACTGCGCATTGCCGGGGCCGAACAGCTCGCCATGTGCGCAAGCGATGAGTTCTTCATACGAGAAGCTGGACTGTCTGGTCGTCATAAAGTTTCTTTTTCCCCCCGCGTCAAGCCGATGGATGTGAACGTGTAGTCCAAGTTCTTCAGAAAATGAAGCACAAGCAAGGCAGCTTCATTCATCGCCCCGGACCAGGCTTGCGCCATTATTTGGTGGTCGCATACAGGAAGGCTAGGGCTGGGACCAGACCTATTTGCGTCAAAAGCCCGTTTTTGCCGCGTTTATCGGGCTCCCGTCCCCATTGAACTATTGAAAGGCTCCGATGCAAAAGTTATACCGCTTAAAGAAACATGATTGCTTTATGCCAGAATAACCGGAGTTGGTTTTGATGACGGGTGCATTCCCGATCGCAATAGAGGTAAGGCTGCGCGGTGCAGGCCTGCGCCCCACCCGCCAGCGCGTCGCGCTCGGCGATCTCCTGTTTGCCAAGGGCGACCGGCATTTGACCGTCGAGGAACTGCATGAAGAGGCGGTTGCCGCCGGCGTGCCGGTGTCCTTGGCAACCGTCTACAACACGCTGCACCAATTCACGGAAGCCGGTCTCATCCGCGTTCTCGCCGTCGAGAGCGCCAAGACCTATTTCGACACCAATGTTTCCGACCATCACCATTTCTTCGTCGAAGGCGAAAACGAGGTGCTCGACATTCCCGTCAGCAACCTGACGATCGCCAATCTGCCGGAACCGCCTGAGGGCATGGAGATCGCCCATGTCGACGTGGTGATCCGCCTGCGGGCGAAGCAGGGCTGACGACACCTCTAAATTAGGCCTCACATGACATCGTCGGGATGTCGGCCGGGCTTGTGCCTGTAGGTCGGGAAGGTCCAGCCGAACCACAGGGCTCCACCACGGACGGCAAAGGCCGCCGCGACGCCGCAGGCAGACGCCAGATAGAGCTGCATTCCGAGCGCATTGGCGGCCGTGAACACGCCGGCGCCGATAAGGGCTGCGGTCACGTAAATTTCCGGCCGCAACAGCACCGAAGGCTCGTTTGCCATCAGATCGCGCAGGATGCCGCCGAAGGTCGCCGTCAGCGTGCCGGTGACGATTGCAATCGTGGGCGAACCGGTGGCGGCGAGGCCCTTGGCGGCGCCGATCACGCAATAGGCGGCAAGGCCGATCGCATCCAGCCAGATCAGCAGGCGATAGCGCGATTCCAGCAGGTGGGCGGTGAAGAAAACAATGACTCCCACGATGCAGCAGACGAGGATATAGGCGGGGTTCAGCACCCAGAAGACCGGCACGCGGCCGAGCACGATATCGCGCACGGTGCCGCCGCCCGTTCCCGTCACCATGGCGAAAAACAAAAAACCGATCAGGTCCAGTTGCTTGCGCGAGGCGGCGAGCGCGCCTGTCGCTGCAAACAGCGCAATGCCGGCATAATCGAGATAGACGAGCAAGGACATGCGGCCCCCGGAACCGGCGAACAATCTCCGGAAAGAAACACGGCGGCAAGGGCGGCGCAAGGCGGCGTGGCCATAAAGGTGAAGTCTTTGTTTGCTGCATGTCGTTGCCCAAAAACCGCTGCCCACTTTGGGCGACATGTATTGGGAGCCTTTATCCGAAAGAGGAAAGCCGTGAAAACGCTGCTACTCGCCGTTCTGAATATCGTTCTGCTGCTGGTCATGCCGGCTGTCGCCTTCGGCCAGCAATCGCTGATTTCCGATCCCGAGATCTACGAGAAGAAACATTTCCAGGAGCAGTGCAAGACGGCCGAGTTTGCCGACGGATTCGTCACCCGGCAGGACATCAACAATGACGGCTTGATCGACGCGGTGGTC
The DNA here is from genome assembly GCF_013087625.1 of Rhizobium changzhiense. Taxonomy (NCBI): domain Bacteria; kingdom Pseudomonadati; phylum Pseudomonadota; class Alphaproteobacteria; order Hyphomicrobiales; family Rhizobiaceae; genus Rhizobium; species Rhizobium changzhiense. Next base: position 1,810,073 of record NZ_JABFCQ010000001.1, read on the forward strand.
AACGAGGGCCAGCTGACCTGCGACGGGCAGAAGGGGCCGCAATGCAATGATGACGGCTGCACCTATAATTTCTACCTGCAGGTTGCCGAAGGCGGTTATTTCATGATCGCGACGGCGCAGATCTATGGCTACGATTTCGTCCAGCGCTTCGGCAACATGGTGCTGGCGATGAAGATGCATCCGCGCTTCTGCGACCGCACCGAAGGTGATCCCTGCATCGTGACGGCGCGTGTCCGCGGCACGAAATTCGTCACCATCTCGAAGAAATAGTTTTCAGCCTGGATAGAGTTCCGACGTGCGGCCGGCGAGATAATAGCCAACGAGGCCGTACCATTCGCGGATCGCGGTTGCCAAGTTCTGCGCATTGAGGTTCGGCTGGGAGAAATCAAACCCCAGCCTCACTTGGCCGTCGGTGCGATAATCGGTCGGCCAGGGCACGATATCGATGCCAAGCTTGCGGAAGATGCCGACGGATCGCGGCATATGGAAACCCGAGGTAATCAGCAGGCAATTGGAAAGCCCCTGGCTTGCCAGGAATTCCTTGGTGTTGACGGCGTTTTCGAAGGTCGTGCGCGATTGTCTCTCTTCGATCAGGCGATCCCTGCCAACGCCGAAGAGCGGGAAGAAACGCGCGGACGCCGCCGCATCACCTTCATAGATGCCGGAGAGGGAGCCGTCGCCGCCGGATACCAGAATGCGCGACTGCGGAAATTTCTGCGCGAGCCGCAGGGCTTCGACAAAGCGGTCGGCTCCGGCATTGAATTCTATGCCGTGGCGCGCCGTGTTCACCTCATTTTCGAAGCCGCCGCCGAGCACGATCATGCATTGCAGGTTATCGGGATCCGCGGGCGGCTTTGCGAAGCGCTGCTCGAGACCCTGCATCAGGAGGTTGCCGGCCGTGGTGTAGAGCGTGACGAAAAGGATGAGGGCTGAACCGGCTGCGGCGAGGATACTTAGGATACGCCAGCGCAGAAGGCCGGCAAGCAGAGCAAGGAAGACGAGGAAGAAAGCCAGCGACAGCGGCTGAGCGAAAATCCAGACAAGCTTCGAAATGACGAACAAGACCTACTCCTTGAGGATTGGCGGCGGTCCTTCCTATCCGATTCGACGGTAACAGGAATGCGACGGTTCTAAAGCGCGTCGCGATCTTTCAGATTCGCTTGCCACGCTTTAGATCTTTGGTTTCGCGCATGTCGTGTCGCAAAACCGCTGCACACTTTCGCGCGACATGCTTTATTTCATCCGCGCAACGGCGGATCGATGCGGCGCGATCTTCTAGTTAAAGCGCCGCTGAAGCGGCCGCGGGATAAGCATCGCGGCAAGCGCAAGCACCATGGCGAAGAGGGAGACCAGCCACAGCGCATGCGCGCCCGTCAGTCGTGTCAGGACGGCCCCGGCGATCGCGCCGAGCACCATGCCGCCCCAGGGCACGATCTGGATCGTCCATTCGATATGGCGATCGCCGATGATCCAGCGGCCGATGCCGCGGCCGAAACGCGACAGGGCGCCGGTCACATAGGTCAGCCCGATCGGCAGACCTTCGATATGCTCGACGGCGGCGTTCACCATCCCCATGGAAAAAACGATCATATAGAACCGCACGAACAGCATGTTCTGCACCGTCATCATCGAGGCGAACGCCAGAACCAGCCCGACGCAGCCGAGCACCACAAAGATGCGGCGTTGCGAGACATGGGAAATGACGATGCCTGCCGCATTGCCAAGCACGAAAACGACGATCGCACAGATCACGACCGCGGCGTGATAAAGATTGCCCTCGCTCAAGGCCAGTGCCGCCCGCGTGGTGTTTCCCGTCATGAAGGAAACGAAATCGCCGGTCAGCAGAAGACCGGTGGCATCGGTCATGCCGGCCAGAAACGAGATCGAGCCGACAAGGGCGAGCCCGGTCAGGGTTCGTCGGGTCCGGATGATGCGGCGGCGTCTTGCTCTGGTCATAGGCTGAGGTCCTGGAGCCGAATCGCTGAAATTACGGCGACAAGGATAATTTCCTTTCATTGAGAAAATGGCAAAGGCGATTGGAAGGGGATGGGGCGTTTTACGTCAATCAACGTGCGCAACGCGCAACCCGGTCGGCGTTGCAATTGTCTGATCGGAATCTTACGGAGATCAAAATGCCCAGGGGGCGGCGGCTAGAGTCTTTTCTTTGCGAAAGCTCTGCCCGAAGCCGACTTCAGATATTTCTCGAATGCAAAGGCCTGCGCTTCGTCGGAAAAAGCGACATAAGTCTTGAGAGACCAAGGGGCAAATTTCGAGGTATGAGAGACCTGTCCGGCGTTGTGTTTTGCCAGACGCGACTTCAGGTCACTCGTCACGCCAACGTAATAGCGACCAGGAAATTCCACGCTGTGGAGAATGTAAACATACTTCATGGAAGGATCATAGCCCGCCTACGTTGCTCCGCAACTTCGGCGCGGCAGCCTCCGCTTCCTTCTCGCCCTCGTCCCGTCAAGCCTTCCGGCTTGCCGAGCCGAAGCTCGAAGAGCGTAGGCTGGTGGAGCTAAGCGGGATCGAACCGCTGACCTCTTGCATGCCATGCAAGCGCTCTCCCAGCTGAGCTATAGCCCCATCAAGGTGGTCCGGCTCAGGGCCGGTCCTGGGATACTCCTCAAGGCGTGCCCTGCGGAGTGGCGGCTTATTACTTCCGGATTCCGGAGATAGCAAGCCTAAAAAAATGCGGCCCGGAGAATTTTTTCCTCACCGAGCCGAAATGCGGTCTCAGACTTCGTCTTCGTCGCCGGTCACGCCGATGATGTCGCTCATGTCGTCGTCGTCATCGTCTTCGTCGGGTGTAAGGAAGGTATCGTCGTCGTCATCGCCTTCGATTTCAACATCGTCGTCGCCGATATCGGGGATGTCGTCGCCAGAGGCGGCGTCATCGGCATCCTCGAGCGAAACCAGTTCGACTTCGGTGTTTTCCGTATCGACTTCCGCGACCTCGTCTTCCTCGGCAACTTCGGCGATCGCCGAGGTTTCTTCGAAGAAGGACAGAGGGTAGGACTTGCCGGTATAAGGAGAGACGATCGGATCCCGGTTCAGATCATAAAACTTCTTGCCGGTTTCCGGATCGGTACGCTTGGTTCCAAGTTCCGCTTTCGCCACTATAAGCCTCGTGTGAATGACCGAATGCAAGATTCGGCAAATGCCGACCAAGCCGGCGTTCCATCGGAATTTATAAGCCGGTCCCCTTAATCGCTGTGGCTTCCCGTGTCAAAGCCAAACTTTGCGATCGAAGCCCGGGGTTTTTGGCAAGCCGACGGATGACCGCCCGGCGCGTTTATGTTAACGAGCCGCAACAGCTGCAGAAGCGGACGGGAATTGCGACCGGCCAAGCCTGTCTTGCGGCAAAAATAGACTGCATTTGCAAAGGATTGCGCCATGCTGAAGGGCTCCGCGCCAAAGCCCGCCACCGCCCGCAAATCCGCCGGTCTTACGGGCAGCGTCCGTATTCCGGGCGACAAATCGATCTCGCATCGTTCCTTCATGTTCGGCGGGCTTGCTTCCGGGCAAACCCGGATCACCGGCTTGCTCGAAGGCGAGGACGTGATCAATACCGGCCGGGCGATGCAGGCAATGGGCGCCCGAATTCGCAAGGATGGCGCGCAGTGGGTGATCGACGGCACCGGCAACGGTGCGCTGCTTGCGCCCGACGCGCCGCTCGACTTCGGCAGTGCCGGCACCGGCGTACGGCTGACCATGGGCCTCGTCGGCACCTATGACTTTCGCTCCACCTTCATCGGCGACGCCTCGCTTTCGAAACGGCCGATGGGCCGCGTGCTCAATCCACTGCGCGAAATGGGCGTGCAGGTCAGTGCCTCCGAGGGCGACAGGCTGCCGGTGACGCTCAAAGGCCCAGGAACGCCGAGCCCGATCCGCTATCGCGTGCCGATGGCATCCGCCCAGGTGAAATCGGCCGTCCTGCTTGCCGGTCTCAATACGCCGGGTGTCACCACCGTCATCGAGCCGGTGATGACGCGCGACCATACTGAAAAGATGCTGCAGGGTTTTGGCGCCGCCCTTTCCGTCGAAACGGACAGCGAGGGTGTGCGCACAATCCGGCTCGAAGGACGCGGCAGGCTGACGGGCCAGGTGATCGACGTTCCGGGCGACCCCTCCTCCACCGCCTTCCCGCTGGTTGCGGCACTGCTTGTCCCCGGCTCCGACATCACCATCGTCAACGTGCTGATGAACCCGACCCGCACCGGGCTGATCCTGACGCTGCAGGAAATGGGGGCCGATATCGAGGTGCTGAATCCACGTCTTGCCGGCGGCGAGGACGTGGCGGATCTGCGCGTGCGCCATTCCGAGTTGAAGGGCGTGACCGTTCCCGAAGATCGCGCTCCGTCGATGATCGACGAATATCCCATTCTCGCCGTCGCTGCCTGTTTCGCCGAGGGCACGACCATCATGAAGGGGCTTGAGGAATTGCGGGTCAAGGAGTCCGACCGTCTTGCCGCTGTGGCCGACGGGCTGAAACTCAATGGTGCGTATTGCGACGAGGGCGAGGATTTTCTCATCGTGCGCGGCCGGCCAGACGGCACGGGCCTCGGCAACGCTGCCGATGGCAAGGTCAGCTCGCATCTCGACCATCGCATCGCCATGAGCTTCCTTGTCATGGGGCTTGCCTCGGAGCATCCTGTCACGATCGACGACGCGGCGATGATCGCGACCAGCTTTCCGGAATTCATGTCGTTGATGAAGCGTCTCGGGGCAAGGATCGAAGAGGTGCCGGAATAATGGTACCAGCCTCCGCATTTCCGCGAACACGATCGCCGCGATCGGGCGCTGTCGCAGGATTGATCACATGACGAACGAGACCTTCACCATCGCCATCGATGGCCCGGCTGCTGCGGGCAAGGGCACGCTCTCGCGCCGCATCGCCGAGCGCTACGGATATCACCATCTTGATACCGGCCTGACCTATCGCGCCACAGCCAAGGCGCTGCTTGATGCCGGCCTGCCGCTCGACGACGAGGCGGTGGCGGAAAAGATCGCAAGAGAGGTTGAACTCGCTGGATTGGATCGCGATATACTTTCCAAACATGAGATCGGCGAAGCCGCCTCGAAGATTGCCGTCATGCCGGCGGTGCGTCGGGCTCTGGTCGAGGCGCAGCGGCGGTTTTCGACGAAGACCCCGGGAACGGTGCTCGACGGACGCGATATCGGCACGGTCGTCTGCCCGGATGCGCCGGTGAAGCTCTATGTAACGGCTTCGCCGGAGGTCCGCGCAAGACGCCGTTATGACGAGATCCTCGGCAAGGGCGCTGCGGCGGATTTCGATGCGATTTTCGAGGACGTCAAGCGGCGCGACGAACGCGACATGGGACGGGCCGACAGCCCTTTGAAACCAGCTGATGATGCGCACTTGCTTGATACGTCGGAAATGAGTATAGAGGCCGCGTTTCAAGCTGCTCAATCGATCATCGATGCGGTCTTGAGCCGAAATGCCTAAATTCAAGCGATTTTGCGTGCTCTGAGCATGGATCGCTTCTAATACAGCAAGCCTGAAATTCCGTCCAAGCGCCGGATTGCCTTCGTAAGAGAGGGCGGACTGGGTTCAGGCCCATTCAACGCAAACCAACCGGCGCATACGTGTCCACTTCCGTTTCAGGACACGCAGGAGATTTTATGTCAGTAGCTACCCCCTCCCGCGAGGATTTCGCGGCTCTTCTCGAAGAGTCCTTTGCCAAGAACGACCTGGCCGAAGGCTATGTCACCAAGGGCATCGTCACGGGCATCGAGAAGGACGTCGCCGTTGTCGACGTCGGCCTCAAGGTTGAAGGCCGCATCGCGCTCAAGGAATTCGGCGCGCGCGCCAAGGACGGCCTGTTGAAGGTCGGCGACGAAGTCGAAGTTTATGTCGAGCGCATCGAAAACGCGCTTGGCGAAGCTGTTCTGTCGCGCGAGAAGGCTCGCCGCGAAGAAAGCTGGGTCAAGCTCGAAGCCAAGTTCGAAGCTGGCGAGCGCGTCGAAGGCGTGATCTTCAACCAGGTCAAGGGCGGCTTCACGGTCGACCTCGACGGTGCGATCGCCTTCCTGCCGCGTTCTCAGGTCGATATTCGCCCGATCCGCGACGTGACCCCGCTGATGCACAACCCGCAGCCCTTCGAGATCCTCAAGATGGACAAGCGCCGCGGCAACATCGTGGTTTCGCGCCGTACGGTTCTGGAAGAATCGCGTGCCGAGCAGCGTTCTGAAATCGTTCAGAACCTCGAAGAAGGCCAGGTTGTTGACGGCGTCGTCAAGAACATCACCGATTACGGTGCGTTCGTTGACCTCGGCGGCATCGACGGCCTGCTTCATGTCACCGACATGGCATGGCGCCGTGTGAACCATCCGTCGGAAATCCTGAACATCGGCCAGCAGGTCAAGGTTCAGATCATCCGCATCAACCAGGAAACCCACCGCATCTCGCTCGGCATGAAGCAGCTCGAGTCCGATCCGTGGGATGGCATCCAGGCCAAGTATCCGGAAGGCAAGAAGATTTCCGGTACCGTCACGAACATCACCGATTACGGTGCATTCGTCGAGCTGGAGCCGGGCATCGAAGGCCTGATCCACATCTCGGAAATGTCCTGGACCAAGAAGAACGTTCACCCCGGCAAGATCCTGTCCACGAGCCAGGAAGTCGAAGTCGTCGTTCTCGAAGTCGATCCGTCCAAGCGTCGTATTTCGCTCGGCCTCAAGCAGACGCTGGAAAACCCGTGGGCAGCATTCGCCCGCAGCCATCCGGCCGGCACTGAAGTCGAAGGCGAAGTCAAGAACAAGACCGAATTCGGCCTGTTCATCGGCCTCGACGGCGATGTCGACGGCATGGTGCACCTCTCCGACCTCGACTGGAACCGTCCGGGCGAACAGGTCATCGAGGAGTTCAACAAGGGTGATGTCGTCAAGGCCGTCGTTCTCGACGTCGATGTCGAGAAGGAACGCATCTCGCTCGGCATCAAGCAGCTCGGCAAGGATGCAGTCGGCGACGCCGCCGCTTCTGGCGACCTGCGCAAGAATGCAGTCGTTTCCTGCGAAGTCATCGCGGTCAACGACGGCGGCGTCGAAGTGAAGCTCGTCAACCACGAGGATATCACTTCCTTCATCCGTCGCGCCGACCTCGCCCGCGACCGCGACGAGCAGCGCCCAGAGCGCTTCTCGGTCGGCCAGGTGTTCGACGCCCGCGTCACCAACTTCTCCAAGAAGGACCGCAAGATCATGCTGTCCATCAAGGCTCTGGAGATTGCGGAAGAGAAGGAAGCCGTTGCCCAGTTCGGTTCGTCCGACAGCGGCGCTTCGCTCGGCGACATCCTGGGCGCAGCCCTGAAGAACCGCGGCGGCGAATAAGCCTCGCATCCGCCTTTGAATTGAAGAACCCGCCGGAGCGATCCGGCGGGTTCTTCATTTTCAGGCGATGAAATGTGTTATTCCCAACCGACCATGCGCTGATAAAGCGCATAGACCGGATCAGTGGCCACGCCTGCCTGATAGGCCGATGGTTCGGTATCGATCATCCTTGGCGTCCTCCGCTCGGGTGCGGCGTCGGTTTCTTCGGCGTCGGGCTCGGCATCCTCGCCGCCAGACTGCGCCTGCTGCTGATCCTCGGACGCGTCGTCGCGGTGGTGCTGATGCTGGTGATGCGTTTCGCCTGCCTTGTCGTTCGACGGCGTGTCCTTGGCGAACTGGTAAGGCAGCTGGGTATAGGCAAATCCCTCTGGCATCCTTGCCGCCAACGGCACATAGGAAGCCGCAGCCGTCTCGGGAACCGGCATCATCTGCGGTTGCGCGGAGATTTCTTTCGGCTGACGGGCGGCCACGGTCTCGATATCCATCTGCGACGGGCGGAGTGCTGCGGACTGGCGAGGATCGGGTGCGGTGAATTCGGCTGGCTGCCTGGTCAAGGTCTCGGTCGCATCGCTGATGACGGCGTCATCGAGGATCGCATCGATCTCCACGGCCGCCTCGACGGGAACATCCTCCAGCACGGTTTCGATGTCCTGCTCGCGGATGATGGTGACGATCATCTCGGAGACTTCTTCGGTCATGGAGGCAACAATTCCTGCCCAGTTCCTGGGAATGACAGGATCGACCTTTTCCGACATCGCACCGGTTTCGATGGCAGGCGGCTCCGGCGTTGCCTGCGCATCATCGGCTGCTGCGGCTTCCGTCGACGAGGGTTGCCGGGTTTCAATCTCCTGCGACGCAGATTTTTCCGGGGCGACCTCCCTTGTGGTCGCCGGGGCGGACTGAGCCTGGTTTTCAGACTTCGGCGCTTCCGGATCGGCAGCTTCTACGGCTTCGGCGATGACCGCTTCCTCGATGGTCGCCGGAACTGCGGCCTCGACCATTGAATCGGCTGACGCCGTGTCTGCCGGCTGACGCATGGCGGCAGGCAGCCTGTCCTCATGCAGTCTTATCTCGGGCAGCCGGATCTCGGGGCGAGCTTCGGCGCGCATCGGCGATGCATCGTTCTGGCCATAGGAGCGGACGACGGCGCGGGCAGCGAGATCGCGATCCTTGTAGCGGACGATTTCCAGATAGGCGACGATGCGGGCGGCTTCGGGGCCTGTCGGGTTCTTCAGGGCCTCGGCGATCGTCCGGAGCGGCACGCTGTGCCCCTGCTCGGTGAGCTGGCGCTCGACCTCATCGATCCTGGCTGCCGGCAGCCGCCGGATGGCATCGGCAAGCCGAGAGGCAAAAGCAAGATTGCTCTCGTCCTCGCCACGATCCAGCGAGATCGAGCGGCCCGCCGCGTCGATGACATCGAAAAGGGCTTCGACCATGCGCTCGCGCGCGGCAAGGAGCAGAATATTGAGCTTGCCGGCAATGGCGGAATTAAGGTCGGCTGCTTCGACGGCATTGACAGGTGCTGGGGCAATCACCGAGTGGCCGAGACCACCGGCGACGATCGCCGCTGTCTGACCCTGGGACGAAAAGCTTGCATTGGACGCTGCACGAACGGGAGTCAACATGGCATGCTCCTTTCGCAAAGTGACGATGAAAGCAGGCTCTAGAAAAGGACCGCGCTCATCCGGTCCCCTTGCATCCCAGCAGATCCTCCTGTCCGCATGACGCAGTTCCGGCGTCATCGAAATGCATAAAAATTAACGGGAATATTAATGAACAGGCGTTAACGAATCGCTAACGGCCGCCGGCAAGCCTGCGGCACGGCTATTGGCAAACGCAGAATGAAGGCAATTCGCTCAGCTATGGGCGAAGATATCGGCCTCTTCCCAGCCGAGCAGGTCGAGCTTGGCGCGGGTCGGCAGGAATTCGAAGCAGGCCGTCGCATGATCGTAGCGGCCGTCGCGGATCAGGCGTTCCGTCAGCTTATTGCGCAACGCGTGCAGATAAAGCACGTCGGAGGCGGCATATTCGAGCTGGGCCGGGGACAGCGTCTCGGCCGCCCAATCGGAAGATTGTTGCGCCTTGGAGATATCGACGTCGAGCATCTCCTTGAGATTGTCCTTGAGGCCGTGGCGATCCGTATAGGTCCGGATCAGGCGCGAGGCGATCTTGGTGCAGAACACCGGTGTCGTGGTGACGCCGAAGGTATGGAAGAGCACCGCAATATCGAAGCGGCCGTAATGAAAGATCTTCTGATGGGTGGGGTCTTCAAGCAGGGCGACGAGATTGGGCGCCTCCTTCTGACCGGCGGCGATGCGGATGATATCGGCGGTGCCGTCACCCGGCGAAAGCTGGACGACGCAGAGCCGGTCGCGGCGCGGCACCAGGCCCAGCGTTTCGGTGTCGATCGCAATCGCGCCGGTGTAGCGGGCGGCATCGGCCGCGGAAATATCGCCTTCGTGATAACGTATGGTGGCCGCCATGAGACAATCTTTCGTTCGAATGTATCCCCTACAGCGCCGCGCTTCTTTTCGAGAGCCGCAAAGGACGCTGTAGCACTTTGAATGGCTGCATAATTTTATCCTCAAATCGATTCCGATTTAAGGAATTAAGCAGCAGCGCTATAGCGCAAAGGCGCAGAGTGCGAAACCGCTTTCCTGCTGCTGGAGCGCCTTGCATCCTCAGCGGTTCAGAATGTCGGCGGCGTATTGATCCAGAGAAGCACGGTTTCGCCATCGTGACGGTTGCGCCAGGAATGGTCACGGCGGCTTTCGAAATAGAGTGAATCGCCGGGGCCGAGATCGAAGAACTGATCGCCGTCGAGCACCAGTTCGAGCCGGCCGGACAGAACATGCATGAATTCCTCGCCCTCGTGGCGATAGGCGCCCTCGCTGGCAGCACCCGGCGCCAGCACGAAACGATGGCAATCCATCATCCGGCGGCCTTCGGCGAGGAGCTGAACCGCGACACCCGGCGTCGTTTCCGGCCAAGCGCGCCATTCACCGGCGCGCACCAGCGCGGGCACGTCCCCGCTTTTCTCACCTGAGAGGCGCGAGACGGTGGTGCCGTAATACTCTGCCAGATCGTGCAGCGTCTTGAAGCTGACGCCCTGCGAGGTGCGCTCCAGCGTCGAGAGCGTCGAGGAGGTGATGCCGATGTCGCCGGCCACCTGATCGAGTGTCTTGCCGCTCGCATGGCGCAAGCTGCGCAGCTTACGGCCTAGGCCGGTATCCTGGCTTGTCTCGGCGCCATCGGCGGAAGGTTCCTCACTCTCCAACGCCTCGCGGATTGCCGCGGGATTGAGGCCGCGCTCGACACGATACCAGGAAATGCGCTTCAGCCGCGCCACATCGTCGGCGCTGTATTGCCGATGGCCGGTTTCCGAACGACCGGGAACCACCAGACCCTGGCTTTCCCAGAGGCGCAGCGTCGAGGCCGAAACACCCGCCAGCCGCGCGGCTTCCGCCACCTTGTAGCGTACAGGCCCAATATCATTCATCCGAAACTATCCCCGATTCCAATTGCCCAGAGCCTCCATCAAAAAGCGTGATGTTTGGAGCAAAAAATGCCTCTTGTTTTCTTGCAGGAAAAATGTAGGAGTTTTATATGCATCTGCAGAAATTATACAAGATAACTTTCAAACCCTTTCCGCGCAGGAGCCACCAATGAACGCGACAAGCCTTACCGACCGGAAGAACGCCGCTATTTCACGCGGCGTCGGCATGACCACTCAGGTCTATGCCGATCGTGCAGAGAATGCGGAGATCTGGGACAAGGAAGGCCGCCGTTACATCGATTTCGCCGCCGGCATCGCCGTTCTCAACACCGGCCACCGCCATCCTCGGGTCATCGCAGCGGTCAAGGATCAGCTCGACCGCTTCACCCATACCTGCCATCAGGTGGTGCCCTACGAAAGCTACGTCCACCTTGCCGAACGGCTGAACGCGCTGCTGCCTGGTGATTTCGAGAAGAAGACGATCTTCGTCACGACGGGCGCCGAAGCTGTCGAGAACGCCGTCAAGATCGCGCGCGCCGCAACCGGCCGCTCGGCCGTCATCGCCTTTGGCGGCGGCTTCCATGGCCGCACCTTCATGGGCATGGCGCTGACCGGCAAGGTCGTGCCTTACAAGGTCGGTTTCGGCGCGATGCCCGGCGATGTCTTCCATATTCCCTTCCCAGTCGAGCTGCATGGCGTCACCGCCGACCAGTCGCTGGCGGCGCTGAAGAAGCTCTTCGCCGCCGATGTCGATCCGCAGCGCGTCGCGGCCATCATCATCGAGCCGGTACAAGGCGAAGGCGGATTCTACTCCGCACCCGCCGCCTTCATGAAGGCGCTGCGCGAGCTCTGCGACCAGCACGGCATCCTGCTGATCGCCGACGAGGTGCAGACCGGTTTTGCCCGCACCGGCAGGATGTTCGCAATGGATCACCACGAGGTAGCGCCCGACCTGACGACGATGGCAAAGAGCCTTGCCGGCGGCTTTCCGCTCGCCGCCGTCACCGGCCGCGCCGCAATCATGGATGCGCCGGGACCGGGCGGGCTCGGCGGCACCTATGGCGGCAATCCGCTCGGGATCGCCGCTGCCCACGCCGTGCTCGACGTCATTGCCGACGAAGATCTCTGCAACCGCGCTAACCAGCTTGGCGGACGGCTGAAGCAGCGGCTGGAATCGTTGCGCGAGACGGTGCCGGAGATTGTCGATATCCGCGGACCGGGCTTCATGAACGCCGTCGAATTCAACGACCGAACGACGGGACTGCCGAGCGCGGAATTCGCCAACCGGGTGCGGCTGATCGCGCTCGACAAGGGCCTGATCCTGCTCACCTGCGGCGTCCACGGAAACGTCATCCGCTTCCTCGCGCCGATCACCATCCAGGACGAGATCCTCGGCGAAGCGCTCGATATTCTCGAAGCCTCGATGCTGGAAGCAAGCGCGGGCCGTTAAGCGCACCCGAACCGGATTTCAATGGCCGCCGGCAAGCGGCAGCCGCACTCCCAAGGAGGATATGACATGGCTTTCACCACTGCACTGACCAGACACGTTCCCTTCTCCTCGCCCTTGCTGCGCGATGCCGGCTATATCGACGGCGTCTGGACATCAGGCGATGCCACGAGGACTTTCGACGTGCTGAACCCGGCAACCGGCGAATTGCTCGCCTCGCTGCCCGATATGGGTGCGGCAGAGACGCGGGCGGCGATCGACGCAGCCCATGCCGCCCAGCCGGGCTGGGCTGCCCGCCCGGCCAAGGAGCGCAGCGCGATCCTGCGCAAATGGTTCGACCTGATGGTTGCCAATGCTGACGAACTCGCGGCAATCCTGACCGCCGAAATGGGCAAGCCGTTCCCGGAAGCGCGCGGCGAGATCCTTTACGCCGCGGCCTATATCGAATGGTATGCGGAGGAAGCAAAGCGCATCTACGGCGAGACGATCCCCGCGCCTTCCGACGATAAACGGATGATCGTCATCAAGCAGCCGGTCGGCGTCGTCGGCACGATTACGCCGTGGAATTTCCCGGCGGCGATGATCACCCGCAAGATCGCCCCAGCGCTTGCCGTCGGCTGCACCGTGGTCTCGAAGCCCGCCGAACAGACGCCGCTGACGGCGATCGCGCTTGCCGTGCTCGCCGAGCAGGCCGGCATTCCGGCCGGCGTCTTCAACGTCATCGTCGGGGTCGACGGTCCGGCAATCGGCCGCGAGCTCTGCGGCAACGAAAAGGTGCGCAAGATCAGCTTCACCGGTTCGACGGAGGTCGGCCGCATCCTGATGCGGCAGTGCGCCGACCAGATCAAGAAGGTGAGCCTGGAGCTCGGCGGCAACGCGCCCTTCATCGTCTTCGACGATGCCGATCTCGACGCTGCCGTCGAGGGCGCGATCGCTTCGAAATACCGCAATGCCGGTCAGACCTGCGTCTGCGCCAACCGCCTCTATGTCCAGTCGAACGTCTATGACGCCTTCGCGGCCAAGCTTGCCGCCAAGGTCGCCGAGATGTCGGTCGGCGACGGCTTCAAGCCGGGTGTCGTGATCGGGCCGCTGATCGACGAGCGAGGCCTTGCCAAGGTGGAAGATCATGTCAGCGACGCGCTTGCCAAGGGCGCCAAGGTGCTGACCGGCGGCAAGCGCATCGACGGCGCCGGCACCTTCTTCACGCCGACGGTGCTGACAGGCGTTGCACGCGGCATGAAGGTGGCGCGCGAGGAGACCTTCGGGCCGGTGGCGCCGCTCTTTCGCTTCGACACGGTCGAGGATGTCATTCAACAGGCCAACGACACGGAGTTCGGCCTCGCCGCCTATTTCCACGCCGGCGATCTGAAGAAGGTCTGGCGGGTGGCGGAAGCGCTGGAATACGGCATGATCGGCATCAATACCGGCCTGATGTCATCCGAGACGGCACCCTTCGGCGGCATCAAGCAATCCGGTCTCGGCCGCGAAGGCTCGCGGCACGGCGCCGACGACTATCTGGAAATGAAATATCTCTGCATCGGCGGCGTTTGATTCACCATCCTAATGAGAAGGGCACGCGGCATTCAGCCGCGTGTCGTCAATAATGCGGCGGGCGGGTGATCGCTGGCGCGTCCAGCGACTGCTCCTCCAGCGACAGGAAACGTTCGGTGAGCCGGTCGAGCTTGGTGCGCATCTGCTCGACCGTTTTCCATTGCTCGGCGAGCTGATCGGAAAGCTCTTCGATCGTCTTTGCCTGGTAGGCCAGCATTTCTTCCAGCCGGGTGATGCGGTTCGTCTCGTCGGACATTAGAGCCTTTCCGGGTTAGATTGCAGCATTCTGCCGGAGCAGGTTTACGTCAGGGCAAAGGCGATTGGCGAAGGGCATACCCCTTGGTACGTCAGAGCCCATCGCCTTTGCCCTGGCGAAAAGATGCCCGGCCCTTCGGGTTGGCTGAAACGGGCCGCCTGCTCGACCGGCCGGCTTGGCCGTAGAGCCGGGCTACGACGCGCGCCGGCCGGTCGACCATCCGACTCCGTTTGAGCCAACAGAATGCTTCAATCTAACCCGGAAAGGCTCTACATCCTCCTTTGCCGAAACCGGCAGAACAGATGGTTCTGCAAAGCGGAAATAGGGCGCCTCGTCAATGCTTTCCATGCCCGGCGCGGCCATGCGCAAAACTGTACCGTTTGGTTACTAAAAGACCTTGCCGTGCCTGATGTTGTGGGGTAGGCCGTTATCCATCTGGGAGGAATACTGATGGATGCAGGAAACGGCTTTCTTCATCCGGACCGGCTTTTTCCGGCTGATCCGGCAACACGGACCATCGCGCGAGACCTCTACGAGACGGTGCGCAATCTTCCGATCGTCAGCCCGCACGGGCATACCGAACCCTCCTGGTTCGCCGACGACAAGCCCTTCGAAGACGCGGCCTCGCTGCTGGTCATTCCTGATCACTATCTCTTCCGCATGCTGCATAGCGTCGGTGTCACCTTGGACGAGCTCGGCGTGCCACGGCTCGACGGTAAGCCGGTGGCTGAGGGGCGGGCGATCTGGCGGACTTTTGCCGCGCACTACCACCTTTTCCGCGGAACGCCTTCGAGCCTCTGGGTCGACCACGCGATGTCGGCCGTGCTCGGCTGCACCGAGCCGCTGACATCAGACAATGCCGATGCGCTCTACGATCATATCAATGCCCAGCTTGCCCTTCCGGAATTCCGCCCGCGGGCGCTGCATCAGCGATTCGGCATCGAAACGATCGCGACGACGGATGGAGCGCTCGATCCTCTGGCGCATCACCAGAAGATGGCGGCCGACGGCTGGATCGGCAAGGTGCGCACCACCTACAGGCCGGACAGCGTCACCGATCCCGATGCCGTCGGCTTCCGCGACAATCTCATCAAGTTCGGAGAGATCACCGGCACTGAGGTAACACGCTGGGACGGTCTTATCGAGGCGCATCGGCGCCGGCGCGCCTATTTCCGCCAGTTCGGCGCCACCGCGACCGATCACGGCGTGCCTACCGCCTTTACATCAGATCTGCCGCTTGCGGAAAAACAAGCGCTGCTCGACAAGGCGCTGAAGGGTCCGCTTTCGGCCGAGGATGCCGAGCTCTTCCGCGGCCAGATGATGACCGAGATGGCCGGACTTTCGGCCGAGGACGGCATGGTAATGCAGATCCATGCCGGCTCGCGACGCAATACCGACAGCGGGCTGTTTGCGACCCGCGGCCCGAATATGGGCGCCGATATCCCCACACCCACGGACTGGGTCGGCGGCTTGAATGCGCTGCTATCAAAATATGGTCACGCACCGGGTTTGCGTGTGCTGCTCTTCACGCTCGACGAGACGACCTATGCACGCGAGCTGGCGCCGATGGCTGGCCATTGGCCCTGCCTGATGATCGGCCCGCCATGGTGGTTCCACGACAGCCCGCTCGGCATCCGCCGTTACCTCGACCAGGTTGTGGAGACGGCGGGTTTTGCCAATATGGCGGGATTCAACGACGATACGCGGGCGCTGCTATCGATCCCGGCGCGTCATGACGTCTGGCGCCGCGAAGTCTGCCGCTTCCTCGCCCAGCTCGCCGCCGAGCACCGGATTTCCAAGAAGGACGCCGAGATCGTCGCGCGCGAACTCTCCTATGACAATGCGAAAAAGGCCTACAAGCTGTGAGCGATAGACTACAAAACCTGACCGGCCTCGCGCCGACGGCGAAACTTCCCGCCTATGACAGGAATGCGCTGAAGGCCGGCATCCTGCATCTCGGCCCGGGCGCTTTCTTCCGCGCCCATTTCGCACCCTTCACGGACGGCGCGCTCGCAGCCGCAGGCGGCGACTGGGGCATCGAGGTGGCAAGCCTGCGCACGCCCGATGTCGCCGACAATCTGAGCGCCCAGAACGGGCTCTATACGACGCTGATCCGCGATACCTCAGGCACGACGGCTGAGGTGGTCGGCTCGATCCTGAAGGCACATGTGGCGCCGCGCGATCCGGCCGGCCTGCTGGCGCGGTTCGAAGACCCCGATATCCGCATCGTCAGCATGACGGTGACGGAAAAGGCCTATGGTTTCGATCCCGCAACCGGCGGCCTCGACCTGAAACACCCCGATATCGTCGCCGACCTTGCCAACCGGCATGCGCCGCGCGGCGTCATCGGCTATCTCGTCGAAGGCCTCGCGCGCCGCCGGCAGAAGGGCATCGCGCCCTTCACGCCGCTGAGCTGCGACAACCTGCCGAGCAACGGCGCGGTGCTGAAGCGCCTGGTGCTGGAATTCACCTCCCGCATAGATCCCGACCTGCATCGCTGGATCGAGGCGAATGTGCCCTTCCCGTCGACCATGGTCGACCGCATCACGCCGGCCAGCACCGAGGCGACCTATGCCGATGCCGAACGGCTGACGGGCCGCACGGATATGGCGGCGATCGAGACCGAACCCTTTACGCAATGGGTCATCGAAGACCATTTCGCCAATGGCCGGCCGGCCTGGGAAAAGGTGCGCGGCGCACTGATGGTCGAGGAGGTCTCCTCCTACGAGAAAATGAAGCTGCGGATGCTGAACGGCGCGCATTCGCTGCTTGCCTATCTCGGTTATATCGGCGGCTATGAATTCATCCGCGACGTGATGGACGATACCGGCCTGGCAGCACTGGCCTACCGGCATATGCATGCGGCCGCCAGAACGCTCGACGCTGTGCCCGGCATCGATCTCGATGCCTACGCCAATGAATTGATAGCGCGCTTTGCAAACAAGGCGATCGCACACCGCACCTATCAGATCGCCATGGACGGCACGCAGAAACTGCCGCAGCGGCTGCTGGAGCCGGCATGCGAGGCGCTGGCCCGTGGCGACCGGGCGGAGACCTATGCGATCGCCGTTGCGGCATGGATGCGTTATGCGATCGGCGAGCACGGCAACGGCGAGCGCTATGAACTGCGCGATCCCCGCGCCGCCGAAATCGCCGCCCTCATCGCCGATGTCCCGCGCACCGGCCTGGCGATCTCGGCGGCTCTCTTTACCCTTCCCGGACTTTTCCCGGCGGCTTTGACAGGCCACCGGGCGTGGACGCAGGATGTGGCTGACAAGCTGGAGATCCTGATCCAGGACGACCGGTTGCCGCTGTTTTGAGGCTTGGAGCTTGCTGGCGAAAGAGAGGGTGTGCCATGCGGTACCCCCCTCTGCCCTGCCGGGCATCTCCCCCACAAGGGGGGAGATCGGATGGGCGAGATGGCTTCCCCAAACAATGAAGGTAGGACGATTCCCAATACAGTAGAGAGGAAACGATGATCCAACCTCCTGCTGATCTCCCCACCTGTGGGGGAGATCAGCAGGGCAGAGGGGGTACCACACTGTACACCCTCTCCCGGGTCACCTGTGTTGTCAGGCCTTCACCCGCGCCATATCGGGATCGTAGAGCGGCGACAGCGATACCTTGCAGGGGATGCGTTCCCGCGCGACATCAAGCTCATAGGTGCCGGAGAGGACGAAATCTTCCGTCACCCCCTCGGGGTTGCGGACATAGCCGTAGCCAATCGGCTTGCCCAGCGTATAACCGAAGCCGCCACTCGACAGCCAGCCGACGCGCTTGCCGTCGCGATAGATCGTTTCGCGGCCGAGCAGCACGGCATCCGCATCCTCGGGAATGAAGCAGGCAAGGCGCTTCCTGACGCCTCCCGAAAGCTGCCGCTCGATCGCCTCACGGCCGCGGAAGGGAATATTCTTCCGCGTCTTCACCGCCCAGCCGAGACCGGCTTCAACAGGCGTATGGTCGGGACCGATATCCGACCCCCAGGCGCGATAACCCTTTTCCAGGCGGCAGCTCTCGATGGCACGGTAGCCGGCATTGACGAGGCCGAGCTCACCGCCTGATGCCATCAGCACATCGTAGACCGTGGTCGCATATTCAATGGGAATATGCAGTTCGTAGCCGAGCTCACCGACATAGGTGATGCGCAGCGCCCGCACCGGGCAGCCTGCAATGCCGATGGTCCTGACCTTGCCGAAGGGGAAGGCCGCATTCGAGACGTCGCTGCCCGTCACTTTTTCCAGCACGGCGCGGGAATTCGGTCCCATCAGCGACAGCACGGAATAGGCGGATGTGACGTCGACCAGCTCGGCATGCATCGCCGCCGGGATATTGCGTGCGATCCAGTCGAAGTCATGGGTGGCGAAACCGGTACCGGTGACGACGTAATATTCGTTCTCGGCGATGCGGGCGACCGTCACATCACATTCGATGCCGCCCTTGTCGTTGAGCATCTGTGTGTAAACGAGCGATCCCACAGGCCTTGCGACATCGTTGGAGGCGATCCAGGACAAGGCTGCCTCGGCATCCCTGCCCTTCAGCACGAATTTGGCAAAGGACGTCTGGTCGAAGATGACGGCCGCTTCGCGCACCGCCTTGTGTTCGCGGCCAACGGCGTCGAACCAATTCTGGCGGCCGTAGCTGTAGATATCCTTCGGCTCCTCGTTGGCGAAGAGATCGGCAAACCAGTTCGGCCGTTCCCAGCCGAGCTTTTCGCCGAAACAGGCGCCCTGCGCCTTCAGCCGGTCATAGAGCGGCGATTTGCGGCAGGGGCGGCCGCTCGAATGTTCCTCGAACGGCCAAGCCATGGTGTAATGTTTGCCATAGGCTTCGAGCGTGCGTGTCCGCACCCAGTCGGTATCGAAATGCGGCCGGCCGAAACGGCGGATATCGACCGGCCATAGATCATAAGGCGGTTCGCCCTTCGTCACCCATTCGGCCAGCGCCATGCCGGCGCCGCCGGCCGAGGCGATTCCGAAGGCGTTGAAACCAGCGCCGACGAAGAAATTCTTCAGCTCCGGGGCCTCGCCGAGAATGAAGTTACCATCCGGCGTAAAGCTTTCCGGGCCGTTCAGCAGCTGCTTGACGCCGACATTTTCCAGCGCCGGAACGCGGCCGAGCGCCTGTTCCATGATCTGCTCGAAATGGTCGAAATTACTGTCCAGCAGCGTGTAGTGGAAACCGTCGGGGATACCGTTTTTCGCCCAGGGGATGGGATTCGGCTCGTAGCCGCCCATGACGATGCCGCCGACCTCTTCCTTATAATAGGTCAGCCGATCGGGATCGCGTAGCGTCGGCAGGTTGGAGGGCACGCCGAAGGATTCGGTGATGATGTATTGGTGCTCGACGGAAACCAGGGGCACGTTGACGCCGAAGCGGGCGGCGAAGGCGCGCGTCCATTGGCCGGCACAGACGACGACACGCTCGCATTCGATGCGCCCTTGCGCCGTAACGACGGCACGAATCTCCCCCTTGTCGATTTCAAGGTCGAGGACTTCGGTATCCTCGAAGATCGAAACGCCTGACATGCGGGCGCCCTTGGCCAGCGCCTGGGTGATGTCGGAGGGATTGGCCTGGCCGTCGGTCGGAAGGAAGGCAGCGCCGACGAGATCGTCGACCGTCATCAGCGGCCAGAGATCGAAGGCTTCCTGCGGGGTCAGCAATTGCATTTCGAGGCCGAAGGACTGGGCGGTGGTCGCCTGGCGGCGGACCTCGGTCCAGCGTTCCTCGTTGCAGGCAAGGCGCAGGCCGCCATTCATCTTCCAGCCGGTGCCGAGACCCGTTTCCGCCTCCAGCCGCTTGTAGAGATCGACGGAATAGCCGAGAAGCTGGGTGATGTTGGCGTTGGTGCGCAGCTGGCCGACGAGGCCGGCGGCATGGAAGGTGGTGCCCGAGGTAAGCTTCTTGCGCTCCAGCAGCACGGTATCGGTCCAGCCGAGCTTGCCAAGATGATAGGCTGTCGAGCAGCCGATGATGCCGCCGCCGATGACCACGGCTTTCGCCGTCTTCGGTAATTCCTTCGTCATTTATGATCCCGTTCAAAGGCTTGACAGGCGCGTTCGAAGCGCGCGAGATTTTCGGCCGTATAGCCGGCGTAATCGAAATCGATGCTGGAATGAATTTCCGAAATCATGCTCCAGAGCGTCTCGCGCAGCAGCGAGGCACATTTCATCGCGGCATAGCGCGTGGCGAGATCATCGGTCAGCGGCCGGTCGAAATAGGTCTCCAGCATCGTGCGCTCGGCCGCTTGCGAGAGTTCATTGTTGGAGGCCAATCCGCCAAGATCGAAAAGCGGCGTGTTGAAACCGGCATAGTCCCAGTCGATCAGCCAGAGCCGCTTGCCGTCATCGAGAAAGTTGGCTGCCAGCAGGTCGTTGTGGCCGAAGGCGATCTCGAAAGGTCCTGCCGCCTCTTCCAGCGTCTCTGCCCGGCCGACGAGCCCCGGCAGCAGAGGAAGATAGGCGCTCTCCGACGCCTTCAGATTGGCGGCGTAATCGCGGATGACGTGGAAGACCCAGAAGATCATCGCCTGACCGCGGAAATGCCGGGCGATGTCGCGATGGCAGGCACGGACCAGTGGCAAGACCCGGGCCAGCATTTGTGGCGCCCTGATATCCTCCGGCGAAAGCGCGCTCGCCTCGATGTATTCGAGCACCAGCACGCCCGGCGAATGGTGGATGACCGCTGGCGAAATGCCGGCCGCATGCGCCGCAAGGCTTGCGGCAAGCTCGTTCTGCCTGTTGATGTGATGGATCGGGATATCGGTGCCGAGTCTCACCACGCAACGCGCGACGGCATCGCTGACCAGATAGTTCCGATTGGTGATGCCGCCTGCTATCGGCGAAATGTCGATCGGGCCCTGCCAGATGCCGAGCGCATGAATCCTATCTTCAGGCGTCATGCTATCCCCCTTGCCCTCTGGAAATGATGGGGCAGAGGGGGATCGGCTGTCAAGCAGCGGGATTAGATCGTCTTGCCGGCGGCATCGAAGACGTGGCAGCGGGCCGGATCGAAGGAAGCCTTCACATTGGCGCCGCGTTCCACCTTCTGCTGTCCGTCGAGTGCGACGGTCAAGAGCTGGTTATCCGGCGTCGTGGTGTAAAGCATGGTGGCGCCGCCGAGATTTTCGACGAGATCGACGTTGACGGTCGAGAGCGTGATTGCGCCTTCGGCCAGCGAAAGATGCTCGGGACGGATGCCGAAGGTGACCTCCTCTCCCGCCTCGCCTCTCAGCCGGCGCGGCAGGCGGACAGAATTGCCGCAGACATGGATGCTAGTTTCGGTCTCGCCGACCTGCTCGATGCGCGCCTTCAGGAAATTCATCTTCGGGCTGCCGATGAAGCCGGCGACGAAGCGGTTGGCCGGGTTGTTGTAGAGATCGAGAGGCGCGCCGACCTGCTCGATACGGCCGGAATTCAACACCACGATCTTGTCCGCCATCGTCATGGCTTCGACCTGGTCATGGGTGACATAGATCATCGTATTGCCGAGGCTGCGGTGCAGGCGGGAGATCTCGACGCGCATCTGCACACGCAGTTCGGCATCGAGGTTCGACAAGGGCTCGTCGAACAGGAAGATGCGCGGCTCACGCACGATGGCCCGGCCGATGGCGACACGCTGGCGCTGGCCGCCGGAGAGCGCCTTCGGCTTGCGCTCCAACAGCTTCTCGATCTGCAGGATTTCGGCGGCGCGCTTCACCTTCGGCTGGATCTCGGCCTTCTTGTAACCTGCCGTCTCCAGGCCGAAGGCGAGGTTCTTGTAGACCGACATATGGGGATAGAGCGCGTAGGACTGGAAAACCATGGCGATGCCGCGCTTGGCCGGCGCCACCTCGTTCATGCGCTCGCTGTCGAGCAGCAGCGCGCCGCCCGAAATCTCCTCGAGGCCGGCAATCATGCGCAGAAGGGTCGATTTTCCGCAGCCGGAGGGGCCGACGAAAACGACGAATTCGCCGGGATCGATCGTCAGGTCGATGCCATGGATCACATCCATCGCGCCGTAGCGCTTCTCGACCTTCTGAAGAACGACACTGGTTGCCATCTTCTCAAAACCCTCTCTTTTTATTTTGTCGGTTACTTCGTTCTTGCGCGCCAATCGGCGTATTTCGGACTATCGGGACCGACCGGCAGCGGCACGTCGGCGCCGCTGTCGGAAGACTGGTAGATGGCGGTGACGAGTTCCAGCGCGCGGCGGGCGTCCTTTGTCGTCACCGGCAGCGGCGCATGGCCGCTAAGGAAAGCGTGGAACTGGCCCATCTGCGTGGTGAAACGCGGCGCGACCGGCTGCCAGTCGCCAACCACCTTGTCGATCTGCTCCCGGACGTCGTCATTTGCGGCGATGATCTTCCAGGGGTCCTTGCCGGGCGTATAGGGCTCGTGGCTGCTTTCGAAAGTGACATTCTCGAAGTGCAGCCTGAGCCGGCTAATCTGTTCCTGCGACCCAAGCGTGCAGGAAAGCGAGACAAAGGCGCCGTTTTCCATCAGCAGGCTGGCGGAGGCACAGTCCTCGACCTCGATATCGTTGACGCGGGTGGCGACGCGGCCAAAGACCCTTGCCGCCGGACCCATCAGATGCATCAGCATGTCGTGCAGGTGCAGCGCATGGGTGACGAGAACGCCGCCGAGTTCCGTCGCCCATTTGCCGCGCCAAGGCACGGCGTAATATTCCGGCTTGCGCAGCCAGAAGGTTTCGACCGAAGCGGTATAGGGCTTGCCGGCAATACCGGCGTCGATGATCCGCTTGGCCTTCTGAATGCCGTCGCCGTAACGGTACTGGAAGATCGGCATCAGCACGCCTTTAGCGATCTTTTCCGCTGCCATGATGGTATCGACGGCGGCAAGCGAGCCCGTCAGCGGCTTTTCGCAGACGACATGTTTACCGGCGGCAAGTGCTGCGACCACCTGTTCCAGATGGATGCCGGGAGGGGTGCAGATATCGATGATGTCGATCGTGTCGTCGGCCAGCAGTTCCGCAAAAGAGGTGGTGCGCCGTTCGATGCCGAACTCGTCGCCGACCGCTGCCATGCGCTGCTCGTTCAG
This sequence comes from Rhizobium changzhiense, assembly GCF_013087625.1. NCBI lineage: Bacteria > Pseudomonadati > Pseudomonadota > Alphaproteobacteria > Hyphomicrobiales > Rhizobiaceae > Rhizobium > Rhizobium changzhiense. The sequence continues at coordinate 1,833,208 of NZ_JABFCQ010000001.1, forward strand.
GTCGCAGATCGCCACGACCTTGAACTTGTCGGCATGCGGCAGGTAACCCTCGACGATATGGGAGCGGCCGATACCGCAGCCAACGATCGCGACCGTCCTGATGCTCATGTCGCTCTTTCCCGTCATCGCCATCAACGCTTCATGCCCGTCGTGGCGATGCCCTCGATCAGCAGGCGCTGGAAGAACAGGAAGAAGAAGAACACCGGCACGAGCGTCAGGGTCGACATGGCGAACAAACCGCCCCAATCCGACGCGCTGGTCGAGTCGACGAAGGTGCGCAGGCCGAGCTGGATCGTATAGGTGTTCATGTCGTTCAGGTAGATCAGCGGGCCGAAGAAATCGTCCCAGGTCCAGATGAAGGAGAAGATCGCAGCCGTTGCCAGCACCGGCAGCGACAGCGGCAGCATGATCTTCCAGTAGATGCGCCACGCGCTGCAGCCATCCATCATCGCCGCCTCGTCCAACTCGCGCGGGATGCCGCGGAAGAACTGCACCATCAGGAAGATGAAGAAGGCATCGCTTGCCAGGAACTTCGGCACGACAAGCGGCAGGATGGTGTTGACCCAGCCGAGATCGAGAAAGAGCACATATTGCGGGATCAGCGTCACGTGATAGGGGATCATCAACGTGCCGAGCATGATCGCGAACCAGAAATTCCGGCCGGCAAAACGCAGCCGCGCAAAGGCGAAAGCCGTCAGCGAACAGGCGATGACATTGCCCGTTACGACCAGCACCGAGATGACCAGCGAATTCCAGAAGAACCGGCCGAAGCTGACATCGAGGCCGACCCAACCGCGCGCATAGGACGAGAAATCGATCGACGACGGGATGAGCGAGGTCGACGAGAAGATCTCCGTTTCCGGCCTGACCGATGCCGAAACCATCCATAACAGCGGATAGAGCATGAGGAGCGAAGCGGCGATCAGCAGGGCGTGGATGATGAGCGACGCCGGCAGGCTGCGTTTGGTGATGTCGGATGGCGGCCTGGCCGCAGTGACGGAAGCGGTCATCTCAGTCATCGTAGTGCACCCAATAACGCGAGGTCAGGAAGGAGAAGGCGGTGAAGATCGCGATGATCACCACCAGGATCCAGGCAAGCGCCGAGGCATAGCCCATGCGGAAATTGCCGAAGGCTTCCTGATAGAGGTAGAGCGTGTAGAACAGCGTCGAGTTGATCGGACCGCCGGTGCCGCCGGAAATGATAAAAGCCGGCGTGAAGGCCTTGAAGGCATCAATCGTCTGGACGACGGCATTGAAAAAGATCACCGGCGTCAGAAGCGGCAGCGTGATCTTGTAGAATTGCCGGAACTTGGAGGCGCCGTCGAGGCTCGCGGCCTCATACATATCCTGCGGGATCTGGCGCAGGCCGGCCAGGAAAATAATCATCGGCGAGCCGAACTGCCAGACGGACAGCGCCACCAGCGTATAAATCGAATAGTTCGGATGCGAGATCCAGCTCGGACCTTCGATACCGAAATACGAAAGCGCGGCATTGACGAGGCCATCGCTGGCGAAAAGCTGACGCCAGAGCACGGCGATCGCCACGCTGCCGCCCAGCAGTGACGGCAGATAGAAGATGGCACGATAGACCGACAGCCCGCGCAGGCCGCGGTTCAGCGCCATGGCGACCAGCAATGCGAAGGTCAGCTTGAACGGCACCGAGAAGACGACATAGGTCAGGGTGACATGCATGGCGGCCGAGAATTTCGGATCCGCCGTGGCGATGCGCACGTAATTCGCCATTCCCACCCACCGCGGCGACTGAAGCATGTCGAAGTCGGTGAAGGAAAGGTAGAGCGAAATCAGGGCCGGCCCGAGCGTCAGCCCGAAAAAGCCGATGAGCCATGGAAGAAGGAAGAGATAGCCGGGAGCATTGGCATTCCAGAGACGCTTGAAGCGTCCTTCGGCCACGGCCCCCTGATATCTTTCCACATTGATGGCCCCTGCGGGCGTGCGCATCGCATTGCTCATACGGGATCAGCCTCGTGCGAGAATCTGCGTGATTTCAGCGACAAGCTGTTTGCCGCCGTCGGAGGGGGACAGCTGTCCGAAGCCGACCTGTTCGGCGATGTTGCGTAACATCAGCTCACCTTCACCGGCGCCGGCCGGCGGCGGCGGCGGCAATTTGCCGGCGAGTTCGCCAAGGCCGCTGACATAGGCCAATGCCACCTTGCCGTTCTCATCAAGCTTTGCCGCGACGACCTCGCGCATGGCGCTCGATTCCGGAATGCCGCGTTCGACATCCAGAAGCAGCGCTGCTTCGGGGTTCTTGACGAAGAAATTGACGTAGTCCACGGCCATATCCACGGCTTTCGACTGGGCGGAAACTGAGAAGAACATCGAAGGCTTGCGATAGTGGCCGCCCTTCGATTCCGGCTTGATGCGCATGTAGTTGGTCAGAGCCAGCTTGTCCTTGTTCATTGCCTGATAGGCGACGAACTGGTTGGAATGGGCAAAACCGGCGGCCGACTTGCCGAGCGAGACCGTGTTGGTTTCGATATCGTTCTTGTCGAGAGCCTGGATATCGGCAGGAACACAGGCCCCGGCCTCACGGAACTTGGCCCACATGTCGTACCATTCGGAGGCATCGTCCACGTCGAAGGCGATCTTGCCGTCGGCGGTATAAAGCGCCTTGCCACGCTGACGCAGCCAGTTTTCGAACAACGGTTCGCCGCCGCTGCCGTCGGCGAGGCCGAACATGCCCTTGCGTTTGCCTGCCTTGGTGATCTCCGCACCCATGCGGGCGAACTCTTCCCAGGTGGTCGCCTGGGTCGGCAGATCGACGCCGGCCTCCTTGAAGGCGGTGGTGTTCAGGACCGTAGCCGCCGAATTCGCGCCCAGGCTGACGCCATAGAGATGACCGTCGACGCTGCCGCCTTCGATCTGCGCCTTGTCGAAATCGTCGAGGTTGAGCTTGGCCGGCATATAGGATTCGAGCGGGGCGAGCGCGCCGCGCCGTGCATATTGGACGATATAGCGATAGTCCATCTGGATGACATCGGGCGCGTTGCGGCCGGCGACCTGGGTCGCAAGGCGCGGCCAGTAATCGCCCCAGCCGAGGAATTCGCCGGTGATCGAGGTGCCCGAATTCTTCGACTGATAGAGCTGCGATACCTTGTTGGTGCGGTCAGCGCGCGGCTGCGACCCCCACCACAGGAGACGCAAGCGCTTTTCCTGTGCCAAAGCGCTGGTGCCCAGCGCCGAGAGCGAGAGAAGCGTGGCGCCTCCCGCGACGAAATTACGTCTGCTTACACGGAATGTCATTTCTTTTCCTCCTCCAAAGGGAAGCGCCTCCACACGCTTCCGAACCTAGTTACCCTTGCATAAATAACTAATTGGTTACAAGCTACGGGCAAAGCAGCGAGCGTGTCAAGCGGTGTCGCTCGCGGGGCTTTGAAATTCGGTTTTTACAATTTCGCACCGAAGGCTTATGAGCGCAACATGTGAGACGGAGGTGGAGAGATGAACGACAGCGGGGGGAATGGGGAAAAGAAAAGGTCTCGGCGCCCATCTACCGAACGGACGGCCCAACGCGATCCGGAGCGGACACGCGCTGCTATCCTTGACGCGGCAACCCGGGAATTTGCCGAAAACGGCATGGGCGGAGCTCGTGTCGACGCCATCGCCGAGCGCGCCGGCACCAACAAGCGCATGCTCTATCACTATTTCGGCGACAAGGAGCAGCTCTACCTCAGAGTGCTCGAAGAGGCCTATGTCGGCATCCGCACCGCCGAGCGCGCGCTGCATATCGGCGACCGCAGCCCCGAGGAAGGCATCAGCGAACTGGCGCTCTTCACCTGGCGTTATTTCCTCCAGCATCCGGAATTCCTCAGCCTGCTCGGCACGGAAAATCTGCATCGGGCCCGCTGGCTACGCCAGTCCGTCCGGCTCAAGGAACTGCATTCGCATCTGATCGGCGAGCTTTCGGACGTGCTCGAGCAGGGAAAAAAGCAGGGGGTCTTCATCGAGTCCGCCGATCCCCTGCATGTCTACCTGACGATCGCCTCGCTCGGTTATTTCTACCTGTCCAACCAGTACACGCTTTCGACGATCTTCGGCCGCGACTTGATCGAGCCGACCCATCTCAATGCCTGGGAAAGGCATATCGTCCACGTCACACTGACCTCGATCAAGCGCTGAATCTCGAAATTCGGATTTGACTATTGACAGCCGCGTTGCTCTTCTGCCATCAAGTAACTGTTTAGTTACCGGCTCGGGAGGACCGGACGAGGATGCCCGCTCCCGCCGCAAAAATCTGCTGGGAGGAAAAAATGGCACGCTTGGGGATCATCTTGCACGGCGTCACCGGCCGCATGGGTTACAATCAGCACCTGGTGCGCTCGATTCTCGCCTTCCGCGATCAGGGCGGCATCACACTGAAATCGGGTGAGAAACTCGAGATCGACCCGATTATCGTCGGCCGCAACGGCGCCAAGATGGAGGAGCTGGCGAAGAAGCATAACATCAAGCGCTGGTCGACCGATCTCGATGCCGCGCTCGCCAATCCCGACGACACGATCTTCTTCGACGCCGGCACGACGCTGATGCGTGCCGAGCTTCTGTCCAAGGCGCTCGATGCCGGCAAGCATGTCTATTGCGAAAAGCCGATCTCCGACGATCTGCAGGTGGCACTCGACCTTGCCCGCAAGGCGCGCGGCTCCGGCCTCAAGCATGGCGTCGTGCAGGACAAACTCTTCCTGCCCGGCCTGCGCAAGCTAGCGCTGCTCAGGGATTCCGGCTTCTTCGGCAAGATCCTCTCGGTGCGCGGCGAATTCGGCTACTGGGTTTTCGAAGGCGATTGGGGCGTGCCGGCCCAGCGCCCCTCCTGGAACTACCGCAAGGGCGATGGCGGCGGCATCATCCTCGACATGCTTTGCCACTGGCGCTACGTGCTCGATAATCTGTTCGGCGAAGTCAAAGCCGTCTCCTGCCTCGGTGCTACGCATATTCCGCGCCGCATCGACGAGCAGGGCAAGCCCTATGATTGCGACACCGACGATGCGGCCTATGCGACCTTCGAGCTCGAAGGCGGCGCGATCGCGCAGGTCAATTCCTCCTGGGCCGTTCGCGTCCGCCGCGACGACCTCGTCACCTTCCAGGTCGACGGCACGCATGGTTCGGCCGTCGCCGGTCTGACGAAATGCTGGAGCCAGCACCGCGTCAACACGCCGAAGCCGGTCTGGAACCCAGATCAGCCGCAGACGATCGACTTCTACAAGACCTGGGACGAGGTTCCGGATACCCAGGCCTTCGACAACGGCTTCAAGGCGCAGTGGGAAATGTTCATCCGCCATGTCGTCGAAGACGCGCCGTGGCCCTATGGCCTGGAAGCCGGCGCCAAGGGTGTGCAGCTTGCCGAACTCGGCCTGAAATCCTGGGCCGAACGCCGCTGGCTCGATGTTCCCGCACTGGAGTTCTGAGCCGTGACGACGATCAATCTCCCTCTCGACGGCAAGATCGTTCCCTACACGCTGACCGGCACGCCGATCGCGCTCGCCAAGCGCGACGCCAAGGCCTTTCCGCGCATCGCCTATGCCGCCGCCCATGTCGTCGCCGATCCGCTCGCCGACAACGATCCGTGGCTGACGCCGGCGATCGATTGGGAGCGGACGCTCGCCTTCCGCCACCGGCTCTGGGATCTCGGCCTCGGCGTTGCCGAAGCGATGGATACGGCGCAGCGCGGCATGGGCCTCGGCTGGCCGGAAGCGCGTGACCTGATCCGCCGGGCGCTTGCCGAGGCGGCCGGCCGCAAGGACGCGCTGATCGCCTGCGGCGCCGGCACCGACCATCTGACGCCGGGACCCGACGTCACCGTCGACACGATCCTCAGGGCCTATGAGGAGCAGATCGAAACGGTGGAGGCGGCCGGTGGCCGCATAATACTGATGGCGAGCCGGGCGCTTGCCGCCGCCGCCAAAGGGCCGGACGACTATATCCGCGTCTATGACCGGATCCTTCGCCAGGTCAAGGAACCCGTCATCATCCATTGGCTCGGCGAAATGTTCGATCCGGCGCTTGAAGGTTATTGGGGCAACAGTGATCATATTCAAGCCATGTCCACCTGCCTCGAGGTGATCGAGGCCCATGCCGACAAGGTCGACGGCATCAAAATCTCGCTGCTCTCCAAGGAGAAGGAAGTGGCGATGCGCCGCCGGCTGCCGAAAGGCGTGCGGATGTATACCGGCGACGATTTCAACTATGCCGAACTGATCGCCGGCGACGAAGCGGGCCATTCCGACGCACTGCTCGGCATTTTCGATGCGATCGCTCCGGCTGCCTCGGCAGCCCTCGAAGCGCTCGGCCGCAAGAGCAATCATGAATTCTTCGATCTGCTGGAGCCGACCGTGCCGCTATCGCGCCACATCTTCAAGGCGCCGACCCGCTTCTATAAAACCGGCGTCGTCTTCCTCGCCTATCTCAACGGCCTCCAGGATCATTTCGTGATGGTCGGCGGCCAGCAGAGCACCCGCTCGCTGACGCATCTGGCCGAACAATTCCGCCTGGCCGACAAGGCCCGGGTTCTCGCCGATCCGGAACTCGCAACGACACGCATGAAACAGGTGCTTGCCGTCCACGGCGTCAACTGAAGCACGGGCTGCTGCATAATTTTGTCCTTAAGTCGGAACCGATTTGAGGACAAAATTATGCAGCAATTCAAAGTGCTACAGCGCCCTTTGCGCATCTGAAGAGACGCACGGCGCTGTAGTGATGGGAGGAAGATGACATGCAGGTCGAAGGACTTTCGATCAACCTGGCGACGATCCGCGAGCAATGCGGTTTTGCGCAGGCCGTCGACATCTGCCTGAAACACGGCATCACCGCGATCGCCCCCTGGCGCGACCAGGTCGCCAAGGTCGGTCTCGACGAGGCGGTGCATATCGTCAAATCGAACGGCATCAAGCTGACCGGGCTTTGCCGCGGCGGCTTCTTCCCGGCGGCGAACGATGGCGACTGGCAGAAAAACCTCGATGACAACAGGCGGGCCATCGATGAGGCGGCAGCGTTTTCCGCCGATTGCCTCGTGCTCGTCGTCGGCGGCCTGCCCGGCAGCTCGAAGGATATCGTCGCCGCGCGCCGAATGGTGTTCGACGGCATAGCCGCCGTTTTGCCGCATGCGCAGGCTGCCGGCGTGAAGCTCGCCATCGAACCGCTGCATCCGATGTATGCCGCCGACCGCGCCTGCGTGAACACGCTCGGTCAGGCGCTCGATATGTGCGAACAACTCGGGGAGGAGGTCGGCGTTGCGGTCGATGTCTACCATGTTTGGTGGGATCCCGATCTTGCCAACCAGATCGCCCGCGCCGGGCGCATGAGACGCATCTTTGCCCATCACATCTGCGACTGGCTGGTGCCGACAAAGGACATGCTGCTCGACCGCGGCATGATGGGCGATGGTGCGATCGACCTCAAAGGCATAAGACGGATGGTGGAGGCCGCCGGTTTCTTCGGCGCTCAGGAGGTGGAGATCTTTTCGGCCGAAAACTGGTGGAAACGCCCGGCCGAAGAAGTGATCGCCACCTGCGTCGAGCGCTTTAGGAGCTGCTGCCAGGCCTGATTTCAGTATTTGTTTCATCACGCATGAAAGGAGGATCATCCGATGGAGAAACGTCGTTTTGCCCTGATCGGCACGGGAAACCGCGGCACTACCATGTGGGGCAAGGATCTGCTTGCCGGCTGGCGCGAACATGTCGACCTGACCGCGATCGTCGAGAAGAATTCGCTGCGCGGCGAGCGCGCCCGCAACATGATCGGCAGCAATGCGCCGCTCTATGAAGACATCGATTCGATGCTTGCCGAGCAGAAGCCGGATCTCGTCATCGTCTGTACGCCCGACCATACGCATGACGATATCGTCGTGCGGGCGCTGGAGTCCGGCATCGACGTCATTACCGAAAAGCCAATGACGACCTCGGTCGAAAAGATTCGCCGGATTCTGGATGCCGAAAAGCGCACTGGTCGCCGGGTCGACGTGTCCTTCAACTATCGCTATGCGCCGACGGCTGCGAAGATCAAGGAATTGCTGAATGCCGGCGAGATCGGCCGGGTCACCTCAGTCGATTTTCATTGGTATCTGAACACCAAGCACGGCGCCGACTACTTCCGCCGCTGGCATGCCTATACGGAAAATTCCGGCAGCCTGTTCGTCCACAAGGCGACGCATCATTTCGATCTGCTGAACTGGTATCTCGACAGCGATCCCGAAGCCGTCACCTCTTTCGCCGACCTGCAGAATTACGGCCGCAAGGGCCCGTTCCGCGGCCCGCGCTGCAAGCTCTGTCCGCACGCGCAAGAATGCGACTACTATCTCGATCTCGAGGCCGATCCCTTCCTCGATTCACTCTACGAGGATCCCTCGAAGATCGACGGCTACTTCCGAGACGGCTGCGTCTTCCGCGAGGACATCGACATTCCCGATACGATGGTGGTGTCGCTCCGTTATCGCAACAATGTCCACGTCTCCTATTCACTGAACACCTTCCAGCCGATCGAAGGCCATCACCTTGCCTTCAACGGCACCAAAGGCCGGATCGAGCTTCGTCAATATGAGGCCCAGCCCTGGGAAGAGCCGAAGGAGGACACGATCCTCCTCATCCGCAATTTCCCGAACGGCAAGGAGGCTGTGGAGCGCATCGTCGTTCCGCATTTCACCGGCGGCCATTACGGCGGCGACGACCGGATGCGCAACATGATCTTCAAGCCCGAAATGGAAGACAAGCTTGCCCAGCGGGCCGGCACGCGGGCCGGCGCCATGTCGGTGCTCTGCGGCATTGCCGCGCTGACGAGCTCGCGCACCGGCAAGGTGGTCAACATTGCCGATCTCATGCCCGAACTTGCCAATGATGGTTCGCCAAATTCGCTGAGGACGTCGCGCTGATGCCAGCCGCATGAGCCCGCTCGGCGAGGCAGGCATCAGGCGATGTTTTCGAGATTTGCCTGGTGGATCTGGTAGAGCAGCGGCTGGCCGGTCATGAAGCGCTCTATCTCGTCCACCGCCATCTCGCCGAGGCGCGCCCGTTCCAGCCCGATGGCGCCGGCGATATGCGGCGTCAGAAAGACGTTCGGCAAATCATAGAAAGCAGAACCCGCCTCCGGGATCTCCGGATCGGTGACATCGAGGACCGCGTCGATACGGCCGGTCTTGAGCACCGAAAGCAAGGCGGCCTCATCGATGAGAATGCCGCGCGCCGTGTTGATGAGCGTCGCGCCGTCCTTCATCAGCGACAGCCTTCGCGCATCAATCATATGCTGTGTCGACGGCAGCGACGGCGCATGCAGGGAAACGATATCGGCTTGCCGCATCAATTCGTCGAGATCGACCTTTTCCGTTCCGAGGCCGGCTGCCTCGGCGGCATCAAGCGTCGGATCGGAGAGCAACAGCCTATAGTCGAAGGGTTTCAACAGTTCGATCACGCGCCGCCCGATGCGCGAAGCGCCGACGATGCCAACGGTGCGGCGGTAGTTTCCGATCGCTTCGCGCTGCATCGGATAGGTCCGGTTGCGGTTGCGGTCGGCGACGTAAAGATCGCGGAAACGGAAAACACGCTTGCCGGCGAAGATGATCGCCGCCAGCGTGAATTCGGCCACCGGCACGGCGTTGGCCTCGGCCGAATGGCTGACCAGGATACCGGCTTCAAAGATTGCGTCGTCGATGAGACCCTTGACCGTACCCGCCGCATGGACGATGAGCTTGAGATGCGGCGCAGCAGTGGGGATTTCAGGCCCGACATAGGGCCCGCCCCAGCCGGTGATCAGGATTTCGGCTTGGGCCAGCAGACGTCTCGCACGCTCGTCGTCGAAGCGCTGCAGCGGCTTGGAATCCAGCAGGCGACCGATGCCGTCCAGCCGGCGCAGGACTTCATCCGGCAGGACGTGCTCGGTGCGCGACGGTTGCATGGCAAGGATAATGGCCGGCTGGCTCATGGCATTTGTCCGGGCGCTTCGATGGCGCTGACTGTCACGCCCTTTTCCCGCACCAAGGCTTCCAGCGTTGCGATGTCGGGCGCTTTCGGCGGTCTCGTCCAGGCAGACGAGACGGCAGCGGGATCGTCAAGCGCCAGCACTGCCGTCACCAGGATGGTTTCACCGGGCGGAATCTGCCCGCGCAGCTGCGGCACCAGGGTTTTTGCAACGATCACATTGGTGTTGGGCATTGCCTTCTGGACAATACCCGAACGTTTGACCGAAGAGCCGAGATCGAGAATGCCGGTGAAATCGGCTTCGCCGACCGCATAGGCAATCCCATCCGAAGCCGACAGCGTATCCAGCTCGAAGTCCCGGCGGCCGATGGCAAATCCGCCTTCGGCAATCCGTAGCGGCCGGCTTGTCCTGATCCTATGGAGGCGGATATGCCAGGGTGCGGCGGGCACGAGCCAGGTTTCGACGTCGACATCGGCAAAAGGCGACCATTTCGCAAACAGCACCTCGCCTGCGAGCTTGGCTTCTTCATTCGTTTCGCGCACGCGGTAGTGCAGGCCGTCATCGCTGAAGGCAAGCGCTGAATCGAAGGCGGCAAGCGCAAAGGCGCGCTCATCGGCCTCGACGCTGAAGCCGTAGCGGGCGGAATAAGCGAACTTCGCGTATTTTTCCGTGCCGCACCGCATCTGCAGGTTTTCCTGGCCGGAAGACAGCGCCACGACATCGCCGCCTGCGCGCATGATCACCATGCCGGGATGACGCTGGGAGACGATGTCAGGTGCTTGCTCCGGCAATTTTTCCTTCGCCGTCCAGAACGGGTGATCCTCAGCGATCGCCAGCGGCAGGAAGGCCTTGAAGGCCCAGTAGGGCGAGCCGGCGGAATTGTAACTCTCCGACATCAGCAGGTTCGGATAGCCGAAACCGATCGACAGCACGCCGTCTCGATCTGCAATCGGCTTATCCTTCCACCAGCGCAGATGCTGCAGGCAGAGATGCTTGACCTCGCCCCAGGGCAGAGCCTCGAGATCGGCAAAGGCAAGCGCCGACCAGAAGCCAGCGCAGGCGAAACGATAGGTCAGGCTGCGGCCGAAGGGGATCGTCGCCCCGTCAGCGGCAAACCAATGCCGGAAATCCCGGGCGAAGAGGACCGCGCGCTCGCGGTAGCGCTTTGCATAATCGTCGTCGACGAGTTTCGAATAGATCAGGCCATAGAAATGCATGGCGAAGGGAATATAGTGGTCGATACGGCGCACATTTCCATCGCGATACCAGCCGTCGCCGATATAGAAGCCTTCAAGCTCCTCCAGATATTGCCGTGTCAGGCTGCGGTCGAAATCGGCGCCGAGGCGATCGAGCGCGATATCGACAAAGATCCGGAAGAATTTCCAATTGTTGTCGGCATAATCGAACTGCCTGACATGTTTGAGATAGGCGACGACATTGCCGCGGGCGGGCGCATCGAGCGGCTCCCAGATCTTTTCCGGCACCAGCGCCAGGGCAAAACCGAGAGCGGCAAGCTCGACCATCCGCTGATCGCGGCCATTGACCGTTCCCCAATATTCGGGATGGGCGGGGTCCGTGCCGTTTGCAAGACCCTCGGCGAAACGATGCCAGTGGGCGAAGTCGCCGTTGCCGGCGCCAAACGGCGCCAATCCCCAGAGCGGGCGGGCGAACCCTTCGAGATAGGCGGCCGCCCGGTCGAAATGGGCGCCGCCGCCATTGAGTGTGACGCGGGCATTGCCCTTCGAGAAACAGGCAAGCAGCGGATCGAAGAGCGCAAGCAGGGCGCGGCTCATATCGGCGCGGGTTTCCAGCGGATTGCCGGCGAGCGGGTTGGCGCTGGCGGGATCATGGGTCATCGGCATCACTCACGGGTTCTAGAGCATGATGCCGAAAAGTGTGAGCGGTTTTCGGACGACATCATGCTCTAACTATATAATTTAGAACAGGATTCAGATTTTAGGCCGACTCAGCCTAAATCATCCTGTTCTAGGTGTTCGGAACGGTTCCTCCCGGAATGGGAACGACCGCCTGGCAGATGTGGCGCGCCGAGGCCGTCCTGTTGCGGAAACGGGACAGCATCAGCAAAACGGCTTCGCGCCCAAGGGCGGCTCGATCGACACGCATGGTGGAAAGCGCCGGATTGGTCATCAGCGCGCAGGGTAGATCGTCGAAGCCGACAATCGCGAAATCCTCCGGCACACGCAGCCCGGCCTCGGTGACGGCCTCGAGCACGCCGACGGCGATGAAATCATTCATGCAGAAGGCGGCGGTAAAACCGGCATTCTCGGCAAGCGCTTCTGCCGTGCGTTCATGCGCCTCCCGGCTGGCGCTGCCTTGAAGGGCCAGGGACACGAGGCGGCCCTCGGCGCCGGCGACGGCGGCGATCGCCGCCTCGAAACCGCGCACGCGCTCCCGGATCGTATGGCGGTGAGAGCCGCTCAAATGCAGGATGCGGCGATGGCCGGCTCTTATCAGCCGGCTGGTCGCCTCATAGGCGCCAAAGAAATTAGCCGGCGAAACGCCATCGAACTGCATCCTCGGATCGGTGCCGTTGACAAGAACGGTGGGGATCACGCTGGCTTGTAGCCAGTCGCGCAACATGTCGTTCGGATCGATACCGACGAGAAAGAGACCTTCAGCGCTCGCGGTCTGCATATAGTCGCGCACGGCGTCCGGCGTGGTTCGATCCTCGCGGACCAGCCGGACTTCGAAAGGCATGCCCGCTTCGGCCGCGCCGACACGCAGGCCGTCGACGATTGCTTCATAAAAGACGCTGAGAGTGCCGGTGACGCCGTCGCTGGCAATCAGCGCCAGCCCCCCCGCAACGGCTTCGGAAGCGGGCTTGACGGGATAGCCGTTCTCGGCTGCCACCTTCAATATCTGGCGGCGCACGCTTTCGCTGATACCAGGTTCGTTGGCGAGCACGCGTGACACTGTGGAGACCGAGACGCCGGCCAATGTGGCTATATCGGCCTGACGCGGCCGTCTGATTTTTTGGTCGTTCATACGGCAAACATTATGCAAGTAATGCAAATTTGCAAGAAAATGGTTGGTTATTGCAATAAAAATTATTTTGCGTACTCTGTTTGCTGAAATGTCCGGCAATGCCATTGGAGGATGGCTCCGGAAATATTGGAACAAGGAGGATATCATGCAGGTCAATCGCCGTTCATTCCTGATGGGTTCTGCCGGTGCGGCCGCCGGCCTCGCCTTCGGCGCCGGAAGCACCATTCCGGCCCTTGCCGAAGACGCACAGCTGCGCGCCATGTGGTGGGGATCCAACGACCGCGCCAAGCGTACGCTCGAGGTTGCCAAGCTCTATCAATCGAAATCGCCTGGCGTCACTATCGTCGGTGAATCGCTTTCGGGCGACGGCTACTGGACAAAGCTCGCAACGCAGATGGCCGGCCGCTCGATCGCCGACATCTTCCAGCTCGAGCCAGGAACAATCTCGGACTATTCGAAGCGCGGCGCTTGCCTGCCACTCGATGAATTCGTCCCCTCCGCGCTGGACGTCCAGTCCTTCGGCGCCGACATGCTGAAACTGACCACCATCGACGGCAAGCTCTATGGTGTCGGCCTCGGGCTCAACTCCTTCTCGATGTTCTTCGACACAGTCGAATTCGAAAAGGCGGGCATCCCTCTGCCGACCCCCGACCTCACCTGGGATGAGTATGCCAAGCTCGCCGTAGAACTCACCAAGTCCTCCGGCAAGAGCGGCGGCCCCTATGCGGCACGCTACGCCTATGTGTTCGATGCTTGGCTGCGCCAGCGTGGCAAGAGTCTCTTTGCCAAGGAAAGTGTTGGGCTCGGCTTCACGGCCGACGATGCCAGGGAATGGTTCGACTACTGGGAGAAGCTGCGCAAGGCGGGCGGCACCGTCGCCGCCGACGTCCAGACGCTCGATCAGAACACCATCGACACCAATGCGCTTGGTCTCGGCAAATCGGTGATCGGCATGGCCTATTCAAACCAGATGATTGGCTATCAGCTGATCATCAAGAACAAGCTAGGCATCACCATGCTGCCGCGTGAAAAGAAGGGCGGTCCATCCGGTCATTATTACCGTCCGGCACTGATCTGGAGTGTGGGGGCGACGACCAAGCAGGGCGAAGCTGCCGCGAAGTTCATCAGCTTTTTTGTCAACGATCCCGAAGCCGGCAAGATTCTCGGTGTGGAACGCGGCGTGCCAATGTCGCCTACCGTGCGCGAAGCCATCCTGCCGCAGCTTAACCCGACGGAGCAGGAGACGGTCAAATACGTGAACATGCTCAAGGATCAGGTCGGCGAATATCCGCCACCGGTGCCGATGGGCGCAACCCAGTTCGACCAGCGCGTGCTGCGCCCCATTTGTGACGAGCTCGCCTTCGAACGGGTCTCGCCCGCCGATGCGGCAACCCGGCTCATCGAAGAGGGTAAGGCAACGATCAAGGGATGATCGGTCGCCGGACATGAGAGGAGAGGCCCGCAACACCCCGGCGGGCCTTTCTGTTTTCCGGCTATCAGTTAGCCAGACTTTTGACCACGCGCCAGTCCGGCCGGCCGAGATTGAAGGGCCAGGCGTGCACATCCCGGTCGTTGAAATAGACCACTTCCTGCAGATTCGGGAAGGCGCTCTGCTTCAACGTGACGGTTTCGATCCACGGCTTCATATAGGCGTCGCCGCCTTCATAACCGAGTTCCGCCACCCAGACGGGCTTTCCGTAGCCGGCGACGAGATCATAGCCCTGCTTCAACGCTTCCGAGAACGTCCGGTGCTCATTGTAGGCAAGCTCGTCATAGCGCTGCAGGCCGAAGACCGACAGTCCGACGAGATCGACATAATCGTCGCCGGGATAATAGGCCTCGAGGCCAGGCTCTCCCTTCGGCGACCACATGATCTCTGCGCCGGGCGCCTCTTCGCGGACGATATCCATCATCCGCTTGTAGGCGGTGATATAGTCCTGCGGGCTCCAGCCGGACCATGAAAACCGCCCCGACTTGTCTTCCATCTCCTGCCCCCAGCGGACGATCACCGGGCTTTTCAGCTGGGATATCATCTGCGTGATCGCACGCATGTTGACATCGTAGTCGCCGCGCAAAACCTTTGCACGGAGCTCAGCGGAGGTCAGCCGCCAATCGACGTCCCAGGACCATGGCTCCACGGTGATCAGCAGGTTGCGGCCTCTGGCCAGCGCATAGGCATCGGCGACGCGCAACGTCTCGAGGTCGACGTCCTCCCATGGCAGGAACAAGGCTTCGGTCGCGACATTCGCCTGCGCGCCGAAATCGCCGTGCGGATCGTAGGCCCCGAACTTGATGCCATCGGCATGAAGCATCGGGCGTTTGTCGATGATCGTCCGCACGGCCGCCGCCGGGTTCGGGACAATGCCGGCATATTGCACCTCGCTTCGACCCGGCAGATCCGCGACACACAATAGCAGCAGCGCTATCGCGGCGGTCGAGAGGTGGTTTTTCATCAGCTTCTTCACGGCTCACCCTCCTTTTCGGGCTACTTCCTGGCTCAGCAGGATCTGCTTCACTTCGCTTGCCTTCGCGCTCACGGTGTCGGCGGGAACAAGCTTCTGGAATTCATCACCCTGACGAACCGATGCGTGGCGGAAGACATACCATTCGCCGTTCGGCTGGCGCCGCTGGTAGATCGTGTTGCCGATCTTGCGATGTCCGAAACAGGTGCTGGCGCGGGCCGCGCCCTCGGCATTCGTCCAGGTGGCGCGCATGCAGAGCTGACCGAGATCGTCGACCACCCATCTGCCTTCAGCAAAGGATGGCTTCCCCTTGTCGTTGCTCCAGGCGACGAACCGCCGGCCGTCATCGAAGAAGCGGCCGCCGCCGGTGTTCCAGGTCCAGGTCTTGTCGCCGTAGATCCGATAGAGCTCATAGGCGCTGAGCGGCGTCGGCGTCTTTTTTTTGGCGACCTCGGCGCCGTGCCCTGCCACCGGCAAGCACAGGCTGAGAGCAAGCGCTGCTCCCCATAGTCTCGATCCGATACTCATTACTTCCTCCATACTCGACACTTGCCGGTTCCGCCGGCTCACGCACCCTGTTCGTCTCGGCCGGTTCTGCCGAAACCATTCCATCTCAGGTGGAATTTCACGATCCTGGTCTTGCCGCCGCCGAGGCCGGCGCCGGCCACGGCAAATTGCGTTTCGGTGAAACTGACGAACGTCTGGCCGTGCGAAAGAGCTTCGAGGCCGCGCAGGCCGTGGTTCCCCGCCTGCGTGCCGCCGGCGACAAAAATCGCAAGCCCGGTGGCTGTCGCAAGCCACAGCCCGCGCGATTGCGGCAGCCGCGGCAGATCGTTTTCGACCGCATGGCGAACGACGATCAGTACCGTCAGCGACAGGTAGACCGAGAGGTTGATCATGGCGAAAACATAAAAACCCTGGGCGGCCGCGGCATCGGTCGCAAACATCATTGCGGCGGCGGAAAGGCCGGCGAGCCCGATATAGGGCGCGATGACGCGCAGAGGCAAAGACCGCTGCTGCTGCCTTCCCTTCGGCGTGATGCGGAAATCGACGAAGGAGCCGGAGATATGGTCGCGAACAGCGGCAAGGCTGCCGGCGAGCGACCATGGCCAGCGCAGAAAGATGAAGGCAAGCCCTTCCCAGCCGAGCAGTTTCGCATTGTGCGGCCTGAAGGTTGCCGTTGCCCGCCAGAAGAAGGCAAACAGTGTCAAGACAATCGACATCGGCACGAAATGCAGCAGGAAGTCAGGATAGGTGACATTGACGAAGACACGGCCCGTCAGCAGCGCGGCAACGGGCAGCAGGAACATCATGGCCATGAAGGCGGAAAAGAGCGGGTACCAGAGCTGCGAGAACACGAACTGGAACCTCAGCCGCCAGGGCAGGTGCATGATGTGGCGGCGCGAATGCTGCAACAGAATGGTGACCAGGCTGCGCGACCACTGAAATTCCTGGACGACGAGGTCGGTGAAATTCGCCGGTCCGTCGCCATGCGCGATCGCATTGACGGCATGCACGCCACGCCAGCCGCCGGCATTCATCATCAGCGTCGTCGAATGGTCTTCCGCAAGTTCCGGGCCGAGGCCGCCGATCTGACGAAGGGCGGCGGTGCGGACCGCATAATGGGAGCCGATGCAAAGAGGCGCCCAGCCATTATTGTAACCCGTCTGCAGCGAACCATGCAGGCTTGCCTCCGCATAGAGCCTGCCACGCGCCGCCCAGCTTGTCCCGGCATTGGCATCGCAAATGCTCGGAGCGGATACATAGCCGATCTCAGGATCGGCGAAGGGGCGCAGAACTTCACGGAGGTAGGTCGGCGTCGGCACATGGTCGGCATCGAACTGGGCGACGAAATCGTAGCGCGCATAGCCGAAGTGGTCATAGAAATAGGCGAGGTTGCCTTCCTTGCAACGCGTCCGGCGCGGCCAGGTGGTGCGATGATACTCCGCCACACCCTTTCGGCTAGAGATCAGCACGCCGTGCGCCGCACACCAGCGCCTGGTTTCCTCCGAGGGGTCCTCGTCGGCGAGCCAGACATCGAAATCGACGCCGATCTGGTCAAGCATTGCCTGCAGCGTGGTGCGGACGACGGCGAAGGGCTCGGACGGCGCCTTGGTGACGACCATAGCCACCCGCCCTTCCGGCAGCCGCGCGCGAGGGCTGACCGTCCTGGCATCGAGGAAAATCAGAATAAAATAGGCCGGCACGAGCGTTATCCAGGCAAGCACGAGGGTGATGAGCACGAAGGCGGCCCAGGAAATGATATGGGCGGACTGGCACCACCAGATCCAGAAATAGCCGAGTGCCGTCAGCCAGCAGAGGATGCCGAAGCCATAGGCGACCCGGTTCCAGCCGGTGAAAACAGGATCGAATGCATCAGCCGCGGTAGCGGCTTTCGCCATCCCGACGCCGTGGCCGATTTGCGAAGCGTCGCTCATGCCGTCATCTCCAGTCCGAAGGTGGGACCGGCGGTGCGGATGATCGTATCGATATCCGAGAAAACCGGCGCGAAGCCGAGTTCCGCTTTCGCCCTTGCGGTATTGGCAAAGAGGATCGGCGGATCGCCGGCGCGGCGGGAGCGATAACGGACGGGGACTTCGCGGCCGCTGGCGCGATGGATCGCCTCGAGAATCTCGCGCACCGAGGTGCCCCGGCCGGAGCCGAGATTGACGCTGAGCGAGCCGCCGTCCGCCAAGAGATGATTGACGGCGGCGAGATGGGCCTGCGCGAGATCGCTGACATGAATATAGTCGCGAACACAGGTTCCGTCCTCGGTCGCATAATCGGTGCCGAAGATATCGAGCCGCTCCAGCCTGCCGGCGGCGGCGAGAAGGGCGCGCGGGATGAGATGGGTCTCGGGGTGATGACGCTCGGCGAGCTCGCCGTCTGGGTCTGCTCCGGCCGCATTGAAATAACGCAGTGCGGCGAAGCGGATGCCGTAGGCAGCGGCAAAATCCTCCAGCGCCATTTCGAAGATCAGCTTGGTGCGCCCATAGGGATTGACCGGGTGTTGCGGGCTTTCCTCCCGTATCGGCAGCGAGGTGGGAACGCCATAAGTGGCGCAGCTGCTCGAAAAGACGATCCGGTCGATATCCTGATCGAGGCAGGCCTCGAGCAGCGTCAGACTGCCGACGACGTTGTTCCGATAATATTTCCTGGGCATGTCGACGGATTCGCCGACATAGGCATTGGCGCCACAATGGATGACGCAATCGGGCGAAAACTCCTCAAGAGTCCGGCGCAGCGTGGCTGCATCGGCAAGTTCCGCCCGGATGAGCGGCCCCCAGCGGACACTGTCGGCATGTCCCGTCGAGAGATTATCGTAGGTAACCGGGATCATGCCGGCGCGCGACAGCGCTTTGCAGATATGACTGCCTATGAAACCGGCGCCGCCGGTGACGAGAATGTAGCGGGGCATCTCATACGACCTCCGCCTTCTCTGTGCCGGCGAGCAGTCCGTCGAAATAGTCGACGGTGCGAGCCAAGCCGGTTTCGAGCCCGATGCGGGGCTGCCAGCCCAGCTCGGCCATGGCCCGGGAAATATCCGGCCGCCGCTGACGGGGGTCGTCGGTGACCGCAGGCAGGTGGACGATCCGGGAACGCGAGTTCGTCAGGTTCCGGATGACTTCCGCCAGGCGCCGAACGGTCATTTCGGCTGGATTGCCGAGGTTGATCGGGCCGTTGCAGGCGCTGCCGGCAGCCGAAAAACGCAGGAAACCTTCGATGAGATCGTCGACATAGCAGAAAGAACGGGTCTGCTGACCATCGCCATAGATCGTCAGATCCGCGTTGCGCAGGGCCTGCACGATGAAGTTGGAAACCACCCGCCCGTCGTCCAGGCGCATGCGCGGTCCATAGGTGTTGAAGATGCGGCCGACCTTGATGTCGACGCCATAAGTCCTGTGATAGTCGAAAAACAGGGTTTCGGCGCTGCGCTTGCCCTCGTCGTAGCAGCCGCGCGGCCCGATCTGGTTGACATTGCCGCAATAGGATTCGTGCTGCGGAGTGTGGATCGGGTCGCCATAAACCTCCGACGTCGACGACTGAACGACGATCGCACCGGTCTTTCGCGCACAATCCAGCGTGTTGACGGCGCCGAGCACGTTGGTGAGCAGCGTTCCCACAGGATCCCGCTGATAGTCGGGCGGAGAGGCCGGAGAGGCGAAATTGAAGATAAGCGACGCTTCGATGTCGAAGGGCTGGCGAACATCATGCTCGACGATGTGGAAGTGAGTGTTCGACGCAAGGTGATCGACATTCGCACGGCGGCCGGTGGAAAAATTATCGAGGCATATGACACGATGGCCGCGCTGCAGAAGCCTCTCGCAGAGATGTGAACCGAGGAAACCTCCCCCGCCATTCACAAGAACGGTGCGCAACGCTTGCGCTACCGGTATGCCTGATACTTCAGAATAGCCTTCGCTGGGAACGAAACTACGCATTACAAACTCCTTCCCATGTATTTAGTCTTTTGATTTATTTATGCGCCTCAAGTCTTCCCTATCCGTCTGGATGTTCGTTAACTCTCCTATTAAGATATGAATAACCTTGTAGTTATTCTTGGGATAACTGATTTACTACTCAAATAATAAGACGATTAGCGTGAAGGTCAACTTTAAAACGTTCTAGTATCCAAAATAATTACACAAGTATTCTTGAAAGTAACGAATGATTAATCACACTTAACTCTTCTCCGCCACAAAGCTTTCACCTGCCGCTCAAGCTTCACTCAATGCAGCTAATATAAAAGGGAAGGCGGGAGATTGGCCGAGCTCAACTGCACCGCCGGTCTTGCATCCGGAAGCGCCATATGCGAGGGGTTTTGGCATGTTGAAAAAACAAGATGCAGCGCAGCTGAAAGGCCGGCGTATCCGCTCGGCGATGTTTGCCTGGGGAACGGCGCTTCTTGCGATCGGACCGACGGCCTGCACGGTCGTCGGCGACGATATCGCGGTCGTCGCGAAGAAGAATATCGCCGTGGTCGAGGCGCCGCGCGTTTCCAAAGCCTATGCCTATCCGGCAAATCGGGCCGCGCGCCCGGCGGGGGCAACGATCCGCACCGTAGCCTATCATGGCTCGGCGCCCTATATCTGCTCTCCAAGCGGCTTCGGACAGAAATCGCGCTGCTTTGCGCGCCCCTCGATCTGAAGCAAAAGCGTCAGATCAATTGCGCCAACGGCCAGACATATCGTCATCACCGGCGGGATGCTCGTTGAAGAAACGGGATGCAGCTTCCGTGCGGTTTCGGACGTTCATCTTCTTGTAGATGTTGCGGACGTGAACCTTCACGGTATTTTCGGAAAGATGCAGCTTGTCGGCAATGATCTTGTTCTGCGTGCCCTTGCATATGAGATCCAGGATCTGAACCTCCCGGGTGGTCAAAGCGGACATGCTGTCGCGTCTCAGCTTGAGCGCATTGCTGCGGGCCGCATCGACCGATTTTGTCTGATAGAGCGAAGGCTCCAGCTGGGCGTTTTTGTTGGTAAGACGATTAAGAAGTGCTGACGGAAAATGTTCGCCGCCCTTCATCAGCAGATCCACTGCAGCCATGAAGACATCGAGCCGCAGGTTGAGTGGCAGGACGCCATCGATGATCCGCGCTTCTACCAGCCGGCTGACATAGGGCTCGAGCATGTCGATAGCTTCGACGACAAGTCCGATCGAGGTTTCAGGGTGGTTTTCGCGGGCAGCCTGCAGCGCTTCATGAAGCTCCGGGCCGGGTATATGATAGAATAAAACGAGTTTCAGATCGCCGGCATCTTTTTCCAGTATCGGCTTTGTACTCGTTATGCTTGCCACTTCACAGTTCGGAAATTTCTTTGCCAGTGCTTCTACCATGCATTCTGAAAACAGATCCGCCTTGGCCACCACTAGTATAGTATCTCCGGACGAACTCAACTTCCTTCCCTGGTCCGCATTCTCCATTCCTGAGCCTGTCATGAACATATACGCCTCCCCTAGCGTTACACTTTACTCAACTTGGTGCGATGTCGGGTATTAGATAGTAAGAAATGCCGACCCCGGATGTCATCGCTTTATTTTTTAGACATTTCTTAATTATGTTAATACGGATTGAGAAGGAAGGAAATGGCCCAAAATAATTAGTTTTAGCGGACTAAAAACGATACGATACCAAGCATTGGTTGCATTCTTACTGCGATATATACTTCGAGGCTATATTTGCGCTCACTATAGATGAGAGCTGAATGTAATATTTCAGTACAGGTTGTTATATTTTCGTCATGCATGAAGTGTCGGATATGAGCAGGCAGACGTCGAAAGCTGCTCCTCAGCCCAGCGGCGAATGCCGGAAGTCCTGGATTCTCGCAGCTTAGCGACGCCCCGGCCGAAGAAGTCTCAACGCTCCAACGACAGGGGCTAGCCGGACGTGGCAAATCGGCCTTAGCCCGAATTGGTATCTATCGGATCCACATTCTTTCCAGCATTCTGTGGTCGTCGTCCAAGTGGCGGCATGGAAAAGCCATGTATCGGCATGCGTTTTTGATACACGGCCTCCATATAGGGCAACTCAACGAAAAGAACACCTGACTACTCCCTATCCTTTTCAGGATTCGGAGCCGGATATGTGCGGCCTTGTACTGAGTACGTACGCTCCCAATACCAACGGTTTGATCAACAAATCGCGAAGAAGCTGCAGATGATCAGTATCGAATACATCTGCCGATGTTAACCGCATCGGAGCGAGCGCGCGTAAAATCCCATTTGAGATGAGAGGGATTTCGAAAAGCTGCTCCGGTTTTTTTCTGGAGAACTTGAATGTCTGACGATATCGAAATCACGAAGGCCGGGGCGCTTGCCGACGGCTTTGCCAACAGCGCTGTCAATTCAACTGAAGTCGACGACGGCTCGACCGGTTATGTCGGCGTCGCCAATGGCGACAATCGCGACAATAAAGACAACAGCGTCGACGTGGACGTCAAGGCCGAGATCGATGTCTCCGCCAACAACGGCGACAACCGAGACAACGAATACGACTGGAGCTACAAGTCGGACGACGATACGAGCACCAAGACTACGACGATCACCGATACCGACACCAAGACCGATTACGACTGGAGCTATGACAGCAAGTCGTACAGCGATAACGACACCGACACCAAGACGATCACGGACACCGACACGAAGACCGTGACCGACACCGATATCAAGACCGTTACGGAGACGGAGACGGATACGAAGACGGTCTCCGACAGCTTCAACACCTCCGACAGCTTCAACAAGACGGACACAGACTTCGCCGTCATCGAGGACGTCAAGGACTCCAACCTCGGCGTTGCCGGACACGACCTCACCTTCAACCTCGGGGACGACTTCTCCTTCACGCTCGACGTCGACAGCATCCTGAACAATTCGCTGACCGGCGGAGGCAATGACAGCGGCTTCAGCGCCGTCCAGGCGAACCATCTGGCTGACCAGGATAGCGCCTGGAACACCAAGATGGACAATGCAGGCGCTCAGAACCACCTGAATGCCAATGGCGGCACCGCCGACAGCGCAGAAGGCATGGAGATGGACGGCAAAGGCTGGGATCTCAAGGCCGGCGACGACGCCGCTGGTTCGAGCGCGGCCGATGCTTCGGCGATCCTTGCCAATTCCGGCTTCCACCTCGAGCTCGTTCAGGGTGCGAACCTGCTCAGCAACACAGTCGACTCCAGCGTCATCGGCGGCAATTCTCATGCCTCCGACGTCGGCGAGGATACCGGCACCTGACACTGACCTCCAGCGACCAAGACGAACTGCACCGGCTCAAGCCGGTGCAGTTTGACTGCTTGAAAACGATTTGACGACCACACCACGGCTCCCGGCGGGTGCCTCCAAGGCCGATCGTCATTTCGAATGGGAGGGCCGAACCATGCATATCGAGAAGATTTCGGAAATCATTGCGCACTTCATCGGTCTCTTCGAGATGACGACCGACGAGATGAGGTTACGCACCAACTATGCCGAAGGCGCAGGACCGGGCGCGGATGGACCGGCTCTGCCGGTTCAGGATGCCTTTACCGCCGCCTTCTCTTCCGATCTCCAGCTCAAGGACTACGATCCGGGCATCATTTACAAAAGCGGCAGCTACGAAATCGAATTTGGCCCGACGCGCCATTTTGGCCGCGTCTTCGAGGAGAGCCTCGAGAAGCTGGCGGCGATTGCCGGAAAGGACATCTCGCTACCGCATTTCGGCGATCCTACGGATATTGTGTTCACGGATGAGCCGGAACTGACAGTCTTTGCCGGGCCTGGTTCGGCGATCAGTCATGTCCTCCAGGTCAACGCCCTCTATGACGACGACTATCTCGATATGACGGACGGCGTCCATGCGCCTCGAGACACGAGTTTCGTCATCGAGCGGCTGGCGGATTTCAGCACCAAGGCCGAGATCTTCACGCCTTTTGCAAGCCTCCACCGCACCGATACGTATGATGGTGCCCTGAAGATCGCCGAGGATCTCAAAAACTATATCCAGAATGCCCAGAATACCGAGGATAGCGGCGCAACCTCGCTCGGCACCGACGCGACGCATGATTTTGTCCGCCTCGACCCCGATGTCAACAACACGGTCTACATCAACGGCAAGGCCGAGACCGATATACCGGTCCTCGACGACTTCCTGCCCGATCGCGGTCTCGCCAAGCTCCCGGAAGAGCCCGACGATACCCAAACATCCGTCGAGCAGAACGACCCCAGCGGCAACAGCCTTGAGGTGACCGCCGGTGCGAACGTCGTCGTCAACGTCACCTCCGTGATCCATACCGGCGTCATGGCGTCGGTCACCGCCGTCATGGGCAACTATCATCAGATCGACGCGGTCTCCCAGGCCTTCGTCTACAGCGACAATGACGAGATCGCCTCGGCGCTGCGCTCATCCGGTCACTCGGCCGAGGAAGCCGGAACGATCGCCAAGAACATCGCCGTTTTCGAACAAAGCACCTTCGAAGCATCGAGCTATGCCGAACCCGATCCTGCCGATCCGACGTTCCCCAACAGCTGGCGCGTCAGCGTCATCGACGGCGACGTCTCCTTCGTCCAGTGGATCGAGCAGTATCACTTCGTCACCGACAACGACACGATGACGGTCACCACCTCGGGATCCGAAGCCACGGTTCTGACGGGCGGCAATACTTCGATCAATTTCTCTTCCTTTTTCCAGATGGGCCTGCAATATGATCTGGTGATCATCGGCGGCAATGTGCTCGATATCAACAGCATCACCCAGGTCTCGCTGCTCTACGACAATGACTGGGTGCGGGCAGAGGGCGACCTCGATCCCGGCGCCGACATACAAACGGGCAACAACCTGATCTGGAATTTCGCCTCGATCCACAATGTCGGGACGGGCGGCCCGTTCGAGACCATGCCCGACTACATGGTCGACACGCAGAAGGCGATCGAAGATCGCGATCCCAATATGCCGGAGGGGCTGTCGTTCGATGCGAATTTCCAAGGATATGCCGGGCTGAACGTGCTCTACATCACCGGCAATCTCTATGACATGACAATCATAAAGCAGGTCAGCATCCTCGGCGATTCCGACGATGTCACCCAGGCGGCATCGACGCTCCTCGACAATAATCCCGATGCAACGGTTACGATCGACACGGGCAGCAATGCGGTCGTCAACATCGCCGAGATCGTCGACTACGACAGTTTCGGCCAGACGACCTATCTGGCAGGCCAGCTCTATTCAGACGCCATCCTCATTCAGGGCGGGCTGGTGGAGCATGACACGACACAGCCGCAGCCGGCCGACGACAGGCTCGCCAACGAGGTCATCGCCTTTCTCGACAACGACGATCCGGCAGGCTGCGATTGTGGTGACGGCGTCATCAATGCCGGGCAGGATTTTTCATGGTCGTCGACGCATCCCGCCGACGTAATGCAAGCCATGGTCGCGTGACCTTGAGTATTGCGAAGGAACCACGATGAACCAGATTTCGAAACAAGTCTTTGCGGCAGGCAGCGCCCTCGATCTGAGGTCGGGCAATATTCCCTCCGCGGCGCCCTCGGAAGCGGAGATGACCGATCTTTGCATCTCTGCGATCGACGAGGCGGTCGAGAACCTTCGCAGGCTGAGCGGTGCGGCTGCTTCGTCTCCCGATGGCGGCAAGGAGACAGCCAAAGCTGCGGCAAACGAGGCTGCCGATATCGGACGCGCAAGCGCAACGCAGGCGCCCCCGCCGGAAAAGACGGCGGTGCCGGAAGCTAAAGTGGAAACGGCACCTCCTGTCGCGGCGGTGCAGGCACCGGCGACAGTAAAACCGGTGGAAGCGCCGGCCCCACCGCAGATCGAAGCGCGGGTGGCCCCCGAACTGCCGAAAGAGAAGACCGAGCTCAAATCGAGCCCGACGATGCCTTTCGGCAAGACCATCGAAGGCGACAGCGGTCCGATCAGAGAGAACGACAGGCGGCTGCGCACCGGCGGCGGCGGAAACGGCAAGGATTCCGATCCCGGGGGCGGCGGGGGCGGGGGCGGAGGAAGTGGCGGCGGTTTTCACAAGCGCAGCGAGCCTGTGAATTTCGCCGCCAGCCTCTCGCGCGGCATGGCGGCGGTACGACGCAACATGGTGGTCGTCATGATGTTTACGGTCGCCATCAACGTCCTTCTGCTGGCGATACCGCTTTATCTCTTCCAGATATCCGACCGGGTGCTGACAAGCCGCTCCATCGACACGCTCGTCATGCTCTCGATTGCCGTGCTCGGCGCCGTGCTGCTGCAGGCCTTCATGGATTCGGTGCGTCGCTTCATCCTAATGCGCACCGCAGTGGAGCTCGAAGTGCAGCTCGGCGCGCCGATCCTCAGCGCTGCGGCGAGGGCATCGCTGCATGGCAGCGGCAAGGATTATCAGACGCTGCAGGACCTGCAGCTGCTGCGCGGCTTCCTGACATCAGGCACGCTGATCGCGTTTCTCGATGCGCCGCTGATGCCGTTTTTCGTGGTCGTCGTCTATTTCGTGCATCCGCATCTCGGCATCATCATCATGGTCTGCTGTGCGGTGCTTTTCGTCATCGCCTATCTGAACCAAAAATTCACCGCCCGCCAATTCGCCGAATCCAACGGCTATCTCAGCCGGGCGAATTTCCATCTCGATTCCATGTCGCGCAATTCGCAGATCATCAACGCGATGGCGATGATCCCCGAGGCCGTGAAGATGTGGGGCCGGGAAACGGCGGGATCGCTGAAATCGCAAGTCGAGGCGCAGGACCGTAACATCATCTTCTCCGGCATATCGAAGGCCTGCCGCATGATCACCCAGGTTGCCCTGCTCGGCTGGGGCGCGCATCTGTCGCTCTCCGGCGAGTTGACGGGCGGCATGGTGATTGCGGCCTCGATTATCTCAGGACGCGCGCTGGCGCCAATCGAAGGCGCCATCGAAGGCTGGAACCAGTTCAACCGGTCGGCAGCCGCCTATAGCAGGATCAAGGGACTACTGTTGAATTCCCCATTGAACTTTCCGCGCCTGCGTCTCCCCAATCCCGAAGGCCGGCTCGATGTCGAACGCATTCTCTTCGTGCCGCCACCGCAAAAGAAGGTCATTCTCAACGGCATCTCCTTCTCGCTCCGGAAGGGGGAATCGCTTGCGATCATCGGTAACTCCGGGTCCGGCAAGACGACGCTCGGCAAGATGCTCGTCGGCTCGATCGTCCCGACATCGGGAAATGTGCGCCTCGACCTGATGGATCTGCGCAACTGGGACCAGCGCCAGTTCGGCGAAAGCATCGGCTATCTGCCGCAGGACGTGCAGCTCTTTCCCGGCACGATCAAGGCCAATATCTGCCGCATGCGCGACGACGTCGACGATCACCAGATCTACGAGGCCGCGGTGCTGGCCGACGTGCACGAACTCATCGCAGGCTTCCCGCAGGGCTACGAAACCATCGTGGCGGCCGACGGCGCCCCGCTTTCGGGCGGCCAGAAGCAGCGCATCGCGCTGGCCCGCGCCTTCTTCGGCAATCCCAAATTCGTCGTCCTCGACGAGCCGAATTCAAACCTCGATACCCAGGGCGAGGCAGCACTTGCCAAGGCGCTGATCCACGCCAAGAAGCAAGGTATCACCACCGTCACCATTACCCAGCGCCCGGCTCTTCTCCAATGCGTCGACAAGATCCTCGTGCTCAAGGAGGGCACTGTCGCCATGTTCGGGGAGAGGATCGAGGTACTGCAGGCGCTTTCCAAGAACAACGGCAATAACGGTCAACAAGCACCGCGCATTGAGGGATGAACGACATGGGACGGAAAAATCGGGAGACAATCGGTCCGGCGCAGCTCGAATGGTATAGCGATGTGCCGCGCTCGATCCGTGTGCACAGCATCGTCGGCCTGACGGTTCTCTTCACGTCGTTCGGCGGCTTCGGCTTCTGGGCGGCGACGGCGCCGCTCGCCTCAGCCGTTATCGCGCAGGGAAGTTTCGTCGCAACCGGCAATAACAAGATCGTCCAGCATCTGGAAGGCGGCATCATCAAGGAGATGCGCGTCAGCGAAGGCGATACGGTCAAGGAAGGCGACATCCTGCTGACCCTCGATCCCACAGCATCCCGCTCGAACGAGAGAATGCTGCAGCTTCGCCGCCTACGCCTGGAAGCCGTCGTCGCCAGGCTCCGTGCCGAAGCGCAGGGCCTGCGCGAATTCCAGCTTCCCGATATCGTGACGAAGGAGGCCAGCGATCCCGACATCAACGCGATCATCCAGAGCCAGAACGTCGTCTTCCACAGCAAGCAGATCAAGCTTGAAGAGCAGCTCAATCTGATCGGGAAGAACATCGCATCGCTCGAATTCCGGTTCGCCGGCTATAGGGGCCAGCGAGAATCCTTCGAAAGGCAGCTGTCGCTGCTGACCGAGGAACGCGACTCCAAGGCTCGGCTGGTTAAGGTCGGTTATATGCGCAAGACGGATCTGCTGGCAATCGAGCGGGCGATCGCCGATGCGATGGGCGACATTGCTCGACTGAATGGCGAGCTCAACGAGAGCGAGGCGGAGATCGCCAAATTCCGCCAGGAAGCGGTCATCGCCGTCAACTCCAACAAGCAGGCGGCACTCGATGCGCTCGAGACCGCCGAAACCGATCTGGACAGTGTGCGCGAACAAATGCGCGAGGCCGCCGGCGTGCTCGAACGCACCACTATCCGTTCGCCGGTGTCAGGCACGGTGGTGCGCTCCTATTTTCACACAGCCGGCGGTGTCATCACGACAGGAAAGCCGATCATGGAGATCCTGCCGGCGCATGTACCGCTGATCCTGGAAGCGCAGGTGCTGCGCACCTCGATCGATCAGTTGCATGAGGGAGAAACGGCCTCGATCCGCCTCACGGCGCTCGACCGGCGCACGACCCCTGTTCTGCAGGGCAAGGTCTTCTACGTCTCAGCCGATTCGATCGAGGAGAATTCGGGAGCTTCGGTCAAGGACGTCTATATCGTCCGCGTCGGAATACCCGATTCCGAGATTGCGCGGGTGCACAATTTCCATCCCGTTCCCGGCATGCCGGCCGAGGTGCTGATTCAGACGTCGGAACGCACCTTCTTCGAATATCTGAGCAAACCGATCACCGACAGCATGTCCCGGGCTTTCAAGGAGCGTTGATCGCTGACGATCCGGCACGGGCGAGCCGGTAAATATGACGGACTTACCCGTTGTTCTGATGTAATGTTCACACGTCATCCCATCGAGGGATGGATCCCCTCCGGGGAGAAAGGGTCAAGCATGGCGGCGATGTCCGATGTCCTGCTGCGGGTCGGCCGCCTCAATTATGTCTGGACGAACACCGAAAGCCTGCTGATCTACATCATCGCCCATCTTCTCCGGGTCGAAAAGGATGCGGCAATCGTCGTGTTCCTGACGCTCAACACCACGCGCGCCCGGATCGATCTCATCGAACGGCTGTCCAAGCTCGCTTCGACCTCCCCTTCCGACCGCAAGGCGATCCTTTCAGCCATGTCGCGGCTGAAGAAGGAGTCCAAGGTCCGCAACAAGTACAATCACTGCATCTATTCCTTCGACGAAAAGGGAGAGATTTCCAGTACGCAGCTGATGCGGCTGGTCGAGGACGACAAGCAGATCCGCTACGGCAAGATCGAACAGATGGACGCCCGCGAGATCGACCTTCTCGAAAAGTCGATCGCCGAGATCGTCGCCATCAGCCGGACGCTCTGGGCCTTCATCCATGCGAGCCCGCAGATCTCCGGCGAACTCTGACCTAATCCTTATGTATGGAGGTTCTTAAAACCGCTGCACACTTTCGGGCGAGGTCCATTGAAACACAGCATCCTTCAGGACCCGTTGTGCTCTATCGCTTTGAATCCGTGCATAATTTTCACCAAAACCGATTGCGATTTTGGGTTATGCGCCGGCTCAGGACTAATCCCATTTAGGCCACTTAAATCATCCGGACGGTTTATTTGAAGATCGGTGTTTCCCATTAGAATGAAGCCTCCCGAGTGACGTATGGGGTATTTGGGGGCGGACATGCGCATAGATATCATCGACACCGTTGCGGGGTTTGAGGCGGTACGCGAGAACTGGGATCAGGTCTTCCTGGAAGATCCCGGCGCGCAACATTTCCTCTCCTGGATCTGGTTGAAGAACTATCTCTCCCGCCGACGCCGCTGGTTCATCCTCGCCCTTCGCGAACGCGATCCCGAAGCACCCTATGTCGCCTTCTTTCCGCTGCGCCTCATCACGCATCTGAACGAGAAGACCGGGCTCTTCTACGACGAGATCATCATGGCCGGGAATTTCGCGGCCGATTATACCGGCTTCATCGCCAGACCGAATTACGAGCATCACGCCATTGCCGGCTTTGCTTCGTTTCTCAAACATCAGAACTGGACGGAACTGAAGCTCGAATATTTCAGCGGTCCTGCCCGCCGGCGCGAGAAGATGATCGAGGCGCTGCAAGGACCGGAGGTGATGTTTCGCGACAGCTCACCCAAGAACAGCGAGAATATCGACAATACGATCTGCCCGATCGTCCCGCTGCCGGCAAGCTTCGACGACTATCTCGAACAGCGCATGAGCAGCCAGACGCGCCAAAAGCTCCGGCGCTTCCTGCGCAAGGTCGAAGGCGATGATATTTACCGGATCACGATGGCAACCGCCGAGACCATCGATCGGGACTTGGACATCCTCTTCAATCTCTGGCGGATCAAGTGGAGTGCCCGCAAAGGCACGGAGCGGACCGAACGGCTGATCATCACCACACGCGAAATGCTGATGGACTGTTTCAACAGCGGCAATCTCGAGGTGCCGGTGTTTTGGCATGGCGACCAGCCGCTCGGCGCGCTGGCCAATATCCTCGACCGGCAGAAGAAGGCGATCCTCTTTTATATCACCGGCCGCGACGAGAACTGGAAGACGCCGTCTCCCGGCCTCATCCTGCATGGCTACTGCATCCGGCGGGCGATCGAGCACGGCTTCAAGACCTATGATTTCCTGCGCGGAAACGAACCCTACAAATATATGTTCGGGGTGGAGGAACGGCGGATCAGCTGCACGCTGTTCCGCACCCGCAACGGCCAGAATCTGCATGGCGTGCTCAATCCGCGCAGCGTTCGTTTCGTCTATGAACAGGCGCTCGACATGTACCGCAACGGCGCCCGCAGCAAGGCGGAGATCGCTTTCAACCAGGTCCTGCAATCTGCTCCCGGCCATACCGGCGCGGAATTCGGGCTCGCCAATCTGCTGTTCGACCGAGGAAAGCTGACGGAGGCACTGGCTGCCTACAAGGCTCTCATCGAGCGAGCGCCCGATCCGACACCGATCCAGATGCGGCTTGGCGACACGCAGCTTGCCCTGCATCAATACGACCAGGCCGCCGAGACTTTCCGCCGGGTCGGCGAGATCGGGCCGCATCTCAGCCAGGCACATTACAAGCGCGGTATCGCCCTGGCGGCCAGCAAACGTCTGGCCGAGGCGGAGGCCATCTTCGCCGCGATCCAGGACGTGCATTCGGACGATCCGACCTCGCTCGATTATGCCGCCAAGGCGGGTGTCGCGCTCGAACGAATCCGCATGAGTGCGGAGCCCGCCCCTCGCAAGACGGATGTCGTGCCGGAGACCATCGCCCGCTGGAGCCGGGGGCGGCAGCTCAGCGAACGACGCCGGCCGCGTCTGCATTGACGCGGTTTTGCCATGGTGCGGAAATGCGGTCCGGCGGTTCCAGGACGCGCAGTCGCCATGGTCTTTGATTTTGAGCTGAGATCGTTGTTAAAACAAGCGCGAGCCTATTTTTGCAACTCCTCAGTGAGAACTCATGCAGACCAATGCAGATGGCGCCGAAAGGGAACGGCTTCTCGCCATTCTCGATTTCTGGCACAAGATCGAGTTCTTCATTCCTTACGATCTCTCCAGCCGTGTTGTCGCAGCTGCAGGCCGAACTGTTTTCTGGCTGCATGCGAGAAGACACTTGAGGATGACGGTGCCGCACTCAGCCGTCCAGCGATCCCCGAGGAGAAGCAGACCACGGGTTTTACCCTGTTCCTCGGCGTTTTCAGCAAATCGGAAATTGCCGACATCCGCAGGCATTTCGACAGCGTTGCGGCCGATATCGCCGAATATGAGGATGCCGAACGCGGCGACCTCGACGGCGATACCTGCCTTTGCCAGCCTGCAGCTCTCCCCCTTGGGACAGCCGATGTTCGAAACGTTTTCCGTTTCGACGCTGCCATGGGCTTTGGGGCGGGTGCGCAAATCCGGCCTCTCCTCGCTCAGCCACGAGGCATTTGCCGACAGCAAGCGGCAGCTGTCGGAACTACTCCAAAACTTTCGGGCGCAGCGGCATCTGAGATCTTCATCTTCCGAGGACACGGACGATCAGCCGATCGACGCCGGCGAGATCCTGACGCTGCATGAATTGCTCTGCGATTGGGCCGGCTTTGCTTCGCGCCAGGAAAAGCCCATCGCCGCCGTCGAAATACGCTATCGAGACAGGGTGGAAAAACCCGAGGTGCTCTCCCTGCCGCCACCGCAGGAAAGCAATGTGCCCGATGCCGACGACGAAGAGGACGAGAGTGCAAACACCGAAGAAGAGATCGGGATCCTGAACAGCTTCTTCATCGAGGACATCGAGCAGGCGATGATGGGATTAAAACACGGCGATATCCCCAAGGCGCTCAGGCAATATCTCACTCCGCTGGCGCAGGAGAAGCGGATCGACCTCTACTCCGAGGATGGGCGCCGGGCGATCGTCCGGGCCTTGCATCCAGGCAATCTCAACCGCGGGCGTTGGCTCAGCGAACCTCACCACGCAATGAGCCTCATGCAGCAGTTCGCGATCAGTTCGGCGATTGGCGACCTTTCGGAAGCAGGACTGTCCTCGGTCAACGGCCCGCCAGGGACGGGAAAGACGACCCTGCTTCGCGACATGTTCGCGGATAATATCGTTCGGCGCGCCCGGGTGCTCTCTTCCTTGAAGACGGCGCGCGATGCCTTTGGCGGTTCGGCGCGCCGCGTCACTTTCGCGGACCGGAGCACGAGCTCGATGTCGGCGCTGATCCCGGCCCTGGCAGGATTCGAAATGGTCGTCGCCTCCTCCAACAACGCCGCCGTGGAGAATATCTCGCGCGACCTTCCGAAGCGGAGCGCGATCGCGGACACGTCTTATTCCAATATCTGCAGACCATCGCACACAAGATCGCTTGCCAGAAGGACAATGGTGCCACCGTCAAGCTCTCCGACGACGACCGCCCATGGGGGCTGATCGCTTGTGCGCTCGGCAACTTCAGGAACCGCCGAGCCTTCAAGGAACGTTTTGCCTTCATGGAGATCGCCGATAGGCCGAAGCCCGGCTGGTCCGGCAGTGACAAGCCACAGACCATTTGGGAATGGCTGAAAAGCTATGAAGGCCCGACCTTTGCCGAAGCGTCGGCGGCTTTTCACGCCGCCGACGGCGCGGTCCGCGACAAGATCGGCCAATGTGCACGCTATGCCGATCTCTATGACGAAATCGCCCTGGTTTCGCAGGATACCTTCTGCCGCGAGGCCCTTGAAGGGGTCAGGGCAGCCGAAAGCGAATTTCGGCAAGCGCAGGCCAGATGCGACATGGTCCAAGCCGAAATACTTCGTATCAGGGAAGGTTTGTCTCATCTGAAGGAGGAGGAACAGTTGCTCGACCGCAGCGCTCCTGCCTGGTGGGAGAGAGTGTTGCCGACCACTCCTGCCCGGCAGCATCGGCAAGATGTCGGCGCCAATGCGCGCGGGCAGCTGGAACTGCGCAAGGCACTGGCGGAATGCGAGCGTCATCTTGCAAAAACTCATGGACCTGCGCTAAAACGGGCGCTGCGCGGACATCAGCGGGCCGAACGGGCGCTCAGATCACAACGGGAAATCTGGTCCCGGAAGAGAGAAGAATTCGGTCGTCTCGGGACGATTCTCGGTCATCCCACCATACCCGCGCGTCTCGCCGATCTCGAAACCGACCGTTTCCAGATTGACGGCCTGTG
Source organism: Rhizobium changzhiense (assembly GCF_013087625.1). Lineage (NCBI taxonomy): Bacteria > Pseudomonadati > Pseudomonadota > Alphaproteobacteria > Hyphomicrobiales > Rhizobiaceae > Rhizobium > Rhizobium changzhiense. Next base: position 1,867,038 of record NZ_JABFCQ010000001.1, read on the forward strand.
GCATCAGGACGAGCTGGCGGGTCTGCGTTCGGCATTGCTTCAAGCAGCGTTGACGCTGCAGGAAGCGCGGCTGGCGGATGTTGGCCAGAAGGGCGGAGGTTTGGGCGGAAACATCGTCGCCATCAACAAACTGCTTTCCAACAACGGTCCCGCCGACAGCCAGCAGATTGCGTTGATCTGGCAGAGCCTTTTCATGATCGTTCCGATCGTGTCGACGACGTTTGCCTCCTTTGCCCGGCAGTTCCGCGGTCTCGAAGCCGGGTCGATCGGCTGGGTCTTCATCGATGAAGCCGGTCAGGCGGTGCCGCAAGCGGCCGTCGGGGCCTTGTTGCGGGCGCGCCGCGTCATGGTGATCGGCGATCCCCAGCAGATCGAACCGGTCTTCACGCTTCCCAGCGCGCTGATCACCGCCACCTCGGCGCTCTCGCCTCACACGGCGACTGGACAATATTCGCCGAACAGGGCGTCGGTGCAGATGCTGGCCGATGCGGCCAACCGCTATGGAACGACCATACAGGGCGAGGAAGCGGACGGGCTCTGGATCGGCAGCCCCCTCAGGGTCCATCGTCGCTGCATCGACCCGATGTTCAGTCTTGCCAACCAGATCGCCTATCAGAACAAGATGGTCTTCGGGCTGGAAGAGCGCCGGCCGGCGACGCTCCACCGTTTTATGGCGACAGCGCCTGGATCGACGTCAGGGGAAGGGTGTCCGGCAAACAGGCCGTTCCAGAACAGACGGGTTTCATTGTCGATCTCCTCACTGCCACTTATCGCCGGGACGGCGAATTGCCGGATCTCTATATCATTTCGCCGTTCAAGGAGATCAAGAACAGTCTGAGGCAGGCTCTGGCCCATGCAGCATGGGGTGATTGGAACGGAAACACGCGCTCGTCTCCAGCGAGACTATCGAAATGGTTGCAAGAACGGATCGGCACGGTGCATACCATCCAGGGCAAGGAGGAAGACATCGTTTTCATGGTGCTCGGCGCCGATGCCGACCATCACGGGGCGGCGAGCTGGGCCGCATCGAAGCCAAACCTCTTGAACGTCGCCCTCACCCGCGCCCAGCGGCGATTCTATATCGTCGGCGATCGCAACCTCTGGCAAGGCCTGCCTTACTTCAGAGAGACGGCCGGCGGCGCCTTGGACACAATGCAGGCAGCGGACTTCCTGGCCCGGAACGGATTGGGCTGAGGATCGAATCTGCGCGATGAAGCCTTGGCTTAATTCAAAAAGCGCGCACGAGGCGGGCTTTTTGTGTTTGTGTCTATGGTGGTCTATTTGGAATTTGGTTGCGGGGGCAGGATTTGAACCTGCGGCCTTCAGGTTATGAGCCTGACGAGCTACCGGGCTGCTCCACCCCGCGCCATTTGGCAAATCGTTG
>NZ_JABFCQ010000010.1:0-117914 GCF_013087625.1 Rhizobium changzhiense
CATCCGATGCTGGCCTCCACTCCAGCCAGCATCTTGAATCACAAAACAGCCAAAAACGGAATCCCTTCCGATTCAACTAAATCCGGATACGCTCTAGAGCGGTGCAGCTTTTCATGGAAACGCAGAACCGCTCTAAGTTTTTATCACGCAATTCCCGGCAAAAGCGCTTCGCGCCTTGCCTCGGAAAACCGCTGCGCACTTTTCCTGGAATTGCTCTAGCGAACCAGAATGTTCCTGAACTGCCAGGGATCCTTGGTGTCGATATCCTCGGGGAAGAGGCCCGGACGGCCGTCGAGCGGGGTCCAGTCGGTGTAGTGGCCTTCGACCGGGCCGAGATAGGGCATCTGCACTTCGAGGCAGCGCTTGTAATCGATCTCGTCGGCCTCGACGATGCCGGCATTCGGGTTTTCCAGCGCCCAGACCATGCCGGCCAGGACGGCTGATGTGACCTGCAGGCCGGTGGCGTTCTGGTAGGGCGCGATGCGGCGGGTTTCTTCCAGCGACAGGCGCGAGCCATACCAATAGGCATTCTTCTCATGGCCGTAGAGCAGGACGCCGAGTTCGTCGATGCCGTCCTCCAGCTCGTCCTCGTCGAGAACGTGATGGACCGGCTGCGGCGTGCCGCCATTGCCGAACATCTCATGCAGCGAGAGAACGGCGTCGTTGGCCGGATGGTAGGCGTAGTGACAGGTCGGGCGGAAGGTCACTTCGCCGTCCTTGTCGCGGACCGTGAAAAAGTCGGCGATCGAGATCGACTCGTTGTGGGTGACGAGGAAGCCATATTGCGGGCCGGGCGTCGGGCACCAGGTCCGCACGCGGGTGTTGGCGCCCGGCTGCTCCAGGTAGATCGCCGCCTTGTTGCCCTTCTTGTGCTTCTTGGCATTCTTCGGCATCCACTCTTCGTGCGTGCCCCAGCCGAGTTCGGCGGGCTGCATGCCTTCGGAGATGAAGCCTTCGACGGACCAGGTGTTCCAGAAGACGTTGAGCGGCTTCGGATGCTTGGTGCGCTGGGTGTCGCGCTCGGCAATGTGGATGCCCTTGACGCCGACCTTCTTCATGAGCTTTGCCCAGCCTTCGCGGTCGTGCTGGTCCGGTTCCTCGAATTTGAGGCCGATGTCATGGGCGAGGTTGACGAGCGCCTGCTTGACGAACCAGGAGACCATGCCGGGATTGGCGCCGCAGGTGGAGACGGCAGTGGCGCCACCCGGGTTCTTCGCCTTTTCCTTGCGCATGGTTTCGCGCAGCGCATAGTTGGTGCGGTCGGCATTGCTCATGCTCTTGTCGAAATAGAAGCCGAGCCAGGGCTCGACGACCGTGTCGATATAGGGAACGTCGAGTTTGCGGCAGAGCTTGATGATGTCGAGCGAGGAGGTGTCGACCGAAAGGTTGACGCAGAAGCCCTGACCTTCGCCTTCCGTCAGCAGCGGCTTCAGCAGTTCCTTGTAATTGTCCTTGGTGACATATTCCTTGATGTGGCGAACGCCGTGCTTCTTCAGGATCTCCATGTCGGAGGGCTCTTCACGAGGGTCGATGACGACCATCCGGCTCTTGTCGAATTTGAAATGGCGCTCGATCAGGGGCAGGGTGCCGCGGCCGATGGAGCCAAAGCCGATCATCACGATCGGACCGGTAATTTCGGCATATACCGGATAGTTCTGTTCCGTCATTCTTTTCTCCTGTGGAAGGGGACGAAGGCGTTCAGCCCGAAGAATTATTTTGAAATTGCCGCAGAGAGTGCGAGGTGACCGGCTCTAATCATAAAATGGCGTCACAATAAAGAGCGTTGACGGGGAAAGCCCAAATATCGAGCGGCGATAGGGGCCGGCGAAACCGTCCTGGGGATCGGCAGGCCGCATGGATTGGCTTAACCGATGACGGTGCCCTGGTGGAAGAGCATGCGCCAGTGCCCGTCCTCTTCCAGCCGCCAGATGGAACTGCGCAGCGTCCGCCTTTCGCTTCCGTCGGTGTCTGTGTAAATGGCGCGGTAGGTGACGAGCGCGATGTGCTCGGCAAGTCTTTGGGTTTCGAAATGCTCGCCGCGGGACGTTCCCGTCCGTTGCTCGGCCAAGAGACTGGGCACAATGACTTCAAAGGTATAGAGCCGTCCGGAACTGCCGATTTCGCGGAAATCGCGCGAGAGCAGCGCGGTCAGCATGTCCCGCGAGGCGCGAACCGACGGATCGAAGAGTTTTTCTTCGAGCTCTTTCAGATGGGCTGCTAGATCATCCATGATCGGCTCCTGCGAATTCAGCGCTTCAGGATTTCCAGTCCTTCGACCGCCGTCGTCACGGCAAGCTCGGTGATTTCGTATTCGGCGACGCCGTGGATGGTGAAGGGATCGGCGGCGACATAGGCCTCGATTGCGGCGCGATCGCCGATTGCCAGGACAATGCCGCCGGTGCGCGGCACCTTGCGGCCGGAGGCGAGGAACCAGCCCTTGGCGTAGCCCTCCTTCACCCAGGCCATGTGCGGCTCCATGTGCCTGTCGGCTTCGTCGTTGGATTTCACATAGGTGAGGGAGAGAATGAACATGGTCAGCTCCTGACGAGGTTTGCGCGGATCAGACCGCGCAGCGAATTGCCGATATAAAGCGTGCCGGCATCGAGATCGGCAAGCGTGATACGGCCGACGCGGGCCCTGCGGCTGCAGATTAGTTCGGTGCGCAGCACGCCGGCGAGCAGGCCGCAGGAGATGGGAGGGGTGCGCAGAATGCCGGTTCCGTCGTCCAGGAAGATGGAGGTGATGGTGCCCTCGCAGACGTCGCCGTGCTCATTTAAAAGGATGACCTCATCGGCTTCGGCTGCCGTATATTCGCCGCGGGCGCTCTCATAGATAGCGCGGCGCGTAGTCTTGACGCGCAGCAACCTGTCAGAGGAATCGAGGCGGGTCTTGGCGATGCGGACGGTCCAGACCGTATCCTGTCCCAGCGGGACGAAAGCTGCACTCGTCACCTCGATATGGCCTTGCGCGTTGAAAGTCAGGCGGATGCGCCGCGGACCGGCGGCACCTGCAACGGCCGTTTCGAGCTTTGCTTCCGCCTCGATCGGTGGGGGGAAACCAAGGCGGCGGGCGGAGCGGGAAAGCCGGGCGAGATGCAGCCGCAGCCGGATGAAGCCCTCGCCGGGCTGCCAGCGTAGCGTCTCGATCAGCGAAAAATCGATCATCGCGCAATCCATTGGTCGCCGATAGCGAAGCGGGCCTTGAGCAGGCATTCCTCATATTCGGCCTCGGCGGTCGAATCGAAGACGATGCCGCCGCCGACATTGAAGACGGCCCTGCCGCCCTCAAAAAGCGTGATGGTGCGGATGGCGACGGAAAAACGCATGGCACCGGTGGGCGAGATCATGCCGATCGCGCCGCAATACGCGTCGCGCGGGACATCCTCGAGCGCATGGAGGATTTCCATTGCCCGCATCTTCGGCGCGCCGGTGATCGAACCGCAGGGGAAGAGCGCGGAGAAGATGTCGCGGATCGAAAGATCGGGTTGCAGCCTTGCCTGGACATGGCTCACCATCTGGTGGACGGTCGGATAGGTCTCGATGTCGAAGAGCTTCGGGACGTCGAGCGTGCCGACCTCGGTGATGCGGGAGATATCGTTGCGCAGGAGATCGACAATCATGCGGTTTTCCGCCTGCGTCTTGATATCGCGGCGCATGGTCTCGATGATTTCGGCATCCTCGGCGGCGGTAGCGCCGCGTTTCGCCGTGCCCTTCATCGGATGGGTCTCGATCCAGCCCTCTTCATCGGTGCGGAAGAAAAGTTCGGGCGACCGCGAAAGGATGATCGGGCCGCCGAGATCGACCAGCGCGCCGTATTTGACCGGCTGGCGTTCGATCAGCGACCAGAAGGCGGCCCGAGGATCGCCGTTCCAGCGAGCCTCGACCGGCATGGTGAGGTTCGCCTGATAGGCGTCGCCGAGCCGCAGGTGCTGGTGGAGACGGTCGAAGCGCCCTTTATATATAGGGAAATCCCAGGCAGCTTTCGGAGCGGTGAGGAATTCCTCGTTTTCGAGGCGCTGTTTTGGCTTGGCAAGCGGATGCGTATCGGCCTGCGGAGTGTCGAACACGCCGAAACAGATGAGCGGGGTCTCGCGATGTTCCCCGGCGAAGGGAGCAAGTTTTTCCTCGAAGAGGTACCCGGCCTCATAGGCCATGTAGCCGGCAAGCCATTTGCCTGCGGCCTTTGCCTGCTGCATACGGGCAAGGCCCGCAAAGAACTCGGCGCGCGTCCTGGCAACGATGATCTCTGCCGGCTCGGCAAAAAGCATCACCTGTCCTGATGTGTCGTCGCGGAAGAGAATGTAGGGGTCAGACATTGTTCGCGGCATATTGCTTGGTTATCCGACGGTCGCGTCTGCGATGCCGGGCGATGCGAAACTCGTGGTTTTGCTGCGGTAGGCCGAGACCGCAGTGGCACCCACCTCCCTCATTCCTGTGCTCGTCACAGGAATCCAGCCACGGCGCGTCCGCGCCGTGAATGATCTATTTTCGGCAAACAAGGAGTCCCCGGCGCCCAAGGACTTGGGCGCGCTGGATTCCTGTGACGAGCACAGGAATGAGGGAGAGTGGGGTGCCGTCATGGATCCTCATGGACGTTGCAGAATGCGGTTGAGCCTATCGTGGCACTCGCTTTTCTGGTCGTGGCCGAGCCTCAGCCTCTATCCAAAGCCTCCAACTCATCAATCAGCCCTTCGATCATCGACAGGCCCTGGCTCCAGAACGACGGATTAGTGGCGTCGAGGCCGAAAGGCTTCAGCAGGTCCGAGTGATGCTTGGTGCCGCCGGCCCTCAGCAGTTCGAAATACTTCTCCTGGAAGCCCTTCTCGGCCTTCTGGTAGACGGCATAGAGCGAATTCACCAGGCAATCGCCGAAGGCATAGGCATAGACATAGAAGGGCGAGTGAATGAAGTGGGGGATATAGGCCCAGTAGGTCTCGTAGCCCTCGGAAATGTTGATCGCCGGCCCAAGGCTTTCCGACTGGACGGAGAGCCAGAGTTCGCCGATGTCGTCGGCTGTGAGTTCGCCAGCCTTGCGGGCGGTGTGCAGCTTGCGCTCGAATTCGTAGAAGGCGATCTGGCGCACGACCGTGTTGATCATGTCCTCGACCTTCTGGGCAAGCATCGCCTTGCGCTCGCGCGTATCGGTGGTCTTTTGCAGGAGGGCGCGGAAGGTCAGCATTTCGCCGAAGACGGAAGCGGTTTCGGCAAGTGTCAGCGGCGTCTGGCACATCAGTGCCCCCTGCGCACCGGCGAGAACCTGGTGCACGCCGTGCCCGAGTTCATGGGCGAGCGTCATCACATCGCGCGGCTTGCCCATGTAATTGACGAGCACGTAGGGATGGGCCGAGGGAACCGTCGGATGGGCGAAGGCGCCGGGCGCCTTGCCGGCACGGACCGGCGCATCGATCCACTGTTCGTCGAAGAACCGCCTGGCGATATCAGCCATTTCGGGGGAAAAATTGCCATAGGCCGAAAGCACCGTGTCCTTCGCCTCCGGCCAGGAGATGATGGCGCTGGAGGTTTCCGGAAGGGGCGCATTGCGGTCCCAGAAATTCATCTGCTCCATGCCGAGCCATTTCGCCTTCATCTTGTAATAGCGATGCGAAAGGCGGGGATAGGCTTCGCGGACGGCTGCGGCCAGCGCATCGACGACCTCGCGCTCGACGCGATTTGCCAGGTGTCGGCTGTCGGCGATGTCCTCGAAGCCGCGCCAGCGGTCGGCGATCTCCTTGTCCTTGGCAAGTGTATTGGTGATCAGCGTGAAGGTGCGGATATTCGTCTTGAAGGTTTCGGCAAGCGCCATGGCTGCCTTGCGGCGCACTTCCGGATCCTTTTCCTGCAGCTTGTTCAGCGCCACTTCGAGCGGCACTTTTTCGCCATCGATATCGTAGCGAAGTTCCGCCATGGTTTCGTCGAAGAGGCGGTTGAAGGCTGCGGCCGATGTCATCGATTTCTCGAGGAAGAGCTGTTCCAGTCTGTCGTCGAGCTGGTAGGGCTTGTCCTTCCTGAGGTCGAGCAGCCATGGGCGATAATGTCCGGCGGCGGGATCATTCGCCATGCAGGCGTCGATCACCGCGTCGTCGATGCGGTTCAGTTCCAGCGCGAAGAATAGGAGATGGCCGGAGAATTCGGTGATCTTGGCCTGTACGTCGCCGTAGAGCTTGCCGTTTGCCGGGTTGATGGTGTCGGAGAAATAGGTGAGGCCGGCGAAGGAGCCGAGACGGCCGATGATGTCATCCAGCGCCTCATATTCCTTCAGCGCCGCGCCGATGCCCTCAGCGCCAGTCTTCGTCGCTGCCTCAGTGAGTGTGCCCTTCCACTTTTCTTCAAAGGCGATCGCGGCCTTGCCGGCCTTTTCCATGTCGGCGACGAAGGCGGTGGAGGTGGCGGAGGGATAAAGATCCTGCAGCTTCCAGACCGGCAGATCGCCGAGCGCCGCATCGGCGGCCCCGGCTGGCGCTGCCGCCGATAGAAGAAGGCCGGCGTGCGGGAGCTTGTTTTTCATGAGCGCAATTCCTCTCCACTTTTATAACAGGTCTGCCGTAACAGGTCAGCTTGTCTACCGCATCGGCCCGAAAATCGGAATCGATTTTCGGAAAGCACGATGCGTCGATTGAAAGTGTTACAGCGTCCTTTGCGCGTCTGAAAAGACGCGCGGCGCTGTAAGCGTGCTAACGCCCCGCATCAAGGGGTTTTCGGCTCATGAAAGGCCTCGCTTCGGCACGAAAACGACCCGTTGCAATCGTTAAAATGCAATTGTTTCTCAAAACTGGATGTTCAAGCCTTGCTGTCAGAGTGCGGTTCATGGTTTCGCATGAAGTGAGGCGACAATGACCGGTTACAATGAGCTCAAGGGAGCAGGGCAAATCCTCGTGGTCGAGGACGACCCCGTGCAGCGCCGCCTGCTCAAGAACGCAATCGAGCGTCACGGCCATGTCGTGCACCAGGCGGAAAATGGCCGCATCGGCCTGGAAATGGTCAAACGCGACAGCGGCCTTTTCAACGTCATCGTGCTCGACTTGATGATGCCGGAGATGACCGGCCTCGAATTCCTCGATGCGCTTCATGAATTCGGCACACAGATCCCCGTCATCGTGCAGACGGGGCAGGGCGGCATCGAGACGGTGGTGCAGGCGATGCGCGCCGGCGCCTTCGATTTCGTCGTCAAGCCGGTCTCGCCCGAACGCATCGCCACTTCGATCTCGAACGCGATGAAGCTCGACCAGCGCGAGGTGAAGGCGCGGGCCGGACGCCGGTCGCGCTCAGGCTCGGTCGGCTTCGACGACATCGTCTCGGCAAGCCCGGCGATGCTCCGCGTCATCGATCTCGCCCAGCGGGCGGCTCAGTCCAACATTCCCGTCGTGCTCGAAGGCGAATCCGGCGTCGGCAAGGAACTGGTGGCGCGCGCCATCCAGTCCGGCGGCGACCGCTCGAACAAGCCCTTCGTCACGGTCAATTGCGGGGCGATCCCGCATAATCTGGTCGAGAGCATTCTCTTCGGTCACGAGAAGGGTGCGTTTACCGGCGCGACCGAGCGTCATATCGGCAAATTCATGGAAGCTGACGGCGGCACAATCTTCCTCGACGAGATTGGCGATCTGCCGCTCGACGTGCAGGTGAAGCTCCTGCGTGCCGTGCAGCAGGGCGAGATCGAGACAGTCGGTGCGCGCACCGCGCACAAGGTCAATGTCCGGCTGATCTCTGCGACCAACAAGGATCTGATCGAGGAGGTCAAGAACGGCCATTTCCGCGAGGATCTCTACTATCGCCTCAACGTCTTCCCGATCACCATTCCGGCGCTGCGCAAACGCAAGGAAGACATTCCGCATCTGGTGCGCGTCTTTGCCGACCGCTTCTCCAGCGAGCAGAAGAACGGCCGCCGCATGACGGTGAATGCCGGCACGCTGGCTTTGCTGACCGCCTATGACTGGCCGGGCAATATCCGCCAGCTCGAAAACGCGATCTTCCGTGCGGTCGTGCTGGCCGAAGGACCGGAGCTGACCGAGGCGGATTTCCCGCAGATTGCCGCCCAGCTTCCGGAATATGAAGTGATAGATCACCTGGCGCTCGTTGCCGACAATACCGGCCTCGATCCCGACGATGGCTATGGCGAGGACTTCAGGGCGTCGATGGGTGAGGTGCACCACCGCCTGTCCGAGACCTCGGAAAATGCGATCGCCAGCGTCAATCCTGCCGGAGACGTGCGCAAGCTTGCCGATGTCGAGGAGGAACTCATCCGATTCGCGCTCAAATTCTATCGCGGGCAGATGAGTCAAGTAGCACGCAAGCTCGGCATCGGCCGATCCACACTTTATCGCAAGCTCAAGGACTACGGCATAGACCCTGACAATCCCCAGAAAGATGCGGCTTAAGCGCTTTTCATTAAGATTAAGGCAACCACGTTTTGTTACTAGTCATAAACCACTTGTTAGTGGCGCGTTCACTATGTAAAGAAAAGGTTGATCATGTGTGGCATTTTTGCCATCGTGTGACCGCATTTGACAGTCATCTGAGACAGTACGGGACATTGTCTGTCTGACGGGGATCGAGTTGCCGAATCTGAATGGGAATTCCAAGCCTTCGCGCTTGAGCTGGCGTTTGTTGTGCGCCGACATTTGCGGAAAGGCAATGAGGACGGTAGCGGCCGCCCTTATTGCGCTCGCGGTTTCCTCACCGGTATTCGTTGGTACGCCTTCGCAGGCAGCGGGCGACACCCGCAGCCTCAAGCTCTATTTCATTCATACCGGCGAAAAAGCCGTCATCACCTACAAGCGTAACGGCAAGTTCGACCCCAAGGGTCTGGAGCAGCTGAACCGCTTTCTGCGCGACTGGCGCAAGAACCAGCCGACGAAGATGGACCCGCGCCTGTTCGACCTGATCTGGGAAGTCTATCGCCAGAGCGGTTCGAGGGATTACATCAACGTCGTCTGCGGTTTCCGTTCGCCGGGAACCAACGAGATGCTGCGCGGCCGCTCGCGCAAGTCCGGTGTCGCCGAAAAGAGCCAGCATATGCTCGGCAAGGCGATGGACTTCTTCATTCCCGACGTCAAGCTGGCGACGTTGCGCGCCATCGGCATGAAAATGCAGGTCGGCGGCGTCGGCTTCTATCCGAAATCGGGCTCTCCCTTCGTGCATATGGATGTCGGCGGCGTTCGCGCCTGGCCGCGCATGAGCCGCGACGAACTGGTTCGGCTCTTCCCGAACGGCAATACCATCCATATTCCGGCCGACGGTAAGCCGCTGCCGGGCTACCAGCAGGCAATGGCCGAGTATAAGCGCCGCGGCAGCGGCCCGCAGATCCAGATCGCCAGCGCTTCCGAATCGGCGGCGCCGAAGCATAAGACGCTGTTTGCCGCGCTCTTTGGCGGCGGAGCGGACGAGCAGGAAGACGAGTCGGACGATTCCACGCCTGTTGCCGTCGCCAAGGCGACGCCGCCGAAGGCCGAGCCCGCTCCTGCCGAGCCGCAGCAGACCGAAGTCGCCGACCTGAACGCGCCGGTACCGCAGGTTCGCCCGGCATTCAGCAACCAGCCGACGGGCAGCGAAGTGGCGAGCGCGCTCGTCGCGCCGCCTTCGGGTAATGCCGCACAGCAGGCTCTTGCGGCGGCCCTTCCGGCCGATCAGGCCCAGCCGCAGCAGTTCGCCGATCTCAGCGCCTACAGCATTCCGGTTCCCTCGCTTCTCGGCCAGCGCCGGGCGCCTGGCGACGCCGAGGTGGCATTGGCCGATCCCATGCTGACGGGCGCGAATGCGCTGCCGGTTCCCACGCCGATCGAACGTCCCGCCGTTGCAGAGAACCTTCTTGCCGCGGCCGATGCCGATCCGGAAGCAGAGGCCGACGAAGCCGATCAGGACGCGCTGTCTCCTGCCCTTGCCGATGCGCTCGACCAGCAGCGGAACGAGGATGCGGAAAGCCAGATCGCGTCGAAGGCGCCGCCGCAGACGGTTGAGCAGGCGATCAACGCCGCGATGACGCAAAAGGCGCCTGCCGCAAAGCCGCCGCTCGAACTCGCCGCCTTGGCGCCGATGACCAAATCGGCAAGCTTTGGCGACGGCTTCGACGAACCGGCTGTCGAAAGCGCCGTGGCGCAGGGGCTTCCTGCCAAGGGTGGTCGCCCGACGCATAAGGAAGCCGCGGCAGCGGATGCCAGCCGCACGACGGTGCGCACCGAGCCGAAGCTGACGGAAAAGATGATCTCGCAGTGGGCGCTCACCAATGCCCGCCTGGAAATGGCTTCCAAGCAGGTCAAGGCGCCGCGGTTCGTCAGCCAGACGATGCGCGCCCAGCCGACCGCCGTCTATGCCGAAGGCTTCAACGTCAAGACCGCTTCGGTCGACCCGGCCCGTTTCAGCGGCACGGCTGTGAACTTCATGGAAGTGCGCAAGTTCAACACGAACTGAGCCTGCCGATTACGGAATGTCGAAACCGCCGGAGCGATCCGGCGGTATTTCTTTTTGCTGTTTCGATGGAGCGAGATGGCCGTTCCGCCTTGCGCGCAAAAGAAAAGCCGCCGAAAGGCCCGGCGGCTTGTCGATATCGGCGATGTGGGGCGGATCAGCCTTCCGGCGGCGCCTCGATCATGCCGAGCGCGTGCAGGTAAGTGTCGAGGATTGCTTCCTCTTCCATGCGCTCCTGCTCGTCTTTCTTGCGCAGCGCCACGACTTTCTTCAGGATCTTGGTATCGAAGCCCATTCCCTTGGCTTCGCCATAGACGTCCTTGATGTCGTCGGCGATGGTCTTCTTTTCTTCTTCCAGCCGTTCAATGCGCTCGATGAAAGCGCGAAGCTGATCGCGGGCGACGCCATGAGCATCAGACATCGTGTTCTCCTGATTTTTCGGTGATCAATTTTGGATGCCAGTGACTGCCGCGAAGCGGCGTCACGGTCAAGCCTGTTCGCGGCCACCCGAGCTATTTGTGTGGGTTGTTCAGTTCAAAAGCAGCCTTTTGCACAGGCGAGGCCTCGTTCTGGTGAAGATTCTTCCAGTCCTCATAGGACATGCCATAGACCATTTCGCGCGATTCGTCCCTGGTAACCGGGACACCTTCGGCCTCGGCGGCTTCGCGATACCAGTTCGACAGGCAGTTGCGGCAGAAGCCGGCCAGATTCATCAGATCAATGTTCTGAACGTCGCTGCGTTCGCGAAGATGTGCGACGAGGCGGCGGAAGGCGGCAGCTTCGAATTCGGTCTGTTGTTCCTTGCTGAGCGCGGTCATCTCGCTTCCTTTCGTTAAATCGGGCCTTCGTTCAGTAGGGGCCGGTGCGCGACAAATGAACGTCGTATCCGTGCAAGGCGGGGTCGGCATTCATCGCCGCAAAGATCGGCGCCAGGCGTTCGGCCCATGCCGATATGCCGGTCTCGTCTGCGATCAAGTCCTGCCGCACTTCGAGCAGCGCATGCGGGATGCCTGTGATCATGCAATGGCGGTACATGGTATCGCCCTTCAGTGCGCCGTCATAGGGTTCGTTGTCGCCGACGGCGAGATCGGGGTCGGCGCGCAGCATGTCGAGCAGCGGGCCGACGGCGCGATGGTCGCTATCCCAAAGCACAGCGGCGTGCCAGGGACGGGGAATGCCTTTCCAGGCCGGCGTGAAGGAGTGCAGCGACAGCACCAGCGGCGCCCTGCCGGTGGCATTCGCCACGCTGTCGATCGTTGCGGCGACAGCGTCGTGATAGGGGCGATGGAAGGTTTCGATGCGGTAGTCCCATTCCTCCGGTGTGATCGGATGATTGCCTGATATGACGGCGCCGTCGGAGATCTTCATGATCAGCGTCGGATCGTCTTCGCCGCGATTCGGATCGATCAGCAGACGCGAAAAGCCGCCGAGCACGGCAGGAACGCCGAGCTTCGCCGAAAGCTGCCGCGTCAGGCCCTCGATGCCGATGTCATAGGCGATGTGGCGGGCGAAGGCCGCGTCGGGCAGTCCGAGCCGGCCATATCGCGCGGGAAGGCGGTTCATCGCGTGATCCGCGAGGATCACCATGCCTTTGTCATGTTTGCCGGATAGGATTTCGAAGGATTGGAAGTCGTCCATCAGGAATTGCCGTTCGTCATTGCGCCGTCGGGCGCAGTGATCGCATGCACCTGCGGCGGGTTCAAGCGTGGCAGGCGGGGAGAGGTTGAGCCGGACCCTCGACAGGTGGATTATGAAAGGAAATATAATCGATTAGCATTGCGTTGACTTTCGCTTGACGGCGGCGCAAGAAGACACGGATACGAATAACCGTGGAGCTATTTGGGAGCCGTGTTGATCCAAGCCGCGCCAAGTTTCCTCACGCGGTCCGGACCCCTGGTCCGTCTCGCTTTGTTCGCTCTTGCAGCCGCCATGCCGTTTTTCATCGCAGATGCCGCACGCGCCGATTTTCGCGTCTGCAACGGAACACAGAATCTCGTCGGCGTCGCGATCGGATACCGGGCCAAGGATGGCTGGGTGACGGAGGGCTGGTGGCAGGTGCCGGCAACGACCTGCGCCACGTTGATCGAGGGAGAATTGCAGTCGCGTTATTATTATCTCTACGCAGAGGACGCCGCCCGGGGAGGACGATGGACGGGTGACGTGCAGATGTGCGTGGCGGAAAACGAATTCAAGATCGCGGGTGTGCAGGATTGTTATGCCCGCGGTTACCAGAAGATGGGATTCAAGGAATATGATACGGGCCGCCAGGGTAGCTGGATGGTTCAGCTCTCCGACACCCCAGGGACGCAAGAAAGCCAGAATTGATGAAGCGTAATCGCAAAGTTAAAATCCTCGCCACCCTCGGGCCAGCCTCCTCCGAGGAATCGATGATCGAGAAGCTGCACCAGGCCGGTGCCGATGTCTTCCGCATCAATATGAGCCATGCGAGCCACGACCTGATGCGTACGCTTATTCAGCGCATTCGCTCGGTCGAGGCCCGCTCCGGCCGGCCGATCGGCATTCTCGCCGACCTGCAGGGACCGAAACTGCGTGTCGGCAAGTTCGTCGACAGCAAGGTAGATCTGAAACCCGGCCAGACCTTCACGCTTGACAACAACGAAGCGCTCGGCGATCAGAACCGCGTCTATCTGCCGCACCCCGAGATCCTGGAGTCGGTGCAGCCCGGCCACCGTCTGCTGATCGATGACGGCAAGCTCGCCCTGCGCGCAGAAAAATGCGACGGCAAGAGCATCGTCACCACCGTTATTTCGGGCACGCGCATCTCCGACCGCAAGGGCGTCAGCCTTCCCGACACGCTGCTCGGCGTCGGCGCGCTGACGGACAAGGACCGCGCCGATCTTGACGCCGTGCTTGCCACCGACGATGTCGACTGGGTGGCGCTTTCCTTCGTCCAGCGTCCCGACGACCTTGCCGAAGTGCGCAAGATCGCCCGCGGCCGCGTCGGCCTGATGTCGAAGATCGAAAAGCCGCAGGCTCTCGAGCGCATCGAGGAAATCATCGAGCTTTCCGACGCATTGATGGTCGCCCGCGGCGATCTCGGCGTCGAAATGCCGCTCGAATCGGTTCCCGGCATCCAGAAGCAGCTGATCCGCGCCTGCCGCCGTTCGGGCAAGCCGGTGGTCGTTGCCACCCAGATGCTGGAATCGATGATCTCAGCGCCGGTGCCGACACGTGCCGAAGTTTCCGACGTCGCGACCGCCGTCTTCGAAGGCGCGGATGCCGTCATGCTCTCGGCCGAATCGGCCTCGGGCGACTATCCCGTCGAAGCCGTCTCGACGATGGCGTCGATTGCCACCGCCATCGAGCGCGAGCCGCATTACCCCGGCATCATCTATGCCCAGCGTGCCCAGCCGGAAGCGACCGGCGCCGATGCGATCTCGCTTGCCGCCCGCCAGATCGCCGAAACGCTGAAGCTGTCGGCGATCGTCTGTTACACCTCGTCGGGCACGACAGGCCTTCGTGCCTCGCGCGAGCGTCCGCAGGTGCCGATCCTGGCGCTGTCGCCGATCATCAAGACGGCGCGCCGTCTTGCCGTCGTCTGGGGCCTGCATTGCGTCGTCACCCATGACGCGACCGACCTCGACGACATGGTCAACCGCGCCTGCCGCATCGTCGCGGACGAAGGCTTCGGCAAGCCGGGCGATCGCATCATCATCTCGGCCGGTGTGCCGCTCGGCACGCCCGGCGCCACCAACATGATCCGCATTGCCTATATCGGCTCCGACGGCCAGAGCGGCGTCTGATCCAATCGCATGGATTCTAGAGCCCGCTGCCTGAAACGGCGCGGGCTTTTTCGTTTATGGGCCGGCATTGCCAAAGGCGGCGGCGCATGCAAATTTCGATGTCCTGGGTTCGGAGGAGCATCATGGATATCGTCACGCTTCTGGCTTTTGCGGCCGTTTCCTTCGTTGGCATCGCGACGCCGGGGCCAACGGTGCTGCTGGCGCTGACCAACGGCTCTCGGCACGGTCTGCGCCGGGCCGTTGCCGGCATGATCGGCGCGGTGCTGTCCGATTTCGTGCTGATCGGCGCCGTCGCGATCGGGCTTGGTGCGCTGCTGGCGGCATCGGAATTCTGGTTCTCGATGCTGAAATGGGCAGGCGCCGCCTATCTCGCTTTTCTCGGCATCATGCTGCTGCGTTCGAAGGGCACGATCGATGCGGCGTTGAAGTCCGGAGCGCCTGCGAGTGCGACATCGCCCCTCTCGATCGGACTGAAGAGTTTTATGGTCGCGGCGACCAATCCGAAGGGCTACCTGTTCTTCTCGGCCTTCCTGCCCCAATTCATCGTCCGACCATGCCGCAGGCGATGCAATATATGCTGCTCGCCCTTGTCTTCGCCGCGCTCGATTTCCTCATCATGTTCGGCTACGCCTTCTTCGGCTCGCAGGCGGTGCGTTTCCTGAAAACCTCGGGTGCCATGTGGCTGGAGCGGGCCTGCGGTGGCGCGCTGCTGGCGCTTGCCGGCTCGCTCGCATTCTATCGCCGGGCGACCGTCTGAGTTCAGGGTCGAGCCAGGGATAGATGACCGACGCGATAGGCTTGCGTGTGCTCACCGATCTCGGGAATCTCCCGCCAGAGCCTGAAGCGCACCCGCGTCCAGGTCGTCGGTTCGAAGCCGGAGACGGAGGCGAGTGCGGCGCCTGTCGCAACGGCGGCTGTGGCCTCTGCGCTTTCGGTGCGGCGGATATCGGCAAGCGGCGCGTAACGCTCCGTTTGCAGAATATCGCGTGTGGCGAACCGGGCTGAGGCGATATCAGGCGAGATTTCTGCCTGCCAGACGATCCACGTTCTCACCTGTGGCCAGCCGAAGGCGCTGGTGAGAGCCTCGAAACCTGGGCTGCACAGAAAGTCGCTTGCTCCTTCCGGCCTCCGCCAGAGATAGAAGGGCGCATAGAGATTGTCGTGGCTGCCGAACTCCCCCTTGCGGGCGCTGAGATAGGCCTTGAAGCCGAGATCGGGAGAGCCGTCGAGCATCGGCCCCTTGTCGCGGATGCGGCGATCGATGATCGACATGTCGTAATCGGCGGGCAGGGTGAAGCTGTACTGCATGGTGATCATGACCGTGCCTCCACGGGTTGCCGCCATTTCCTCATTGCCCACCTCCAGCCACACGAAGCCGCCAGTCTGGGTCGGTCATCTGGGCAATGCCGTCGCCGAAGGACCAGTCTTCCGGTGCGCTGGTGCTGATGACGATCATCACATCCTCAGGCCGGAGGCCCAGCGATTGCGCCAGGAGATCGGCGAGCCGCCGATAGAGCGCAGCCTTCATCTCGCCGGTGCGAGGCCTGCCGATCGTGATCGAGATATAGACGAAATCGTCGGAGCGCGGGCCGGCGAGATAGCTGCGGTCGAAGATCAATTCGTTCTCGTCATGCTGGTGGATGGTCTGGAAGCGGTCGTTTTCGGGCACGTCGAAGGTCTCGACCAAGGCGCGCTGAATGTTGTCGGCCAGTGCCATGAGGTAGTCCGGCGACTTGCCTTTGCGAAGGGAAATGCGAACGAAGGGCATCGGAATCTCCATGGTTCAGGCCGTCGGTCGGCCTTGACAGCAGAACCATCGCACGGCACGATGATGCTGAAAATCAGAATTTTATGGATTATTGATCCTTAAAAACGGGATTTTGTAATGCGACGGACGAACTTCGATCTCGACGTGCTTCGAACCTTTTCGACCGGTATGGAGCTTGGCAATTTCGCCAAGGCGGCCGAGCGGCTCGGGCGTTCGACCTCGGCAGTGAGTGCGCAGCTGAAGAAGCTGGAGGAACAGGCCGGCACGCCGATCTTCCGCAAGGCAGGGCGCGGGCTGGCGCTGACCGATGCCGGCGAGACGATGCTCGGTTATGCCAGGCGACTGCTGGAGCTCAACGACGAGGCGGCTGCGGCCGTCAACAGCGTCGAGCTGGAAGGTTGGGTGCGGCTCGGCCTGCAGGAGGATTTCGGCGAGACCTTGCTGCCGGAGGTGCTTGGCCGCTTCGCGCGTGCCCATCCGAAGGTCCGCATCGAAGCGCGGGTGGTGCGTAATGCCGAGTTGCTCGAGCGTGTCACATCAGGCAAGCTCGATCTGGCGCTTGCCTGGAGCGACGGCACGCTGACGGCGCATTGCGAGCGGATCGGCGAAGTGCCGATGCGCTGGATCGGACCTTCCGAGGGGCAGCCGGGCTGGCAAGCCGCAAGCGGCGAGCCGATGCCGCTCGCTTCGCTGGAGGCGCCGTGCCTGCTGCGCAGCGCGGCGACCAAGGCACTTGATGAGGCGGGCATTTCCTGGCGGCTCGCCTTCGTCAGTCCCAGTCTCGGCGGTCTCTGGGCCGCGGCGGCGGCGGGCCTCGGCCTCACCATCCGCACGCCGATCGGCCTGCCGGCGAAGGTCCGGCCGCTCGCGCCGGAGACAATCGGCTTGCCGGATTTGCCGAAGCTCGGTTTGGTTCTACATCGGGCGGAAGCCGAACCGCAACCGGCTGCGGCCCGCCTTGCCGAGCTCGTGCTTCAGTCGGTGCATGGCGCGTTGCGCGAGGTGTTGGCTTGACATCTCCGCATTGACCCCTCGGGCGCAAGCCTGTAGCCTCGAACCGCTATGAAGACGTTCACCCTCAATATCGCTTCGGTCTTCTTCTTGAGCCTCTAAGGCTCTGCCTTCGGGCATCAGAAGATGCGGCCGCTGACCAGCCGTCGTGGCTGGCGCGTTGCCGTGGATGTAACCACCCTGCATCTGGCCAAGGAAAGGGCCGGCAGGTTTGGCGATAGAGAGATATGTCATGACATCAAATGTTTACCCGCCGGCACTGAGTGCTGCGCAGATCGAGCGATTCATCGAGGATGGTTTCGTCAGGATCGACGATGCTTTTTCCCGCGAATTGGCCAAGGAAGCTCGTGCCATCATGTGGCGCGATATTCCCTTCGATGCGGATGATCCAAGGACGTGGACGCAGCCAGTGGTGCGGCTTGCCGGTTATGGCGGCGGACCTTTCGAGAAAGCCGTCAACACGCCGGTATTGCATTCGGCCTTCGATCAGCTCGTCGGCACCGGGCGCTGGGAGCCGCGCAGTGGGCTTGGCAGTTTCCCGGTCCGCTTTCCCCATCCCGATGATCCCGGCGATGCCGGTTGGCATGTCGATCTGAGCTTTCCCGGCGAGGGTTCCGATCCGGACGAGCGGCGGGATTTTTCTGCCTGGCGGGTGAACATCACCTCGCGCGGGCGGGCGCTCCTCATGCTCTTCCTGTTTTCGGATGTCGGAGAGGAGGATGCGCCGACCCGTATCCGCGTCGGTTCTCACAAGGATATTGCTCGTCTTCTAGCGCCGGCGGGGGAAGCGGGGATGGCGCATCTCTGGCTGGAGCATGTGGGAGAAGACCGTCCGCTGGCGTTAGCGACGGGCCTGGCGGGCACGGTCTATCTGTGCCATCCGTTCCTCATCCATGCAGCGCAGATGCATCGCGGCAAGGAGCCGCGTTTCATGGCGCAGCCCGGCCTTGCACCCGCCGAACCTCTTCGGCTTGAACGGAAGGACGGCGCCTATTCGCCGATCGAGACCGCGATCCGCCGGGCGCTTCAGGAGCAGTAGTCGGGACATGATGCATCCGGCCGCCGACAGCGCCGCGCGTCGTTTCAGACGCGCTAAGGACGCTGTAGCGCTTTGAATTGCTGCATAATTTTATCCTTAAATCGAATCCGATTTAAGGAATTAGGCAGCAGGCCGGGTGCATCAGATCTGCTGTTCCTGCACGGCGGCGCGTCGAATTGCCTGGGGCGGCTGGCCAAAGGCGCGAAGGAAGGCGCGGCGCATGCGCTCGCGATCGGCAAAGCCGGTTTCGCGGGCAACGATATCGATCGGGTGGCGGCCCTGCTCCATCATCAGACGGGCCGCTTCCAGCCGCAGATTCTCGACGGCCTTGGCCGGCGATTGTCCGGTTTCGGCGCGGAAAGCGCGGCTGAACTGGCGGGGGCTGAGATGAGCGGCTTCCGCCAACTCCTCGACTGAAAGCGCCGATTTCAGATTGCTGCGGGCGTGAGCGAGCGCCTTCTGGATGCGGTCCGATTTAGGCTCCAGTTCCAGCAGGGCGGAAAATTGTGACTGGCCACCAGCGCGGCGATGATAGACGACGAGCTTGCGGGAAACGGCGCGCGCTACCTCGAAACCATGATCCTTCTCGACCATCGCCAAAGCCAGATCGAGGCCGGCCGTCATGCCGGCCGAGGTCCAGATGGAACCATCGATAATGAAGATCCGGTCCTCTTCCATCTTTATCTTGGGATAGCGGCTTTGCAGTTCGCGGGAGACATACCAGTGCGTCGTCGCGCGGCGGCCATCGAGGATGCCGGCTTCAGCGAGAAAGAAGGCACCGGTGCAGATCGAGGCCAGACGACGCGCGGCCGGCAGGGCTGCGCGGATGAAGTCGGCTTCTGCGGCATTCGGCAGCCTGATACCGGGCGCTCCTGCCACGATCAGCGTGTCGAGCTCTGGGTCGCCAAAGGCTTCCGTCTTCATCATCATGCCAAGCGAGTTGGCAATCAGCCCGCCATTTTCGGAGAGGTAGCGGATCTCGTAAACCTTTTCCTCAAGCTCGAGATTGGCGAACTCGAAGGCGGAGACGGCCGCCAGGCTCATGATCTGGAAGCCGGGATAGAGCAGAAAGCCGATTTGCTGCATGATCATCACCTTCGAAAAAGAGGATGTCCTGAAAAGTGGTATATATGACATTCAGGACGCACGCAATCGAGCGTAAGACTCTCATCAAGCGCAAGGCATCGGGCCGGCGCATGCGAGGAGATAGATCATGATACAGGAACATAAGGGCACGGCGCTTGTCACCGGCGCATCCTCGGGCATCGGAGCAGTCTATGCGCACAGGCTGGCAAAGCAGGGTTATGACCTGATCATCGTTGCCCGCAACGGTGAGCGGCTGAAGGCCTTGGCAAGCGGACTGACTGAGGAGACGGGCAGGACGGTCGAGACCGTTGTGGCTGACCTCGGCAACACGGCCGACCTCGCCCGTGTCGAAGGCGTGCTGAAGCAAGACCGGAGCATCACGCTTCTGGTCAACAATGCCGGCGTTGGCGGAACGGCGCCGCTGCTCGCCGCTGATGTCGACAAGATGCAGAAGATGATCGAACTCAACGTGACGGCGCTGATGCGACTGACCTATGCCGCCGCTCCCGGTTTCGTTGCCCGCGGCGGTGGCACGATCATTAACATTGCTTCCATCGTCGCGATCGCGCCAGAGCGCCTGAACGGCGTCTATGGCGCCACGAAAGCCTTCGTGCTCGCCTTCAGCCAGTCGCTGAAGCATGAACTGACGGAGAAGAACATCCGTATACAGGCCGTGCTACCGGGCGCCACAGCGACGGAATTCTGGGGCATTGCCGGCACGCCGATAGAGCATCTGCCGAACGAGATCGTAATGTCGGCCGAAGACATGGTCGATGCCTCGCTCGCCGGCCTTAAGCAGGGTGAGTTCGCAACGATTCCGGCGCTTGAGGATGCAGGCTTGCTTTCTGCTTACGAGCAGGCGCGCCAGGCATTGATTCCGAACCTGTCTCGCAGTGTGCCGGCCAAGCGTTACAAGCTGGCATAATGGTTTGCTGACAAAAACCATCCGCGGCATATGCTGCGGATGGTTGGGGCACTTACCTCAACCGAAGCGTTCCAAGGCGGTGGAGAAAGTATCGGCATCGACGTTGCCGCCCGATGTGACGGCGACGATCGTGTCGCTTTCCAGGGCGTCGCCATGGAAGAGGGCGGCAGCAAGCGCAACGGCGCCGCCGGGCTCGACGACGATCTTTAGCCGTGTGAAGGCGAGTGCCATGGCGCGCAGCGCCTCCTCGTCGGTGACGACGATGCCGGCGCCGGCGAGGCGTTTGAGGATCGGGAAAGTGATGTTGCCGGGCTGCGGCGTGACGATCGCATCGCAGATCGAGCCTGATACCGCCGCGTTGCGTTCGATCTTGCCGGAGGCGAGCGAGCGGGTGGTGTCGTCGAAATCCTTGGGCTCGCAAGGGCGGACGCGAAAGCCGGGGGCGCTGGCTTCAAGGGCGAGCGCAATGCCGGAGGTCAATCCGCCGCCGCCGCAGGGAACGAGGACTTCGGCTGATGTCACGCCCTCCTCCCCAGCCTGCTCGGAGATTTCGAGACCGGTCGTGCCCTGACCAGCGATGACAAGCGGTTCGTCGAAGGGCTTGATCAGTGTCAGGCCGCGCTCGGCCGAAAGCCTTGCGCCGATCTCGTCGCGATCCTCGTTGACGCGGTCGTAGAGCACCACCTCGGCACCGAAGGCACGGGTGTTGGCAATCTTCAGCTTCGGCGCATCGCTCGGCATGATGATGACGGAGGGCACGCCGTGCAGCTTGGCCGCAAGCGCAACGCCCTGGGCATGGTTGCCGGAGGAGAAGGCGATGACGCCCTTCGAGCGCACCGCCGGATCGAGGCCCGAGACCGCCGACCAGCCGCCGCGAAATTTGAACGAGCCGGAATGCTGCAGACACTCCGCTTTCACGAACAGACGCCGGCCGGCGATCTCATCGAGGAAAGGGGAGGAGAGAAGCGGTGTGCGCCTTGCATGACCGCGCAGACGGGCGCGAGCTGCGACAATCATTTCAATGCTGGCCATTCGGGAATCTTTCTGCTTGCGAGTTCGCCCATGCATAGGGCGCGGCAAGCCAATTGTGAACGGCGACTTTGTCACGGTGACATGAATGGTGCCACCGCTGCGTCTTGAGCCGCGTTGCGCTTCCGCCGACTGTTTGATCAGGCGATCGCGAACCGTCAGTAGCCGCTTGCCGACCCTTCTGCCGCGCGGCTGTCCATGGCGCCGTTATAGCGGGCACCGCCACCCTTTTCGATGGCAGCAAGGCTTTTGCCGCCGACGAGGATGCCGGCGGCCTGGCCCCATTGCGGCGCGTCATTGCCGCCATCGAAGCTGTAGCCCATGGCGGCAAGCGTCTTTTCGGTATCGGGCGAAAGCGCATAGGGTTCGAGAAAGACTTTGTCGGGCTGCCATTGGTGGTGGAGGCGCGGGGCATTGACCGCCTGGCTGATATCCATGCCGAAATCGACGACATTGAGGATCGCTTCCAGTGTGATGGTGATGATGCGCGAGCCGCCGGGGCTGCCGATCACCATAAAGGGTTTGCCGTCCCGGGTGACGATTGTCGGGCTCATCGAGGAGAGCGGCGTCTTCTTCGGGGCGATGGCATTGGCCTCGCCCTGCACCAGTCCGTAGAGGTTCGGCACGCCGGGCTTGGAAGTGAAATCGTCCATTTCGTTGTTCAGCAGCACACCGGTGCCGGGCGCTACGACGCCGGCACCGAAGGAGCCATTCAGCGTATAGGTGACGGCGACCGCATTGCCCTCGTCGTCGATGATCGAATAATGCGTCGTCTCGTTGCTTTCCTTGCCGCCGAGCGGTTTCAGGTTCGCCGAGGTGCCGGCCTTGTAGGGATCGATCTTGGCGGCAATTTCCAGAGCATATTTCTTGTCGAGCAGCTTTGTGACCGGGTTCTCGACGAAGTCGGGATCGCCGAGTGCTGCATTGCGGTCGACATAGGCATAACGCATCGCCTCGACCATGATGTGCACGGTTTCGGCCGAGTTATAGCCCAGATAGGAGAGCGGATAGCCTTCGAGAACATTGAGGATCTCGCAGGTGATGACGCCGCCGGAGGAGGGCGGCGGCGAGGAGATGATGTCGTAGCCGCGATAATTGCACTCGATCGGCTTCAATTCGCGCACGGCATATTGCTCGAAATCCTCCTTGGCGAGGATGCCGCCCTTGGCCTGGCTCGCCTCGACGATCGCCTCGGCGGGCGCGGCCTTGTAGAAGGCGTCGGGGCCTTTTTCGGAGATGCCTGACAGGACTGCGGCAAGGTCCGGCTGCTGGAGTTTTTCGCCGGATGCATAGGGTTTGCCATCAGGTTTCAGGAAGATCTTTGCCGTGGCTTCATCCTTGGCGAGGCGCTTGGCGTTGCCGGCGAAACTTGCGGCGTCGCCCTGTTCCAGCGTGAAACCTTCCTTGGCGAAGCGGAGCGCCGGTGCGATCAGTTCTTCGCGCGGTTTGGTGCCGTATTTCTCGCGCGCGGTCTCGAAGCCCATGACGGAGCCCGGCACGCCGACGGCAAGATAACCGTCGAGGCTGGCGCGCGGCACGATATCGCCCTTGGCATCGAGATACATGGTCTTGGTGGCGGCAAGCGGCGCGCGTTCGCGAAAATCGAGGAAAGTCTTGGTGCCGTCCTTCAGGCGGATGGTCATGAAGCCGCCACCACCGAGATTGCCGGCCGAGGGATAGACGACCGCCAGCGCATAACCGACGGCGACCGCCGCATCGACTGCATTGCCGCCGCCTTTCAGCACCTCGACGCCGACATCGGTCGCCAGATGCTGGGCGGTGACGACCATGCCGTGCTCGGCTTCGACGGGCGCAGGCGAGGCGGCAAAAGCCGAGGTCAGGCTCAGCGACAATGCTGATATGACGGAGATCGTCCCGATATGCAGGCGGCTCATGATTTCCCCTCCTATGGACAATGATGGAAAAACATATGGGACTGCCTGGGCCCGAGGCAATGCAAGGGGTTGGCTTTAAATCATGTCGCGCAAAAGCGTGCGCCGGGTTTACGACGACGATATGCGTAAAAACAAAAGTTAAAGCGTCAGGAGTTCGGCGAGTTTCCGGTTGGTGTCGTCGTCAGGCCGCGGTCGAAGGACATGCGGCCCTTGGCCGGATAGTGATACAATTCAATATGCTACAGCGTGTTTTGCGCGTCTGAAAAGACACGCGGCGCAGCAGGCGCCAGCGCCGGCGCGGTTGCGACCGTCCGATCGCGTGAGGTGGCGGCAAGCCTCGCTTCGGCCTTGCGGGCGATGGCCTGCAGGTCGCGCGGCTTGCCGGCGATCTTTTCCATGGCGGCGATGGCGACATCGGTCGCGAGATAATCCGGTTTGTGGCCGACGCCCCTGACGGTGATGAGTTCGGAACCTGATATATCGCGGGCAAGGCCGCGCGAATGCAGGTGCTCCCAGACGATCTCGTCGCGGTCGCCCGTTATGATGACGGTCGGCGCGGTGATCTGCGAATAGAGCAGCGACTGCTCCTTCACATAGGCGAGCAGTCTTTTGAAATCGGCGGCATTGTTGTGGAAGGCGCTGGGGCGCAGCACCAGCGACGGACCGGTTTTTTCGATGTAGTCGGCCGGGCGAGGATTGGGACGGAAGACATTCAGCGTGCCGCGCTCCAGCCGGCTCAGCCCGAGCGGCACGACGATCGCATGGTTGAAGAGCCAGCCGACGATCGGCACTGTCGCCACATGATAGTACCAGTCGATGCCGCCCGGCCAAGGATGGGTGGCGGGCGCGAGGAAGAGTAGGCCGGCGGTCTTGTCAGGATGGCGCAGGCCGAAGGCGGCGGTGATCGCGCCGCCGAAGGAATGGCCGACGATGATCGCCTTCTCGATGCCACGCTTCTCCATCAGCCTGGCGATCGCATCTGCCTGGCCGGAGGGGACGGCGTTCTCAGGGCCGCCGCGTTCGGAATAGCCATGACCGGGACGATCGACAAACAGCATTTCCGCTCGGCCTTCGAGTGCGGCGCGGAAGGCAACGACCTGGTCGAGCAGATTGCCGCTGGCACCGTGAATGAAGACCAGCGCCGGCAGATCCGCATTTTCGGGACGCTCGACGTGGACGGCATTCATGCGGTAGCCGCCGACATCCGTCAGTTCGCCGATATTCGGATAGGCGTGTTCGAATTGCCGCGCCTTATAAGTGGAGTAACCGATAGCGGCGGCGAGCGGGGCGAGAAGAGCGGAAACTTCTGCAAGCATGATCTCAACGAGCGATAATTGCGGGACGTCCTGCGAGCGGACAACCGCCACATCGTTCCCTCTCTATTCTAAAATTGTGCAGCGTGATCCGACGTCAAGATCGCTGACCGGGAATCAGGTGCGGTTGCCGGCAAGTTTTTCCGCAAGCGTGTTGGCCTGTTCCTGCGCGGTGCGTTCGGCGGGATAGATATCGAGAAAACGCTCCCACGCCTTTAAGGTCAGCTGGTCGTTGCCGGAATTGCTGAGGATCGCCGCCATGCCGGAGAGCGCGCCGAAATGGCGCGGCTCGAGATCGAGCACACGTTCGATGTCGGACATCGACTTGCGATAATTTCCCATGACGAAATTCAGCGTGGCGCGGCGGTTCCAGCTTTCGGCATAATCGGGCTTCAGCGCGATCGCTTCATCGAGGAAATCGAGGGCGGCCGGATTGCGCTTTTCCTCGATCGCCTTGTCGGCCCACTGCATCAGCAGATTGATGGTAGCGCTGCCGGAATCGTTCCATTCCATGCGGATTTCATTGGCGATGCCGCTGGCCTTTTCGGGATCGCGTTCACGCTTCAGCTGGCTGAAGAGCTGGTCGATGTGCTGCTTCGGCGAACTGTTGGCATCCGCCTGCTCGACGATGACGTCCTTTTTCGCGGCGGCAACGGGCTCTTCCGCGGCGGCGGCCGGAAAGGAGGAGGTGAGGAAAGTGAGGGCGAGCGGCAGCGCCGCTGATGTCAAAGCAAAAAAGCGCATGGCGGACATATTAGCCCGCCAGCGCTGAAGATCAAACAAATTTGACGTGATCACCGGAGCGACCCACCGGATATCTGCCGGCGCAAGCGCACGCGGCAGGGCGATCCGGACGCGCGAAATCAGCCCTGACGAGCCTTGAAGCGCGGGTTCAGCTTGTTGATGATGTAGATGCGGCCCTTGCGGCGAACCAGACGGTTGTCACGGTGACGAGCCTTGAGCGACTTGAGCGAATTCTTGATCTTCATTTTTCTGATCCGCGATCTCTATGGGGGAATTCACATTCGCCCGTATCTTTAACAATCAAAAGCGCGCCATCGGGCGCGCTGTTTAGGTGGGGAGCAGATACCTCTTCACCTTTTCCGTGTCAACCACATGAAGGTGTTTTTCCCAAGGCGTCGCGGTGTTTTCTCAGGCTAAAACCGGCGATTTCGGCGTCAAGGTGGTGACATGGCCCATCTTGCGGCCGGGGCGCCACTCGGTCTTGCCATAGAGATGAACCAGCGTCTCGGGGCGCCGCAGCCAGTCGGGAACGGCAAGGATATCGTCGCCGATCAGGTTCTGCATGACGCAGTCGGAATGGCGCTCGGCATTGCCGAGCGGCAGGCCGGCAACGGCGCGGATATGCTGCTCGAACTGGCTGACGACGCAGGCGGCTTCCGTCCAGTGACCGGAGTTGTGGACACGCGGCGCCATCTCGTTGGCAATCAGACCGCCATCGGCAAGCACGAAGAATTCGATGCCGATGACGCCGACATAGTTCAATGCGGCAAGGATTTTCTCGGCCGATTGCCGCGCGGCGTCCGCCGCCGGCGCGGAGATCGCGGCGGGAACCGTCGAGGTGTGGAGGATACCGCTGCGGTGGACATTCTCGGCGGGATCGAAGCAGACGACCGTACCGTCGGTAGCGCGGGCAGCGATGATCGAGACCTCTCGCTCGAAGGCGACGAAGCTTTCGAGGATGAGCGGCACGCCGCCAAGTGCCGCATAGGCGCCGTCGGGGCTGTCTGCGGCCGAGCGGAAAACCTTCTGGCCCTTGCCGTCATAACCGAGACGGCGGGTCTTCAGCACGCCCTGGCCGCCGAAATCCTTCAGTGCCGTTTCGAGATCGGCCTGGCTGTCGATCGCATGGAAGCGGGCAGTGGTTATGCCACAGCCGTTGAGAAAGCGTTTTTCGACGAGACGGTCCTGGGCGGCTTCCAGCGCCTTCGGCGGCGGATAGACGGACACGCGCGCCGACAGCGTTTCGGCGGCTGCAACGGGCACGTTCTCGAATTCGTAGGTGACGACGTCGCAGATATCGGCGAGTTCGGCCAGTGCCGCCGGATCGTCATAGGCGGCGGTAATCTGCCGGTTGGCGAGCTGGGCGGCCGGGCAGTCTGCCTGCGGCTCGAGGATGACCGTGCGAAAATTCAACCTGGCGGCGGCAATGGCCAGCATGCGGCCGAGCTGGCCGCCGCCGATAATGCCGATCGTTCTTGCCGTCATAGATCGTCCATCGGGTATTCGGCGACGGCAGCACTCTGGCGCTCGCGCCATTCGTCGAGCCGGTCGGCGATCTCTTCGTCGGAAAGGGCAAGCACCGCGGCGGCGAGAAGGGCGGCGTTGACCGCGCCGGCCTTGCCGATGGCGAGCGTACCGACAGGAATACCGGCCGGCATCTGCACGATGGAAAGGAGGCTGTCCTGGCCGGACAGGGCTTTCGACTGGACCGGCACGCCGAAGACCGGCAGCGGCGTCATCGCGGCGGTCATACCCGGCAGATGGGCGGCGCCGCCGGCGCCGGCGATGATGACCTTGAAGCCCTCCGCGCGTGCGCCCTTGGCGAAATTGACCAGCCGGTCGACTGTGCGGTGCGCTGAAATGATGCGCGCGTCATAGGGAATTTCCAGCGCCTCCAGCGTGTCGGCGGCGTTTTTCATGGTCTCCCAGTCGGACTGGCTGCCCATGATGATGGCGACGGGCGGTCTGTCTGTCATCGTTGCTGCTCTTCCCTCTCAGGCGATGATGTCAGGGATGATCTGATCTTCCAGCTTGGAGAGCTTGTCCTTGATAACGAGCTTCTTCTTTTTCATGCGCTGGATCCGCAGAGCATCGCATCCGGTCTGGATCATGGCGTTGATCGCGGCGTCGAAATCCTCGTGCTCCTGGCGCAGACGCGCCACCGTGAGCCTGATTTCCGCCTGTTCCTGATCGGCCATATGCATTCCCCGTTATCGTCCCTGGACCTTGTCCGATCTGGCGATGATTTCCGCAAGCTCCTATCACCAAATACAGGTAACGGCTAGTTAGTCTTGATCATGAAATTGCCATCCAGTCTTCATCTTTTGGCCTTCGACAAGCCTTCAAAAATGTGTCACAGTCCCGCCCGTTGACACCTTGATCCCCGACGATGTTGGCCGGGGAGGGTAAGAGGAAGGAAGGGTCATATGACTGTTCAAGCTCATCTTGAGTCACTCCAGAAAAAGCATGTCGCTCTCGAGGAGGAGTTGCACGCGCTCAGAACATCTCCCTCTATTTCCGATACGGAACTTGCCGAATGCAAGCGCCGCAAGCTGCGCATCAAGGACGAGATTCAGCGTCTTAAGTCATCCGTCCACTAGTCTTCCCAAGGGTCGCCGGGCGATCATCTTGCGCAACAAGGTAAATCCATCCATTCCACCAAAAATTTGCAAGAACCGGTGATTTGACACCATATTTGCGCCAGTCCGATGCATCCGGCATCGTGGCTGGCGCTTTTGGGTCGCCACATCTCACATCGCATTCCTTGTGATTTGCATCGTATTCCCAAATCTCATGGGAACGTGCATCAGGCCCAGAACTGATCCAGCCACAAATTGAGCTTGTCGAAGCCGCGGTTGTTGACCGTGTAGATGCGTTTGGTGCCTTCCGAGGTCACGGAAACGAGATTGCTGTCGAGAAGCGCCTTCAGGTGCTGCGAAACAGCAGGACGGCTGATCGGCAGGCCTTCGGCGAGCTCATTGACCGTCCGTGGCGCGCGACGCAATTCCTCCAGCAGAAACCGCCGGTTCGGATCGGCAATCGCAGAGAACGGGTCTGTGTTCGACATGGCGGCAACGCTACGTCAAACAGGCCGTGCCAGCAAGGAAATTGTGCATTGCAGCGTGCAGCCATTCAAAGTGCTACAGCGTCATTTGCGCTCTTGAAAAGACGCGCGGCGCTGTAGGGCCGCTTACCAGCCAAAGCCCTCGCGCAGGATCAGGAAGGCGGCGATCAGAGCCATTGCATACATGAAGGGGTAGAAGATCTGTGGCTTCATCCGGCGCACGCACCAGGCGCCGGCAATGGTGGCGAGCGGGGCGAAGGGCAGAAGCGTTGCGGAGGTCGCAAGGTTCTGGGTGCCGAGTTGGCCGAGCGCGAAATAGGGGACCAGCTTGATGGCGTTGAGGATCGCGAAGAAGCGCACGCTGGTGCCGGTATATTCGCGTGGCTGCAATTTGAGCGGCAGGGCATAGATCTGGAAGGGTGCGCCGCCGGCATGGGCGACGAAGCTGCCGTAACCGGAGAATGTGCCCCAGAGGCTGGCTGCTACCGACCGCTGGCCGCGCGGTGGGGCCACCTTGCCGGCGCCTGGGCCGAAATTGCTCCAGAAATAGCGCAGGCAGAAGAGGATTGTCACCGCGCCGATGACGATGCGCAGCATGTTGCCCGGAACCAGCGCCGAGGTCGCCCAGCCTAGCGCAATGCCGAAGACGGCGCCCGGCAGCATGATCTTCAGCGTCGTCCAGTCGCCATGCTTGCGCCAGATGACGAGCGAGATGACGTCCATGAAGACCAGGATCGGCAGCAGGATCGCCGCCGCCTCGACCGGCGAGACGACGAGGGCGAGGAAGGGCAAGCCGATCAGCGACAAAGCGTCGCCCATACCGCCCTTTGCGAGGCCCACCAGCAGAACGGCGGGCACGGCGGCGTAGTAGAATGAAAAATCCTGCGGCATGCTTTCGACGTCCTCCTCTTGCAAGCCTCGTCTAACGGAACTACTCACACAAAACGAGTGCGGATCCCTCATTTCGAAGGGGAATTCGCAGGAAACGGAAAGACCCCATGACCGAACCGGAAAACCGCTGCCGCCTTGTGCTCATCGCACCTGATATCGCCGATGCCGATGAACAGGCAAAGATCGTCGCCGACGCGCTGAAGGGCGGCGATGTCGCCTCGGTGATCGTGCCGCAATACGGGCGCGACGACGGCACCTTCCAGAAACATGCCGAAAAGCTGGTGCCGTTGATCCAGGACGCTGGCGCCGCCGCGCTGATAGCAGGCGACAGCCGTGTCGCAGGCCGGGCGAAGGCCGACGGCCTGCACCTTTCCGGCAATGCGGAGGCCCTTTCGGAGGCGATCGACAAACATGCGCCGAAGCTGATCGTCGGCGGCGGCAACGCGGCTGACCGCCACCACGCGCTGGAGATCGGCGAAGTCAGGCCGGACTATATCTTCTTCGGCAAGCTCGACGGGGACATCAAGCCGGAGGCGCATCCGAAGAACCTGGCGCTCGGCGAATGGTGGGCCTCGATGATCGAGATTCCCTGCATCGTCATGGGCGGTACCGATCCGGCTTCGGCGCTCGCCGTCGCCGAGACCGGAGCGGAGTTCGTGGCGATGCGGCTGGCGGTCTTCGGCGAGCCCGCCCGGGCGCCGTCCGTCGTTGCCGAGATCAATGCGTTGCTTGACGAAAAAGCGCCACGGTTTGAGGATTGAAATCGCGCTCATGCCGATCCCGCCCGCCCGTCTTTTGAAATATCTCCTCGCCGGCATGGCCGCCTTCCTTGCGGCCGGGCCGAATGTTGCCTTGGCGCAGGCGCCGGACAGCGTCATCAGCCAGCCGGACACGGGGCCGGCTTCGACCTTCCGCACCGACCGGCCTTCCAGCCCGGGCGTGCAACCTTCCGATGGTGTCGGCGTATTCGACCGCATGGGCGCGAAGCTGCCGGACCTGCCGCCGGAGAAGGATTACAAGGGGCCGATCGACGAGGCCTACGGCGCCTTCCAGCGCGGTTATTACCTGACGGCAATGGACAAGGCGCTGCCGCGCGCCCAGCTCGGCGATCCGGCGGCGCAGACGCTGATCGGCGAAATCCTCTCGCAGGGCCTCGGCGTCAAGAAGGACGTGAAAAGCGCTGCCTTCTGGTACGGCAAGGCGGCCGAAGGCGGCGATGCGGCGGCGATGTTCAAATATGCGCTGATCCTGATGGAAGGCGAGGGCGTGCCGCGCGACAAGGTCAAGGCCGACGACTACATGCACAAGGCGGCCGAAGCCGGCAATCCTTCGGCGGAATTCAACTGGGCACAGCTTCTCATCGCCGACAATCCCGGCGAGAAGGGACTGAGGCTGGCGCTGCCATTCTATGAGAAATCGGCCGAGCAGGGCATTGCCGACTCGCAATATGCCGTGGCGCAGATCTATGCGACGCTGAAGGACCTGCCGGAGGAAAAGAAGAAGCTCGCTCGCGAATGGATGGCACGCGCGGCGCGCGCCGGCTTCGACACGGCCCAGCTTGATCTCGGCATCTGGCTGGTCAACGGCGTCGGCGGGCCGAAGGATTACGTCAAGGGCTTCGAATGGCTGAAACTTGCCGCCAATGGCGGCAATGTCGCCGCGCAGAACAAGCTCGCCCATCTCTATATCAACGCGATCGGCACGGCGCCCAATCCGATCGAGGCGGCGAAGTGGTACGTGCTCTCACGCCGGGCCGGGCTCGCCGATCCGGCGCTCGAGGATTTCTATCTCGGCATCGAGGACACCCAGCAGAAGGCGGCGATCGACGCCGCCAACAAGTTCCGGCGGCGATAGCGACCGCTTGGCGACCCGGCCGACGAGGCGGACGGGCTATTGCATAATCCCTTAAATCTGAATCGATTTGGGCATTATGCTGCTACAACATCCTTTGCGCGTCTGAAAAGACGTGCGGCGCTGTCGCGTTCCAACCTAAAAAAGCGCATCGGCGAAAAGGTCTTCATCGTTTTCGGCTTTGGCGGTTTCGGCGGGAGCGGAGGTGCTGTCCTCGCTCGCCGGAATGATGCCGCGATGAATGCTGCGCTCCTGGACCATCGTATAGTGCTTGAAGATCTTGCGGTCGAGCGGCGCGATCGTCTCGGCGAGATCGGAGATGTCGGCGACATCGGTGCCGGCGACCCCTTCGAGCATATCGGCGCAGCCGGCAAGGACTTCGCCGAGATTATGCTGGAAATCGAGCTTGCCGATCAATAGGCTGATCTTGTTGGCGACCTCGCGACCGTTCTCGGCGAGCACCTTCAACTCGTTTTCCATCACGTTGGCTGCAGAGCGGATGTTGCCGACGGCCGAGGTCAGGCTTTCTCCGAGATTGCCGGCTCCGGCATCCGTGGCGGGGGCGACGCGCCCGGCCGCAGCTTCGAGCGCCGGCAGGCCGTTGACGATGGCGTCGGCGGAATCGTCGAGCTTGCCGGCGAAGATGCGCAGCTCGGCGGTGACGACGTTGATCGACTTGCCTTCCTCGCCGAGCCGGCTGCAGCGCAGGTTGGTATTCAAAGCCATATAGTGAATGTCGGTCTTGACGGCGCGGATGTTGCCGATCGCTTCGGAGAGCTTGGCGGCCGTACCGATCGTCGACTGGCTTACCTGGTCAGCCTGGCGGCTTGCCGTGTCGACCTGCTTGACGATTTCATGGGCGGCTGAAACGCTGGATTCCAGCGCGCGCATGAAGTTGCCGCCGGCCTCGCCACCCTCACCGCTCATCTGATCGCGCAGCTTGAGAATCTCCCGCATGTCGTGGTCGAAACTCGCGATCGTCTTGACGACGTTTTCGGAATCCCGCTGGAAATTTGCGCACATGTCGCTCATCTGCGCCGCTGTCAGATGGTGAATGACGTTCTGGAGGCGCTGGCGCGCGTCGGCATCGAGCCTCGCGCCATCCTCGCCGGCAAAAAAATCTTCAAGCAGCGAAAAGGTGGCCTGCACATGCTCGATGCGCTGGCGGGTGATATCGCCGATCTGCAGGGCAGACAGGGTCGAGGCGACCTTACTTTGGACGGCGCGGGCAATTGCGCCGACCTCGCGGGCGATGACGCCGAGATCCTTGCGATGTCCGGCGATCTTGGCGGCATCATCGCGGAGCGCTGCCGCGACGGCCGGAACGGTATCGGCATAGCCCTTGGAAACACCGGCGCCAAAGGAGGCGGCGAGCTTGACCTCCTTATCGAGACTGTCGAGGTGCGTGGCGAAACGGTTGACCTCATCGGTGCCGGAATAGATGCGCTCCAGGATCTCCTGAGCGAAGCCGGCGAATTCGGCAAGGCCGGCACCGGTGATCTTCACGGTCACCGCGAAGGTTCTGAGATAACGCATCGTCTCCTGCATGTCGGCGACGTGCTTGCGCAGTTCCCTGCCGGTATGCGCCAGCGAAACGAGCGCCTGCTGCCGGTTTTCCTCGGTGACGGGCAGCGCCATCAGGCTCTCCACCGTGGCGCGGAGATCGGCGCTGGTGTCGCTCGCCTCCTTGTTGTCAAGCGTTGTGGTGACGCTCTCGAGCGAGTTCAACAGACGGTTGAGGACATCCATCACCGAGAGCAGCACGGTGCCGCCTTCGAGGAAACGTTCCTCGACCTGGCTCCGAGCAGATTCCAGGGTCTGGCTGATGTCCCGCCCTGATGTGTAGGCTGCAGCGTTCGGTGATACCAGAGCGTGTGCCACTTTTATACCTTTTCTTAATATACAGGCAATTCGACTCTATTTTTACGGGCAGGATGGAAACGTCCGGTAAACGCGCCGGGACTCGCCAGCGTTGTGATTAACGAAAGATGTTGATGGTGTGTCGGTGAAAGCCTAACGCTCGGCTTTATGATTCAACATATTGTTTTTATTTTATTTATTTCTAAATTTTGAGGGAAAAATACAACTTATCCCGGATGAGAATTGGGAGTCGCGGAACGTGCTATACGGCAGTTTCCTACAACCGCTGTTTACTCTGCATTAACGCTGCCGTGAGAGTCCTTTTAGGGTCATCAAGTATTTTTCTGGCCCAGGAGGCTGCATTGGATACTCAGAAACAATATTACGAATCTATAAATTTCCCGGACGTGCTCACTATTCGTAACATGTCCGAACTATATTCAAAGATTACTGATGAATTTCATAGCAATGATACAATCACCATCAACATTCCCGAAGGCGCGGAAGCGGATCTGAGTTTCGTTCAACTTATCGAATCCTCGCGCCGCCAAGCAAAGGCCAAGGGAAAGACGTTCAAACTTTCTTCTCCGGCCAGCGGCTCGGTGCTGAAGGTACTTGAGCGCGCCGGTTTCATCGAATCCTTCGATCGAGAAGACGCAAATTTCTGGTTGCATAAAGAGGTGACGTTATGAGTGCAAATATCCTGACTGTCGACGATTCCGCCAGCATTCGTCTGACCACCAAAGTCACGCTGACCAATGCCGGCTATAGCGTCACCGAGGCGGTCAACGGGGCAGAGGGCCTCGCAACGGCCAAGGGAAGCAGCTTCGATCTGATCGTAACCGATCTCAACATGCCTGTCATGGACGGTCTGACGATGATCGAGGAACTGCGCAAGCTGCCGGCGCAGGCCGGCGTTCCGATCATCTTCCTGACGACGGAATCGGACGCCGATCTCAAGGCGCGGGCCAAGGCCGCCGGCGCGACGGGCTGGCTGACCAAGCCGTTCGACCCGGAAAGCCTGGTGAAGATCGTCAAGAAGGTTCTCGGACGATGAGTACGCTCGATCCCGTCGCCGTATTCCGCACCGAAGCCGCTGAATGCCTCGAAGCGATCGAGGCCGGTCTTCTCGACCTGACCCATCAGCTCGACAATATGGATCTCGTCGACGCCGTGTTCCGCGGGCTCCACACGCTCAAGGGCTCCGGCGCGATGTTCGGTTTCGAAGCGCTCGCCGCCTTCACCCATCATTGCGAAACAGCCTTCGACCGTGTCCGCAAGGGCGAGGTCGCGGCGACCAGCGAACTCGTGGCCGCCGTTCTCGCCGCCCAGGACCACATGCGTGCTCTGGTCGACCAGCCGGACGCCGATCACGGCGATACCGGGCATAAGCTTCTGGCGCAGCTGCAGGCTGCCGTCGGCGGCAAGGAAGCGGCGCCAGCAGCGGCGGCTGCTCCCACCCCCGCCGCCATTCGCGAGGCAACGGCGAAAAAGAAAAACAGCTCGCGCATCCGCTTCAGCCTGCCCGCCAATTCGATGGCCAACGGCACCAACCCGCTCGGCCTGCTGGACGAGCTGCGCGATCTCGGCGAATGCACCGTGCGCGCCAACACCTCGGCCATTCCGCCCCTCGACGAGCTCACTCCGACGGAACTCCACATTTCCTGGGACGTGACGCTGACCAGCGAGCAGGACCGCTCGGCGATCGACGACGTCTTCATCTTCGTGCTCGACGACATGGAACTTAGCGTCGAGGAGATCGACGGCGCGGCAGCGGCACCCGCAGCACCCGCCGCACCGGTCGAGGAAGGGGCAGTGCCCGCCCCGGTCGCGGCGGCATCGGCGCCGCCCGTTCCGCCGTCCGCCGTCCCGGAATTCCGTCCTGTCGAGGCGGTTCCGGCCAAGCGAGAGGCGCCCGCCGCCGTCAGCCAGGCGAAGGCGGCCGAGAATGTCCGCGTCCCTGCCGAACGCCTGGACGAGTTGATGGACCGCGTCGGCGAGCTCGTCATCGCGCAATCGCGCCTCAGCCAGCTCGCCAGCGCCAGCACCGATATCGCGTTGCGCTCCGTCTCCGAAGAAATTGAACGCCTCTCCGGCGAATTGCGCGACACGATGATGGTGCTGCGCATGGTGCCGGTCGCCACCCTCTTCTCGCGCTTCCGCCGCCTCGTCCACGATCTCGCTCGCGAGACCGGCAAGGTGATCGAACTGGTGACGGAGGGCGAGAGCACCGAAGTCGACAAAACCGTTATCGAACGTCTGGCCGATCCGCTGGTGCATCTGGTGCGCAACTCGATCGATCACGGCCTCGAAATGCCTGCCGACCGCCTTGCCTCCGGCAAGACCGAAGCCGGCACGGTGACGCTTTCGGCCCGTCAGGCCGGCGGCGAGGTGATCATCGCGATCAAGGACGACGGCCGCGGGATCAATCGCGAACGGGTTCGCGCCAAAGCGGAATCCTCCGGCCTCATCCAGCCCGGTCAGCCGCTTTCCGACGCCGAGCTGCTGCAGCTGATCTTCGCCCCCGGCTTCTCGACGGCAGCCGCGATCACCAATCTGTCCGGCCGCGGGGTCGGCATGGACGTGGTCAAGAAAACGGTCGAGGCGCTCCGCGGCGCGATCGACATCGTCAGCGTGCCGGGACAGGGTTCGGAAGTGTCGCTGCGCATCCCTCTGACGCTCGCTATCATCGACGGCCTGCTGGTGCGCGTCGGTTCCGGCCGCTACGTCATCCCGCTTTCGGCGGTCGAGGAATGCCTCGAACTGTCGCTCGAGGAAGATCTTCGCTCGCGCGGCCGCAGCTTCATCTCGCTGCGCGACAGCCTGGTGCCGTTCCTGCGCCTGCGCGACCTCTTCCGCACCGGCACCAAGCCCGATGTGCATCAGAAGGTCGTCGTCATCTCGACCGGCACGGAGCGCGTCGGCCTGGTCGTCGACCAGATCATCGGCGACCACCAGACGGTCATCAAGTCGATGTCGAAACTGCACAATAACGTCGCGACCTTCTCGGGCGCCACCATTCTCGGCGACGGCAGCGTCGCTCTCATTCTCGACGTCGGGCACCTGGTGGCCGCGGGTCAGCAACAGGAGGCGCAATTGCGCGTAGCAGGATGAGTGCAACAGCAGTAGCTGAACGATTTGACAATCACTGGAACTATGCCGAGGAAGTCGAGGTCCTGACCTTCGATCTCAACGGCGAAACCTTCGCGCTGGAAGCGGTCATCGTCCAGGAAATCCTGGACCTGCTTCCAGAGACCGCGGTGCCGGGCAGCCAGCCTTTCGTCGCCAGCGTCATCAACTTTCGGGGCAAGGTCATTCCGCTCGCCGATCTGCGTCTCGCCTTCGGGATGGAAGCAGCAGAGGCGACGATCGACAGCCGCTTCATCGTCATCGAGATCGATCTGCAGGGCGAGCCGACGCTCGTCGGCCTCAGGACCGATAAGGTGAACGAGGTGACGACGCTTGCAAAGTCCGCCAGCGAGGCGCCGCCGAGCGTCGGCATGCGCTGGCGCGCCGATTACATCAACTGCCTGGTGAAGAGGGGCGGAGAATTCATCATTCTCCCCAATCTGCAGGCGATCTTTTCATCGAGGCACGACGCGGCCGGGGCCGCCAGCTGATGTCGGCCGAGTTAAATTTGGGGTTAGACCGATGCAATTGACAATCAAGACAAAACTGGTGACGGCGTTCACCTTCATCATCCTCATGCTCATGGGCACCGCTGCCTACGGCATTTTCAGCCTAGGATCGCTTAACGACACGATTGGCAATCTCCTCGCCGGTCCGGCAGCCCGTCTCGACCTCGCCCAGCAAATCAACATTGCTCAGCTCGAGGCCATCCGCCAGCAGAAGAACCTGCTCGCTGCCCGCACTGCCGACGAAACCGCAGGTGCGATCGCCAAGGGCAATCAAGCCCGCAAGGACTTCACAGATGCCTTCGGCCAGGTACTGGCGTTGGCAACCGAAGAAGGCAAGGCGCGCTGGGCGCGCATTGCCGAACTTTCCAAGACCTTCACGGCAGCCGACGATCAGATCCGTGACTATGTGAAGGCCGGCAACGCCGAAGGCGCAAATACCGTCTCCGTGACCGCGGCGCGGGCCGCTGCCAACGACATCGACTCGACGCTTAGCGAAATCCTGGCACTTGAAAAACAGCGCATGAAGGCCGCGGACGATGACGCCGACGCCCGGTATGCTGCCACACGCACCATGATGATGGCGGTGGCAGCCGTTGCCCTGCTGGTTGCTGCGATTACCGCATTCTGGATCGCCAGCACGATCAGCAAGGGCCTTAGCCGTGCCAACGCCGTGGTTCGTGAAGTGTCGGAAGGTGATCTGACGAAGATGGCCGACATCACCAGCCGTGACGAAATCGGCGAACTTCTGGGCAACGTCAATACTATGATTGAACGTCTGCGCGGCGTCGTTGCCGACGCACTGTCGGCCGCCGACAATGTCTCTTCCGGCAGCCAGGAACTTTCGGCGAGTTCGGAACAGGTATCGCAGGGCGCCACCGAACAGGCCGCGTCGGCCGAAGAGGCTTCCGCCTCGATGGAGCAGATGGCCGCCAACATCAAGCAGAACGCCGATAACGCCGCCCAGACCGAAAAGATCGCCCGCCAGTCGGCCAAGGATGCGGAGATGAGCGGGGAAGCGGTGACGCGTGCCGTCGACGCCATGCGCACGATCGCCCAGAAGATCGGCATCGTCCAGGAGATCGCCCGTCAGACCGATCTGCTGGCTCTCAACGCCGCCGTCGAAGCCGCTCGTGCGGGTGAACACGGCAAGGGCTTTGCGGTCGTCGCTTCAGAAGTGCGCAAGCTTGCCGAACGCAGCCAGTCGGCCGCGGCCGAAATCAGCGCGATGTCGACAGATACGGTCAAGGCTGCCGCCGATGCCGGCGACATGCTCGGCCGGCTGGTGCCCGATATCCGCAAGACGGCGGAATTGGTTTCCGAGATCAGTGCCGCCTGCCGCGAACAGGATATCGGCGCCTCGCAGATCAACGAAGCGATCCAGCAGCTCGACAAGGTGACGCAGCAGAATGCCGGCGCCTCCGAGCAGATGTCGGCAACTTCCGAGGAACTCGCCTCCCAGGCCGAAGAGTTGCAGACGTCGATCGCCTTCTTCAAGGTCGATACGGCAGGCAGCGTGCGATCCGGCGCCAACAAAGCGCAGCCAAAAGCTTCGGCCAAGGTGAAGGCCCCGGCCGCTGTCCGTAAAGCTGTCCCGCAGGCCCACAGCCAAGGCCGAGGCCAGACGATTTTGGCTCAACAGCAGCGTCTCAAAGGCTTTGCTCTCGATATGTCGATGGGTGGTCCAGACGCCAGCGACGACGATTTCAGGGAAAGCGCTTGAGCGCCTTCGCCTCAAAGTGATCCCTCGGGCTGCTCCTGCGGCCCGAGGCGGGAATATCCCCCAACGCATGTAGGCGTTGGCGCTGCGATCGATAGATGTCCGGCTGCCGGGAAGTGAATGTAGTCGCTTTCCCCCTTTTCAGACACATCACTTTCAAGCTCGACGCCCCACCGATGGGACGTGTCGCTATCCATTCATTTTGACCGCAAATAGGGGTATCACATGCGTTTCACCATCAAGCTCAAACTGGGTCTTGCCTTCGGCATCATGACGCTGCTGCTGATCGGCATCGCGGTTTATGGAAGCCTGAGCCTCGGCACCTTGAACGATGCAAGCGGCAAAATGATCGACGGCCCGATGCGCCGCCTGGAACTGGCGCTGAACGCCAATATTGCCGAAGTCAACGCCATCCGCGCTCAGAAGAACGCGCTGCTTTCCACCGAACCCGACGCCGCTGCCGGTTTCTACAAGGAGGCCGACCAGAACTTGCAGGCGATGTTCGACGCCCTCGATGCCGGCCACGCCATCGCTTCGCCCGAAGGCAAGCCCTATTGGGAAAAGCTGCAGACGGTCGGTGCGAAATTCCGCGACAGATCCGCCGAACTGCAGCAGCTTGACGCCAGGGGCGATCAAGCCGGCGCATTGGCGCTGTCGCTCGGCGACCTGCGCACGATGACCAACGACATGGGTGACGCGATTGCCGCACTCATCGAGATCCAGCGCAAGGGCATGAAGGCGACCGATCAGTCGAACACCGATCTTTACAACTCGACGAAGCTGATCCTCGGCACCGCTTCCGGTATCGCCGTGCTCATCGCTCTCGGCGCTGCACTGTGGATCACGCTCGGCATCAACAACGGCCTGCGGAAGATTACGACCGTCGTAAACGCCGTCGCGATCGGCGACCTCAACCAGAAGGTCGATGTCAAGACCAATGACGAGATCAAGGATCTCATCAATACGGTCAATGCCATGACTGCCAATCTGAATGCCACGGCAGCGCTTGCCGATCAGATCGCCATGGGCGACCTCAGCACCGACGCCAAGCCGCTTTCGGATAAGGATGCGCTCGGCATTGCCATGCGGAGCATGATCTCCAACTTGCGGACCACCGCCGGCATCGCCGATCAGATCGCGAACGGCGACCTGACGGTGTCTCCAAAGCCGCTCTCCGACAAGGATGCACTGGGCATCGCGCTCGAACAGATGGTCGAGCGCCTGCGCGGCGTCGTCGCCGATGCGATCTCGGCCGCCGAGAACGTCTCATCCGGCAGCCAGGAGCTTTCGGCAAGCTCGGAACAGGTGTCGCAGGGCGCCACCGAACAGGCGGCTTCCGCCGAAGAGGCTTCCGCCTCGATGGAGCAGATGGCCGCCAACATCAAGCAGAACGCCGACAATGCCGCTCAGACGGAAAAGATCGCTCGTCAGTCGGCCAAGGATGCGGAAGCCAGCGGAGAGGCTGTCTCCCGCGCTGTCGACGCCATGCGTACGATTGCCCAGAAGATCGGCATCGTTCAGGAAATCGCCCGCCAGACCGATTTGCTGGCTCTCAACGCTGCTGTCGAAGCCGCGCGTGCCGGCGAACATGGCAAGGGTTTTGCGGTCGTCGCCTCGGAAGTGCGCAAGCTTGCTGAACGCAGCCAGTCGGCTGCTGCCGAGATAAGCTCAATGTCGAGCGATACGGTGACGGCGGCCCAGGAAGCGGGCGACATGCTCGGCCGGCTGGTGCCCGATATCCGCAAGACGGCCGAGCTGGTTTCCGAGATCAGTGCTGCCTGCCGTGAACAGGATATTGGGGCGGCCCAGATCAACGAGGCAATCCAGCAGCTCGACAAGGTGACGCAGCAGAATGCCGGCGCCTCCGAGCAGATGTCGGCAACCTCGGAGGAACTCGCCTCCCAGGCTGAAGAGCTGCAGACGTCGATTGCCTTCTTCAGGGTCGACATGGCAGGCGGGCGCCGCGAGCGTGCGCCGGCTGCAAAACTCACGGTCCGCAGCCGGGCTCCGGCCGCACCGCGAAAACCGGCTGGCAAGGCGCCCGCCAATACGGTCGCTGGCCAGCAGGCCCGCGTGAAGGGCTTTGCCCTCGATATGTCGATGGGCGGTCCCGATACGACCGATGACGAGTTCCGTGAAAGCGCATAGGGCTTTTCCGATGCAGAAGCGGGGGCCGCGGTGGATAGCGGCCCTCGATTGAACCGGTGCATGGACGCACCTGGTCATGCCGGCTCCGCTGGTGACGCATGAAGCGTTTTTACGACGGCACGATGTGCGATCTGGCGGAATATCCGCCGCGGTACTAACGGGGGTTTGAAATGCGCTTCACAATCAAATTAAAACTGAGCCTAGTGTTCGGTTTCATCGTTCTCCTGACCTGTGCGATGGCCGGTCTTTCGATCTATAATCTCTCGTCGCTGAACAGCGAGATCTCGATCATGGTTGCCGGTCCGGTCGCCAATCTGCGCGATTCCGGCGATCTCTCCGATGCCGTGATGCGCTCGATCCGCGCCGAAAAGGATGCGATCATCAACACCGATCCGACCAAGATCGCCGGTTATGTCGATGAGATCTCGCAGCAGCGCGAGCAGATCAAGACATTGCAGGCTCGCCTCGCTGCTTCGGAAGACCCTGATATCAGGAATGGCATGGGCCAGTTCGGCGATCTCTACGGCAAGTGGACAGCGCTGCAGGATCGCGTCGCCGGTCTCGCCACGCAGAACACGACGGAGTCCAACACTCAGGCCGGCGTCATCTCGATGGGCGAAGGCCAGCAGGTGACTACCCAGCTACTCGGCATCCTCACCAAGCTGAACGACACGGTGACCGGCAATGTCGCCGAAACCGACGCCGCCACCAACGACCAGTATGCGCACTCGCGCAATCTGCTGGTCATGATGACGATCGGCCTGATCATCGTCTCGTCGGCAGCAGCGATCTGGATCCTGCTCAACATTTCGCGCGGCTTGAAGCGCGCCGTCAACCTTGCCGATGCCGTCAGCATCGGCGACCTCGAACAGACTATCGAGCACAAGAGCAACGACGAGATCCGCGATCTCGTCCATTCGATGAGCCGGATGACGGCGAACCTGCGCACTACCGCAACGATCGCCAACCAGATCTCGAACGGCGACCTGACTGTCTCTCCGAAGCCCCTTTCGGAGAAGGATATGCTCGGCATCGCGCTGGAGCAGATGGTCGAGCGCCTGCGCGGCGTCGTCGCCGATGCGATCGCCGCCGCTGAGAATGTCTCGGCCGGCAGCCAGGAACTGTCCTCGAGCTCCGAGCAGGTGTCGCAGGGCGCCACCGAACAGGCGGCTTCGGCCGAAGAGGCTTCCGCCTCGATGGAAGAAATGGCCGCCAACATCAAGCAGAACGCCGATAACGCTGCACAGACAGAAAAGATCGCCCGCCAGTCGGCCAAGGATGCCGAAGCCAGCGGCGAAGCCGTCTCTCGCGCTGTCGATGCGATGCGCACGATCGCGCAGAAGATCGGTATCGTCCAGGAGATCGCCCGCCAGACAGACCTTCTCGCCCTCAATGCCGCCGTGGAAGCGGCACGTGCCGGCGAGCACGGCAAGGGCTTCGCGGTCGTCGCCTCCGAGGTGCGCAAGCTTGCCGAGCGCAGCCAGTCGGCGGCTGCGGAAATCGGCGCGATGTCCGATGATACTGTCAAAGCCGCCCAGGAAGCGGGCGACATGCTCGGCCGGCTGGTGCCCGACATCCGCAAGACGGCGGAGTTGGTCTCCGAGATCAGCGCTGCCTGCCGCGAACAGGATATCGGCGCTTCGCAGATCAACGAGGCGATCCAGCAGCTCGACAAGGTAACGCAGCAGAATGCCGGGGCCTCCGAGCAGATGTCGGCAACCTCGGAGGAACTGGCCTCCCAGGCGGAAGAACTGCAGACATCGATCGCCTTCTTCAAGGTCGACATGGCAGGCGGGCGCCGTGAGCGCGCACCGGCCGCCAGGATGACTGTCCGTAGCCAGGCTCCGGCCGCTGCCGCCCGCAAG
Organism: Rhizobium changzhiense; assembly: GCF_013087625.1. Taxonomy (NCBI): domain Bacteria; kingdom Pseudomonadati; phylum Pseudomonadota; class Alphaproteobacteria; order Hyphomicrobiales; family Rhizobiaceae; genus Rhizobium; species Rhizobium changzhiense. The sequence continues at coordinate 42,006 of NZ_JABFCQ010000010.1, forward strand.
CCTGCGCCCAAGAAGCCGGCTGCCAATAGCGTCGCCGGCCAGCAGGCGCGGGCGAAAGGCTTCGCCCTCGATCTCTCCATGGGCGGTCCCGATGATGGGGACGCCGAATTCAAGGAAAGCGCATGATCATGGCCACGACCTCCCTGGAAGCGCAATTCGTGACCTTCAGCCTCGGCGACGAGATCTTCGCAGTGCCGGTTGAGGTGGTGCGGGAAATCCTCGATTATGCGGAAGCCTTCAAGATTCCGAATGGTCCCGACTATCTGCTTGGCCTGCGCGATGTGCGCGGGCAGGGCGTGCCGACGATCGATCTTCGCCTGAAGCTCGGCATGACGAAGACCGTGCCGACGCCGCACACGCGCGTGCTCGTCCTCGATGTGCCGATGGAAAACCGGCTGCTGACGCTTGGCCTCGTCGCCGACCGCGTCTTCGAGGTCACACCGTTCCGGCGCGAGCAAATCGAGGCGGCGCCTGATATCGGCGTGCGCTGGCGCTCGGACTATATCGCCGGCGTCGTTCGCCGTGAAAACGGCTTCGTCGTCATCATCGATCTTGCACGGCTGCTGTCGCGCGAGGACGCCTCGGCACTGCAATCAGCGGCCTGACCGCGTATCAACCTGGAGTACTGCGTTCTATGGGTATGGCAGCAGTGGAAGCCCAATTGCCGGGCGACCGGATCAGCAAGCGCAATTTCGACAAGCTTGCCCGGTTCATCTACGATTATAGCGGCATCAAGATGCCGCCGACCAAGCTGACGATGCTCGAAGGGCGGTTGAGGCGCCGCCTTCGCGCAACCAACCATTCGACCTTCGACGATTATTGCGACTTCCTGTTCAATGACGATGGCCTCGCCCAGGAGACCGTCTACCTGATCGACGTCGTGACGACGAATAAGACCGACTTCTTCCGCGAAGCCAAGCATTTCGACTATCTGCAGAGCGTGGCGTTGCCGGCGATCGCCAACAGCGGCGTGCGGACCATCCGCACCTGGAGTTCGGCCTGCTCGACGGGGGCGGAACCCTACACGATGGCGATGGTGCTGGCAGAATTCGCCGAAGGCCGCAACGACGTCTCCTACAGCGTGCTGGCGACCGACCTTTCCACCGACGTGCTGCAGACGGCACGGCGGGGCATCTACCCAGAAGATTTGATCGCGCCTGTGCCGCGCGATCTGCAGCGCAAATATGTGCTGACGGCCAAGCAGCCGGGTCGGCGGGAGGTGCGCATCACGCCGAGATTGCGCAGCAAGATCGGTTTTGCCCGCATGAACCTGATGGACGAGAAATACGCGATCGGCGAGCCGATGCACGTCATCTTCTGCCGCAACGTGCTAATCTACTTCGACAAGCAGACTCAGGCCGGTGTTCTCAACCGCCTCTGTGATTGCCTGGCGAAGGGCGGCTACATGTTTATCGGCCATTCTGAATCAATCACCGGCTTCGATCTGCCGTTGAAGCAGGTCTCGAATACGGTGTTTCAGCGTATCTAAAGCGCATCGCGTCATCCCAAAACCGCTGCGCACTTCTGGACGGCATGCATTAGGGGCATTCATGGCTAAGAAAATCCGCGTTCTCATCATCGACGATTCCGCCAGCATCCGCCAGACGCTGACCCATGTGCTGGAGCAGGATCCCGATATCGAGATCATGGCGGTCGCATCCGACCCCTTCATGGCGGCGCGGAAGCTGCAGGAAGAGATCCCCGATGTCATCACGCTGGATGTGGAAATGCCGCGCATGGATGGCATCACCTTCCTGCGCAAGCTGATGTCGCAGCGGCCGATCCCTGTCGTGATGTGCTCGTCGCTGACGGAGGCGGGGTCGGAAACGCTGCTCCAGGCGCTGGAGGCCGGCGCCGTCGACGTCATCCTGAAATCGAAGATCGGGGCCGCCGACAGCCTTTCCGACGACGCGATGCGCATTCGCGAAGTCGTCAAGAGCGCCTCGCATGCACGGCTTTCCAATGTCCGCCGCGCCGCCGGAACCATCCGCTCGGCCTCAGTGGAGGGGCCGGCCAAGAAGCTGACGGCGGATGTGATGTTGCCGCCACCGACGGGGCGGGCCATGGCGAAGACGACCGACATGGTCGTCTGCGTCGGTGCCTCCACCGGCGGCACCGAAGCGCTGCGCGAGTTCCTGGAGGAACTGCCGGCCAATGCGCCTGGCATGGTGATCGTCCAGCATATGCCGGAGAAATTCACCGCCGCCTTTGCCAAGCGGCTGAACGGGCTCTGCGAGGTCGAGGTCAAGGAAGCCGTCGATGGCGATCCGGTGCTGCGCGGCCATGTGCTGATCGCGCCAGGCGACAAGCACATGCTGCTCGAACGCCAGGGTGCGCGCTACTATGTGAGCGTCAAGACCGGGCCGCTGGTGTCGCGACACCGGCCTTCCGTCGACGTGCTCTTCCGCTCGGCGGCGCGCTCGGCCGGCTCAAACGCCATGGGGATCATCATGACCGGCATGGGCGACGACGGCGCGCGGGGTATGCTGGAAATGCATCAGGCCGGCGCCTACACAGTGGCGCAGGACGAGGCGAGTTCGGTTGTCTTCGGCATGCCGAAGGAGGCGATCGCCAAGGGCGGCGTCGACCGTGTCCTACCGCTCGACCAGATCGCTCGCGAAGTGCTGATCACGCAGCAGAAGTTCTGAGATCGTTTCAACGGAACGCAAGAAAATGGACGGCCTCGGAAGATGTCGCCGATTTATCCGTTCAGCATAACCGGCGGTTTTTGGCGCCGCAGGGCAGCCATGCGCGCCTCCCCTTGAAATTTCCCTGATTTTGTGGTCTTGAGGCCGCCAATCTTCGCAGCGCTGCCTGTCATGCATGTTCAGGGACACTTCCCGCCCCTGGCAGCGCGCGCGCCCCGTATCAGTCCCAAGGAAAAATGCGCCGATGGCCCGTTCAGCTCTTCTCAATGTCATGGTTCAGGCTGCCCTCAAGGCAGGAAAGTCGCTGGGACGTGATTTCGGCGAAGTGCAGAACCTGCAGGTTTCCGTGAAAGGACCGGGCGATTTCGTTTCCACCGCCGACCGCAAGGCCGAAAAGATCGTCAGGGAAGAGCTGCTCAAGGCGCGTCCGACCTATGGCTTCCTCGGCGAGGAAAGCGAGGAAATCAAGGGCACCGACGGCGCGCATCGCTGGATCGTCGACCCGCTCGACGGCACGACGAACTTTTTGCACGGCATCCCGGCCTTTGCTGTCTCGATCGCGCTCGAACGCAATGGCGAGATCGTTGCCGCCGTCGTCTTCAATCCGGCGACCGACGAGCTCTATTCCGCCGAGCGCGGCGGCGGCGCCTTCCTCAACGACCGGCGCCTGCGCGTCGCTGCGCGCCGGGCGCTGTCGGATTGCGTCATCGGCTGTGGCGTGCCGGCGCTCGGCAAGCGCAATCACGGCAAGTTCCTGGTCGAGCTTCGCCACGTGATGGGCGAAGTGGCGGGCATCCGGCGCCTGGGCTCGCCGACGCTCGATCTTGCCTATGTCGCGGCCGGTCGTTTCGACGGTTTCTGGGAGGCGGAGCTTGCGCCTTGGGACATGGCCGCCGGCATCTTGCTCATCCGCGAGGCCGGCGGTTTCGCCACCGACTGGGACGGCGGCGCAACGATGCTCGAGAGCGGCACGATCGTCGCCGGCAACGAGATTATCCACAAGGCGTTGATCGAAGTCGTCAAGCGGCCGGTTCCCGCCAAGTGATCGAACGAAAATCTGGCTGTTGTAAAGTCACGGTTTTCTCCCCGGCATACTTCAATTCGGCACAATGTTGCTCTAGTCTCCGCCAGCAGGGAATCCGGAGGCTGCGTAACCTATGGAAAATGTGAATGTGGCGGAGATCGGCTCCACCGAAAAGACGGCGGGCACTTATGCCCACAGGCTTTCGAGCCCCATGCCCTTCCTCTGGACGATGCTGCTTTTCCTCGTCATCGTCGGTTTTATCGCCGCCATCCTCTTCCGCCAGACGCAGACCGCCTTCATGCACAATCCGGGCCTCAACGGCCTGATCGTCGGCGTTCTCGCGGTCGGAATCATCCTTGTTTTCAACCATGTACTGGCGCTTCGCCCCGAAGTGCGCTGGTTCAATTCGTTCCGCGCCGCCGGCAGCGCCGACAAGGTCAACCGCAATCCGCGGCTGCTTGCGCCGATGCGGGCGCTGCTCGGCAGCCGCAAGTCCTCAGTGGCGCTGTCGACGACGGCGCTGCGCTCGATCCTCGATTCGATCGCCACCCGCCTCGACGAATCACGCGACGTTTCGCGCTACCTGATCGGCCTCTTGGTCTTCCTCGGCCTGCTCGGCACCTTCTGGGGTCTCATCGGCACGATCGGTTCGATCAGCATCGTCATCCAGTCGCTCGATGCCGGCTCGAACGGCACGGGGGACGTGCTCTCGGCGCTGAAGGAAGGGCTCTCGATGCCGCTTTCGGGCATGGGCCAAGCCTTCTCCTCTTCGCTGCTCGGCCTTTCCGGTTCGCTCATTCTCGGCTTCCTCGACCTGCAGGCCGGCCGCGCGCAGAACCGCTTCTACATGGAGCTGGAAAACTGGCTGTCCTCGGTCACGGATGTCGGCTCCGATCTTGCCCCGGCTCTCGAGGCCGTTTCCGGCGCTTCCTCGGACGACATGCGCGCGCTCTCCGATTATCTGCGCAAGGTCTCCGAAGAGGGCGGCGCCGGAAGCCAGCGCTCCGTCGCTGCCATGGCAAGCCTTGCCGAAGGTATTCAGGGCCTCGTCAAGAACATGCGCAACGAACAGCAGATGCTGCGCGACTGGATCGAGGCACAGCAGGACGAGGCCAAGGCCATGCGCCGCACGCTGGACCGGCTTGCCGAACGCATCGGCGTGCAGGACCGCGCCGGCGAGAGGGGCGAGCGTTTGCGGGACCGCGCCAGCCAGGCAGAAAAGAGCGAGGGCAAGTAGGCCATGGCTCTTGCCCGCAACCGCCGCCGCGAACGCACGGTGGATTATTGGCCGGGTTTCGTTGACGCACTGTCGACGTTGCTCATCTCCATCATGTTCCTGCTGACGGTTTTCGTTGTCGGGCAATTCATCCTTAGCCGCGAGATCACCGGACGCGATGAGGTGCTCAATCGCCTCAACAGCCAGATCAACGAGCTGACGCAGCTTCTCGCGCTCGAAAAGGGCAGCAACCAGGATCTGCAGGATTCGGTCGCCAATCTGCAGGCCTCGCTGGCCAGTGCCGAAGGCGACCGTTCGCGGCTGCAGGCGCTGCTGAATGCCGGTTCGGGCGGTCAGGATGCGGCGCAGAAGCGGATCGGCTCGATGACGCAGGAGCTCGACGAGCAGAAGCAGGTGAGCGAACGGGCGCTCAGCCAGGTCGAACTGCTGAACCAGCAGATCGCGGCACTTCGCAGCCAGATCGCCGCCGTCGAAGCAGCCCTTCAGGCGTCGGAGGAGAAGGACCGGGTTTCGCAGACCAAGATCGCCGACCTCGGCAGCCGCCTCAACGTGGCGCTCGCCGCGCGCGTCCAAGAGCTGAACCGCTACCGTTCCGACTTCTTCGGCCGGTTGCGGGAGATCCTCTCGGACCGCGAGAATATCCGCATCGTCGGCGACCGGTTCGTATTCCAATCGGAAGTGCTGTTTCCCTCGGGCGGCGCCGATCTCAATCCGGAAGGACAGACCGAGATGGCGAAGCTTGCCGCCGCCCTTCTCGATCTCGCCAAGGAAATTCCGCCCGAGATCAACTGGGTGCTGCGCGTCGACGGCCATACCGACAATGTGCCGCTTGCCGGAACGGGCCGCTATCGCGACAATTGGGAGCTCTCCTCGGCGCGCGCGATTTCGGTGGTCAAGTTCCTGATCGCGCAGGGCGTGCCGGCCGACCGGCTGGTTGCCGCCGGCTTCGGCCAGTTCCAGCCAATCGCCCCGGGCGACACGCCGGATGCGCGCTCCACCAACCGCCGCATCGAGCTGAAGCTGACCGAGAAGTGATTACAGCGCCGCGCGTCTTTTCAGACGCGCAAAGGACGCTGTAACACTTTGAATGGCTGCATCATTCCTTAAATCGATTCCGATTTAAGGAATGATGCAGTGGCCTGATATCGCCTGCCGCGCTTCTTTTAGCCGGCCGGCGAGAAAATCGCGCACGGCGGGGCTGTCGCTGAGGCCGATCGCTGTCATATAGGCATCGGCTGCCGCAGTATCATCGCCGGCCTGGGTCAGGAGAAAGGCACGCACGGCCCAGTAGGGTTGGTAGCTTGTGATGTCATGCGGATCGAGCTTGTCGAGCTGCTCCAGCCCGGCAGCGGCGCTCGAGGCCCTGCCGATCACCGCAGCCTGGCTGACGCGTGCACCGAGCGTCGGCTTCATCATCACCAGCGCCGCGTAGAGTGTCGTCAGCGCCTGCCGGTCGGTCGTTCCCGACAGCCGGCGCGCTGCATGCACGGACTGGATTGCCGCCTGACACTGGAAGGGGCCGAAACGGTCGAAGCCGCCGGCCTTGCGCAGCAATGCATCCGCCTCGGCAATCATGATCGCGTTCCACGCGGCCGCGTCCTGCTCGTCCAGCGGCACATATCGGCCGCTATCGTCGCGCCGGGCGCTGCGGCGGGCTTCGCAGTGGAGCATCAGCGACAGCAGGCCGATCGCTTCCGGTTCGTCCGGCAGCACCGTCAGAAGCGCACGGCTGAGCCAGATCGCCTCGCCGGCGAGTGAATGGCGCTCTTCCTCGCCGTCGAGACCGTCCCAGCCGAGACCGTAGGCCGCGTAGATCGCCGAGAGCACCGCCGCAAGCCGCCCGGGCAAGGCGGGGCGGGGCGGGACGGCGAAAGGAATGCCGGCATCCCGGATCTTCACCTTGGCCCGCACCAGCCGCTGGCTCATCGCCTCCGGCGAGACGACGAACGATCGGGCGATGGTCTTTGCTTCGATGCCGAGAACGGTCTGCAGCATCAGCGCCGTATGCACGGAGCTGTCGATGGCGGGATGGGTGCAGGCGAAGAGCAGCTTCAGCCGCTCATCGGGAAAGACGGCGTTACCGGCCTCGTTCATGCGTTCCTCCGCCTCCTCGAGGGCGACCGATATCGTCGTTTGCGCATTGGCCTCGACGGTGCGGTGGCGGGCCGCCTGCATGAGGTTGCGGCGGGCGGCCACCAGCAGCCAGGCTTCCGGATTGCCGGGAACGCCGCGCTCCGGCCAGACGCGAAGGGCCGAAGCCAGCGCTTCCGATAATGCATCTTCTGCCGCCGGCACGTCGTGCGAGCGGGCGGCGAGGAAGGCGATGAGCTTGCCGTAGGACTGGCGCGCCACCTTTTCGGCGGCGCGTCCGGCATCGGGCGGCATGACGGCCTCACATCTGCAGGCGTGGGCGCACCTCGACCGAACCCTTGTCGGAGATCGGAACGCGGGTCGCCCATTCGAGCGCGATGTCGATGTCGGGGACGTCGATCAGATAGAAGCCGCCGAGCTGTTCCTTGCCGTCCGGATAGGGGCCGTCCTGGACATCATGGACCTCGCCTTTGCGGCGCACGATCGTGCCGGTCTCCGGGCCTGTCAGCCCGGCGCCGCCAGTCATGATCCCCGCCTGGGCGAGCGCTTTGCTGTAGGCGACCCAGCCGTCTCGATAGGCGGGATCGGCGCGGCGAGCGAAATCCTCGGCGGCTTCGCGAATGATGAGAGCATATTGCATGGAAAACTCCTGATCTCGTTGTTGCGTTGATCCGGGCATGCCGACAGCGGGGATCGAGATCCCGAAAACCGTGAAGCCCGGCGGAGCGGAGCGGCCGTTCCGAAACAATGAGGCGCGGCCACCGGTCGTTTCGACATGGCTTTCAAAAATATGCGAAAAGAAAAATGGCGCCGAAGATGGCAAGCGGGCCGGCTCAAGGGCGTCGGCGCTGCTCAAGGGCGCGAAAGGGCAGGGCGGCAATCACGCCGCCGCTGCCGGTCTGCTCAGGACTCGGCCTTTGTCTGGTCGACGACCTCGGCGCTTGGTGTGTTCTTCTTGATGGATTCGATGGCACTCACGGCGGACGCCTTCGCCTTGTAGCCTTCGGACAGGAACATGGTTTCCCCGTTCGATGCCTTGAAGCGGAAGCGGAACTCGCCGGCCTTATCCTTATAGACTTCGAATTTATACATAGATGTCTCCCGAAATCCCAAAACGCTGAATTGCAACCATCAGCTTAGTGGAGGCTAGATCAAAATGGCGAGCTTTTCCACTGCCTTAATCAGGATTGGGTTGCCTAGCGTCCAATTGTCACCGTTTCCATTGGACGCAAGCGAATGAATACGCCGGCGCCTATGCCCCGGGAGCAGGATGATTTCAGGCCGGGCCAGCCTGAAATCTGATTCCGGTTCTCAATTAAAGAATAGAGCATGATGTCATCCGAAACCGCTCACACTTTTTGGCATCATGCTCCGGCATCACTCCATTTGGATGTTCGCGCCCTTGACGACCGGTCCCCATTTGGCGAGCTCGGCCTTCACATGCGCGGCGAGTTCCTCCGATGTCGAGCCGACGATGGTGGCGCTGAATTCTTTCATGCGTTCGGCGACGGCTGGGTCGGCAAGCGCCTTTTTAGCCGAGGCGTTGAGGCGCATCACGACCTCGCTCGGGGTCTTGGCCGGGGCGAAAAGCGCGTTCCAGGTGTAGGTCTCGTAACCTGGAATGCCTGACTCGGCGACTGTCGGTACGTCGGAGAAGGACGGCGCGCGCTCGGCCGTGGTCACCGCCAGCGCCCGCAGAGTGCCGGCCTTGATGTGGCTCGACGAGGAGGGCAGGTTGTCGAACATGATCGGCACTTGGTTGCCGATGACGTCGTTCAATGCCGGGCCGGCGCCCTTATAGGGGATGTGCTGCATGCTGACACCCGCCATGGACTTGAAGAGTTCACCGGAAAGGTGCAGCGGCGTGCCGTTGCCCGACGAGGCGTAGCTGTATTTGTCGGGCTCGGCCTTCAGCAGCGCGATCAGCTCCTGCACGGTCTTTGCCGGCAGCTCCGGATTGACGACCAGCACATTCGGTACGACGACGAGCAGCGAGATCGGTGCGAAATCCTTTTCGGCGTCATATGGCGTCGATTTCAGGATCAGCGGATTGAGGGCGTGGGTCGCGACCGTGCCCATCAGGATGGTGTAGCCGTCCGGTTCGGCGCGGGCGACGTTACCGGCGCCGAGATTGCCGCCGGCGCCGGCGACGTTCTGGACGATCACCTGCTGGCCGAGATCCTCCGACATCTTCTGCGCGACGATGCGGGCGACGACGTCGGTCGAGCCCCCGGCCGCGAAGGGCACGACCATGGTGATCGCGCGATCGGGAAAATCCGCAGCAGTGGCAGACGCGCCGACGGCAAGGGCCGCAAGCACACCCAAACCGAGCGCAAGGCCCGTACGTCGCGTCATATCGGAAAGCGCCATTCCTATCTCCTCCCAAGGATTTCAGCAGCAATATCCCCACCCCGGGGAATGAAGAGGTTAGGGCAGGACGCGCGAAAGACAACCGCAGAGAGACGCGGCGGGTTCAGACTTTAGTCTCTGTTGGCGGGAGAAGTGCGCGCGGGCTATTTCGCGGCGGCGAGCACATCCTCGTTGGCGGCGTCGAATTGCAGCCGCGCCAGCCGCGCATAGATGCCGCCGTGACGGATCAGGCTCTGATGCGTGCCCTCTTCGACGACCCGGCCCTGATCCATGACGAGAATGCGGTCGGCCTTCAGCACGGTTGCCAGGCGATGGGCGATGACGAGCGTCGTGCGGCCGTCCACCAGGCCGTCGAGCGCCTTCTGAACCAGTGTCTCGCTTTCGGCGTCGAGCGCAGAGGTCGCCTCATCGAGCAGCAGCACGGGCGCGTTCTTCAGGATGGCGCGGGCAATGGCGATGCGCTGTCGCTGGCCGCCGGAGAGCGTGATGCCCCGTTCGCCGACCTCGGTCTCATAACCCTGGTCCAGCCGGGCGATGAATTCGTCGGCCTGCGCGGCAAGAGCTGCGGCACGGACCTCGTCACGCGAGGCGCCGGGGCGGCCGAAGGCGATGTTGTCATGGATCGAGGCGGCAAAGATGGTGACGTCCTGCGGCACGATGGCGATGCGCTGGCGCAACTCGTCGGGCTTCGTCAGCTGCGCATCGACACCATCGATCTTCACGCTACCCTGCTGCGGATCGTAGAAGCGCAGCAGCAGCGAAAAGACGGTGCTCTTGCCGGCACCGGAAGGGCCGACGATGGCGACGGTCTCACCTGGCGTGACCGCGAAGCTTAAACCATGCAGCGCCGATTTGCCGGGGCGCGAGGGATAGGCAAAATGCACGCCCGAGAATTCGACGCGGCCGCGGCTGGGCGAGGGAAGCGGCTCAGGGCTGGCGGGCGCTGCGATCGGCGAGACCTCGTCGAGAAGCTCGGTCAGCCGGTCTGCGGCACCGGCTGCCTGCGAGAGTTCACCCCAGACCTCCGACAGCGCGCCCAGCGAACCGGCGGAGATGACGGCATAGAGCAGGAACTGGCCGAGCGTGCCGGCCGAAAGCGTGCCGGCGAGCACGCTGTGGGCGCCGACCCAGAGCACGGCAACGACACTGCCGAAGATCAGCGTGATGGCGATCCCGGTTAGCAGCGCGCGCGAGCGGATGGCGGCGCGGGCGGCCTCGTAGGCGGATTCGACGGCGGTGCCGTAACGCGTCGCTGCGGCATCCTCTCCGTTGAAGGCCTGGACGGTGCGGGTCGCGGCGATCGTCTCGTTGGCGAAGGCGGAGGCATCGGCGAGCGTATCCTGGGCGGCGCGCGAGCGCTTGCGCACCGAGCGGCCGAAGGCGACGAGCGGGAAGACGATCAGCGGGATCGCTCCGATGACGAGGCTCGAAAGCTTCGGCGAGGTGACGATCATCATGCCCATGGCGCCGATACAGAGGATGAGGTTCCTGAGCGCCACCGAGGCGGTGGCGCCGACGGCGGACTTGATCTGCGTCGTATCGGCGGTCAGCCGCGAGACGATCTCGCCGGATTGGTTGACGTCGAAGAAGGAGGGCGACAGCCTGGTCACATGGGAAAAGACATCGCGGCGAAGATCGGCAACGATGCGCTCGCCGATGGTGATGACGAAATAATAGCGCAGCGCGCTGGCGACCGCGAGCACGATGGCCATGACCATCAGCATGGCGAAGTAGCTGTTGATGAAGCGGCCGTCGGATTGGGTGAAGCCGTGATCGATCATGCGACGCACGGCGAGCGGCAGCGCCAGCGAGGTGATGGCGGCAAGTGCCAGCGAGATCAGCGCACCGGCCACCAGGCCGCGATAACGCATGAGATAGGGCGTCAGCCTGCCGAGCGATCGCAGCGATCGCTTCTTGTTTTCCTCAGCCCGTGCCTGCTCTGCCAATTCGTCTCCGATCGCCCGCAGGACCCGCGCAATGCGGCCTGTTGGCTCTTGTTATCCCGGCGTCCTTCATGTATAGGCACCGCATCCTAATGGGAAGCCGTAGCCATCCGACTGCGGCTTCATTTATTCAATCGGTTCGTTGGCCGCAACTGCATGCGGCAAATTGAACTCCGGTATCGCAGGAAGATTGTTATGAAGGCAGGCATCCATCCCGAATATCACATGATCAAGGTGGTCATGACCGATGGCACTGAGTACGAAACCCGCTCGACCTGGGGTTCGGAAGGCGCTGTCATGAACCTCGAAATCGATTCCAAGTCGCATCCGGCCTGGACTGGCGGCAACCAGCAGCTCATGGACCGCGGTGGCCGCGTTTCCAAGTTCAACAAGCGTTTCGGCGGCCTCGGCCTCTAATCGCTTTTGCTCGACGGAATTCGAAGAGAGCCCGGTTTCGCCGGGCTTTTTTGCGTTTGCAACGGCTTATAGTGCCGCGCGTCTTTTCGGACGCGCAAAGGACGCTGTAGGGATGCCGGCCTTCAGCGGCAAATAAAAACCGGCCGCGTGAGACGCAGCCGGTTTGTATTCGAATTCTTGCAGATCTGGTCAGTTGTTGCCGAAGGCGGTCTGCAGCAGGGAAAGCTGGGCCTGGACGCTGTTCTGATTATCGTGAACGATCACGGCTTCGGACGGGCGGTAGATCTCGCGGTCGAGCAGAGCAATGCGGTTCTGCAAACGCAGCGAGCGTTCAACGAGGTCGCGGAAGGATTCCGGCAGGTCACCCCAGCCGGGTGCGGCGCGATCGACGTTGAAGCCGTCGAGGCGAACCTTGTTCTTTTCGGCGAGCACCTGGTCGCGGGACATTTCGCCATTGTTGACGGCGCGCTGCAGCAGCAGCCAGGAGGCCATCTGCATCAGGCGAGTGGTGAGACGCATCGATTCCGCGGCGTAGAGAACCGAGGCCATCCGCGGCAGAACCTTGGAAGCGGCGCGGCCCTGACCGTCGAGATAGGCGGCGGTCTCTTCGACCAGCAACATGCCTTCCGCATAAAGTGCCTTGAACTGCGAAGATGCAGCGGCGCGACCTGCAAAACTGATCGTGTTCAATCCAACTTCCGACATCGCAATAGTCCCTGTTCGCACGCAGCTACATATATTCAGGTAACGCCGGTTCCGATGGAAAAGTTTCCAGGCCGGGTCTTTATGACTTTAAGATGGTATCATTAGCCCAAATGCGCAAGCCGTTTCTTAAGAAAGGGTTAATCTCCACAGTTTCGTGGAAGTGCGCCGGCGATGGGAAAAAGAAGAGCCGCAAACGCGGCTCTCAAGGTAAAACAGGGAGAAAAATCAGACCAATTCACCGCTTGGAAAACTGTCTGAGATCCAGAGGAAATCCGGATGAATACAGTAATACCTTATAAAGCTTAATATTTTATTAACATTGTGCCGAAGTAAGACTTGAGGCGGGCTATTTTGGCCGCCTACAGCCTTGTTTTTCGGGGTTTTTATCGGATCACGAACGGAAGAAGCTTTCCGCCGCCTGCCGCCCGGAGGCTTTGCGGGCGGCCTCGGCTTCGAGACGGGCGATCTCCGTCTTCAGCAATTCCACCCGCGCCCTCAATTCGTCGACTGAAAGCATGGAGAGATCGGCGCCGATCTCGTGGGCGACTTTCTTCTGCGGCCGGTCATCATCGATGAAGCTCATGGTTCGTCCTCCGTTCGCTGCCTGGCATTTTTAAGCAATTCCGGAACGCAAAGTCGCTGCACACTTTTTCCGGAATTTGCTCTAGCCGAACTTTACAGCAGGATCGCCGCTTTCGGGAGACTTTCCGGTTTCGGGAGGTTTGCCGGCGCCGCGATCGGCAAGCGACATGCTTTGCGGTGTCAGCATCGGCGAGGTGCCGGTCGGGATCGTGGTGTAGGCGTCGCGGTCGCTGGCGGGGACCGCGGCGCGGATGCGGCTCCTGATGATGGCATAAACGGTGATCATCACATGGGCGATGGCGGTGACGAGGAAAAGCGCATGCGGCGTGATCGCCGACATGACGGGACCGCTGAGCGTCGGGCCGATCACCGTGCCGATGCCATAGAGCAGCAGCAAGCCGCCCGAGACCTTGACGAAATCCTCCGACGCCGCGAAGTCGTTCGCGTGGGCGACGGCGATCGGATAGAGCGTATTCGCCACGGCACCGTAAAGGACGACGAGCCCGATCAGCAAAGCGGGGGACGTCGGGTGGAGCAGGAAGATCAGCAGGCCGGCAAGGGCGGCGATCCCCGACATGGCGGCGAGCACGTAACGCCGGTCGATGCGATCGGAAAGCCGGCCGGCCGGCAGCTGCATCACCGCCCCGGCGAAGATGGTAGCGCTCATCATGACGGCGATGCTGGCGTCGGAGAGGCCGGCGCCGGCGCCGAATACAGGGGCGAGCGTGCCGTAGGCACCGTTGGCGATGCCGACGAGCAGGATGCCGAGGCAGGAGACCGGCGAGTTGCGATAGAGCGCCGGCAGATCGAGGCGCACCGCCTTCAGCGGCTGCGGCGAAGCGGCGGTCGACAGCGTCGTCGGCAGCATCGCGATGCAATAGAAGATGCCGCAAATCATGAACAGCACCGGCGTGCGCACATCCTCGAGCGGGATCATCATCTGGCCGCCGACGACGCCGATGAGTGTGATGCCGATATAGAGCGAGAAGATCATGCCGCGGCTCTCGTTGCTGGCGCGCTCGTTCAGCCAGCTTTCAATGATCATCGACGTGCCGGCGGTGGAGAAGCCGGTGACGGCGCGCAGGACCACCCACCAGATCGGATCGATGATGATACCGCTGACCAGCGCGATGATGGCGATGATCGAGATGAAGCCGGAAAAGGCACGCACATGGCCGACGCGGCGCACGATCTTCGGTGCAACCAGGCAGCCGATGACGAAGCCCCCCGCCCAGGAGGTGCCGAGCAGGCCGAGCGTCGTCGTTGCGTAGCCTTCAAGATTGCCGCGCACGGGAAGCAGTATGCCCTGCAGGCCGTTGCCCATGAAAAGGAAGAGCGTGCCAAAAAGCAGCGCGGCGACGGACAGCAGATTTCTCTTCATTTCCCCAGACTCAGTCTTAGCGATTTGCAATGACATAAGGCAGGACCTGCGTCAGCCCAGCCTCAAGATGATTGATTGTGCCCCGGAATGTCTTTACGGCGTGTCGAGATCCTCTTGTTCGCGCGGAAAAATGTCCGTCCTGTGACATTCCGAAAAACGGAAAAAATAAAGCATGACAAAGCTGATAGCCTTGCTGCTCATCCTTGCCATGGCGATACAGGTGATCAAACCGCTCGGGCTTCCCGGCCTCAGACGGCGGATGGATTTCTGGAAGCTCGCGCTGATCGCTTTCGCCGTCTGGGCAGTGGCTCTGCTTTCGCGCGACTTCCTGATGTAATCCTTGGATTGCGGTCCGACCTGCGACCGTCAGTCTTGCAAGCCAATTTCGCCGCGCATGACGGAAACACAGCTTCCCGAAATGACGACATCGGTGACGATGCCGTTGGATTTCAGAACATCAAGGGTGATGACGCTGCGGCGGCCCATTTCGACGCCCTGTTCAATGGTGATGCGGACGTTCATATCGGCCTCCGGCGCAAGCGAGACGAGATAGGCGCCGAGCGCCGCCGAAGCGCTGCCCGTTGCCGGATCTTCGGGCACATTGTCGAGAGGCGCGAACATGCGGGCGCGAATATTCCATGGATTTTCGACTGTCCTCACATAAAGGAAGAGCGAGAAATCGTGGCCGCTGGTCGCCTGGCGGCCGGCAGCTGCCTGGAACCCGGCAAGGTTCGGGCGGGCGCCGGCCAGAGCTTCGAGCCCGTTCAGCTCTGCGATGGCGAAGTTCAGGCCGACGGATGCAAAGGCCGGGGCATGTGTGGTGTCGACGATGACGCCGGGGTCGAGCGAGACGCAGCCGGCGATGGTTTGCGCGGCTATGGTGTCGCCGATCGTCAGTGGCTGCGGCGCGCGGATGGCGGCAGCAGCAACCTTTCCGCCGCTGCGTTTCAGGCTGACTTCGACGATGCCGGCCTTTTCCTCGAAACGCAGCGTATCGCCGACCGGCTTGCCGAAAATCTCCGCCTGCTGGCCGAGCACATAGGCAGTGCCGACGTTCGGATGGCCGGCAAAGGGTATTTCCATCGTCGGGGTGAAGATTCGCACGCGGGCGGAATTTTGCGGGTCTTCCGGCGGCAGGACGAAGGTGACCTCGGAATAGTTGAACTCGGTGGCGATCTTTTGCATCGCCACATCGCTCAGACCGCGCGCATCGGAAATGACGGCAAGCGGATTGCCCTCGAAGCGGGTGGAGGTGAAGACATCGACGGTGACGTAGGAGAGGGTGTTCATGGCGGCTCCTGTTGTGACAGGGCGCTATGAGTAATCACGGTTTTTCGCGGAACGAAGCGGTTTCTTGTCGCCGTGACAATGAGAGGGATGTGCGCTGGGCTGATTTCCCCAGAGGCTCGTTGGCGGAGGAGAGCATCTCCCCGGACTCCTTCATTCCTGTGCCTGTCACAGGAATCCAGCCACCGCGCGTCTGCGCGGTGAATGAATCAATACTTCAGGGGAAAAGTCTTTCGCGCCCAAGGACTTGGGCGCACTGGATTCCTGTGACAAGCACAGGAATGAGGGAGGCGAAGGGATTTGGACAAGAGCGGCAACGTTGTGGTTGCCACTCCGCCCGGAATCCCGGAGCAAAAACTCAGGCGGCCTTTTCCAGGTCTTTCTTCCAGTTGCCCTTGGCGGCGAGGCTGTTCATCTCGGCGCGATGGGTGAACTCGCGTTGGCCGGCAGCGACGTTTTCCTGCTTGCCATTCCAGGCCCGGAGCGCGCTGTCCTGCAGGGCGCGGCCGTAGGAGAAGGTGACGAACCAGGGCAGGTCGCCGCTGGCATTGATCGCCGAAAGATGGGCTGTCGCTTCTTCGGTCGTCTGACCGCCGGAGAGGAAGGCGATGCCGGGAACGGCGGGCGGAACGGTCGCCTTCAGCACCTTGACGGTGCGCTCGGCAACTTCGGCGACCGAGGCCTTGCGGGCATTCTTGCCGTCGATCACCATGTTCGGCTTGAGGATCATGCCTTCGAGGTTGACGCGGGCCTCGGCCAGTTCCTCGAAAACGATGCGCAGCGTGGATTCGGTTACTTCGGCGCAGCGGTCGATATTGTGGTCGCCCGGTTTGCCGTCCATCAAGCATTCCGGCTCGACGATCGGAACGATCCCGGCTTCCTGGCAAAGTGCGGCATAACGAGCAAGCGCCTGAGCGTTGGCGCGGACGGAACCGCGGGTCGGCAAGGTCGGCGAGATGGCGATGACGCCGCGCCACTTGGCGAAGCGGGCGCCGGCTTCATAATATCTGGCAAGACGCTCGCCGAGGCCGTCGAGGCCTTCGGTGATGGTTTCAGCGGGATACTTGGCCATCGGCTTGGCGCCGGTATCGACCTTGATGCCGGGAATGGCGCCGGCTGCGCGGATGATGTCGACGAAAGGCGTGCCGTCCGCGGCCTTCTGGAACAGGGTCTCTTCGAAGAGGATGACGCCGGAGATATATTTCTTCATCGCCTCGTCGGAGCGGAAGAGCATTTCGCGATAGTCGCGCCGGCTGGTTTCGGTCGATTCGAGATTGATCGCGTCGAAACGCTTCTTGATGGTGGAGGTCGATTCATCGGCGGCGAGCAGTCCCCGGCCACCCGTAACCATCTGCACTGCAATGTCTTCCAGTCGTTCGCTCATTTTCGTTCTCTCCACAACAATAAACATCGGCACTTCAGGAATATAGAACGCGGATAACAGAAGTTTATAGCGAGGAAAATGGAAGGCTAAGTCATTGAAACGATTGAATTCAATTCAATCGTTTGAAAGTTGGGATTTTTTTCGTCCTCTGAGCAAAAGACCGCGGAAGCTGTTTTTCTTCCACGGTCTATCCACATGTAAAATCTGCGAAATCAGTCTTGTCGATTACCTTGCAGCGTTGAGGACGGCGACGCCGGGAAGCTCTTTGCCTTCCATCCATTCGAGGAAGGCGCCGCCGGCGGTCGAGACATAGGTGAAATCGTCGGCAACGCCGGCATGGTTGAGTGCCGAGACGGTGTCGCCGCCGCCGGCAACGGAGGTGAGCTTGCCGGCTACCGTGCGCCCAGCGGCGAATTTCGCAGCAGCGACCGTCGCAGCATCGAAGGGTGCGATCTCGAAAGCGCCGAGCGGGCCGTTCCAGACCAGGGTTGCGGCGCGCTCGATCCAGGCGTTGATGGCCTCGACGGATTTCGGGCCGACATCGAGCACCATGGCATCGGCAGGAATGGCGTTGATATCGACCGTCTCGTTGGCGGCACCCGCCTTGAACTCGCGGGCAATCACGCCATCCTCGGGCAGGATAATGGCGCAGCCGGCGGTCGCGGCCTCGATCATGATCTGCTTGGCGGTTTCGGCGAGATCATGTTCGCAAAGCGACTTGCCGACATTGGTGCCGCGGGCGGCGATGAAGGTATTGGCCATGCCGCCGCCGATGACGAGCGCATCGACCTTTTTCACGAGGTTCATCAAGAGGTCGATCTTGGTGGAGACCTTGGCGCCGCCGACGATCGCGACGACAGGGCGAGCGGGATCACCGAGGCCCTTCTCCAGCGCCTCCAGCTCGGCCTGCATGGTGCGGCCGGCATAGGCCGGCAGGTGGTGGGCAAGACCCTCGGTCGAGGCATGGGCGCGGTGGGCGGCCGAAAAGGCGTCGTTGACATAGATGTCGCCATTGGCGGCAAGCGCCTTGGTGAAGTCGGGGTCGTTGTTTTCCTCGCCCTTGTGGAAGCGGGTGTTTTCCAGAAGCAGGATATCGCCGTCATTCATCGCGGCAACCGCGGAGGCGGCGGCTTCACCGATGCAGTCGGAGGCCGTCAGCACGGCATGATCAAGGACTTCCTCGACGGAAGGGGCGATCAGCGACAGCGACAGCTCCGGCGAAGGGCCATCCTTCGGCCGGCCAAAATGGGCCAGCAGGATCACCTTGGCACCCTTTTCGGACAATTCCAGGATCGTCGGCGCCACACGCTCGATGCGCGTCACATCGGTGACCTTGCCGTCTTTCACCGGGACGTTGAGGTCGACGCGGACGAGAACGCGCTTGCCGCGGATGTCGGAAAGATCGTCGAGGGTCTTGAAAGAAGGCATGGGGAGGATCCTGTCGTGGTTGGCGAAAGTTGCGCCGAACATAGCAAGGATCATTCGAGACGCAAGGCGTTCAGCGGCCGTTTTCGCGTGTGCCTTCGTCGCGTCCGGCCGGCGGTTTCTGCGTGCTTTCGGAGGCTGCGGTTTCCCGGTTCCGGCGTCCGTTCAGTCGGTCGCGGATGCGCTGGATAATGTCCTTGAGATTGAGGAAGATCGGCAGCGTAATTGCCGGTTCGACTGCTTCGAGCGACATGCCGACGGAGGTGATGTGGTCGTGCTCATCGAGATCGCGGACGATGAGGATGATCGAGCCGAGGCGGACGCGGTCGGCATAATCGGCCTTGCCGCCGAGGCGCTGCCGCATCAATTCGGCGATCGTCAGGCCCTTTTCGGATTCGTTGAGCAGGCCGGGGCCATAGGCGGCGTCGAGATCCGCGGCAGGACGGGCGGGAGAGAGCGCGAAGGCCCCGAAGAATTCGGCATCGTCGTCATCGACCGGAGCACGGCTGGCGAAAAGCCGGTCGAGCAGGCGGGAATAACTCGGGACGATGAAGAGATAGACGAGATCGTGCTCGCGCAGCCGCCCGGCATATTGGTAGCGCATCGATTTGCCGTCGCGGATGACGAGGGAGGGTGTCGCCCAGCGCGGAATGCGCTCGCCGCGCAGCACCGGGCTGTCCTTGATGACGCGGTAGGAGAGCAGTTCGTGGTGGGCTGCGCCCGGCAGGTCGACCTCGACCTTGTCGACGGCACCGATGCGCGGTGGAATGATCAGCCCGAGCTTCTTGGCGACGGGTTTGATCGTCCAGCCTTGGACGAGCAGCGAGACCAGCACGATGATGAAAGCCGTATTGAAATAGATCTGGCCGTTCTCAAGCCCCCCGAGGATCGGCATGATGGCAAGCAGGATGGAGACGGCGCCGCGCAGGCCGACCCAGGCAACGAAGCCGATTTCCTGCTGCGTGTAATCGAAGGGAAGCAGCGACAGCCAGATCGCCAACGGCCGGGCGACGAAGATCAGGAAGAGGGCGAGCAGGATGGCCGGCACGATGATCGCAGGGAATTGCGACGGCGTGGCAAGCAGGCCGAGCACCAGGAACATGATGATCTGCGCCAGCCACGTCATGCCGTCCTGGAAACGCTTGATGGTGCCGATCGCGTGCATCTTGCGGTTTCCGGCATAGATACCGGCGACATAGACGGCGAGGAAGCCGCTGCCGCCGACAGCGCCGGTGAAGGAGAAGACGAGAAGGGCGAGCGCCAGCACGAAGATCGGCGTCAGGCCGCGATCGGTATCGAGCTTGCTGACGATCAACACGATCATCATTCCGCCGAGCAGGCCGAGGATGACGCCGAGGCCCATCTGCTGCACGAACATGGCGAGCATGCCGATATTGATGCCGGCATAACGTTCGCCGCTCGCCAGCACCTCGACGAGGGCGATGGTGAGGAAGATCGCCATCGGGTCGTTGGTGCCGGATTCGACTTCCAGCGTCGAGCGCACCTTGTCGCGGATGTTGATGCCGCCGATGCGCAGCAGGAAGAAGACGGCGGCGGCATCCGTCGACGCGACGATCGAGCCCAGCAGCAGTCCTTCCAGCCAGGTGAAGTTCAAAAGCCACATCGCGGCGAAAGCAAAGAGCGAGGCGGTGATCAGCACACCGACCGAGGCGAGCGCCAGAGAGGGCACGGCCGCGAGCCGGAAGGCCTGCATCGGCGTGCCGAAGCCGGAATCGAACAGGATGATGGCCAGGGCGATGGAGCCGAGAATATAGGCGAGATAATTGTTGCTGAACTCGATGCCGAGGCCATCGACGCCGGCAGCAAGGCCGATCATCAGGAAGAGCAGCAGCAGGGGGGCGCCGAAGCGGAAGGCGAGCAGGCTCGAAAAAGCGGCAAGAAGCACGAGCGCCGTCGAAACCAGCACCACGATATAGAACGCTTCCATGCCCACCCCTTTCCATCGACTGCTTCGCGAACACGGCCGCCCCGGCCGATCCGCCTTTATTCAACCCCCTCCGTCACGCGCGGCAATCCATCAGTAAACGGCAAAACGCCAGAGAAGGGTAGGCCTTGCGGCTTAACCTCGTCGCGATGCTGCTTCATGCTGCTGAACGGCTGCCGGACGGCCAACCGACACGGAATGCTACGGGAGAAAGTCTCTATAAAGAATGTATAGGAAAATCAGGCGAGAGCAGGGCAAAAGAGACAGGCACGGATTTTTCCTGCCGGTATCTGCGAATGGCAACAGCATAAGACACGCTCCTGCCACGCGGCGCGTTTGCCTTGTCCAATGACGGGAAGACTGGATTACACGCGCGGATGCGGAGAGCGAGGAAATCCACGCTGAGATTTTTCGATATCGGGTAGGAAAATGCCGGCCGAGAGCAGCCGGCTGTAGTCTTGTGTCAGAAGCGGCCGGCCGGCCCTTGCTCTGCTATCCCAACACTGCCTGAAGTATGACGACGGCGAGAAACGAGAGGCCAATGAACGCGGCAACCCAGATGACCAGACGATTAGCCTTTGCCAGCACGGCAGGTCTGACGTCCCGCTTGGGGTGAAACCGCTGCCGCCGTTTGAGGGTGGTGTGGGACAAGCGTTTTTGTGCCTCTGCCATTTATCACCTCTACTTGGCTCATTTTAGCCATTGTGCAGCGCTGTGCATGTCCTCAATCTAGCACGCTTGGCCAGCGGATTGCCAACTCGCTCAGTCTTGCGTGTCTTCGCCCTCGTCGGTCAGATCCGCGACCGGGACCAGGAAAACGACGAACTCGTCCTCGATCGTCCGTTCGGGATCGTCGTCGAATTCATAGGCGTGCTCGACTTCGCTTGCTTCCTCAGCCGTTGCCTTGCGCAAGCTCAGGGCCGCTTTGCGGTCCCAAAGAGGCTTGCCTTCGGATTCCAGGATGGTCAGATCGTCGCGAAAGTCTTCAGCCTCGAAGAAATGCGTCGCTTCCTCGTGATTTTCCGAGCGAAAACTGGCAACGGCGCGGCCGGCGATTTCAACGGTAAAGTAATCCATCCATCTCTCTTTATCTCCCCCAGACGACGATGCGGCTGCAGGGGTTATCGATGACGCCATAGCCGGCTTCGGAACCGAGGCGGTACTGGCAGTCTGTGCATGTCGAATGCCCAAGGCCGCCTATCCTACCAGATCCGGTGCTGGAGATGGGAAATCATGCGGCACGAGCGCGTATGACAAAACGGCCCGGTTTCCCGGGCCGCTTGCGATAGTCGATAGTCAGGCTCTTAGATCAGCTTGGCAAACGCGACGGCGGTGTCGGACATGCGGCTGGAGAAGCCCCACTCGTTGTCGTACCAGGACAGGACGCGCACGAAGTTGCCTTCCATGACCTTGGTCTGATCGGTTGCGAAGATCGAGGAGTGGCTGTCGTGGTTGAAGTCACGGGAGACGAGCGGCTCGTCGGTGTAGCCGAGGATGCCCTTCAGCTTGCCGTCTGCCGCAGCCTTGATGGCTTCGTTGATTTCGCCGACGCTGGTTGCCTTCTTGGCGACGAACTTGAAGTCGACGACGGAAACGTTCGGGGTCGGAACGCGGATCGAGGTGCCGTCGAGCTTGCCCTTGAGGTGCGGCATGACGAGGCCAACGGCCTTTGCAGCGCCCGTCGAGGTCGGGATCATCGAGAGGGCAGCAGCACGGGCGCGATACAGGTCCTTGTGCATCGTGTCGAGCGTCGGCTGGTCGCCGGTATAGGAGTGGATGGTCGTCATGAAACCGTGGTCGATGCCGACGGCGTCGTCGAGAACCTTCACGACCGGCACCAGGCAGTTGGTGGTGCAGGATGCGTTGGAGATGACCATGTGCTCCTTGGTGAGCTGGTCATGGTTGACGCCGAAGACGACCGTCAGGTCGGCACCATCGGCAGGCGCCGAGACGATGACGCGCTTGGCGCCGGCCGTCAGGTGGGCGGCAGCCTTGTCGCGGGCGGTGAAGATGCCGGTGCATTCCATGGCGATGTCGACGCCGAGTTCGCGGTGCGGCAGCGTTGCCGGATCCTTGATCGCCGTAACCTTGATCGGCTTGCCGTTGCCGACGATGATCGAGTCGCCTTCGACCTTCACGGTTGCCGGGAAACGGCCGTGGATCGAGTCGTAGCGCAGCAGGTGGGCGTTGGTTTCGACCGGGCCGAGGTCGTTGATGGCGACGACTTCGATGTCGGTGCGGCCGGATTCGACGATCGCGCGCAGGACGTTGCGGCCGATGCGGCCGAAACCGTTGATGGCAACCTTGACTGTCATGTTCATTCACTCCCGATAGAGTAGGGCCCGATAGTGAGGGCCTGGATTGAGGAGATGGAGAGCGCCTCAAGGCGCCCTCATTAAAGCTTTGCTTCCGCGGCCGCAACGACGGCGTCGGCGGTGATGCCGAAATGCTTGTAAACGTCCTTGACCGGGCCGGAAGCGCCGAAGCTCTTCATGCCGATGAAGGTGCCTTCCGGGCCGATGAACGCATCCCAGCCTTCGCGAACGGCGGCTTCGACGGCGATCTTGACCGGCGAGTTGCCGAGGATCTCCCTGCGATAGGCTTCCGGCTGCTCGAAGAAGAGTTCCGTGCAGGGAACCGATACGACGCGGACGGTGACACCCTTGGCTTCGAGTGCCGTACGGGCTGCAACGGCGATTTCGACTTCGGAGCCGGACGCGAAGATCGTCACCTTGGCGTCGGCATTGCCGGCCAGCGTGTAAGCACCCTGTTCGCACAGGTTCTTTTCGCTGTATTCGGTGCGGGCTGCAAGCAGGTTCTGGCGCGTCAGAGCAAGGCCTGAAGGACGGTTGTGCGTTTTGATGGCGATTTGCCAGCATTCCGCCGTTTCCGTGGCGTCGGCCGGACGGAAGACCATCAGGTTTGGGATGGCTCGCAGACCGGCGAGCTGTTCGACGGGCTGGTGCGTCGGGCCGTCTTCGCCGACGCCGATCGAGTCATGCGTCAGGACGTGAATGACGCGGATGCCCATCAGCGAAGCAAGGCGGATCGGCGGGCGGCAATAGTCCGAGAAGATCAGGAAGCCGCCGCTATAGGGGATGAGGCCGCCATGCAGCGCAATGCCGTTCATGGCAGACGCCATGCCATGCTCGCGGATGCCCCAATGCACGTAGCGACCGGCGAAATCCGTCGGCGTGATCGAGTGCATCTGGCTGGTCTTGGTGTTGTTCGACGGCGTCAGGTCGGCGGAGCCGCCGAGCGTTTCCGGCAGGAAGCCGTTGATGACCTCGAGCGCGTCTTCCGAAGCCTTGCGGGTCGCAACCGTCGGCTTGGTCTCGGCGAGCTTCTTCTTATATGCGCTGATCGCGGCGTCGAAGCCTTCCGGCAGCTCGCCTGCCATGCGGCGGGTAAATTCGGCCTTGGCGGCGGCTTTGGCGAGGGTTTCCTCCCACGCCTTGACGATATTGTCAGAGCGGGTGCCGGCCGCGCGCCATGCGTCCAGGACGTCGGAGGGGATGACGAAGGGCTCGTAATCCCAGTTCAGCGCCTTGCGGGTGGCGGCGATTTCCTCGGCGCCGAGCGGGTTGCCGTGGACCTTGTGGGTGCCCTGCTTGTTCGGGGCGCCGAAGCCGATGACGGTCTTGCAGGCGATGAAGGTCGGGCGGTCGGACTTGTGGGCGGCTTCGATCGCGTCAGCGATAGCGGCCTGATCGTGACCGTCGATCTCGATGGTGTTCCAGTGAACGGCCTTGAAGCGGGCGATCTGGTCAGTCGAGTCCGACAGCGAGACGGCGCCGTCGATGGTGATCGAATTGTTGTCCCAGAACAGGATCAGCTTGTTCAGCTTCAAGTGGCCGGCAAGCGCGATCGCCTCATGGCTGATGCCTTCCATCAGGCAGCCGTCGCCATTGATGACATAGGTGTAGTGGTCCTGCAGATCGGAGCCGAACTCCTCGCGCAGCTTGCGCTCGGCAATCGCCATGCCGACGGCATTGGCAATGCCCTGGCCGAGCGGGCCGGTCGTCGTTTCGATGCCGGTCGCGTGACCATATTCCGGATGGCCGGCGGTCTTCGAGCCGACCTGACGGAACTGCTTCAGATCTTCGACCGTCATGTCGGGGTAGCCGGTCAGATACAGCAGCGAATAGAGCAGCATCGAGCCATGGCCGGCCGACAGCACGAAGCGATCGCGGTTCGGCCAGTGCGGCTTCTTGGGATCGAAGCGCAGATATTTGGTGAACAGGACCGTTGCCACGTCAGCCATGCCCATCGGCATGCCCGGGTGGCCGGAGTTCGCCTTTTCGACGGCGTCCATGGCGAGAAAACGGATCGCATTCGCCATCCGGTCGTGTTGTTCGGGAGAGGTCATGGCTTTTCCGCAAGTTCCGGGTGTCGGGGGATGGCCTCGAGCCTCCAAGACCATCGAGTGAAAGCGGCAGAGACATAGCAGTTGGGACGGGCAAGTCAATAAATGGCAGGCCAAATCCGGGCAAGCAGCGGCGATTTTTGACATTTGATCGCGCGATTGTACAAATGACGAATCTGCTGTGACGAGCCTATGTAAAACGCTCATCCACAGGATAGGCCGGTGGGCAAGTGACAGGATTTATTGACGGGCCGTCGGCGAGCTGCATATCCTTTTGAAATCGCAGGATCGGCGCGGCGTGCCGATTCGCGGATCCTGCGCGGGAATCGGAAAGACATGATGCCCACAGGCAAAACCATGGAAGCAGCGCTCAACGAATTGAGACAGGCGATATCGAGCCTCGAAAACGCCGTCGACATGCGCGTCGAGCGGCAGCGCGAGCAGGGCGAGATCGAGGGCGAGGTGCGGCGTGTGCACGCCGACCGTTCGCGGCTGGCGCAGGAGCTCGACCAGGCCGAATTCCGCGCCAACCGGCTGGAAGAGGTCAATCGCGAGGTATCGCGGCGGCTGGTGACGGCGATGGAAACGATCCGCGCAGTTCTGGATCGCTGATGAGAGAGAGTTTGGCATGGCGCAGGTGACGGTAACGATCGACGGCAAGGCCTATCGTATGGCCTGCGAAGAAGGGCAGGAGGATCACCTGACCGATCTCGCCAACCGCTTCGACGGCTATGTCGGCCATCTCAAGGATCAGTTCGGCGAAATCGGCGATCTCAGGATCACCGTCATGGCCGGCATCATGGTTGTGGATGAAATTTCCGAACTCACGCGCCGCGTCGCTGGATTGGAATCCGAACTCGAGTCGCTGCGCGGCAACCGCGATACGGTGCTTGCAGCGACCGCCCGCACCGAGGAAAATCTTGCGGCGGCGCTGAGTGAAGTGTCGAGCCGCATTCGCGGCATCACCGACAAGCTGAACGGCCGGTCTGCCCCGGAACTCAATTGATCCCAAATAAATAGGGGCGGCCTTTCGTCACCACTGGCGCGTCAGCACAAACGACCTTATATACCGCCATGCGGTCTGCGCCTCTCGACAGGAACCACAATCCCTGGGGCCATACTCGATCCAAAGGGAGCTGTCCCTGGCCAGGCCCGTGGGCCTGGACACACGGCGCCCACCTACGTTTGTAGGCACCCAGGATCGTAAACATCCATCGGTGGTCGTGGATCGCACCTTTTCTTTTATCATCGCGATGACGACGAATGTCGGCTCGCGCGTTCGTCCGTTTCAGCACGTCCGCTATTTCTTCAGGCCTGGAAGGGTGACCTGGAACATGGTGTCGACGTCGGCACCGCCGTCTGCCTTGTAAGCTGCACCCACCTGGAAACCATCCTGCGTCAAGAAGTCGTTGTCATTGGAGACGAACAGGAAGTAGTCGTCCGGCAGGTTCGGGTCGAGAACGCTCACCAGACCCATGGCTTCCCATTTTTCCGATAGATTGTTCTGGTCGTTCGGTGCGCCGTTGCGCAGACCGAAGCGGGCGAGATCGGCCTTGTCGTTGAGGTCGATGAGGGCGTCAGCGTCGCCGGCGTCAGCGAGGGATCGACGACGCCCTTCGGCGCGATCGGCTTGCCCGTATTCGTCGCTGACGAACATGGTGCCATCAGCCTCACTGCTCTATCCGACTGGATAAGGCCCCTCGGCGAAGACCTCATCGTGGTAGCCCTTGGAGCCGACATTCAGCGCCAAAGGGCTTCGCCACTCCCTGTTGTCGCGCAGGCAATCGAGCACGAAACGGAAATCATATCGCGGCTGCCAGCCGAGTTCCCGTCTTGCGCGTTCGTTGACATAGACACGGTCGAGTGAAGGAAACATCTCCCATCCGCGGGATGCGTAAAGGGCGCCTGCACCCGGGAACAGTCGTTCGACGACGTGAGGCGCACCGCGCCGGATCGCGGCAAGATCATTTGCCGAAAACGGCGTTGTGGCGGAGATGATGTAGCGGCCAAAGCCGATTGCCGGCGCCTTTTCGAGCGCCTGCAGATGGGCACCGACCACGTCGGCGATATCGACGCGGCGGTGAAGAAGCTCATTGGCCTGGGCGTTCTCTGCCGAATAGCCGCTGCGAATGTCAGGATCGTCGTCGTTTTCAGGAAAGAAACGCGACGTCCTGAGAATGACCACCGGTAGGCCGGATTTGCGGGCGAAGAGTTCGCACAGACCTTCGGCAGCGAGTTTCGTCACGCCGTAGATGTTTTTCGCGACGGGAAGCACGTCCTCGGTCACCCATGCCGCCGGTTCGCCGGCAGCCGGCGTCAATGCCGCGCCGAAGGTGCTGGTGGTGCTGGTGAAGACGAAGCTTGCAACGCCTGCGGCGGCCGCTTCTTCGAGCAGGTTGAGTGTGCCGGCGATATTGGTGTCGAGGAAATCGCGATTGTCGTGGGTTGCCACATGCGGCTTGTGCAGCGTCGCGGCATGGATGACGTGGCTGATGCCAGACATCGCCTGCCGGACGAAGGCGCGATCACTGATCGAGCCGACCATGTCGGTGAAAGCCGAGGGCTTGATATCGATGCCGCGCACCCAGCGGCTTTCGGCCCTCAAGGTTCGCATCAGCGCCTCGCCGAGATGGCCAGCACTTCCCGTTACCAATATCGTCATCACATCGTCTCCTGACCGTTCGGCAGGGGACGCTATAAAGACTGACGTTTCCGGACAACGCATAAATTATGCATAGGCGTGCAGGAAAGCTTGAGGCTCAGCAGATGGTCGTAACAAGGCGGCCGGCGCTGCCGTCGGAAAGCATGATCCGTTCCCAGGTGACGCGGCCGGCGGCGATCGGCAGCAGCGCATTGCCGTTGGCGCCGGTATCGAGGGTCAGCGACGATAGCCTGCCCTCATGCCAGCCGCGCTCTTCGAGCGACTGCTCGGCGGCGGCGATTTCGGCGGAGGCGTAGGAGAACAGAGAACAGCCGAGAAAGGCGCCGAGCGGCGCCCGCCACTCCGCCTGCCGCCGGCGAGAGGCGGAGAGCAGCCGGTGGGTGCGGTCGCAGATCAGATGCACCGGCCGGACGGAATCCTCGACCAGCCGCTTTAGCGCCGCATCGACTGCCGTATGTCGCGGTGAGGCGAAAATCCGTTCCAGCTTGATTGCCTGTTCGGGCGAGAGGGCGAGCTGGTCGCGCTCCCAGCGCGAGACCGTCGCCTGGTTGACGCCGAGGAGTTCGGCGAGGTGTCCCTGCTTCATGCTGCGCAGCAGCCGCATGCGGCGTATGCCGGTCCCCGATATCGTCATCTGCCTGGTCCCATGATGTTTTGGCCAGCATAAGGCTTCGGCCGGCCGGGCAGCAAGCTGTTGGGCGGCCGGATCATTATTCGGGCTGGCCCTCGAGGTCGCCTTTCAGCCGGTCGAGAATCGACAGGGAATGGCCGGCATAGGCGCTGATCCAGCGGTCATAGATGTGCTTGATCGGCAGGCTGTTCAGGTGGTTCCAGCGCTCGCGGCCTTCCTTCCTGGCGATGACCAAGTCGGCCTCCTCCAGGACCTTCAGATGCTGCATTACCGTGCAGCGGTCCATCTGCGGAAACATCTCGCAAAGGGTCCCTGTCGTTCGGGGGGCATCCTTGAGCAGATCGAGGATTTCGCGGCGGCGATGATGCGCCAGCGCCTTGAAGACTGGGTCGTCGGTTGATTCGCTTGACATGTTATATTTTTATAACATAATGGCGCCAAGGACAATGGAACAGACACACTGGAGAAGAGGAGAAGTGTCATGTCTCTCGGAATCCGCGTTTCGGGCCGTGTCGGCCGCCCCGTTGCAGAGGTGTTCGATGCTGTCGTCAACCCAACGAAGCTCAGCAGCTATTTCACCACGATCGGCGGAGCGAGCGCACCGCTCGTGATGGGCACGACGGTGACTTGGTGGAAGGATGCGCCGGTCGAGGTCGTCGAACTCGTGCCGGAAAGCCGCATCGTGCTGCGCTGGGATGGCGGCACCGGCGAAGACAAGACGACCTATAAGACGCTGGTGGAGATGAACTTCAAGCCGCTGGAAGATGGCGGCACGCTGGTGACCATCGCCGAGACCGGCTGGCGCGAGGACGAGGCCGGCCGGCGCGGCACCTATCTCAACTGCGAAGGCTGGACGCAGATGCTTTGCTGCATGAAGGCTTTCGTCGAATACGGCATCAATCTGCGCGAAGGCATGTTCCTAAGCGAAATGAAGGGTGAGCCGGCCAGCGCGCCTGATGTTTGAACGCGTGCGGCGGTGTCAAGAAGATCGGCGGCGCAATCGTCGCATTCGCCAATATCACCGAGACTTCGCTTGCCTGTCACACTGCGGGTGCTAATTTCCGGATTCGATACTTCATTTCGGTTTCCAGGAGATTCATTATGCAGCTTGGCATGGTTGGTTTGGGCCGCATGGGCAATTATATGGTCCAGCGCTTGATGCGAGGCGGTCACGAATGCGTCGTCTACGACGCCAGACCGGAAAGCGTTGCCGCGCTCGCAGGCCTCGGCGCGACCGGCAGTGCCTCGCTCGAGGAGTTCGTCTCGAAGCTCGCCCATCCGCGCGCGATCTGGCTGATGCTGCCGGCAGCGATCGTCGACAAGGTACTGGCGAGCCTGGTGCCGCTGCTTGAGAATGGCGATATCGTCATCGACGGTGGAAACTCCTATTATCATGACGACATCCGCCGCGGCGCCGACCTCATCACCAAGGGCATCCACTATGTCGATGTCGGCACAAGTGGCGGCGTCTTTGGCCTCGAGCGCGGTTATTGCCTGATGATCGGCGGCGAGAAAGGCATCGTCGAACACCTTTCCCCGATCTTCGCGACGCTGGCGCCCGGCGTCGGCAAGACGGAAGCCTCGCCGAACCGGAGCGCCGAGGCGGCTGCTGCCAGCACTGCGGAGCAGGGTTACCTGCATTGCGGTCCACATGGCGCCGGACATTTCGTCAAGATGGTACATAACGGCATCGAATACGGCCTGATGGCTGCCTATGCCGAAGGTATCAATATTCTGAAACACGCCAATATCGGCGCTGCCTCGCACGTGGCCGATGCGGAGACTGCGCCGCTCGCCCATCCGGAACATTTCCAGTATGATTTCAACCTGCAGGATGTCGCCGAAGTCTGGCGCCGCGGCAGCGTCATCACCTCCTGGCTGCTCGATCTCACGGCCGATGCGCTGCATGCCGATCCCGCACTTTCGAAATATGCCGGCCGCGTCTCGGACAGCGGCGAAGGCCGCTGGACGATCATGGCGGCAATCGACGAGAGCGTGCCGACGCCGGTGCTGAGCGCTGCGCTCTACGGTCGCTTCTCCTCGCGCGACAATGACGAATTCGCCAACAAGGTGCTGTCGGCGATGCGCGCGGGCTTCGGCGGCCACGTGGAAAAGCCAGCCGCGAAATCCTGAACCAATGAAAGTGCTACAGCGCCCTGCGGCTCTCGAAAAGACGCGTGGCGCCGTAGCGCGCGCCGTCATAGCCGACGCCGTCAGGCGGCGCAGATGGCGGGCTTGCATCTCGCGCCGCGCCTCATCCCGGCATTGATCTTCGCGGCGGCAACGGTACTGACACTTCTCAGCCTCAGCTGGCCACCGCTCAGCCAGAGCATCGCGATCGTCTGCGTCGTCGCGCTCCTCGTCCGGCGCTTTACGATCTGCTTCGGCGGCGTGCTGGTCGTCGATCTCATCGGGCTGCCGAGGGTGGAGGAAGAACGGCAGGTATCACCGCTGCGATCATGGCCGGGCCGACGGTCGCATTGTTCTGGTACCGGCGCTGTGCGACTTTCGTCTTCTTTCACTTTCGGCTGGGCGATAATTCAGTCGATGATGACGAAGCCCGGCGAGCAATTCGTCATACGCCGCAATGCGCTGGCGGTGATCCGCAATGCCTTCCAGGAAAACGGCATCGAATTCGCCGTGCCGACCGTGCAGGTGGCGGGGCGATCGCGACGCGGAGGTTGATGCTGCCGTGGCGCGCTATGCCGCGCATGCACGGGCGGGCAGCGAGCCGGCGGCGTAAACCCTCACATCGCGCCGGCGGCTGCGATCAGCAGACCGCCAATGATCGCCATGTTGGTTTTCCAGGTATTGATTGCGCTGTCGCGCGCCGTTCCCTGCATATCCCAGAAATTCAGCAGCATGACGGTGGCGGCCAGCGTGAAGATGATGAGACCGAATGCCGCTGCCGTGACGAAAAGTCCCAGCATCAACAGGAGGCCGGCCGCGATCTGGAACAGGCTGCCCGAGAGCAGCACCCATTTCGCGAAAGGAATGCCGCGGGCTTCGATCGCCTCGGTCAGCGGCACGATGACGAAAAAATGATGAATGCCGCCAGCGACATAGATGCCGCCTAGCAGCAGGCGGCCGAGGACAAGCATTATGAAGGCCGGACCATCCTGCATATCGAATTGTTCTCCCGGATCTCAAATCCCATCGCAGGGCCAAGTTCTTTCGAAGCTTACGAAAATGCAATGCACCGTGACGCCCGCCTGCGCAAATTCGCCCCAATTGAGGATAATTGAGGCGCAACGGGCGGGGCGGGTAGCGGCGGCATGGCTTCATAGAGCTTCCATGCCTCCTATGTTACGCCTTTCAAAAATGATTCCCGCCACGCTAGCAGTTGCGACAGGTACGAGATGTCGGGTCACGGCAATTTGGAAAATATGGAAGAATCGGGCGGATTTTCTTTTGGCGGGCTATTCAGACGGTACAGAACTCCGCTGCTGGCAGCCGCGTCACTGGTGGTTTTCTGCCTCGTCGGTTACGCGATCATGCAGCTCACCAACGAGGTGCGCTATGACGACGTCGTCGGTGCGCTGGCCGCGACCAGGCCGAGCGCGATCCTCCTTGCGTTGTTCTTCACGGCGCTCAGTTTCCTCGCGCTGATCTTCTACGATCTCAACGCCATAGAATATATCGGCAAGAAGCTGCCCTTTCCGCATGTGGCGCTGACGGCGTTCAGTGCCTATGCCGTCGGCAATACCGCCGGTTTCGGCGCGCTTTCGGGGGGTGCCATCCGCTACCGCGCCTATACGCGCCTCGGGCTCTCGCCGGAGGATATCGGCCGCATCGTCGCCTTCGTCACGCTGTCCTTCGGATTGGGGCTTGCCGGCGTCGCGGCGATCGCCCTCATCGTCATCGCCGACGAGATCGGCCCGCTCGTCGGCGTGAGCCCCTTCCTTCTGCGGCTGATCGCCGGTTCGATCGTCGCCATGCTGGGCGCGGTGATGATCATCGGCCGCGATGGGCGCGTGCTCGATCTCGGGCCCGTGGCAATCCGCCTGCCGGATTCGCGTACCTGGTCGCGGCAGTTCCTCGTCACAGCCTTCGATATCGCAGCCTCGGCATCAGTACTCTATGTGCTGCTGCCGCAGACGGCCATCGGCTGGCCGGTCTTCCTCGCCGTCTATGCGATCGCCGTCGGTCTCGGCGTGCTCAGTCACGTTCCGGCCGGCCTCGGCGTGTTTGAGACCGTGATCATCGCGTCGCTCGGCAGCGCGGTGAACATCGATGCGGTGCTCGGATCACTGGTGCTCTACCGGCTGGTTTACCATGTGCTGCCGCTGCTGATCGCGGTGCTCGCGGTCTCGGCGGCGGAGCTGCGTCGTTTCGTCGACCATCCGGCCGCCTCCAGCATGCGGCGCATCGGCGGACGGCTGATGCCGCAGCTGCTGTCCGCTCTCGCGCTGCTGCTCGGCGTCATGCTGGTGTTTTCGAGCGTCACGCCGACGCCGGACCAGAACCTCGAATTCCTCTCCAACTATCTGCCACTGCCGATGGTCGAAGGGGCGCATTTCCTCTCCAGCCTGTTGGGGCTGGCACTCGTCGTCGCCGCCCGCGGCCTCGGCCAGCGGCTCGACGGCGCCTGGTGGGTGGCCGTGTTCTCGGCGCTTGCCGCCTTGACTTTATCACTGTTGAAGGCGATCGCGCTCGTCGAAGCCGCGTTTCTTGCCTTCCTCATCTTCGGGCTCTTCGTCAGCCGCCGGCTCTTTACCCGCCAAGCCTCGCTGCTCAACCAGGCGTTGACGGCGTCCTGGCTGATGGCGATCGCCGTGATCGTCGTCGGCGCCGTCGTCATCCTGCTCTTCGTCTATCGCGACGTCGAATACAGCAACCAGCTCTGGTGGCAGTTCGAATTCACGGCCGAGGCGCCGCGGGGCTTACGCGCCGTTCTCGGCATCACCATCATCTCCTCGGCGATCGCCGTCTTCAGCCTGCTCCGGCCGGCAAGCTTCCGGCCTGAGCAGGCGACGGACGAGGCGCTGGCGCGTGCCGTCGAGATCGTCATGAAGCAGGGCAATGCCGACGCCAATCTGGTGCGCATGGGCGACAAGAGCATCATGTTCTCGGAAAACGGCGACGCTTTCATCATGTATGGCCGGCAGGGCCGCTCCTGGATCGCGCTGTTCGATCCGGTCGGCGACCATCGCGCCGTGCAGGAACTTGTCTGGCGTTTCGTCGAAGCGGCGCGCGCCGCCGGCTGCCGGGCCGTGTTCTACCAGATATCGCCGGCGCTGCTGTCGCATTGCGCCGATGCTGGCCTGCGCGCCTTCAAGCTCGGCGAACTGGCGGTGGCCGATCTCAGGACCTTCGAGATGAAGGGCGGCAAATGGGCGAACCTTCGCCAGACGGCAAGCCGCGCCCAGCGCGACGGGTTGGAATTTGCCGTCGTCGAACCGCAGGACGTGTCTTCGGTCATTGATGACCTTGCCGCCGTTTCGACGGCCTGGCTCGAGCATCACAATGCCAAGGAAAAGGGCTTCTCGCTCGGCGCCTTCGATTCCGATTATGTCTCCTCGCAGCCAGTCGGCATCCTGAAAAAGGACGGCAGGATCGTCGCCTTTGCCAATATCCTCGTGACCGAATCCAGACAGGAAGGCACGATCGATCTCATGCGCTTCTCGCCGGACGCGCCGAAGGGCTCGATGGACTTTCTCTTCGTGCAGATCATGGAATATCTGCGCGGGCAGGGTTTCACCCACTTCAATCTCGGCATGGCGCCCCTCTCCGGCATGTCGAAACGCGAGGCGGCGCCCGTCTGGGACCGCATCGGCAGCACCGTCTTCGAACACGGCGAGCGCTTCTATAACTTCAAAGGCCTTCGGGCATTCAAATCCAAGTTTCATCCGCACTGGCAACCGCGCTATCTTGCGGTCTCCGGAGGGGGCAATCCGATGATCGCGTTGATGGACGCGACATTTCTGATCGGGGGCGGATTGAAAGGGGTAGTGAGAAAATGATCAGGACAATCCTTCTTGCCACGGCATGCGCCTGCATGCTCGCGGCCGCACCGGCTGATGCTGCCGAAGAGACCACACAGAGCTTCGAAGCCGGACTCATCCCGTCGCCGCACATCTTCCTGCCGGAAGGGGAGGTGAAGGGCACGGTGATGCTGATCTCGGATGCGGCCGGCTGGGGCGACTATGAGAAGGCCGAAGCCGACAGGCTGGTCGCCGAAGGCGCCGTCGTCATCGGCGTCGACTTCCCCTCCTATATCCAGGCGCTCAACCGGTACGACGTCAGCCTCAATGACGGCTGCGTCTACATGGTCTCGGACATCGAATCGCTGAGCCAGCAGGTGCAGCGCGCGACCGGCAACAGTGCCTATCACCTGCCGATCGTCGCCGGCATCGGCGAGGGCGGGGCCTTAGCGCTGGCGATTGCCGCGCAGACGCCGGATGCGACGATCGGCCAGACGCTTGCTGTCGATCCGAAGGCCGGCATTCCACTCGCCCAGGGACTTTGCACGCCGGCTTCCAAGCAGGTCGTTGGCCAACGCACCATGTATGGCCTCAGCGACGGCGCTCTGCCGGATCCGATCGTCGCCGTCTTTACGCCCAATGCCGACAAGGATGGCAGGGCGCATGCCGAAGCGCTGAAGAAGGCCCATGCCGAGATCGAGATCCGCGAATCCACCGACGATGCGCAGACGGTATTTGCCGATACGCTCGACGATCTCGTCACCGCCTCCGGCGCCTTCGGCAATCCGCTCGGCCTGCCGCTGGCGGTGCTCGAGACAACGCCGGCCTTCGATACGATGGCGGTGATCTATTCCGGCGACGGCGGTTGGCGCGACATCGACAAGGAGGTCGGCGGCACGCTGCAGAAGGAAGGCATTCCGGTCGTGGGCGTCGATTCGCTCCACTATTTCTGGTCGGAGCGCAAGCCGGAGGAGACCGCGGCCGATCTTTCGAAGATCATCGATTTCTACCGCAAGCAGTGGAAGGTGAAGCATGTGCTGCTCGTCGGCTATTCCTTCGGCGCCGATGTCGTGCCGGCCACCTATCAGCTCCTCAAGCCGGCTGAAAAGTCGGCGGTGGTGCAATTGTCGCTGCTGTCGCTGTCACACGAAGTCGACTACGTCATCTCCGTTCTCGGTTGGCTCGGCCAGAAAACGGATGGGGCCGGAGGCGATCCCGTCAGCGATCTGAAGAACATCGATCCGAAGCTCGTGCAATGCATCTACGGCAAGGACGACGATGACGATGTCGCCTGTCCGGCGGTAAAGGAGAGCGGTGCCGAAGTGATCGAACTGCCCGGCGACCATCATTTCGACGAGAATTACGACCTTCTTACCAAGACGATCATCGACGGGCTGAAGAGGCGGCTGCAGAATTAGAGCCCGCCAATCGCCTTTTCCCTGACGAAAACCTGCTCCGGCAGAATGCTTCAATCTAACCCGGAAAGGCTCTAAAGCGTCGCGCGTCCGGTAGGACGCTTAAGCGCGCTTTACCATGAAATCAGCACATCAGCTTCTCTTCACTCCAGCCGAAGTCTGCAAGTTCGCTGCTGCGAAACCGTGCATCGTCGGCGACGATGAATTCGTCGAGCTGCGGCGGGGCGACGCTGGTGCCGGAGAGCATCGCATGCACCTGGCCGCGATGATGGGTCTGATGCTGGAAGAGATGCCCGAGCACGTCCTCCATCCGCTCCTGCTGGATGCGGGCGCCGCGATGGAGGCTGACGGTCGAGGCGAGCCTGTCCGGCGTCAGGGCCTCGCAAAGCGCCACCAGGCGCTGATCGACCTTCGCCTGCGCTTGCGCCAGCGAGGAGACGTCATCGAATGGTTCGTCGATCTCGAAGGCCTTGAGCCCGAGCGTGCCGCCTTCCAGGCCGTCGACATAGAACCAGTCGACCGTGATGATATGGTTCAAGGTTTCCTTGATCGAGGGGAAGAAGCTGGTGCGTGGCGCTTCGAATTCTCCAGGCTTCAATGTCGCGCAGGCCTGCAGCAGCCGGCGGTTGGCAAGGGCGTTGTTATAGGCAAGTTTGCGGAATGGCCTGACAGGATCGAAGGTCGGCATTGGCGCATCTCCTCTTTAAGCGCTTTTGGCTACAGCGCCCGGGCGCCTTTTGAGGCGCGCAAGGACGCTGTAACATTTTCAACTGCTTGCATCAGTCTTTGCCGTCGAGATCGCCGTCCCGCCAGACGAGATGACGTGGCGCAACGGGTAGGGCCTCGATTTCATCGGCGATGAAATAGGGCGGGATGTCGAGTGCGGTCAGGGCACTACGCGTTGCCGGCACCCATTTGAACTCGAGATGGTTGTCGCCGTCCTCGACCCGATGGATGATCTCGCCGGACAAAAAGGGGAATTCCGGCGGGAGGTCCATCAGGTAATAGAGACCGAGTTCATGCCAGTCGCGCCGTTCGTAGCGGAAAAAATTCTCGACAATCCACAGTAGCCGATGGACGGTCACCTCAACGCCCAGTTCCTCCACCATCTCCCGTTTGAGCGTTTCCTCCGACGTCTCGCCGATTTCCGCCCTGCCGCCTGGAAAGGTCCAGAAGGGCTCATGCACGGCGCGATGGACGAGCACGTGGCCGTCGCGAAAGCCGAGGCCGGCGATGCGATAGTTGAAACGCTCAGCGCCCGCATTCAGGCGGATGAGAGTGCGCTTGGCCATGCCATTCTTATCCAAGATCGATCACGACAATTTCCGGCGGCACGCCGAAGCGGACCGGTGCAATGGAGCAGCCGAGGCCACCGGACACGATGATATTACGCCCCTCCTCGAACATATGGCCATAGGCGTAGCGGTTGCCGTAACGCGAGGGGACGATCGGCGAACGGCCGAGGAGGCGGATCTGTCCGCCATGCGTGTGGCCCGAAAGCGTCAGCGAGACACGTTCGGGCACGCGCGGAAAGATATCGGGCTCATGGGCGAGCAGGATGACGGGCGCATCGTCCGTAACCTGAGCCATCGTTCCCTCGAGATCATCGAGGCCGAGCATATGCGTGCGGCCCCACTTCCGGCCCGGCAGCAGCGCCAGCTGATCTTCGAGGCCTGCGAGCCAAAAGCCGCGGCCATCTTTTTCGAGCCGAACGGCGCGGTTGCCATAGACCGGGATGCCGACGTCGGCGAGGGCTCGGTGTCCGAATGTCTCCATCCCGCCGTTCTTCTGGGCGGTCCTGTCCTCCCACCAATCATGGTTGCCCATGACCGCATGGACGCCGAGAGGGGCCTGCAAAGTGGCGAGCGCCTTCGACCATTGGCTCGAATGCACGTACTGCGTCACCATGTTCATGCCGGCGGCATAATCGC
Source organism: Rhizobium changzhiense (assembly GCF_013087625.1). Classification (NCBI taxonomy): domain Bacteria; kingdom Pseudomonadati; phylum Pseudomonadota; class Alphaproteobacteria; order Hyphomicrobiales; family Rhizobiaceae; genus Rhizobium; species Rhizobium changzhiense. The sequence goes on from NZ_JABFCQ010000010.1 coordinate 79,374, forward strand.
CGAGCAGGACGGTGACGTCGCCCTCCAGTTCATTCGCCCTGTGGCAGATCGCGGCAATGCGGCTTGCCGACATCCAGGGTTCGCAGGCATGGAGATCGGCGAGCGCAACGACGCGGAGCTTGAGCCCCGGCGTCCATCCGGGCGGCGTCAGCTGGTAGCGGGTGATGGCAAGCCGCGCGAGCGGTTCATAGGCGAAGGCGTAACCACCGAGCGACATGACGCCTGCGACACCGCCGCCCAGAACCTTGAAAAATCCGCGGCGGGTGATCACTCAGTTGTCCTCCTGGAACAGCCGGAACTGTGCAGCCTCCATATCCTTGGGCGGTTGCATTCCCAGATGTTTCCATGCGATTGCGGTCAGAACACGGCCGCGTGGTGTGCGCTGAATGAAACCCTGCTGGATCATGTAGGGCTCGATGATGTCCTCGATCGCGTCGCGCGGCTCGGAAAGGCCGGCGGCGATGGTTTCGATGCCGACCGGGCCGCCGCCGAAATTGACGGCGATCATGTTGAGGTAACGTTTGTCGAGCTGGTCGAAGCCGACATTGTCGACCAGCAGGCGGGTCAGCGCCTCGTCGGCGATTTCGCGGGTGACGGCTTCCGCCCTTGCCACCTCGGCGAAGTCGCGCACGCGCCGCAGCAGCCGGCCGGCGATGCGCGGGGTGCCGCGGGCGCGTCTTGCGATCTCGCGGGCGCCTTCCTCGGTGATCGGCAGGTTCATCAGCCGGGCGCCACGGCGCACGATCAGTTCCAGCTCCTCGACGGTGTAGAAGCTCAGGCGCACCGGAATGCCAAAGCGGTCGCGCAGCGGCGTCGTCAACAGGCCGAGGCGGGTGGTGGCCGCCACCAGCGTGAATTTCGACAGGTCGATCTTCACCGAGCGAGCGGCAGGGCCTTCCCCGATGATGAGGTCAAGCTGGAAATCTTCCATGGCCGGATAGAGGATTTCCTCGACGGCGGGATTGAGCCGATGGATTTCGTCGATGAAGAGCACGTCGCGCTCCTCGAGATTGGTCAGCAGGGCAGCGAGATCGCCGGCCTTGGCGATCACCGGGCCCGACGTCGAGCGAAAGTTGACGCCGAGTTCTTTGGCCATGATCTGCGCCAGCGTAGTCTTGCCGAGGCCGGGCGGACCGACGAAGAGCACATGGTCCAGCGCTTCGCCGCGGTTTTTCGCCGCCTCGATAAAGACCTTGAGATTGGCGCGCGCTTCCGCTTGGCCGGTGAACTCATCCAGCGATTGCGGGCGCAACGTGATATCAAGGTCTTCGCCCCGCTTTTCCGGCGATATCAGGCGGGCGGATTCGCTCATGAAAGAAGCTCCATACCTGGCACGGTCTTGAACGCGTGCCGGTCAAATGTCTTGGTCGCCGGGCATCCCTCATCCGCGGCGCGGTAGCCGATCAAGGCATCGGCAAAATCGGCGTTTCGCGTTTCCACGGCCCTCAGGGCCTTGATAACGAGGGTCTGGTTCTCGATGTCCAATCCCCTGACGCGTGTCAACTTGCCGATTGCCTCGACAACGTCCTTTTTCTTGAAGCCGAACCGTGCGCGCAGCGCCCAATCCAGTTCCAAGAGGTTCAGAAGCGAGAGAAATCCACGATAATCCCTGCCGATGCCTTCACCGAATTTCAGGGCGGCCGCCCTTTGCTCCGGATCATCGTCGACGATGAGCCTCAGCAGGACGTTTGTATCCAAGCCATAGGCAATCATGCCGCTACATCCGATTTCGATCGCGTGGCTTCGTTGACGACATCGCTGCCCGCAGCGTCGGTGACGGTAGCGTCGATCTCTTCCAGGGAAGCACGACCATTTGGAGGCGATCCCAGAAGGCCTGCAAGATCATTGAAGTTGATCGATTTCGGTGTAATCACGACTTCTCCGTCGATCATCGAGAAAACAAGCTGATCGCCAGGCTGAAGGCCGAGCGTGTCCCGCAACTCTTTCGGAAACGTTATCTGGCCTTTCGGTGAAAGGGTAAATTCTCCCCGCATGGATCAGCAGTCCTATCTATGTGCGTTGGTCGGAAAATTTGTCAATCGGCAGAAAAATGACATTCCATCCTACTCTATCGCGCTAGCTCCTTCAATCCCAGCCTGATCAGCTTGGCACTGTCGGCGCCGTCGCCTGCCGTCTTCATTGCCGTGGCAATCGCGTTCGCCGCCTGGTCGCGGGAATAGCCGAGGTTGGTCAGCGCAGATACCGCGTCGGCGACCGGGGCGGCCGCGACCCCTTCGCCGAGTTCCTGCTTGAGGGCGATATTGATCGCTTCGCCGGCAAAGGCCGGCGCCCGGTTCTTGAGCTCGGTGACGAGACGCATCGCCACTTTCGGACCGACGCCCGGCGCACGCGAGACGGCGGCGCGATCCTGCAGGGCAATCGCATTGGCGAGTTCGCCTGGTGTCAGCGTCGAGAGCACGGCGAGCGCCACCTTGGCGCCGACGCCCTGAACGCTCTGGAGCAGGTTGAACCATTCCCGCTCCAGCGCGGTCATGAAGCCGAAGAGCCTTAGCTGGTCCTCGCGCACATAGGTTTCGATGAACAGCACGCACGCCTCGCCGGCTGAGCCGAGCTTGGACAGGGTGCGGGCCGAGCAATGGGCGACGTAGCAGACGCCGTGCACATCGACGAGCACATAATCTTCGCCGATCTCGTCTATGGTGCCTTTCAGCTTGCCGATCATGGGTCGCGGTCTCTCAAGGATGCGTTTCGGGGGTTATAAGGTCAACGGAGGGGAAATAGGAGCGGTATCCGCTGGGATCGCGGGTCAAAATTCTGTAGCCCCTTATCGCCGCATGCGCGCCGATGAAGAAATCGGGCAATATCCGTTCGCGCCCACCGCCGGCGCGACGGTAAAGCCGGAAGGCCGCAGCAGCGGCGAATGCAGCCGGCCAAGGCAGGTTCTCGCGGCGGAATTCATCCTGCGGCAGCAGTCGATCGACTTCGTCCACGTCGTCGTACCGAACGGAAAATTCGGAATAGATGATCGGGTTTATGAGGACAGGTCCGTCTTTGAAGACGTCAAGCATCTTTCGACGCGACCACCCGTGCCAGTCCGAACCGACTACGGCCAGATCGACAAGTATGTTCGTGTCGACAAGTGTGGCCATCAGCGATCACGGGTCATCGACATAAGGTCTTCGGCATCGATCTCCTGATCGCCAGTGCCCTCGAGACGACGGAGCGTCTGTATGAAACGATCCAGGCGGCCCCGATCCTCGATCTCCTGCTTGCCGTTCTTCGGCGAGAGAACGAGCTTGCCGCCCTCTATCGAGAAAATGACCTCGCTATTGGCCTCGATACCGACAAGTTCCCTGAGATCGCGAGGAATAGTGACCTGCCCTTTGGACGTGACACGCATCTTGTTGCTCCTTCAGAGTAAGAATTATCCTTACCAATGGAACAAGTCAAGAACAAGCTATCCGGCCAGCGCCTGTCGCATCCGGTTGCTGCCGCGATTATGCGCATGGCAGATGGCGATCGCCAGGGCGTCGGCGGCGTCGTTGCCCTTGAATTCGACCTTCGGCATCAGAATCTTCAACATCATGTGGATCTGCTGCTTTTCGCCGTGGCCGACGCCGATGACGGCCTTCTTCACGGCGTTCGGGGCATATTCGGAGACCGGCAGCCCGGCGCGCGCCGGCACCAGCATGGCAATGCCGCGGGCCTGGCCAAGCTTCAGGGTCGCCACCGCATCCTTGTTGACGAAGGTCTGTTCGACGGCGGCTTCATCCGGCTTATAGCTGTGGACGATCTCCGCCAGGCCGTCGTGCAATTGGCAAAGGCGGGAGGCAAGGTCCATGTCGCCATCGGAAGTCACTGTTCCAGATGCGACAAACCGCAGGGAATTGCCCAGCGTGTCGATGATTCCCCAGCCGGTGCGGCGAAGTCCAGGATCAATACCGACGATGCGAATCGTATTTTGCATGGTTCAACCTATAGCGATCGCGAAATAAGTGCCATCGATATGTGAACAAAACAAAAACACTCCCGGATTTAGGGCCCGACATTTACCGCGAATTAAAACAGATGCCTGAATTCTAGTCGTCAATACGAGAGGGGCTTCTTTTCGCGAAGATTAAGCCTCCGATGTTCTGTTTACAGGTCGGTCGATCAGGCATGCGCTGCATGCCCGGCTGGCAAGCGCGTTCAGAAGGGGTTCGTCGTACATGGCACAGAGATTTCAATCCCTGTCCTTCAAGGTCATCGTCACATTCATTCTGCTGACCGTGCTGTCGATCGCGGTCATCGACGTGCTGGCCTATTTTGCCAGCAGCCGCATCTCCGACGAGCAGGCGCTGAAGGCCAAGGAAAGCGTGCTGATCTTCCGCGGCGACATGCTGCAGGACCAGCTGGCGCAGCTTGAAAACCAGGCCAACTCGATTGCGCGCATCGAGGCGCTGCAAATGTCGATCACCAGCCTGAAGAGCGGCTGGAAAACCATCGAGAAAACCTCGGGCGACGCTCGTGCCGAGCTGAAGAAGGTTTTCATATCGAACAATCCCAACCCGGCCGACCAGCGCGAGAAGCTCATGAAGCCGGAAGGGCCGAGCGGTTTTTATTATTCGAACCATGAGAAGACGCAGGGCGAAGTCGCCCGCGACCTCGAGGATACCGCCTTCAGCGACCTGCTGATCGCCGATCTCGAGGGCACGGTCCTCTATTCTTATAAGAAGCAGGACGATTTCGCTGAGAACCTGAAGTCGGACGCCTGGAAGACAACCGGCGCCGGCATCGCTTTCGCCAAGGCGATCGACAATACCGCCAAGGCGACCGATGACGCCGCGCCGACAGGCTTCTCCGGCCTTCGAGTCGATGCCGGCAGCGGCAAATCGGCGATCTTCTATGCCGTGCCGATTATCAAGCTTGGAGCGGCCAAGGGCATCATCCTCTTCAAGGTGCGCGACGACATCGTCACCGGCATCCTCGCCAAGGGCATCGTTCAGGGCAGCACGGCGCGGGCGGCGATCGTCTCCGGCGATGGCTCCGCCGTCGGCCTCGACCGAAGCGGCAAGCTTGCTACGCTCGATGCGACGCCCTTCACCTTCATCAAGAGCGCGCTTGCCAGTTCGGCGATGACGGTTGCCGATTTCGACCGGGCGGACGGTACGGCTCGTGCCTATGTCCGCGGCATCGACTATCGCGGCGACCGCTTCCTAGTGGTCGAGAGTGTGCTCTTGAGCGAGCTCAATGCCGGCTCGATCGAGATCGCTACCTTGCTGACGATGATCGGCATCGGCGTGCTCGTGGTCATGGCGGTCACGACCGGGCTCGTCACCAATCTGCTGTTTTCGCCGCTTGCGCGGCTTGCCGGCGTTACCCGCGATGTCGCCGACGGCAAGCTCGACAGCGAGATCGGCAGCCTGAACCGCAAGGACGAGATCGGCACGATGGCCAACGCGCTCGACCGCTTCCGGCAGTCGCTCATCGAAAGCCGCGAGCTCGAAGCCGCCAGTGAAGAGACGCGCCTGCGGGCCGAGCAGGACCGCCAGCAGAACCTGACCGAGCGTGAGGCCGAGGCGAAGACGCTGCAGCAGGTGGTCGAGGCGATTGACGAGGGCCTGCATCATCTGGCGAGCGGCGATCTTGCTTATCAGATCGATACCCGTTTCCCGAACGAGCTTGAAAGCCTGCGCGTCAATTTCAACGAGGCGCTGGCGACGCTCAGCGAAACTATGACGGCAATCGGCCGCAACTCGATGGCGGTACGCGCCGGCTCCGAGGAGATGCGCACCGGCGCCGACGAACTTGCCGGTCGCACCGAGCGCCAGGCCGGCTCGATCACCGAGACGGCTAATGCGATCAGCGCCATCACACAGTCGGTCCGCCGGCAGATCGAGCGAGCCGAGCAGGCCGAGCGCATCGCCCGCGACGCCAAGAAGGAGACGACAGGCTCCGGCCAGATCATGCGCGAGACGATCGCGGCGATGGAGGCAATCCAGGCCTCCTCGCGCCAGATCAACACGATCATCTCAGTCATCGACGACATCGCCTTCCAGACCAACCTCCTGGCGCTCAATGCCGGTGTCGAAGCGGCGCGCGCCGGTGAATCCGGCAAGGGCTTCGCCGTCGTCGCCATGGAAGTGCGCGAGCTGGCGCAGCGCTCATCAAGTGCGGCCAAGGAGATCTCCAGCCTGCTGCAGAAATCGACGCATGAGGTCGAAAGCGGCGTTACGCTTGTGGAAAAAGCGGGCGTTGCGCTGACGGGCATCGGCGCCCATGTCGAGGCGATCAACGGCCAGATCAACGAGATCATGGGTGCGACCCGCGAGGAGGCCAACACGCTGCGTGAGATCAATAGCGCTGTCGCCGAACTCGACACGATGACGCAACAGAACGCCTCGATGGTCGAGGAGACGACGGCGGCGATCCACCGGCTGGCGACGGAAGCCCTGGAAATGGACCGCCAGCTCGGCAATTTCACGCTGCCGCCCGGCCACCACCAGCCGAGCGCTGAGGTGCATGTGCTGCGCCGTCACCGATAAACGATCGCTTCTGACATTGCAGAAGGGTCGCGCTCGCGCGGCCTTTTTGTTTGCGCGCGTGGTTTGGAATGGTGCGGGCGCGAACCTACATAGACGGCATCGTTCAACCGCCCGGCAGGTTTCCCATGGTTCCCTTCTCCATACTCGACCTTTCCCCCGTTGCCGAAGGCAGCACCGTGCGCCAGTCCCTCGAGGGTTCGGCGCGGATGGCTGTGAAGGCCGAGGAATTCGGCTACAAGCGCTTCTGGCTTGCCGAACATCACGGCATGCCGGGGATCGCCAGCGCTGCCACCGCCGTCGTCATCAGCCATGTCGGGGCTGCGACAAAGCACATCCGCATCGGCTCCGGCGGCATCATGCTGCCCAATCATTCGCCGCTCGTCATCGCCGAGCAGTTCGGCACGCTGGAGGCGCTCTTCCCCGGCCGGATCGATCTCGGCCTCGGGCGCGCGCCGGGAACGGACATGCGCACGGCACAGGCGCTGCGGCGCAATCTCGAGGCCGGCGCAAACAGCTTCCCGAACGACGTGGTGGAACTGCAGCAACTCCTCGGCACACCGGTCGAGAACCAGGCAATTCTTGCCGTGCCGGGCAACAGTTCGCACATCCCGATCTGGCTGCTCGGCTCCAGCCTCTACAGTGCCCAGCTCGCCGGCATGCTCGGCCTTCCCTATGCCTTCGCCTCGCATTTCGCGCCCGACATGCTGCTCGATGCGATCGCGATCTACCGCGACCGCTTCCAGCCTTCGGCGACGCTGGACAAGCCCTACGTGATGGTCGGCGTCATGGGCGCGGTGGCGGCGACTGATGAGGAGGCGCGGTACCATTTCACCTCCGCTGAGCAGCAGTTCGTCAATCTGCGCCGCAATGTCCGCGGCCCGTTCCCGCGTCCGGTGGCTGACATGGACGCTTTCTGGTCGCCGATGGAAAAGATGAATGTCGAACACACGCTGCGTTATGCCGTTGTGGGCTCGCCGAAGACGGCGGAAGCGAAACTGTCGGAGTTTCTGCGGGAAACACAGGCCGACGAGGTGATCATCTCGATGCCGATCCACGATATCGAGGCGCGGCTGAAATCCTTGGAGTTTTTTGCAGGGCTCGGAAATTTCATGCGGGCCGCCGCATAGGGTTTTCAAGCGGCGCCTCGGGCATCTTGGCAGTAAAAAACCCGGCATCGCAGCCGGGTTTTCTATTGACGATCGTCAGAGGAAATTCAGGCCGAGAGCTTCGCCAGAACCTCTTCCGAGACTTCGAAGTTGGAATAGACGTTCTGCACGTCGTCGTCGTCTTCCAGGCTGTCAATGAGCTTCATCAACGACTGGGCCTTTTCCTCGTCGACCGGCACGTTGTTCTGGGCGCGCCAGACGGCCTTGACGGTTTCGGCTTCGCCGAGGCTCGATTCCAGCGCTTTTGCCACTTCGCCAAGGGCTTCGAAGGCGCAGGTGATGTAGTGGCCGTCTTCGTCGGACTCGACGTCGTCGGCGCCGGCTTCGATCGCGGCTTCCATCACCTTGTCGGCATCGCCGACGGAAAGCTTGTAGGTGATTTCGCCGACATGGTCGAAGGAGAAGGAAACGGAGCCGGTTTCGCCGAGAGCGCCGCCGGCCTTGGTGAAGCTCGAGCGGACGTTGGAGGCGGTGCGGTTGCGGTTGTCGGTCAGCGCCTCGACGATGATCGCCGTGCCGCCGGGGCCATAACCTTCATAGCGGACTTCATCATAATTTTCGCCGTCGGCGCCGGCTGCCTTCTTGATGGCGCGGTCGATATTGTCCTTCGGCATAGACTGAGCCTTGGCGTTCTGGATCGCCAGGCGAAGACGGGCGTTCATCGTCGGGTCGGGCAGGCCGGCCTTGGCGGCAACGGTGATTTCGCGCGCAAGCTTGGAGAACATTTTCGACCGCACGGCATCCTGACGGCCTTTGCGGTGCATGATGTTTTTAAACTGTGAATGGCCAGCCATGGCACCCCTGTTCACGTCTCATTGTTCGGAATGGGCCGCCTTATAAGAGCGAAACGGCACCCGTTCAAGGAAAAAGCAGTTCGGAACAAAGGCGAGGGGATGACGTTTCAACCGAACTCCCATCCAACGGAAAGGAACGGTCATGGCAAGTCTCAGCGAGGCGCAGGAACATCCAGCACGTCAGCTCTGGGATCAGGTCAACGGCGTTCATGCCGGTATGCTCGGAATTTCCGGACTGGACATGCACATGCAGCCGATGGCGCCGCATGCCGATCCCACCACCAACACCATCTGGTTCTACACCAAGACCGACGCCGACATCGTGCGCGCCATCAAACCCGGCAGCCGCGCGCATTTCTGCGTTATCGGCAAGGATCACGACTATCACGCCTGCCTCGCCGGTGTGATCGAGGTGCATCCTGACCCCTCCAAGATCGAGGAATATTGGAGCTCGATCGTCGCGGCCTGGTATGACGGCGGCAAGAAGGACCCCAAGCTCACCATGCTGTCGCTCCATGTCGACGATGCCGAGATCTGGGTTTCCACAGGCAACAAGCTGAAATTCGGCTGGGAGATCGCCAAGGCCAATCTTGACGACGACAAGATGCCGGATGTCGGCATCAAGCGCCATCTACAGTTCGCCTGATGCAGGAATTCAAAGCGCTACAGCGTCTTTTGCGCGTCTGAATAGACGCGCGGCGCCGTAGAAGGGAAACCGCCGGGCCTTTTTTACTGCACACCCTTCATGACATAGATCAGCGGCTTTTTCGGCAGGGTACGCATCGAGACGGTGATACTGTCATCGGGCGCATTGGCGACGTCGAAATCCTTTCCGAACATCGAAACGAAGGCTTCGACCGGCGGGCCGCGCCGGTGCATCGGCAGGATCAACGACGAGCACAGCCGCTTGATGACGCGGCTCATGCTGTCGGCGCCCATGGTCAGGCCGCCATCGACGGGGACCATGACGACGTCGAGGCGGCCGATCTCGGTATAATGGGTATCCGTCAGCTCGTAATGCAGGTGGCCGAGATGTCCGATGCAGAGGCCGGCGATCTCGAAGATGAAGATGGAATTACCGTTTTCGTGCGAGCCGCCGAGGCCATAGCTGAAGCGAATATCCGTCGTGACGTTGCGGATATAGGCATCGCCGACGACGAGATTGACATTGGCCTTCTCGTCCGGAACATCGCTCCACCCGTGCAGTACGTGCTTGATGCCCGGATCGGGCGCCAAGGTGAAGTGGGTCGAGTGGGCCTTGTTCATCGTCACGACGTCAGGCATCGTCGCCGGCCTGTACCAGCCATTATAGTCTGTCGCGATGACGATTCCGCCCGGGGTCTCGATCGCGAAGGTGGAGTGGCCGAGGAAGGTGAGTTTGACGTCCTCGCCCTCGGAGACGGCAGGCATCAGCGGCGGAGCGCCGGAAAAGCTTGCGAAGGTCACCTTGGGGATGGTTTGCGCGATCGCCTGGCACTGGCTGACCGGTGGCCGCTGCTCTTGTGCTCCGGCAAGACTAGGCGCGGCGAAGGCCGCAAGGTATGCGATAGCGAGGACAAGATATCGCGGCTTCATGCCACCCCTCCGGCGCTCTATCACCCTTTAATCGGCGCATAATCCTTTCAGAAAATCGATTCCGATTTTCGGGGGTATGCGCGAGTGGCGGGAGGATGCGGCATGAGGCCGCAGGGGTCCAGACGGCGGATGCTCACAATTGCGTGTTGGATGGCCGCTCGTCGGCCGTTACCGCCAGAACTCCGGTACAGTCTCAGCCAACCGCGGTCCGAGCCGGAGCGGCGCGATCTTTTCGGCAAGTCCCGTCGTATCCGAGATTTCCACGCCGACGCCGCAGATCGTCGCGGGGCCGTTCGCTGCCTCCATGCGACCCTTCGGCATCTTGGAGATGAAGCGGTTGAGCGGCTCCTCCTTGTCCATGCCGAGGGAGGAGTCGTAGTCGCCGCACATGCCGGCATCCGACATATAGGCGGTGCCGCCGTTCAGGATCTGTGCGTCGGCCGTCGGCACATGCGTGTGGGTGCCGACGACGAAACTGGCACGGCCGTCGACGAAATGGCCGAAGCACTGCTTCTCGCTGGTCGCCTCGGCATGGAAATCGAAGATGATCGCATCGGCCTGCTCCTTCAGCGGGCAGGCGGCGAGGATGACCTCCGCCGATTTGAAGGGGTCGTCGAGTTCGGGATGCATGAAGACCCGGCCCATGACATTGGCGACGAGCACGCGCGCGCCGTTCCTGGCATAGAAAAGGCCGGAGCCGCGGCCGGGCGTGCCTTGCGGATAGTTGGCCGGCCGCAGGAATTGATCGTGCCGCCCGGCAAAGGCGACGGCTTCCTTCTGATCCCAGACGTGATTGCCCGTCGTCACCACATCGGCGCCGGCATTGATCGTTTCCAGAAAGATGTCCTCGGTGATGCCGAAGCCGCCGGCGGCATTCTCGCCGTTGACGATGACGAAATCGAGCTTGAGGTCGGAAACGAGGCCGGGGAGGCGGTCCCACACCGCCGTGCGTCCCGTCTTGCCGACCATGTCACCCAGAAAAAGCAGCCGCATTCCCTATCCAATCCAAGAGGAAAAAAAGCGAAGGCCGCTTTCTGTCAGGATGGCATCCAGGCTTATGTCATGCGGCTCGTCGGGCACATGTGCCACTTCCTGGCAGTCGAATGCAATGCCGATCAGCTTCGGATGCAGGCCTTTTTGCCTTAGCCGGCTGATGGCTCGATCGTAGTGGCCGGCGCCGTAGCCGATACGGTGGCCGCGGGCATCGAAGGCCGAAAGCGGCACCAGCATGATCTCTGGATCAAGAATGGCGGCATCCGCGCTGGGGCCGACCGTGCCGAAACCGGTATCGACGAGGGGCGCGCCTTCCGCCAGCTCGCGAAAGACGATGGTCTGCCGGTCAAGGATCGCCGGCACGCAGAGCCGTGCACCGCGCACGGCAAAGCGCGCCATCAGCGGCCGGAGATCGGCTTCCGAACGGATCGGCAGGAAGCCGGAGACGATCGTATCCAGCGCAAAACCAACGGCCTCGCCGGCATGGTCGGCCATTGCGAGGCTTTTGGAGGCGCGTTTCTCAGCGGGGATGGCGTCGCGCGCGGACAGCCGTTCGTTGCGCAGCTGCGCTTTCAATTCTCTAGCGGTCATTCGATCTGCCGGTTTTGTGAGATTCGAGCGAGCATAGACGGCCGGATGTCCGATGCAAATGCCAGATGCGACGGCATCACCCTCGTTTCACGCCTCGTCCGCCGGCGGCAGCGGTCGTCAGACGACGATGCTTGTCGGTATTGTCGCCGTGGCGATGGAGAAGCCGGCCATATTGGCCCCGGCCTGCTGCCGCAACTCGCGCATCGCCTTTTCGAGCACTTGCTTGAGTTCACGCACCACCGCCTTGAACTCTTCCATTGTTTCGCGATCATCGGCCGAAATGCCTGAGAATTTCGGGGCATCTTCGGCGACGCTCGCATAGGCGTTGCGGGCGTTGGCGGCGGCGTCCGGTTCCTGCGAGCCGGTCTCGCCGGCCGCAGTTTCTCCTGAAGTATCCGTCAGCGCAGCCGCGGCCCCGCTCGTTGTGACGGCCGCAGCGCCTGTGGTTGCATCCATCGAAACAGCCGCTGCCGGGCTGCCGGTCGCGACTGACGATGCGAATTCGGAGGCGGCGGTGCCAACCTTGCGCGCCAGTTCGGCGGCCAGCCGGGCGACCACCTCAGGAGCCATGTTGGAGCTGCGCAGCATCTCCAGCTGCTGTTTCGCCTCTTCGAGCTTGCGTTGTGCCTTCGCCTTGGCCTCGTCTCCCGAGTTCGCCAAGGTCTGGCGCATCTGCTGCAGCGCCTGGGTGGCGCGCTGCAACTTCAGCACACCTTGATCGGTCTCGCTTCCGGCGGTTGAAATGGCTGCGGTCGAAGACGCGCCGCGCAAGATGATGGAGGCAGACGTGGTTGCGACCTGCATGGAATATTCCCCGATTTTTAATTCGCGCCCCCGATTGCAATTCGGGCGCATTCTGCAACGTCAGACTTGCGTGGACCTGTGCCTTGGGGATTCGGGAAGTGCAACGGCCAGCCGCTGCACCGTCTCCTCGAACAGAGGTGCTCCGCCTGGCGCCCAGCCGAGCGCGCGGATTTTCGCCGTGCTCATGGGGTTGAGTGCTGCGCTATCGGCAGGGGCTGGCAACGCGTGCCGACAGCCCGTCTCGCGGCGGATGGCTGAAAGGATATCGCGCGTGTCGACTGACATGTCCGAGACGTTGAAGACCTCACCGGAGATGCGGGTGCTTTCCGTCTCCAGCATCAGTCTCACCGCCCGACCGAGGTCGCGGCCGTGAACTTCCGTTCCCAGACGGGCGGCAACCGGCCGGCCGGCGAGGTAATCGGCGATGATGCCGTCCCATTTGTTCGGCGAGAGATCGCCATAGACGCCGGTCGCCCTCAGGCTTACGCCGGCAAAGCCCGGCGTGGAGAGGTGGGTAAGCGCGCGTTCGGCATCGAGCTTCACCTGACCGTAGAGTGTTTCGGGCTTGGCCAGCATCGTCTCCGTCAGTTCGGTTCCCGGCGGGTGTTCGCCGTAGGCGGCGCGGCTGGACAGGAAGACGCAGCGGCGCGTGCCGGCGCGTTTGGCGGCTTCGAAAAGCCGGACGGTGCCGTCGAGGTTCAACCTGTGGAAGGTCTTCGGATCGTCGCCCTCGCCGCCGCGATATTTGCCCGGAACATGGCTGAAGGCGGCGTGGACGAAGAAATAGGCGTCGTCGAAGACGTCGATCTGATCCTTGTCGGGATCGAGCGAAAGTGCTGCGAATTCGACCGGGCGGGAGAAGAGGCGGGGCAGCGGCGCGCGACGCCCGCCGACGATCACCTGATATCCGGCGGCCAGCAGTTCCTCGACGACATACCGGCCGACGAGACCCGTTCCACCCGACACCAGTACCTTCATGCTACCCCTTCCGGATTGTTCAGCGCGGTGATCTCAGGCATATCGCCGCCATCGTGGAAACGGTGCCACAGATCGATCAAAGGTTGTAGTCGCGCTGCCTTGGGATGATCCTTTTCCCACGGTTTTTCATACTGGTAATGCAGGATCGAAATGCTCTTCCAGTCCCAAAGCTCCGGCATGGTGAACCATACATATTGCAGCATGTTGAAATAAACCGGCAGGCCGTGCCAATCCGGGAAGAACGTCTCGAGAAAGGTCTGATCGGTTCGCCGCCAGAACGCGTCCGGCCTGTCGAGCCTTTCGAGCATGTGCCGGAACGTGTCATGCGAAGGCGTGGCGACGAAGACGCCGGAATTCATGCGGCGGAAATCGGCGAGGTTTTCGTAGACATTCGGGGCGGCGGAAAATTCCGGATAGAGGAAAAGTTTGTCGACGTTCTTCAGCACGAGGGCATCGGCATCGATGAAGACGCAGCGCTCGTATTCGACAAGCTGCCAGAGCCTGAGCTTGCAGAAATTGTCGAGCGGCGAATGGAAATCCGGTTTGCGACCCTTAGTGAAAGGGGCTGTCGAATGGAGCTGCCCACGCGCATGGCGTTCGGTGAAGGCCGCAGACAGTGGCAGGTGCTCGACCTCGATCAGGCGGCAGTCGAGCGCTTCGATGGGTGCGAGAATGGTTTTGTCGACACCGCCGGTATGGAGAATGACGATGTCGGCCCCAGTGCCGGTTCGGCGTAGGGAGCGGGCAAGCGCGGTCGCGCCCATGGCGTAATCGGCATTGGTGACGAGTGTGACGTAGGCGAAGACGGACGAGCGGTTCATCGGATTCCGCTGCCTCGGTATATCTGGCTACGGCGAAGGAGAGACGGCAAGGCGTTGCTACATGTCTCTTCTCCCCAGCGGGGAGAAGGTGCCGGCAGGCGGATGAGGGGGCGAGCGACGATAGGAGCGAGTGCGCTGAGCGCGAGCGAAGGGCAATGAAGGGCGTGCCGTGTGGCCCCCTCATCCGACCCTACGGGCCACCTTCTCCCCGCTGGGGAGAAGAGGGAGCAAGCCGCGGCCTTCCTAGCCTTCGTCATCTCTCAGCACTCATGAAACCGACTTCAGCCGCTTGCCTTCCGGATCGTGATTGATCGTCGCGGCGATGTCCTTGGTCCAGGCGGAGACGGCCGGCACGCGCGCGCGGTCGACGCGATAGGCGAATTTCTTCGCGACGTCGACGATCTCGCCGAGCAGGCCCGCTTCCAGCGTGATCGGTTCAAGGCCGAGATCGCGGAATTTTTCGTTCCGGACGATCAGCTCGTTCTCTGCGGCTTCCTTGCGCGGGTTGGGCAGCCAGGCAATTTTGGCGCCGCTCATCCTGGCGATCATCTCGGCAAGGTCGCGCACCCGGTGGGTTTCGGTCATCTGGTTGAAGATCTCGACGCGGGCGCCGCGGGCCGGCGGGTTTTTCAGCGCCAGTTCGATGCAGCGGACCGAATCCTGGATGTGGATGAAGGCGCGGGTCTGGCCGCCGGTGCCGTGCACCGTCAGCGGATAACCGATCGCCGCCTGGATGAGGAAGCGGTTCAGCACCGTGCCATAATCGCCGTCATAGTCGAAACGGTTGATCAGCTGCGCGTGGCGGCGCGTCTGCTCGGTGTGTGTGCCCCAGACGATGCCCTGGTGCAGATCGGTGATCCTCAGGCCATCATTTCTGGCGTAGAACTGGAAGAGGAGCTGATCCAGGCACTTGGTCATGTGATAGATCGAGCCGGGATTGGAGGGATAGAGGATCTCCTGGCTGACCGTCTCGCCGCCGGCGGTTTCGATGCCGACCGGCAGGTAACCTTCTGGGATCGCCGCCCCGACCGTCGAATAGCCGTAGACGCCCATGGTGCCGAGATGGATGAGATGGGCATCGAGGTTAAGTTCCGTCAGCGCGTTCAGCAGATTGTGCGTGGCGCTGACATTGTTGTTGACAGTGTAGTTCTTGTGGCGGTCGCTCTTCATCGAATAGGGCGCGGCCCGCTGCTCGGCGAAGTGGATGACGGCATCCGGGCGGTGTTCGGAAAGCCAGTTCTTCAGGAGTTCGTAATCTTTGGCGAGATCGATCAGATTGAAGTGGATGCGGCGCCCGGTTTCGGCGTGCCAGATGCGGGTGCGCTCCTGGATCGAATCCATTGGGGTCAGCGACTGAACGCCAAGTTCGGTGTCGATCCAGCGGCGCGAGAGATTGTCGAGGATATGGATGTCGTGCCCGGCATCGGAGAGATGCAGCGACGTTGGCCAACCAATGAAACCGTCTCCACCCATAACCGCAATCTTCATCGCATCGTCTCCTGATTGGTCGCTCATTATCGGGAATAGTTAGGAATTGTGACAATCATTCAATGCCTGCCGGCCGGGCATTCAATGCTTGCCTGTCCGGAAGCGTTGCGCCAAACAGGGCACCTGAGTTTGGAGAAAATTATGACGGAACGCCCTTTTTCCATTTCGGGAGAGCTGACGGAGGCCGGACACCGCCTCGTGCAGCGGGTCTATTATGAAGACACGGACTTCTCCGGCCTGGTTTATCACGCCCGCTACCTGCATTTCCTGGAGCGCGGCCGCACCGATTATCTGCGCTGCCTCGGCGTCGAGCAGCGCGAACTCGTCAGTGCCGACGAGGAGGGGCTGGTTTTCGTCGTCCACCGCATGGAGATCGACTTCAAGAGCCCGGCGCGCATGGACGATGTGCTGACGATCCTGACGCATACGGAAAAAGCCGGCGGCGCCAAGATGGTGCTCAATCAGCAGATCCGTTCGGGCGAGACGCTGCTGATCGCCGCCAGGGTGATCATCGCCGTCATCAACGCTCGGGGGCGGCCGAGGCGGCTGCCGGAAACGCTGGCGGCGAAATTCCTGGAAGGCAGTCAGCCATTGTAGTCAGAATCGCTTGAAATTCAGCTCTTGTCAGAACTTGAGTTTTATGTGAAGGAATTCCCGCGCCGCAGGATGAGCGCTCTTTCGGCAGCCGGACCTTGCTCCGGTCAAGTAATCCATGGAACGAAATCTTCCAAACACAGGCTTACTGTCACAGTCCGGCACTAACGATCTATTAACCATAATAGTGTCTTACTGGGAAAGTCGGAGTTTGTGCGGTGCACGCCTTCCTTTGACCAAATTTGACGGCAAGAAGGCGGAAGATGAGCTTGGAAGTTTGACCAGGGCTTTGGGCGGCGGCCGCCGGACACTTCTTGCGAGATCAGTTTGTGCCGCCCGGTCCAGCACCGGGCGTTTGGATTCGGGGATTTTGGACCAATGGAACAAGTAGGATTGGCAGCAGCAACGACGGACGTCAGCCTCTGGTCGCTTTTCTTGCAGGCCGGCATCGTCGTCAAGCTCGTCATGCTCGGGCTCATCGCGGCCTCGGTGTGGACGTGGGCGATCGTCATCGACAAATACCTGGCCTATGGCCGCGCACGGCGCCAGTTCGACAAGTTCGAACAGGTGTTCTGGTCGGGCCAGTCGCTGGAAGAACTCTACCGCTCGCTGTCGGAACGCAACAATACCGGGCTGGCGGCAATCTTCGTGGCCGCGATGCGCGAGTGGAAGAAATCCTTCGAACGCGGCGCCCGCTCGCCGATCGGCCTGCAGATGCGTATCGACCGCGCGATGGACGTGACACTCGCCCGTGAAACAGAATTTCTCGGCGCCCGCCTTGGATCGCTGGCGACCATCGGCTCGGCCGGTCCGTTCATCGGTCTCTTCGGCACGGTCGTCGGCATCATGACTTCGTTCCAGGCGATCGCCGGTTCGAAATCGACCAACCTTGCGGTCGTCGCGCCCGGTATCGCCGAAGCGCTGCTTGCCACCGCGATCGGTCTCGTCGCGGCTATCCCCGCAGTTATCGCCTACAACAAGTTCTCTGCCGATGCCGGCAAGCTCTCGGGCCGCATGGAAGGTTTCGCGGATGAATTCTCCGCCATACTTTCGCGCCAGATCGACGAGAAACTGCAGCCGCGCGCTGCCGCTCAGTAACCAACGGAGTATTCTGACATGGGTATGGCTGTTGGAGGCAATGGCGGCGGGGGCGGCGGACGCCGCCGTCGCGGCGGTCGGAACAGGGCCGTGATTTCCGAAATCAACGTGACGCCGCTCGTCGACGTCATGCTGGTGCTTTTGATCATCTTCATGGTCGCGGCACCGATGATGACTGTCGGCGTGCCGATCGACCTGCCGGAAACGCAGGCCAAGGCGCTCAATTCCGAGACGCAGCCGATCACCATCTCCGTCAAGAATGACGGCGAAGTGTTCCTGCAGGAAACGCCGATCCCGGCCGCGGAAATCGCCGCCAAGCTCGAGGCGATCGCGACGACCGGGTACAACGAACGTATCTTCGTGCGCGGTGACGCGACAGCGCCCTACGGCGTCATCGCCGATGTCATGGCCCGTATTCAGGGCGCAGGCTTCAAGAATATCGGCCTGGTGACGCAGCAGAAGAAGGACCAATAGCGCTCAAAATGAAGGCCAGTGTCATCACATCTGCTGTTTTGCACGGCCTGGTGCTCACCTGGGCGATGGTGTCGCTCGGCGCCCCGGAATCCTTCAAGGTGGAGGATTTCGAGGCGATGCCGGTTGATCTCGTACCGGTGGAATCCATTACCCAGATGCAGCAAGGCGACAAGAAGGCTCCGAAGAAGGAGACTTCGGCGCCCGTGCCGACGACACGGCCGCCGATCGCACAGCCGGCCGAGAATGCCGGCGACAACAATGTCGACCTGAAAACGCCGCCGGTCCCGAACGCCAAACCCAGCAATAGCGAAGCGGCCGCGGCGAATTCGAGCGATAAGCCGATGCCGAAGATCGATCCTAAGCCGAATGACGTCAAGGAGATCGTCAAGGAGGAAACGGAAGTCGAGCAGCCGAAGGAGGTCGCTTCAATTCCGCCGCCGAAGCCGGTCGAAGTGACGCCGCCGAAGCCTGAGGAAAAGCCGCCGGAAGAGCAGGCCAAGCCGGAGGAGCCGCCGAAGCCGGATGCCGAGGCGCTGCCTGACAATGTGCCGACGCCGGTTGCCAAGCCGCAGGTAAAGCCGCCTGAGCCGCAAAAGCCCGCCGAAAAGCCGCCGGAAAAGACAGCCGACCAGCCGAAGGCTGCCGAGAAGCCGACCGAAAAGAAGAAGGCCGATCAGAAGCAGGAGACTGCGAAATCTGCCTCATCGATGAAGAGCGATTTCAATGCCGATGAGGTTGCGGCGTTGCTGAACAAGACCGATCCTTCAGCAGGTGGTGCTAAGCGCTCGACGCAGGAGGCATCGCTCGGAGCGAAGAAGAGCAATGGCGGCTCCAAGCTTTCGATGAGCGAGATGGATGCGCTGAAAAGCGCCATCGCCGGCAATTGGTCTGTCATTCCCGGCATGGAAGGCGTGAGCGATGTTCGCATCAAGGTGCATATGAATCTCGATCAGGACGGCAATATCGTCGGCGAACCGGAAGTCGAGGCGGTTGGTGGCGATAACGAATCTACTCGTCGGGCACTCGCCGGCGGCGCTTATCGCGCCATCATGAAATCGGCTCCTTTCTCGTCGCTTCCAAAAGACAAATACGATGCCTGGAGCGAAGTCGTCGTCAACTTCGATCCAAGCGATCTGGGAATTTAAATGCTGAAGAGCCTGTATTATTTCGCGAAGTCTTTCGGGATACGCGCGGTGCTGGTGGGAATCGCGATTGGCTTGGCGTTGCCGCTCGAAGCAAATGCGGAGACGGTTGATCGGGGAAATGGCGGTAAGGAAGTATCCGCTATCAGTTCGGCTACCGCTGTCGCGATGCGAGATGCAATCCAGAGGCAGTTCAATATCGATACCAGTCTGAAAGACATCGGCAGCGTGCGTATGACGATTCACGTAAAGCTTGATAGAGATGGCCAGATCGTAGGCGTTCCTGACGTGGAGGCCAGTGGTGGTAGTGAGAGCACGCGAAAAAGCATTACCAATGCCGGCGTTCGCGCAGTTCGTCGCGCAGCTCCTTTTACGATGCTTACAAAAGATAAATACGATGCCTGGAAGGAAGTTATTTTGAACTTCGACACCAGCGCTCTTACGCAATAAGATGCTGAAAGGCTTGTTTGATATGGTCAAGTGTTCCCTCATCCGCGCGCTCGTCGTCGCCGTCGGCATGGCTGCCGCCGCTCTTGTTGCATCGCCTGCGAACGCGCTCGTGGAGATCAACATCAACAAAGGTAACGTTCAGCCACTGCCGATTGCGGTAACCGACTTCCTGCAGGGCGATATGGGTGCGCAGGTCTCGCAAGTGATTGCCGCGGACCTGCAGCGTTCCGGATTGTTTGCGCCCATCAACAAGTCCGCTTTCATCGAGAAGATTTCCAACCCGGACGCTTCGCCGCGATTCGAGGACTGGAAGGTTATTAACGCGCAGGCGCTGGTTACTGGCCGGGTTACGCAGGAAGCGGATGGTCGTCTTCGTGCCGAGTTCCGTCTCTGGGATACTTTTGCCGGACAGCAAATGACTGGCCAGCAGTTCTACACGCAACCGGAGAACTGGCGGCGTGTTGCCCACATCATTGCTGATGCGATCTACAAGCAGATCACCGGCGAGGAAGGCTATTTCGACACCCGCGTCGTCTTCGTCTCCGAATCCGGCACCAAGCAGCAGCGCAAGCGTCAGCTGGCGATCATGGACCAGGACGGCTTCAACATCCGCATGCTGACGGATGGTAGCGATCTCGTGCTGACGCCCCGCTTCTCGCCGAGCCGGCAGGAAGTGACCTACATGTCCTTTGCCAACCAGCAGCCGCGGGTCTATCTGCTGCAGCTCGAAACCGGGCAGCGCGAGGTCGTCGGTAACTTCCCCGGCATGACCTTCTCGCCGCGCTTCTCGCCGGATGGGCAGAAGGTGATCATGAGCCTGCAGCAGGAAGGCAATTCCAACATCTATACGATGGACCTGCGATCGCGCACGACGACGCGGTTGACCTCGACGGCGGCGATCGACACCTCGCCCTCCTATTCGCCTGACGGCGCACGCGTCAGCTTCGAAAGCGACCGCGGCGGCAAGCCGCAGATCTACGTGATGAATGCCGATGGCTCCGGCCAGACCCGCATTTCCTTCGGCGACGGTTCCTATTCGACGCCGGTCTGGTCGCCGCGCGGAGATCTCATCGCCTTCACCAAGCAGGCCGGCGGCAAGTTCTCGATCGGGGTGATGAAGCCGGATGGTTCCGGCGAACGCATCCTGACGACGGGCTTCCACAATGAGGGCCCGACCTGGGCGCCGAACGGCCGCGTGCTGATGTTCTTCCGCCAGGCGGCAGGGTCGGGTGGTCCGCAGCTCTATTCGATCGATCTGACCGGTTACAACGAGCAGCTTGTGAAGACGCCGACCTACGGCTCCGACCCGGCTTGGTCGCCACTTCTGGAGTAGGCGATGCGTTGCTGCCTTTATGTCGCCCCAAAGTCATGGAACCGAGCGACCAAGGGACAAATCAGTAAATCGTTAACCATAATCTTTGAGGGGCGGTTAACCGAGTGCGGTTACTGTCCGGAAACCCTGATGAAATCGCAAGGAGACCGGCCATGAGCCGAATTCATACCCCGGCAATGAGCCGCATGCAGAATTTCGCCCGCAACCCCGTCATGATCGCGCTTATCGCCGGCCTCGCGCTCGCAAGCTGCGCCAAGAAGCCGCCGAACAGCGCCGGCGACCTCGGCCTCGGCAGCGGTGCTGGCGCCGCAACGCCGGGCTCTGCCCAGGACTTCACGGTCAATGTCGGCGACCGTATCTTCTTCGATACCGACTCCTCGTCGATCCGCGCCGATGCCTCGCAGACGCTTGACCGTCAGGCGCAGTGGCTCGCCCGTTACCCGAACTACCAGATCACCGTCGAAGGCCATGCCGACGAACGTGGCACGCGCGAATATAACCTCGCGCTCGGCGCCCGCCGTGCTGCTGCCGCCAAGGACTATCTCGCTTCGCGCGGCGTCCCGGCGCAGCGCCTGAAGACGATCTCCTACGGCAAGGAACGTCCGGTCGCCGTCTGCGACGATATTTCCTGCTGGTCGCAGAATCGTCGCGCGGTTACCGTGCTTGGCGGCGCCGGCATGTAATTGCCGAGCAACAATTCGCTTTTTCGGCAGGCGGTCCCATCCGGGGCCGCCTTTTCTTTTTGACCACACTTTGGCCAGACTCCGTTGCTTTTTGAAAGCAATTGGAAAAGTCTCCTGTTCGTGCCATCGAGGTGCGAAGAATCACTGGGACAGGACGATACATATGAAGAAACTTGTCGTGGCAGGCATGCTGTGCCTCGCGGCTGTGACCGGAAGCGAACGGGCGGCCTATTCGGCCTCGTTCTTCGGGCTACATCTCGGCGGCCGAACCGCGGAAAACCAGGCGCCGCCGCCCGTCGTCAAGGTGCAGAGCGGCGACGCGGAGGTCCGCGTGCAGCAGCTCGAAGAGCAGTTGCGGCAGCTGAACGGCCGGATCGAGGAGATGAGCTTTCAGCTTCTGCAGATGCAGGAGACGATCCGCAAGCAGCAGGAAGACAATGAATTCCGCTTCCAGCAGCTCGAAAAGACCGGTGCCGGCGGCGGCGGCGCCAAGGCCCCTGTCAAGAAGAGCGAGACCGATGCCGCTCCGGCCGCCTCCGGCGGCGACGATATTGCCAAGGTGATCCAAGCACCGCAGGGAGCCGAAACGGCTCCCTCCACCAGCGTGCCGGAGAATAGCGGTCTCGGCCAACCACCGAAGGAACTCGGCTCGATCGATTTCGATCAGAACGGCAATCCGATCGGCGGAAGCGTCGACGAAAATGCCACGATCGGTTCCGGGCCGATTCCCGATGCCAGCCCAAAAACACCGCAGCAGACCGCCTCGCTCGGCAGCGAGGCCGACCAGTACAAGGCCGCCTATGGCCACGTGCTATCCGGCGACTACAGCACGGCCGAACAGGAATTCACGCAGTATATCACCCGCTACCCGAGCAGCGCGCGGGCGGCGGACGCCAATTTCTGGCTCGGCGAAGCGCTCTATTCGCAGGGCAAGTACAATGAGGCGGCCAAGACCTTCCTCAATGCGCATCAGAAATACGGCACATCGGAAAAGGCGCCGGAAATGCTGCTGAAGCTCGGCATGTCGCTTGCGGCCCTCGACAATAACGAGACTGCCTGTGCGACGCTGCGCGAAGTGTCGAAGCGTTATCCAAAGGCTTCGCGTGCCGTTATAAGCAAGGTTGCGAGCGAACAGAAGCGCCTCTCCTGCTAAGGTCTTCCGGAATGTCTCCGGAAGCCGCATCGCCTCAACTGGCGATCCTCCAGTTTCTCACGTCGCTTCAAAGCCCCGCGCGCATTCTCGTCGCGATCTCGGGCGGCAGCGATTCCACCGGCCTGCTTCTTCTGCTCGATGAAGCCCTGAAGGCCGCGCCCCATCTCAAGATTTCCCTTTGCGCCGCAACCGTCGATCATGCGTTGCGCCCAGGCTCCGCAGACGAGGCGCGTGAAGTCGCCGCCCTCTGCGCATCGCTCGGCATTCCCCACACCATTCTGACTTGGCAGGGCGACAAGCCGAAAACCGGCATCATGGCGGCTGCCCGCCAGGCACGCTACGGCCTGCTTGCGGCTGCCGCCGAAAGTTTCGAGGCCGATCTCATCGTCACCGGCCATACGTTCGACGACCAGCGCGAAACGGTTGCCATGCGTGGGATGCGAACGGAGCAGCTTTCGACCGGTATTGCCGATGCGGTGCTCTTCGACCGGCGTTTCTGGATTTTACGGCCGCTTCTTTTTTCCACCCGGGTAGATATCCGCGCGTTCCTGAAGGAGCGGGGCGTGCCGTGGATCGACGATCCCAGCAACGAGGATACCAATTACGAGCGCGTGCGGACGCGCCGGCAGCTTTCGGCCGATACCGGTGCTGAGGGGAATATCCGCGCAGCCTGGGAAGAGCGGCTGGCTCTTTCAACCAAGGGTGCAGAGTGGCTGGATCGTTACTTCACGCTTCACGGCGGTCTGCTCGGACAGGTGATGCTTGACGGCTTGAGGCAGGATCGGGCCGTCCTCGATTATGCGCTTGGGCGCCTGACGGCCGTTTTCGGCGGGCAACCGTTTGCGCCGGGGAGGGCGCATATGGAGCGTATCCTTGCATTTGCCACCGGCAGTGAACCGGGACGGATGACCGCTGGCAGGGTGGTTTTTGATCTCAGGCGTGACGGGCTTTATCTGACGCGAGAGAGCCGGGGGATGGTGCCGCTGGTATTGCCGCCGGGAGAGGCTGGGGTTTGGGATGGCCGTTTCGAGGTTGCAAACGCCTCCGCGTCCGGCGTCAGGATCGAGGCGGTAGGGGTAGGGACGAAACCTCGCTCCTCCCTCATTCCTGTGCTTGTCACAGGAATCCAGCCACCGCGCGTCGGCGCGGTGAATGACTTAACAATGCGTGAAGAGTCTTCCGCGCCCAAGGACTTGGGCGCGCTGGATTCCTGTGACATCCCTCGGGTTAAACCCGAGGAAGGGAATGAGGGAGGGTGGGGCAGGGGCCTTCCCAAGGCGGCGGCGAAACGCGCGATGGCGGCATCGCCGATCGCCTTACCCTTCGAAGAGAGCGTACCGACGGCGAAATCGGAAGGCTATGTGCGCCTCATGCCCTATTTCGCACCCTTCGACCGCTTTTTGACACGATTTGACTTCATCTTTGCCAACAGGCTTTCGGCGGTTTTCGCGACGGCGCCCTATGCGAGGCTGCCTTTAAGAAGTATTGACGGAAAAACCATCTGACTTGGGGGATCGCCTTGGCAATCGCACGGCGCAACCCTATGTTAGAAACGAATAAGACGGTCGCCATGAGGCGGCTGTTCCATGCTGGGGAGTTCAATGAACCCTAACTTACGCAATTTCGCCTTGTGGGCGATCATAGCGCTTCTGCTGATCGCCCTTTTCAGTATGTTTCAGACGGCGCCGGCGCAGACGGGCTCCCGCGAAATCCCTTATTCGCAGTTTCTGCGTGAGGTCGATGCGGGCCGTGTGAAGGACGTCGTGGTCACGGGCAACCGTCTCTCTGGAAGCTATGTTGAAAATGGCACCACCTTCCAGACCTATTCGCCTGTGATCGACGACAGTCTGCTCGATCGCCTGCAGTCGAAGAATGTCCTGGTTTCCGCCCGTCCTGAAACGGACGGCTCTTCGGGTTTCCTCAGCTATCTCGGCACGCTTTTGCCGATGCTTCTGATCCTTGGCGTCTGGCTGTTCTTCATGCGGCAGATGCAGGGCGGCTCGCGCGGGGCGATGGGCTTCGGCAAGTCCAAGGCCAAGCTGCTCACCGAAGCGCATGGCCGCGTGACGTTTGAAGACGTTGCCGGTGTCGACGAGGCCAAGCAGGATCTCGAAGAAATCGTCGAATTCCTGCGTGATCCGCAGAAGTTCCAGCGTCTCGGCGGCAAGATCCCGCGCGGCGTGCTGCTCGTCGGCCCTCCGGGCACCGGCAAGACGCTGCTCGCCCGCTCGGTTGCCGGCGAAGCCAATGTGCCCTTCTTCACCATTTCAGGTTCCGACTTCGTCGAAATGTTCGTCGGCGTCGGTGCAAGCCGTGTGCGCGATATGTTCGAGCAGGCGAAGAAGAATGCGCCCTGCATCATCTTCATCGACGAAATCGATGCCGTCGGCCGTCATCGCGGTGCCGGTCTCGGCGGCGGTAATGACGAACGCGAGCAGACGCTGAACCAGCTGCTGGTCGAAATGGACGGCTTTGAGGCGAATGAAGGCGTGATCCTGATCGCCGCCACCAACCGTCCCGACGTTCTCGATCCGGCGCTGCTGCGTCCCGGCCGTTTCGACCGTCAGGTCGTCGTGCCGAACCCAGACATCGTCGGCCGCGAGCGCATTCTCAAGGTGCATGCCCGCAACGTCCCGCTGGCGCCGAATGTCGATCTCAAGATCCTCGCCCGCGGTACGCCCGGTTTTTCCGGCGCCGACCTGATGAACCTCGTCAACGAAGCCGCCCTCATGGCCGCCCGCCGCAACAAGCGCGTCGTCACCATGCAGGAATTCGAGGACGCCAAAGACAAGATCATGATGGGCGCCGAGCGCCGTTCCTCGGCAATGACCGAGGCGGAAAAGAAGCTCACCGCATACCATGAAGCCGGACACGCCATCACCGCGCTCAATGTCGCCGTCGCCGATCCGCTGCACAAGGCGACGATCATTCCGCGCGGCCGTGCGCTCGGCATGGTCATGCAGCTTCCCGAGGGCGACCGCTACTCGATGAGCTACAAGTGGATGGTCTCGCGCCTCTGCATCATGATGGGCGGCCGCGTCGCCGAAGAGCTGACCTTCGGCAAGGAGAACATCACTTCGGGTGCTTCTTCCGACATCGAACAGGCCACCAAGCTTGCCCGCGCCATGGTCACGCAGTGGGGCTTCTCCGATCAGCTTGGTCAGGTCGCCTATGGCGAGAACCAGCAGGAAGTCTTCCTCGGCCACTCGGTTTCGCAATCGAAGAATGTTTCGGAAGCAACCGCGCAGAAGATCGACAATGAAGTGCGCCGCCTGATCGACGAAGCCTATACCCAGGCCCGCACGATCCTGACGGAAAAGCACGACGAGTTCGTCGCCCTTGCCGAAGGTCTGCTCGAATACGAGACGCTGACCGGTGAAGAGATCAAGGCGCTGATCCGCGGCGAAAAGCCTTCCCGCGATCTCGGCGATGATTCGCCGCCGAGCCGCGGCTCGGCTGTTCCGAAGGCCGGCGCACGGCCTGCCACTAAGGGCGACGAGCCCGAAGGCGGCCTCGAACCGCAGCCGCATTGAACAGCGGCACTACCCTGAACAAGGCCGGATTTCTGAAGTGGGAGATTCGGCCTTTTCTATTGGTAACGGGATATAATCATTTTTCTTGCTAATTTACGTGCCGTTCGCCGCATTTTGTGGCATTCCGCTGAATTGAGGCAAGCATGAATCACGCTCCTGGATTGACGACAATCCACCGAAGCCGGATTCGCTTGGAACGGTGCGCTGCCTTGAATGGCGCGCGGAAAGCGCAGGAGTGCAGATGAAAAGACGCTATTTCGGTACGGACGGCATTCGCGGCCAATCCAACGTCTTCCCGATGACGCCGGATCTCGCCATGCGGGTCGGCATTGCCGCCGGCACGATCTTCCGCCGCGGCAATCACCGCCATCGCGTCGTCATCGGCAAGGATACGCGCCTTTCCGGCTATATGCTGGAGAACGCCATGGTCGCGGGCTTCACGGCCGCGGGCCTCGACGCATTTATTCTCGGCCCGATCCCGACACCTGCTGTCGCCATGCTGACGCGCTCGCTGCGCGCCGATATTGGCGTGATGATCTCTGCGTCGCACAATCCTTACGAGGATAACGGCATCAAGCTTTTCGGCCCCGACGGTTACAAGCTTTCAGACGACATTGAGGCAGAGATCGAGGATCTGCTCGAAAAGGACCTGAATGCGCAGCTCGCGAAATCCGACGATATCGGCCGCGCCAAGCGCGTCGACGGCGTGCATGACCGTTATATCGAACATGCCAAGCGCACCCTACCGCGCGATGTGACGCTGCAGGGCCTTAGGATCGCGATCGACTGCGCCAATGGCGCCGCCTACAAGGTGGCGCCCGCCGTGCTCTGGGAGCTCGGCGCCGATGTCGTCACCATCGGCAATGAGCCGAACGGCACCAACATCAATCTCAATTGCGGCTCCACCAGCCCCGTCGCGCTGCAGAAGAAGGTCGACGAGGTACGCGCCGATATCGGCATCGCGCTCGACGGCGACGCGGACCGCGTCATCATCGTCGACGAGAACGGTTCGATCGTCGATGGCGACCAGCTGATGGCCGTCATTGCCGAGAGCTGGGCCGAGAGCCAGCAGCTGCGCGGCAATGGTATCGTTGCGACCGTCATGTCCAATCTCGGCCTCGAGCGTTTCCTCGAGGACAAGGGCCTCGGCCTTGCCCGGACGAAGGTTGGTGACCGTTATGTCGTCGAGCATATGCGCCAGCACAATTACAATGTCGGCGGCGAGCAGTCCGGCCACATCGTGCTTTCGGACTACGGCACGACCGGCGACGGTCTCGTTGCGGCCTTGCAGATCTTGGCCGCGGTCAAGCGCACCGGCCGGACCGTCAGCGAGGTCTGCCGCCGCTTCGAGCCGGTGCCGCAGCTTCTGCGCAATGTCCGCATCAGCGGCGGCAAGCCGCTGGAGGATATGCAGGTACAGAAGGCGATCGCCGACGCCGAAGCCGAGCTTGCCAGGAACGGCCGCCTCGTCATCCGCCCCTCAGGCACCGAGCCGCTGATCCGCGTTATGGCCGAGGGTGACGACCGCGCCCAGATCGAACGCATCGTCAACGAGCTGATCGGCACGATCTCGAACGTCCGGACCGCTGCCTGATTTTTTCGGACGAAATGTCAAAAGCCGGTATGCAAGTGCCGGCTTTTTCGTCATTGGCGCCTTCGGTTCGAAGATCCACGCCGGATGGACGACCACATATCAGTGACTTGCCAGCTTGGCTTCCGTAGGGCGTCGGCAGCCGCACCATGTCGGGCGCGGTGAGCACCGATACAGCGCCCATGGAAATTTGCCGATGTCTTGGTGACGGCGCTGTCAACCTCCACATGCGGATGTTACACGGCGGCGTTTGCATTCAAAGGAAATATCATGAAAAAATTGGTGCGCCTGCTGCTGACGATCGCTCTCGCATTCGTCGTCTTCACCGGTTTCCGCTGGTACCGCTACGTTACCAACACCGACAGCCCTTATGATGAAATCGGCATCACGCTCAACAACGCCATGCCAGGCCCGATCAATGCCTGGGGCTGTGCCAAGCTCAAAACGACCTTTGGCAGCTCCTTGCCCCCTTATGGCTGCGCCGCCGAAAACGCGACGCAATGGAAGTAACGGGAGGATTTGCCGATTGAAGCAGCCGATGGATCTGACTGCCCGGCGGCTGCCGGCCTCAGCCTACTCCACCACCATATCGAGGAATTTGCCGCCAATCTCTCTCTTAACGTTTCTTCCTATTTATAGTTAAGCAGCTTTTAACGTTTCCAATTCATTATCCATACGAAGCGTACCAGATTGGCGGCGATCGAGCCTGCCGACGTAACGGGATTTTGGAGTGGGATCCATGAAAAGAAGCTTGTCCGGCGTTTTCGCCGCATTGTTGATCGCGACAAACGCTTATTCCGCGGACTTCGCTCCTGCCGAGCCTATTCCTGAGCAGCCGCCTGAAGTGACGGTCACCGAAGCGACCGGCTGGTATCTGCGCGGCGACGTCGGTTATGCCTTCACCGATTTGCGCGGCGCGCGCTACTTCCAGGGCAGTAACGCCACGGAAGTCGATTTCGACGACGCCGACCTCGACGACGCATGGACGATCGGCGGCGGTGTCGGCTATCAGATCAACAGCTATCTGCGCACCGATCTGACCTTCGACTATCTCACCCAGGCGGATTTCAAGGGCTCGACGGTTGGGCAGTGCGGCTTTCCGCTGGTGGACTGCACCTCGAGCGACCGCTCTTCGCTGACAGCCTATACACTGCTCGCCAACGCCTATGTCGATCTCGGCACCTACGGCTACGTCACGCCTTATGTCGGCGCCGGTATCGGCGGTTCCTACGTGAAGTGGAAGAACCTGCGCAACGTTGCCTGCGCCGATGACGGCAGCTTCTGCGACGACCAGGTCACCCATGGCGGCAAGGGCAACTGGCGCTTCACCTACGCGCTCATGGCCGGCGCCTCGATCGACGTGACCTGCAACGTCAAGGCCGACGTCGGTTACCGTTACCTGCATATCGACGGCGGCAACATGTTCGGTTATGCCGATAATGGCGGCCCGGGCCGCGACAAGGGCCTCAGCGTCCACGAAGCCCGCGTCGGCGCCCGTTATCTCTTCGGCGGTTGCGCCCAGGCGAGCTATGAACCGCCGCCGGAAATCCCGCTGCAGCAGCCTGTCTACAAGTAAGTCCAATTCCCAGACATCTGAAAGCCGCCCCCAACCGGGCGGCTTTTCGTATTGCGGCCCTACCGCCCTGAGTCAAAATATGTTCCGCCCGCGACACTTCGATCTTGACTATGACGCGCCGGATCCATACACACGGCGGCGGGACACCCTTCCCCAACGAAGGGCTTTCTATCTGAGAGGATAGCATCATGGCGAAGACCGCAAAGCCGGACATCCGTCCGCACAATACCCATTTTTCTTCTGGCCCCTGCTCGAAGCGCCCCGGTTGGTCGCTCGAAGCCCTTTCCGACGCGGCCCTTGGCCGTTCGCACCGCGCGAAGGTCGGCAAGGCCAAGCTCAAGCAGGCCATCGACCTTACCCGTGAAATTCTCGAAGTGCCGGCGGATTACCGCATCGGCATCGTTCCGGCGTCCGACACCGGCGCCGTCGAAATGGCGCTCTGGTCGCTGCTCGGCGAACGCGGCGTCGATATGCTCGCCTGGGAAAGCTTCGGCGCCGGCTGGGTCACCGATGTCGTCAAGCAGCTGAAGCTCAAGGATGTGCGCAAGCTCGAAGCCGGTTACGGCGAGCTTCCCGATCTCTCCGCCGTCGATTTCGACCGCGACGTCGTCTTCACCTGGAACGGTACCACCTCAGGCGTGCGCGTGCCGAATGCCGATTTCATCCCTGATAACCGCAAGGGCCTGACGATCTGCGACGCCACCTCGGCCGCTTTCGCGCAGGCACTCGATTTCGCCAAGCTCGACGTCGTCACCTTCTCCTGGCAGAAGGTTCTGGGCGGCGAGGGCGCCCACGGGGTCATCATTCTTTCGCCGCGCGCCGTCGAGCGTCTGGTCACTTACACGCCGGCCTGGCCGCTGCCGAAGATCTTCCGTATGACCTCGGGCGGCAAGCTGACGGAAGGCATCTTCCAGGGCGAGACGATCAACACACCGTCGATGCTCTGCGTCGAGGACTATATCGATGCGCTTGTCTGGGCCAAGGGCCTCGGCGGCCTCAAGGGGCTGATCGCGCGTGCCGACGCCAATGCCAAGGTCATCCACGATTTCGTCGCGGCTAACGACTGGATCGCCAATCTCGCCGTCAAGGCGGAAACCGCCTCCAACACCTCCGTCTGCCTGAAGATCGTCGACAAGGACATCGCAGCGCTTGACGACGACGGCCAGGCGAATTTCGCCAAGGGTCTGGTCAGCCTCCTGGAAAAGGAAGGCGTCGCCTATGACGTCGGCCACTACCGTGACGCGCCGTCCGGCCTGCGTATCTGGGCCGGCGCCACGATCGAGGCATCCGATATGCAGAAGCTGATGCCTTGGCTTTCCTGGGCTTTCGAAACCCAGAAGGCGCAGCTCGCTCAGGCTGCCGCCTGACCCGATCACATTCGGCTCCGCCACAGGGCGGAGCAGCATTCCTGATTCATTCATCGCTGAACACTTTTGAAGGAGGCCCTCATGGCACCTCGCGTTCTCGTATCCGACGAATTGTCGGAAACCGCCGTCCAGATTTTTCGCGACCGCGGCGTCGAAGTCGATTTCGAACCGCAGCTCGGCAAAGACAAAGACCGTCTGCTCGAAGTCATCGGCAAGTATGATGGCCTAGCCATCCGCTCCGCCACCAAGGTGACGGAAAAGATCATCGAGGGGGCGACGAACCTCAAGGTCGTCGGCCGTGCCGGCATCGGCGTCGACAATGTCGATATCCCGGCCGCCTCGCGCCGTGGCATCATCGTCATGAACACGCCCTTCGGCAACTCGATCACGACGGCCGAACATGCGATCGCGCTGATGTTCGCCGTCGCCCGCCAGCTTCCGGCAGCCGATACCTCGACGCAGGCCGGCAAGTGGGAGAAGTCGAAGTTCATGGGCGTCGAGATCACCGGCAAGACGCTTGGCGTCATCGGCGCCGGCAATATCGGTTCGATCGTCTGTGCCCGGGCCATCGGCCTGAAGATGCACGTCGTCGCCTACGATCCGTTCCTCTCCAAGGAGCGCGCCGAAGAGATGGGCGTCACCAAGGTCGAGCTGGAAGAGCTTTTCGCCCGGGCCGATTTCATCACGCTGCATGTGCCGATGACCGACAAGACGCGCGGTATCCTCAACAAGGAAGCACTGGCAAAGACCAAGCCCGGCGTGCGCATCATCAATTGCGCACGCGGCGGCCTGGTCGATGAGGCAGCGCTTGCCGAGGCCATCAAGACGGGGCATGTCGCGGGTGCCGCCTTCGACGTGTTCGAGGTCGAGCCCGCCAAGGAAAGCCCGCTCTTCGGCTTGCCGAACGTCGTCTGCACGCCGCATCTTGGCGCCTCGACGACCGAGGCTCAGGAAAACGTCGCTTTGCAGGTCGCCGAACAGATGGCGGATTACCTTGTCAATGGTGCGGTCTCCAACGCCATCAACATGCCGTCGATCACGGCTGAGGAAGCGCCGATCCTGAAGCCCTTCATCCGTCTTGCCGACGTTCTCGGCGCCTTCGTCGGCCAGGTCACCGAAGAGCCGATCAAGGAAATCGAAATCCTCTATGACGGCATCACCGCCAAGATGAATACGCGAGCGCTGACCAGCGCTGTGCTCGCCGGTCTCATCCGCCCGCAGGTTGCCGACGTCAACATGGTTTCGGCGCCGATCATGATCAAGGAAAAGGGCATCGTGCTTTCCGAGGTCAAGCGCGACAAGACAGGCGTCTTCGACGGCTATATCAAGCTGACGGTGACGACGGAAAGCATGACGCGCTCGGTCGCCGGCACGGTGTTTTCGGACGGCAAGCCGCGCTTCATCCAGATCAAGGGCATCAACCTCGATGCCGATGTCGGCTCGCACATGATCTACATCACCAATACCGACGTCCCCGGCATGATCGGCTTCATCGGCACGACGCTTGGTGCTGCCGGCGTCAATATCGCCAACTTCCAGCTCGGCCGTGACAAACAGGGCGGCGACGCCATCGCACTGCTCTATGTCGACGGCAAGGTTGATGACGCCGTGCTTGCTGAGCTGACTGCCCACCAGGCAGTTCGCCAGGCAAAGCCGCTGACCTTCAATATCGACTGAGTTTTTCCTCCCGAGGACACGAAAAACCCGGTGCTGCAATGAACTGACCCCCGAAAGTTGGACATCCAACCTCGGGGGCAGTTCAGAAACGGCGCCGGGTTTTTTCGGTATCAGGAACCGATGAATTTAGTGATGCCGGCGTCGGCGGACAATCCTGCCGAGACGGGCGGCATCGTCCTGCGCCTTCGTGCGGTGAAGGAAGGCGAGCCTGCTGCCGTCGAGACCCTGGAAGAATTCGTCCCAGGAAATCTCTTCCTGCGTTTCAGAGGAAAAATCGACGCGGACGGTTTCGCTGTCCGGCGCGTTCTTGATGCGGGCGGGATGGCCGCCGCGCGCCTCGATCCAATGTCTGATCCTGCTGTAATCCGTCGTCGTGCCGAACCTGCCCATGAAACCCTCCTCAGCAATTCGAATGCGACATCGATCACCCGCAACGCACGATCGACGGGATTGTTCCATGACGCTCAAATTATTTTATCGAGGGCGAGATCGTGACAGCTTTGCACATTCTGAAGGCGGAAGCCTAAAGTTTAACCTTACTTATGATTCTGATTTTATTTAACTTTTCTCGGTATACCCTGACATCGGCATCAACCGCACGCGAATTTCCATGACCCCCTTGCAGAAGACCGAGCAGACCGAAGCATCAAACGACGACTTCCGGTCATTGTTTGCAACACATCCGTCGCCGATGTGGGTCTATGACCCAGTATCGCTGCATTTTCTCATCGTCAACGAGGCGGCGGTAGCACTTTACGGCTATGGCGCGGACGAATATCGGCGCATGACCGTTCTGGATATCCGTCCCGAGCATGAGCGGGAGCGGATGATCGACGCCGTCAGCGGCCGTACTGACATGGAAAAGGCAGAACGCTGGGTTCACCTCAAGGCGAGCGGCGAGACCTTCGAAGTGCTGACCTATGGCCGAGAAGTGCGTTTCGAGGGCCGAGCCGCCATCCTGACGATCGTGCAGGATCGCAGCGAGGTCAATGCCGCAAAACGCCAGATCAGCGATACGCGCTCGCTTCTCGACAGCATCGTCGACAACCTGCCGGTCGGCGTCTTCGTCAAGGACATGGAAGCGGACGGGCTTTACGTTCTCTTCAACGAGGCCTGCGGCGACATTGTCGGCATGAGGGCGGAGGACGTGGTCGGCCAAACCGACCGGGCGCTGTTTCCAGCCGGTCAAACAGACGCCTTCCGCGAGCAGGATCGCCGGGCCTTCGAAGCCAATGCGACGATCAGCTTTGAGGAGACGATGCTGCGCGCCGATGGCATGCCGCGCCTCCTGCGCACCGTCAAACGCGCCCTGCCGACGCCGGAGGGCCATGCGCCGCGTTATCTGCTCGGCATCTCGCAGGATGTGACGGAGGAGCGCGCCGTCGAGGCAAAGCTTGCCCATCTCGCCATGCATGATTCGCTCACGGGCCTGCCGAACCGGGCGGCATTTTCCAAACATATCCAACAGCGGGCGGTCGAAGCGACCGCCGACAGCCCGATCGCGCTGCTTTATATCGACGTCGATCATTTCAAGCATATCAACGACAGCAAGGGACATGCCGCCGGCGACGCGCTGCTTTGCCAGGTGTCGGAACGGCTGCTTCGGCTGGCGGAGGAGGGCGATCTCGTCGCCCGTCTCGGTGGCGACGAATTCGCCGTCGTGCTGGAGCTCGACGAGCCGGAACGGGCCGGCCGTTTTGCGCAGCGGCTGCTCAAGGCACTGAGCCATGCCTTCGATCTCGACGGCGCCCGGGAGCATGTCACCTGCAGTATCGGTATCGCCTTGGCTCCCGACCATGCCGGTGACGCGGATGTGCTGATGCGGCATGCGGATCTGGCGCTCTATGCCGCCAAGGAGAGCGGGCGCTCGACCTATCGTTTCTACGAGACGGAGATGCGGCTTGCCGCCGAGCGCCGGCACGTGATGACCGCCGAGCTGTGGGAAGCGCTGGAGAAGCGCCAGTTCGAGCTGCATTACCAGCCGATCGTGCAACTCGACAATGACGGCATCGGCGGCTTCGAGGCGCTGATCCGCTGGCGCCATCCCAAGCGCGGGCTGGTGGCGCCGATGGAATTCATTCCGCTCGCCGAGGAAACCGGCCTTATCGTGCCGATCGGTGACTGGGTAATCCGGGAAGCCTGCCGCGCGGCCGCCGGCTGGCCCGCCCATCTGAGGATCGCCGTCAATCTCTCCGTCAGCCAGTTTCGGCATGCGAGCCTGCTTTCGACCGTGGTCGCGGCGCTCGACGAGACCGGCCTCAATGCCGACCGGCTTGAAATCGAAATCACCGAATCCGTATTCCTGACCGATGCCGACCAAAGCCTGCCGCGCCTGCGTGCATTGAAGGAACTCGGCCTCCGCATCGCCATCGACGATTTCGGCACCGGCTATTCGTCGCTGAGTTATCTCCGATCCTTCCCCTTCGACAAGATCAAGCTCGACCGCAGTTTCGTTTCGGGCATCGAGACGGATGCGGGCAATCTCGCCATCGTGCGCGCCGTCGTCGGCATCGGCTCCGGCTTCAACGCGACGACGCTGGCCGAGGGAATCGAGACGGAAGAGCAGTTGCAGAAGCTGCGCGCAGAAGGTTTCAGTGAGGTGCAGGGCTATCTGCTCGGCCGGCCGATGCCGCAGCACGAGGCAGAAGCGCTGATCCACGGTCGCGCTCTGAAGAAGGCTTAGTCACACAGATAGAAGCGCTTAAGCGACAGCTGGGAGTGGCGTCGGGGAAAGGTATTCGCCGGATGCCATCAAGCATTCGTCATTTTGAGAAAGCCGGCAGAAGCGGCATAATTGTCGTGGGCTGGAAAGGAGGATGTCTATGAAACGCTATTCATTATCGATGATCGGACTGGCGCTCGTAACCGCCATCATAGCCAATCCGGGCATCGCATTCGCCTGCAACAAGCTGATCGGCACTTGAGCCGCACCCCCCGCTCCAAGGCGCGGCTTCGGCTGCGCCTTCTCTTCAGGCGGGGATGCGAAATATCGGCGCCCGAAGGCTGCCCCTTGCGCCCAAGGACAATCCTTTCTATATCGGTGCCTCATCGACAGACGGCGGCCGATCCCGCCGGAGATCAGCAATCCGCCGCAATTGCAGCGCAAGGGCGGATCGTGACCGCGCAGAATTGGCACCATCGTTGAACACACTGGATTTTGACAAGAAGCCGGAAGAGACCCGCGTCGTCGTCGCCATGTCGGGCGGCGTCGATTCATCCGTCGTCGCCGGCCTTCTCAAACAGCAGGGTTATGATGTGCTCGGCATCACGCTGCAGCTTTACGATCATGGCGCCGCCGTTCACCGCGCCGGCTCCTGTTGCGCCGGCCAGGATATCGA
Source organism: Rhizobium changzhiense (assembly GCF_013087625.1). Lineage (NCBI taxonomy): Bacteria > Pseudomonadati > Pseudomonadota > Alphaproteobacteria > Hyphomicrobiales > Rhizobiaceae > Rhizobium > Rhizobium changzhiense. Next base: position 115,078 of record NZ_JABFCQ010000010.1, read on the forward strand.
CGACGCGCGCCGCGTCTGCGAAACGCTCGGCATTCCGCATTACGTGCTCGATTACGAAAAGCGCTTTCGTGAGACGGTGATCAACCCATTCGCCGAAAGCTATGTGGCGGGCGAAACGCCGATCCCTTGCGTTTCCTGCAACCAGACCGTCAAATTCGCCGATCTTCTGGCGACAGCCAAGGAGCTTGGCGCCGATGCGCTGGCGACCGGCCATTATATCCGCTCGGGACGGAATCCTTCGCCGGACAATCCCGGCCGCCGCGCGCTTTTCCGCCCGGCCGATGCCGACCGCGACCAAAGCTATTTCCTCTTCGCCACGACGCAGGAACAGATCGATTATCTCCGCTTTCCCCTGGGCGGCCTGCCGAAGGCCGAGACCCGCAGGCTCGCCGAAGAGATGGGCCTCGTCGTTGCCAAGAAGGCCGACAGCCAGGACATCTGCTTCGTGCCGCAGGGCAAATATTCCGACGTCATCACCAAGCTGAAGCCGAATGCGGCGCTCGCCGGCGAGATCGTCCATCTCGATGGCCGCGTGCTCGGCACCCATGAGGGCATCCTGCATTTCACGATCGGCCAGCGCCGCGGCATCGGCATCGCCACCGGCGAGCCGCTCTACGTCGTCTTTCTCGATGCTCGCTCGCGCCGCGTCATCGTCGGGCCAAAAGAGGCGCTGGAAACGCACCGCGTCTATCTGCGTGACGTCAACTGGCTGGGTGACGAGACGCTTGCGGAAGCCGCCGCCGGTAAGGGCTTTGCCTGTTACGCCAAGGTCCGCTCGACACGGGCTCCGGCGCCCGCCGTCCTGCATATCGATGCAACAGGCACCTATGTCGACCTGACGGTCGGCGAGGCGGGTATCGCGCCCGGCCAGGCCTGCGCGCTTTATTCCGCGCCCGGCGACAACGCCCGCGTCTTCGGCGGCGGTTTCATCGAACGCTCCGAGCGTGAACCTTCGGCGGAAGCCTGCCTGAGGGCCCTTTTGGCCAGCCCCGTCGCCGCCTGAAACCGATCGGAAACAGGAGGCGGTAAAGCCCACCCTTTTTCTCGATCATGCGCTTGACACAAAGCCGAAGCGCACCTTATAAGCCGCTCATCCCACGAACCGGCATCGCTTCGCGAGCGGGTATCGTTGACCAGTGGCGGAGTAGCTCAGTAGGTCAGAGCAGAGGAATCATAATCCTTGTGTCGGGGGTTCAAATCCCTCCTCCGCTACCAGTCAACTAGCTGATTTTATTGGCTAAATCGGAAGCATCCTATAAAATTGGCGTGTTGCGTGTTGCAACAGAAAACAGCGCATTTTCAGCGTTTTCAACGTGTTGCAGTTTATTACTTGCAACACGGATGCAACACGGAAAACCGCCGGCTGGTGAGGCCGGCGGATCGCTTATGAGCTACAATCAGCTGTACGGCGAATTACAGTACGCACGCATCCCAGCCCGAGGGACGTAGGTATTGTCATAGGCGCGGTATGATCGGTAGCGGTCCGCGCACCACTGTACGTGGCGCGAGCCACCGTAGTTGGCGCGGGGTTGGTTGGCTATTGCTCCCCCGATAATTGCGGCAGCGCCGAACGCAGCTAGCGGATACCAGTAACCGTCAGAATGCCGGCGATACCCCGGTCGACGATCCCGGTAGCCGCGCTGTCCGTGGTAGTAGCCGTTGCGATGGCGGCGGAGATCACGATTATCGCCGCGATACTGCACCTGATCCACCTGCGAGGTGGCTACGGGAACATTTGGAGTTGCGACGGGAAGAGCGAATGCGGTCGTAAGAGACGTGAAGCTCATAGCCACCGCAAGCGAACCGGCGGAGAGTATTTTCGTAATTTTTTTCACGGGTTATTCCTTTCCTAGAGATACGGAAACCCGGCCCGAGACATAAGGTTCCGTAACGTGAGGAAGCCGCCAGCTGGTGAGGCCGGCGCTCGGTGAGGTAGGGCTTCCGATTTTTGCGGTCGCCCCGATGATCGACTGGACGGATCGCGCGTGGAACTTGGCTGGATAACAGTCAAGTCGTACCTCTTGTCGTACCGCCCCTTAGCAGACTACTGCAAAGGCGGTGGATCGACCCTCAGCTGAGGCGGTAGGCTTTGAAGCGCCTGTTCGGACTGATGCTCCTTTGTCTTGCGCACAAGATCTGCTGCCTTACGAGCCGCAGCAAAATCGTAATCGTCACCGGCTATTGACTTCATCAACTCGAAGAAGATCACTTCCTCAAGCTGCCCGGTCAGCCAATACGAAGCGTGATCCGGGCTTTTCTCGATATACCCTCGTTGATGAGGCAACACTTCTTGCACCATGGCATTTATGTCAGTGTGATCCTTCATTAGATTTTTTGGGGACATACCCGACTTAATTACTGCCAGCACCATGGACGACCGCGCGGACAAGCTGGCAATCGCCTGATAAGCAAGCCAAGCTCGCGGGGGTACGAAGAGCCGCTCCGAGCCGACCGATGACAATGGATTCTTGCTAAGGCTTTCGGGGTTTTGACCGTCCCATAGCATCTTGGCCATGTCCCTCACGCCATCAGCCTCACGACCGCCGCGCTCCATCAAATCGCTAATGGCGTCCATGCGAGCCACCTGGGCGAACATGGTGGACATGCTGTAGCTTCGCTGAAATAGGGTTGCAGACCACAAGGTTTCTGCGGCTTGCTGCCGTCTTTTGATCAGATCAATGTTTCTGGCTGATTGTGCATTCAAGATGTTTGATCTTACGCTCTGTAACTCACTTTCGCTGTAACCGGTGTCCCGCTCCCACGTTGTCGATGCCGCTCTAATCTGTGATCGCCTTTCCATGGACGAGCAACGGGAGTTTCTCCATGGAGAGTACATT
>NZ_JABFCQ010000011.1:0-56365 GCF_013087625.1 Rhizobium changzhiense
GCAATCGCCAATCCGCTTGAGTTTCACCAGAACGAAAGACTTCGTCGCCAGCAGCGCCGCCGCCCTCGTTCAGTGAGGGGGCTTATAGAACTAACCCACCGAAACAGTCAACACACCCAACCAAAGTTTTTTGACATTTTTGTAACAGGTTGATTCGGCTGGCATTTTTGCCGGTCGATATTATCCACAGGGCGCCCTTTCGGGACGGATTCCTGAAAATTCCTTTACCGGCTGGTCAAAAATCCATCCGAACGTCGTTCTCAACGACCGAAAGATAGCGAGAAAACAGGATCTTGCGCGAAATTATGGTTAACGGAGGATTAAAGCGCCTCCGACCGGCGAGCTTTAAATTTCCGTCACAAATCAGCGGCTGAGATTTCGGAACCTATCACCGAGTTGGGTGTTGTCTTTCCCATTGAAGGAAGGAGACCGACATGGCTGCCAATACCGATGATATCAGAGCATCCGTCAGCAAGGACATCGCCGCACTCCAACAGGAAGTCTCGCGCCTGCAGAAGATGATTTCCGCTCAGGGCGCCGAAGCCTATTACGAAGTGCGCGGCCGCGCCGGCAAGGTTTATGACGAAGCCCTGCCCCGGGCAAAGAACGCCGTCGCCCAGATCCGGGCCGAAGGTGTGGCTGCTGCCGACGCCGCCCGCGAGCATCCGACCGCAACGACCACTGCCCTGGTGCTTGCAGGTGCCATTGGCTTTCTTGCCGGATACCTGCTTTCCGGCAGTTCGCAGCCGCAGCCTCGCCATTGGTGGCGCTGAACACGCCATATCCACCCATAAACCAGTTTTTGCGCACCCGCCGATCCGTTTTTCGGCAGGGTGCGTAAATGCTTATGTCTTAGAAAAACCAATTTTTAATGCCAGCTATGGGAACATAAAAAACGAAGGGAGGACTACCATGGAAAACAAGAGGGCCAACTGCATTATCGAAGTCAGTGTCGACAGCGCCAATGGCCGCTATGCGGTCGGCATCATGAATATGCGCCAGGCACTCGATCTGCCGGAAATGCCTAGTCTGTCCTACACCCATCCGGACCCGGTCAAGGCCGCCGCCGGTATCGTCATCAGCCGCAAGGAACTGGCCGGCTTCATGGTCTGCCGCTGAGGCAGTGCCACCCTAACAAAGCCGCGACAGTGCTTTGTCCAAAGCGCTGAGCCCTTTTTGCAGCGCCTGTTATTCCCCTCATTTTTTATTCACTCTGCTGGCATCCTTCTGTCGTTCATGCCAAGAAAACGGCATCAAAAGCAGGATAAGGATGGCAGATGAGGGAGCGGCGCCCACCGCACAAGACGCGTGAACGGACAAAGCCCACCGATAACGCCGCGGCCAAGCGGGTCACCCTTCCACGTGCCCTTTCCAAGCTCGGTTATTGCTCCCGCACGCAGGCCGAGCGCCTGATCGCCGAAAATCGTGTTGCAGTTGACGGCCGAACCATCAGCGATACGTCCGCATGGGTCGACCTTGCCACGGCAAGCATCAGCATCGACGGCCTCGTCATCGCTGCCGAAGCGAAAATCTATCTGATGCTCAACAAGCCCCGCGGTCTCGTCACCACCCGCCACGATCCCGAAGGCAGGCCGACGGTCTATGATTGCCTCAGGGACTTCGACATCCCGCATCTCTCTCCGGTCGGCCGGCTCGACAAGGCCAGCGAAGGCCTGCTGCTTTTTACCAACGACACCGAATTCGCCCAGATCCTGCTCGATCCGGTCACCCATGTGACGAAGACCTATCATGTCCAGATCGACCGCATCATGGACGACGAGGACATTACCGCCATGACATCGGGCATCCGCCATGACGGCGAGTTGCTGACGGCAACCGCCGCGCGGCGCCTGCGCCAGGGTGATAGGAATTCATGGATCGAGGTCGAGCTCGACGAGGGCCGCAACCGCCAGATCCGCCGCATGCTGGAGGCGCTCGGCACCGAATGCTTGCGTCTCGTGCGCGTTGCAATCGGCGGGCTCGAACTTGGCGAACTGCCGAAAGGCGCCGTGCGTGCGCTGACCGAACCCGAATTGCAGGCACTGCGCCGGAAAACCGGCATGGAGAGGATGAGACGCAATTGATTGCTGTGACGGAGATGGCGCCGCACGACTTCTGGCAGGAACTTCACCCGCCCGGCACCTTTGCCGGCGATGGGGAAGTCACCTCCTTCTATGTCGCCACGCTCGAAGACGGCCGCCAGCTTCGCCTGCCCATACGTGAGCTGGCGGATGGCGACCACGCCCTCGCCTCGCTGATCGTCAACCAGGCGAGCTTTGCCGTGCTCGATGCGCTCGCTGAAAGCCTTGCCGAGAAGATCAGGCCCATGCGCATCGATGTCGTCGCCGGCCTGCCGACGCTCGGCCTGACGCTGGCCGCCGCCGTGGCGCAGAAGCTCGGCCATAGCCGCTACGTTCCGCTCGGCACCTCGCGTAAATTCTGGTATCGCGACGAACTCTCCGTCGCCCTGTCTTCGATCACCACGCCGACACAGCAGAAACGTCTCTATATCGATCCCCGCATGCTGCCGCTGCTTCAGAGACGACGCGTCGCACTCATCGATGACGTCATTTCCAGCGGCGCCTCGATCGTCGCGGGTCTTCATCTGCTGACAGGCTGCGGCATCGAACCCGTCGTCATCGGTGCGGCCATGCTGCAATCGGAGCGCTGGCGCGAAAGCCTCGCAGCCGCCGGGCCGCAATGGAGCGCGCGCACCATCGGCGTCTTCGCAACCCCTATTCTGCAGCGGAACGCCAGAGGCCGGTGGCAGGCGCCACCAGCCTGACGCGAGATATGAGGATTGTTCAATCTTTGCCTGAAGGCACCTCTGTACAGCGCATGAGGAACGATTACAGTCCCGCCTGATCGATGAAACAACGGACCCGCCCATGTCGTTCGAGCAAGCATCCCTGCTGATCCTTCTGCTGGCGATGCTCATTCTCTTCTCGCTCGATCGCATCCGCATCGAGGTGGTCTCGATCGCCGGCTTGCTCGGCGGTTATGCGCTCGGCCTTTATCCCGCCGATCAGATCTTCACGGGCTTTGCCAGTCCCGTCGTCATCACCGTCGTCGAGATCTTGCTGATCGTCCAGGTGCTGGCGCGCGCCAAGCTGTTCGACAGTCTCGCCGCCCGTTTTGCGGCCGCAAGACCTTCAGGCTTCAAGGTCATCGCCGGCACTTCCTCGCTTGCCGGCTTCATGTCCATCTTCATGAACAATATCGGCGCCTTTGCGATCACCTTGCCGGTCGCGCTACGCCTCGGCACGGTCCTGACGATCCCCCGCCGCCAGCTCGTCATGCCGGTCTCGTTCGCGGCCCTGCTCGGCGGCCTCGTTTCGCTGATCGGCACGCCGGCCAACCTGCTCGTCAGCGATGCGCTCGCCAAGACGACCGGAACCGGCTTTCGCTTCTTCGATTTCGCCTATGTCGGCCTGCCGGTCGCCATTGCCGGCATTCTGCTCATCGCCTTTCGCGTGCAGCGCCTGTTTCCGGAACCCGACGAAACACCGGCAACCATCTCCCCGACCGCGCGCCGCATCGTCGTCGAGCGTCGCATCCCTGATGTCTCGCCGCTGATCGGCGTGCGGCTTTCCGATTGCCCGGTGCGTTTCGGCATCAAGCCCCACGCGCTGATCCGCGGCGACAATTTCGTCTTCGGTCCGCTCGACCAGTCGGTGATCGAACCCGGCGATGTGCTGCTTGCCGAAGGCGCCGATGCGGTCTTTGCCGGCCTTGCCGCCACGCAGGCGCTGATCGCCGATGCCCATCCGCATGGCCTGCAGCCGGATTTCACCCGTGTCGAAGCCGTCGTCATGCCGGAGAGCACGTTGGTCGGTTCGCGCGTCCGTTCGCTGGAAGTCTTCCACCATCGCGGCATCGCGGTCACCGCCCTTTCCATGCGCGCGCCACGCATCGAAGGCCGCTTCCTCGACCTGCAATTGTCGATCGGCGATATATTGACGCTGGAGGGGCCGCGCATTGCAATCGGCGAAGCGTTGGAGGAAAGCGAGTGCCTGCCGCTCGCCTCGACAGCACCGAGCGAACCGGCGCTCCTATCCTGGCGGCCCTTCGCGCTCTTTGCCTGCGGCGTCGCCGCCTCGGCGGCCGGCCTGCGTCCCGACGTCGCTTTTGCCGGCGTCGTGCTCGTGCTCGCTCTGCTCAATCACCTCAACATCCGTCAGGCGATGGCCGATCTCAACTGGCCGATCATCATCATGCTGGCGGCGATGATCCCGATTGGCCAAGCGGTGGCGAGCACCGGAGCGGCCGAAACCATTGCCGGCTGGCTCAGCCTCGTCGTGCCGATCACCCATCCGCTCTTCGGCATCGCCCTCATCCTCTTCCTCGCCATGGCATTGACGCCTTTTGTCAACAACGCGACGGTCGCAATCGTCCTGACCCCGATCGCACTGGAATTCGCAAGAGCCGGCAGGCATGCGCCGGACGCCTATCTGATTGCGGTGGCCGCCGGCGCCTCCCTGGATTTCCTGACGCCCTTCGGCCATCACAACAACACGCTGGCAATGGGCATCGGCGGCTACCGCTTCAGCGATTTCCTGCGCGCCGGCTGGCCGCTTGCCGTCGCAAGTTACGGCCTCGCCCTGCTTCTTACCGGTCTGTTCTGGCTGTGATGCGATACCCGGCCGGCTTGACTTCCCCAGCAATGAAACTAGAGCAGGAAGTCTTCACCCAATAATTAAGGACAGTCGAGCGCCGTGCGAATTCTCTCCGAAGCCCATTTCCCGGAATTGCCGAACTATTATCGCGGCAAGGTGCGCGAGAATTACGATCTTCCGGACGGACGCCGCATCATTATCAGCACCGACCGGCTGAGCGCTTTCGACCGCATCCTCACCTGCATCCCCTATAAGGGTGAAGTATTGACGCAGACGGCGCGCTACTGGTTCGAGGCGACGAAGGACATCTGCCCGAACCACGTTCTCGACTATCCCGATCCGAATGTCGTTATCGGCAAGCGGCTCGACATCCTGCCGGTCGAGATCGTCGTGCGCGGTTATCTCGCCGGCACCACCGGTACCTCGATCCTGACGCTTTATAAAAAGGGCGAACGCGAGATGTATGGCATGCGTCTGCCCGATGGCATGCGCGACAACCAGATCCTGCCGGAACCCGTCATCACGCCGACCAGCAAGGAATTCGACGGCGGCCACGATGAGCCGCTGACACCCACCGAAATCGTCACACGCGGCCTTCTCACAAAAGAGCAATGGCAGACGCTGTCGACATATGCGCTCGCCATCTTTGCCCGCGGCCAGGAGATGGCGGCGAAAAACGGCCTAATCCTGGTCGATACCAAATACGAGTTCGGTACCGATGGTGACGGCAACATTATCCTCGCCGACGAGATCCACACGCCGGACAGCAGCCGCTACTGGCTGACCGAAAGTTATCCGGCAAGCTTTGCCGCCGGAAAGCGTCCGGAAAGTTTCGACAAGGATTTCGTCCGCGCCTGGGTGGCGGAGCGCTGCGACCCCTATAAGGACGAGATCCCGGAAATCCCCGCCGAACTGATCGAGCAGACCTCGTCCGTCTACATCAAAGCCTACGAGGCGATCACCGGCGAGCGCTTTGTCCCCGATGACAGCGGCGAGACGCCGCTTGCCCGCGTCCGAAACAACCTCGCCCGCTATTTCCCTTGAAATGGCGGCACGCGAAGCCGCCGGGCCGTTCATCGGCTTGCGGCATTTCGCCCAATCGCGCTGGAGGCGCGCGTCCAAGAGGACGGGCTAAGAACGCGCTATCACTTTGAATTGGCGCATAATCCTTTCCGAAAATCGATTCCGATTTTCGGAGTTATGCGCTAGCATCGAAAAAAAGGGGTATCGGGCTCAGCCCGGCGGGGAACAGATGGTAAGAAGGCCAAGACGCAAGGCCGAGGAAACGCGGGAAGACATTCTCTCCATGGCGGAGATGCTGTTTCGCGAGCGTGGCTTCGTCGCGGTATCGATCGCCGATATCGCCGGCGCGCTGCACATGTCGCCCGCCAATGTCTTCAAGCATTTCCGTTCCAAGGTCGCGCTGGTCGATGCGATCGCCGGACGCCATCTCGATGATGCCGCCGAGCGCTTCGCCGCCTTCGACGAGAAGCTGCCGCAAAAGGAACAATTGCTCCGCTTCATCCTGCGCCTGCTGGAAAGCCACCTGCAGGACATCCAGAAGAACCCTTACATCTTCGAAATGGTGCTTTCGACGATCGAAGCCAAACTCGAGGCCGGCAATCGTTATCGCGCCCGCATCGAGGCGAAGCTCGGCGAGATCATCCGCGAGGGCATGGCGGAGGGACGTTATCATTGCCGCGATCCCGAGAGCGCGGCGCATACCGTTGCAGACCTCCTGGCCTGCGTGCTGCACCCTGTCCTGATCGCTCGCGACGACAAGGAGACCCTTGTGCACCGTGCCGAAAAAATCGTGTGTTTCGTCGATGCCGCACTGCAAAATAGCGCTTGCTAAGTGATGATTGCTGAATTACGTCACTTCGTAAAGCTTTTCTTAAATTCGGATAACGGCATTTGAAGCCAACCCAATCCTGACGCTTATATAAGCCTGCGCTCGATCAAGCCGAGCCCGCAGGCCCGAGCTCGTGGATTGAACGGCGATTGCCACCGCACAGGAATTCAGCATGATACTGCGTGCCCTCCTCATCTCCTCGGCCCTGGCATTCGCAGCCCTTCTCGCCGCCTGCAGCGACAGTGGCTCCAAGCCCGCCGGCAATGCGGGTGAAGGGGCGGCGCAGCAGGCTGCCCCCGTCGGCGTAGTCACACTGGCGAAGGGTACCTTCCCGATCACCACGATCCTGCCCGGCCGCGCCGAGACATTTCAGACAGCCGATATCCGGCCTCAGGTCAGCGGCCTGATCCGCGAGATTGCCTTTAAGGACGGCGGCGAGATCAAGAAGGGCGACCTTCTCTACCAGATCGAGGATGCACCCTATATCGCCGCCGTCGAGCAGGCCAAGGCGGCGATCTCCAAGGCGCAGGCGAGCGTGCCGAGCGCTGAAAGCAATCTCGACCGCTACCAGCGCCTCGTCGGCAGTGGCGCCACCCAGATCGAATTCGAGACGGCCAAGACGACGCTGCTGCAGGCCAAGGCCGAAGTCGAGTCGGCGAAAGCCGCGCTTTCCGCCGCACAGATCGATCTCGACCATACCAGGATCGTCGCGCCTTTCGATGGCATCATCGACCAGACGGCCGTTAATGTCGGCAATGTCGTCTCTGCCAACCAGACGACGGCGCTGACGACGATCCGCCAGCTCGATCCGATCTACATCTCGCTGACGGAATCGAGCACCAACCTCTTGAAGCTGCGCGATGCGATGGCCGCCGGCGACATCAAGGGCGAAGCCAATGTCGTCTTCCACCTGATCCTGGAAAACGGCAAGGAATACAACCAGCAGGGCAAGCTCGACATGTCGAAGCAGGTAGTCAGCGAGACGACCGGCACCTTCATCATCCGTGTGCTCTTTCCCAATCCCGACCGTATCGTGCTGCCCGGCATGTATGTCCGCGCAACCGTCGAGCTCGGCGCCGAGGCCGGTTATGCGCTGCCGCAGCTGGCGACGAGCCGTGACGCCAACGGCCGGCTGACGGCACAGTTCATTTCCGCCGACGGCAAGGTCGAAACCCGCGCCTTCGAGAACAGCTCGCCGTCCAACAATTCCTGGCTCGTGACCGAAGGCATCAAGCCCGGCGATCAGCTGATCGTCACCGGCCTGCAATCGATCACCTCAGGCATGCCGGTGAAGCCGGTCCCGATGAAGATCAACGACACCGGCGTGGTCGTGCCTGCCGAGCAGCCCGCGGCCGGTGATGCTGAGAAGCCCGCAGCGAAGTAATCGCCGCAGGCCCGCATCGTCACCGTCTCAGCCGCACAGGAACAACCGATGGCCAAGTTTTTCATCCGACGTCCGATTTTCGCTTGGGTCATTGCGATCACAATCATGCTCGCCGGCCTGCTGGCGATCTTCACGCTGTCGATCTCGCAATATCCCGACATCGCCCCGACGACGGTTCGCATCAACGCCACCTATCGCGGTGCCAGCGCCGAGACTGTCGAGAAATCGGTGACGACGATCATCGAGGATGGCATGACCGGCCTCGACGACCTCACCTACATGACCTCGACCTCAGCGACGGGTTCGGCCAGCATCCAGCTCACCTTCGGGACGAGCGCCGACCCCGATATCGCCCAGGTGCAGGTGCAGAACAAGCTGCAGCTGGTTCAATCGCAGCTTCCAAGCGACGTCATCGATGCCGGCATCAGCGTCACCCGCTCGACCTCGAGCATCCTTCTCGTCGGCTCGCTCGTTTCGACCGACGGCAAACGCAACTCTGTCGACCTCGGCAATATCATGTCGACCTCGATCGAGGATCAGATCCAGCGCCTGGAAGGCGTCGGCAGCATCAACGTCTTCGGTTCGGGTTACGCCATGCGCGTCTGGCTCGATCCGTTCAAGCTCTTGAAATACCAGTTGACGCCGAGCGACGTGACGTCAGCCATCCAGGCGCAGAACACCCAGGTCTCCGTCGGTTCGCTCGGTGCCCAGCCGGCCATTCCCGGCCAGCAGATCAACGTCACCATCACTGCCCAAAGTCAGCTGACCACCGTCGCCGATTTCGAGCACATCATCCTGAAGGTCGAAAAGGACGGCGCGACGGTGCGCCTGAGCGACGTCTCGCGCATCGAGATCGGCCAGGAAAGCTACGGCGGCGGTTCGCGATATAACGGCCAGCCGTCGACCGGTTTTGCCGTCAACCTTGCAATCGGCGCCAACGCCATCGATACAGCCGCCCGCGTGCGCTCCGCGCTCGAGGTTATCGGCCGCGGCCTGCCGGCAGGTGTCGAGATCACCTATCCCTACGACACCACGCCCTTCGTGGAACTGTCGATCGAGAAGGTCGTGCACACGCTGATCGAGGCGATCGTGCTCGTCTTCGTGGTGCTGCTCGTCTTCCTGCAGAATCTCCGTGCGACGCTGATCCCGACGATTGCCGTTCCCGTGGTGCTGCTCGGCACCTTCGGAGTGCTCGCGGTCACCGGCTATTCGATCAATACCTTGACCATGTTCGCCATGGTGCTGGCGATCGGCCTTCTCGTCGATGACGCCATCGTCGTCGTCGAAAACGTCGAACGCATCATGTCCGAAGAAAAGCTTTCACCGCTCGAAGCGACGGAAAAATCGATGGGCGAGATCACCGGCGCCATCGTCGGCATCGCACTCGTCCTCACCGCCGTCTTCATTCCGATGGCCTTCTTCGGTGGTTCGACCGGCATCATCTATCGGCAGTTCTCGATCACCATCGTCTCGGCCATGCTGCTGTCGGCGCTCGTCGCCCTCGTGCTGACGCCCGCACTTTGCGCCACGATGCTGAAGCCGATCGGCGAACATAGGAAGCACCGCGTCGGCGACTGGTTCAACCGCAACTTCACGCGCTCGACCAACGGCTACATCAGCGCCATCGGCTATCTGTTGAAGCGGCCGATCCGCGTCATGCTGGTCTTCCTTCTGGTCGGCGCCGGCTGCGCCTATCTCTTCACCCGCCTGCCGAGCTCCTTCCTGCCGCAGGAAGACCAGGGGGTGCTGCTGACCATCGTCACCACACCGCCGGGCTCGACCACGCAGCAGACCCAGGCAGTCGTCGAAAAGGTCGAGAAATACTATCGTGAAAACGAGAAGGACGCCGTCGAATCCGTGTTCGGCGCGCTCGGCTTCGGCTTCAGCGGTTCCGGCCAGAACAGCGCCATTGTCTTCACCAAGCTCAAGGATTTCTCGCTGCGCACCGATCCGACGCTGAGCGCCCAGTCGGTCGTCAACCGTGCGCTTGGCAATTTCTTTGCGATCCGCGAGGCGCAGGTCTTCGCGCTCCTGCCGCCGGCGATCCAGGGTCTCGGCGTGTCGAGCGGCTTCTCCATGTATCTCGTCGACACCGGCGGCCACGGCAACGACGCCCTGACGGCCGCCTCCAAGCGGCTGATCCAGATGGGCAATGGCTCGGGCAAGATCGTGGCGCTGCGCAGCAGCAACAAGGAAGTCGAGCCGCAGATGCGCATCGTGCTCGATCAGGAGAAGATCGGCGCCATGGGCGTCGACATCGCCTCGGTCAATTCGATGCTGTCGATCATCTTCACCGGCCGCGACGTCAACGACTTCACGCTGAACGGCGAGATCAAGCCGGTCTACGTCGAGGGCGATGCGCCCTTCCGCATGCAGCCGAGCGATCTCAACCATTGGTACGCCCGCAACAATGACGGCGAAATGGTCCCCTTCTCCGCCTTTACCCGCACGGAGTGGGTAAAGGGCGCGCCCTCGCTTGCCCGCTTCAACGCCGTCAGCGCCATTCCGCTCGACGGCGCTTCCGCACCCGGAGTTTCCTCCGGCGATGCGATGAACGAAATGGAAGCACTGACCAATGAGCTCGGCGGCGGTTATACGGTCGCCTGGCAGGGCATCTCCTATCAGGAGCGGCTCTCCGGTTCGCAGGCGCCGATGCTCTACGCGATCTCGGTGCTGGTCGTCTTCCTCTGCTTGGCAGCGCTTTACGAAAGCTGGTCGATCCCCTTCTCGGTAATCATGGCGGTGCCGGTCGGCATCCTCGGGGCGCTGACAGCGGCAACCGTCTTCGGCCAGTCAAACGACGTCTATTTCAAGGTCGGCTTGCTCACAACCATCGGGCTGGCGGCGAAGAACGCCATTCTGATTGTCGAATTCGCCAAGGACCGCATGGAAAGCGGCATGGGACTCTACGAGGCGACATTGGAAGCGGCGAGATTGCGGCTGCGACCGATCATCATGACCTCGCTTGCTTTCATTCTCGGCGTCGTGCCGCTGGCGATCGCGACAGGCGCGGGCTCGGCGGCGCAGAATGCCATCGGTATCGGCGTTCTCGGCGGCATGCTGGCGGCAACGCTGCTCGGAATTTTCTTCGTTCCGTCGTTTTTCGTCGTCATTCGACGCATCTTTGCCACACGCGCCAAAAATGCGGCAGGACTGTGATATAAATGCACTGTGATAATGCAGTTCCCGTTGCTACATTGCGCCCGACTGCTTCGGTGTGTTTTTTTGGTATGACGAGGCGCGGCGGCGATAGTGAAGCATGAAGCGTCGGACAAGAATTGACTTGCTCGAGTACAGGATGAAATGAATGGTATCTCTTCGTTTTGCCACACCGGCATTATTGTTATTGTTGTCGGGCTGCGTTGTGGGCCCGGATCATGCTCCTCCTGAAATGCCGCTGCCCGCCAAATTCGGAGAGGGTGGAACCAAGAGTGTAGGCGACGTTGCTACCGCATCCTGGTGGACCGCCTTCAACGACCCCAAACTGAATGGCTATGTCCAGGCCGGCCTCGATCAGAATCTGACCGTCCAACAGGCGATCGAACGCATCAATGCGGCCTCCGCCAACGTCACCACCGCCGGTGCGGGCGGCCTTCCGAACCTGAACGTCGGCGCCTCGCACACCGTCAGCGGCCAGAAGGGCGAATTGCGCACGCAGTTCGACACGCGCAACACCAGCGCCGGCGACGTCCAACTGAGCTGGCTGCTCGATCTCTTCGGCCTCTACAAGCGCAGCACCGAGAGCGCGCTCGCTTCGCTCGATTCCGCCTACGCATCCGCTGATGTCGCCAAGCTGACCCTCGTGCAGGATCTCGTCTCGAGCTATATCGACGTTCGCTATTATCAGCAGCGCCTGGCGCTTTCGAACGCCAACCTGAAGTCTCGCCGGGAAACCTTCGAGCTGACCAAGTTCCAGCTCGAAGCCGGCGCCGCCTCGCGTCTCGACGTCGTTCAGGCCGAAGGCCTCGTCCAGTCGACGCTCGCTGAAATTCCCGGCCTCGAAACCAACATCCGCATATCGGCCCATCACATCGCCACGCTGCTCGGCCTGCCGGCCTCGGCTCTCGTCGATGAATTGCTGAAGGGCCGTGGCCAGCCGGTATTCCGCGGCGGCATCAACTCCGGCATTCCGGCAGATTTGATCCGCAACCGTCCCGACATCCGCGTAGCGGAGCGTGATCTCGCCGCCGCAACCGCCAATATCGGTGTTGCTCAGGCGCAGCTTTATCCGAGCATCTCGCTCAGCGGCTCGATCTCGCCGTCCTACATCAACCAGCGCGGCGTCCATGGCGGCCTGACCGGCTGGTCCTTCGGTCCGAGCCTCAACCTGCCGATCTTCGATGGTGGCCGTCTTCGCGCCAACGTCAAGTCGGCAGAGTCCAACGCTGCCACCGCCTATCTCAACTGGAAGTCGACGGTGCTGTCCGCCGTCGAACAGGTCGAAAATGCGCTTGCCGCCGTCCGGCGTGACGCCCGCACGGTCGCAGCACTTCAGGCCCAAGTGAAGACCACGCAGGAAACGCTCGAGCTTTCCACAGCATCCTACAAGGACGGCGCCTCTTCGCTGCTTGACGTTCTCGACGCCCAGCGCCAGGTTTCGCTTGCCCAGGCAAGCCTTGCCGCAGCCGTCCAGCAGATGGCCAAGGACTACGTGTCGCTGAACATCGCAGTCGGCGGCGGCTTCGCCCCCGGCGGCAAGACCACCGCACCGGCGGTAAAGATTGTGGCTGTCAAGGGCTGACAGCTGCTTCAATCGATCTGAAAGTACAAAGCCTCGCGATCGTCTCGCGGGGCTTTTTCTTATCCGCAGCGTGCCGTAACCGAATAATTGCGCATAAGATGAATTCGGATTCGACAGGCGGGAAAAGCTGAGCTATCACTCTGATTAAACGATTAATCAGAGTGATCGTCGATCATGGCAACTTCGCGCCCGGGACCGAACCTCAGCAGGATAGCGACGTCGCTCGGCGTCTCCGTCGCCACGGTCTCCAATGCGCTTTCCGGCAAGGGCCGGGTTTCCGGCCAACTGGTCGAAAGGATCCGTGAGCATGCAGCCGAGCTCGGTTACGTCCCGAGCCAGGCAGGGCGGGCGCTGCGGACCGGCCGCAGTGGCGTCCTCGGCCTGGTGCTGCCCGATATCGCCAATCCGCTGTTCCCGAAGATCGCGCAGGCGATCGAATTCGCTGCCTCCGCCGCAGGTTACGGCGTGCTGATCGCCGATTCCCGCGGTGATGCCGCCGCCCAGACCGAGGCGATCAACCGGCTGGTCGAGCGCGGCGTCGACGGCATGGTCATCATTCCCCGCCGCGCCACCCGCATTTCGTCTGCCGCCTGTCCGGTCGCCGTCATCGACACTCCCTCGACGTCCGGAAACACCGTCGCCGCCGACCATTCGCAGGGCGGCCGCGAAATCGCCGGCCATCTCGCGAGCCTTGGCCATCGCCGTATCCTCATCATCGGCAACAATCGGGAATCCAACGTCCAGAACGACCGCGCCGGCGGCATCCGCTCCGGCATGCGCCCGGGCATGCATTCGGAAACGCTGTGGATCGACAGGCTGGAGCAGGAGAACGGCAGCGGCTGCCCGCTCGGCCTCGCCGAAAAAGCCAGGCAGGGTTTCACCGCCTTCGCAGCCCTCTCCGACCTGCAGGCGCTGCGCGCGCTGACGGAGTTGCAGCAGGCGGGTATCAACATTCCCACTGACGTCAGCGTCACCGGCTTCGATGACCTCATCTGGTCGCCTGTTGTCACGCCGTCGCTGACGACGGTCCGGATGGACATGGATAGGATTGCCGGCATCGCGGTATCGGCGCTGGCCGAAACCATAAGAAAAAACCGCACCCGGGAGGGCATGCTCGTTACCGCGGAGATCGAACGCGTTGCCATGCAGCTGATCGTCCGCCAATCATCCGGGCCTGCGAACCCGGCACCAAAAACCTCAGAGATGGAGAACATGTAAGATGAGAAGAGCTCTCATTGCCTCGGCAGCATTCGCCGCCCTTTTCCCGCTCGCCGCAGGCGCAGCAGAACGGACGCTGACGATTTCCGTCTATGCCTTTGCGCAGGACGATTTCAAGACGCTGGTCTACGATCCGTTCGAAGCCCAATGCGGCTGCAAGCTCGTGGTAGAGACCGGCAACAGCGTCGAGCGCCTGGCCAAGATGGAGGCGAACAAGGCCAACCCCGTCGTCGATCTCGCCGCCGTTTCCATGGCCGATGCGCTGGCCGCGTCCCGCGCCGGCCTGATCGACAAGATCGATACCGCGAAACTCGCCGATTTCGCCAAGCTCTACGAGGTCGCCAAGAATCCGAACGGCGACGGCATGAGCGTCGGTTACACCTTCTACGCCACTTCGATTGCCTATCGCTCCGACAAGATGAAGATCGACTCCTGGGCCGATCTCTTGAAGCCGGAATATGTCGGCCACGTCGCCTTTCCGAACGTGACAACCAACCAAGGCCCGCCGGCGCTCTATATGCTCGGCCTGGCGCTCGGCAAGGACACGCCGGATCTGAAGGGACCGATCGAAGCGCTGGGCGAGAAGAAGGACGACATCGTCACCTTCTACGAAAAGTCCTCGCAGCTGGTGCAACTGATGCAACAGGAAGAGATCTGGGCAGCGCCGATCGGCCGTTTCTCCTGGGCCGGCTTCACCAAACTCGACGTCCCGGTCGCCTGGGCAACGCCGAAGGAGGGGCAGACCGGCGGTATGAACGTGCTGGTTCTGACCAAGGGCTCGAAGAACCAGGATCTCGCTTTGCAGTTCATGGACTTCTGGCTCTCGACCGACATCCAGACCAAACTCGCCGAAAAGCTGATCGACAGTCCGGCAAACAGCGAGGTCAAGCTTTCCGAAGCCGCCGTCAACAACCTCACCTATGGCGAGGAAACGGCCAAGAGCCTCAAGCTGATCCCCTCAGCCGTTGCCCTCGACAATCGCGCCGGCTGGCTGAAGACGTGGAACGAGAAGGTCGGCCAGTAAGGCCCGCGTGAAAACTGGCCCCGGCGCCTCTGCCGAGGCCTTCCTCTTGTCCGCTCGAAAGGCGCCTCATGTTCCAGAACCGCGCAGAAGCCCTGGCACTCGCCTTGCCGGCAGCCATCTTTGCCACCGTGGTCTTTCTGTTGCCCGTTGCGATCCTCTTGTCGGAGGGCTTCCGCGCCGGCAGCAGCTGGAGCCTGTCGGCCTATACCGATTTCTTCTCAGGGACGTTGAACCGCACCGTTTTCCTGCGCACGTTCCGGCTCGGGTTCGAAGTCACCGCCGTTTCCGCGATCATCGGTTATGCCGCAGCCTTTGCCATCGTCAACCTGCCGGCGAAAGGCAAGGGCCGGATGATCGGCCTCGTGACCCTGCCGCTGATGATCTCCCCGGTGGCGCGCACCTATGCCTGGATCGTCATTCTCGGCCGCACCGGCATGGTCAACCAGGCGATAACAGGCCTGGGTCTCAGCGCCGAGCCGCTGCGGCTGCTGTTCACCGAGACCGCGGTCTTCATCGGCCTCCTGCAGCTCTTCCTGCCGCTGATGATCCTATCGCTGATCAGCGCGCTCGAAAACATGCCGAAGGATGCGATTCCGGCTGCCCGCGTGCTCGGCGCCAACTGGTTCCAGGTCTTCTGGAAAGTCATCCTGCCGCTCACCAGGGAAGGCCTCGTCGTCGGCGGCACGCTTGTCTTCACCGGATCGCTGACCGCCTATATCACCCCCGCCGTGCTTGGCGGCTCCAAGGTGCTGATGCTGGAAACGCTGATGTACCAGCAGGTTTCCGTCGCCAATAATTTCGTTTCGGCAAGCGTCATCGCCTTCATCCTGATCGTCATGAGCTTTGCCGCCAACATTCTGCTGAAACGCCTTGCGACGGCGAGGAACCGCCGATGACGCTGCGTCTGTTTTCGCCTCTCGTGCTTTTCCTGCTGCTGGTCTTCCTGATCGGCCCGTTCCTGATCATCATCGCCGCTTCGCTATCATCAGGCGATACGCTGGCCTTCCCGCCGCAGGGCCTGTCGCCGCGTTGGGTGATGAAGGTGTTCACCATCGAGAGCTTCCGCGACAGCTTCGCCATGTCGATGTTCCTCGCCGTCTTCGGAACGCTCGCAGCCCTCCTCCTCGGCATCCCGGCCGCCTACGCCCTCTCCCGCTACAAGCTGCCCGCGGCCGAGACCGTCCGCACCATCGTCTCGCTGCCGATCATCGTGCCCGGCATCATCGTCGGTCTGGCGCTGCTGCGTTATCTCGTCGTGCCCTTCGGCTTCAACATCACGCTCGCGCTCTTCTTCGCCCATACGGCCCTGGTGCTGCCCTATGCCGTGCGCGTCGTCTCGGCGAGCCTCGACAATCTGCGCTCGGACATCGAGGAGGCCGCCGTCCTGCTCGGTTCCTCGCGGCTCGGCGCCTTCTTCCGCGTGGTGATGCCGAATATCCGCGGCGGCATCCTTGCCGCCTTCATCCTCGGTTTCGTCACCAGCTTCAATCAGGTGCCCGTCTCGCTCTTCCTGTCCGGTCCCGGCGTCCGCACGCTGCCGATCGACATGCTGGGTTACATGGAAACCACCTACGATCCTTCCATCGCGGCGCTCTCCGCCCTTCTCGCCTTTCTCTCGATCGGCATCGTCTTTCTTGCCGAACGCTTCCTGGGATTCTCGCGTTATGTCTGATGCCTATCTTCAACTCGACAAGCTGACACTTGCCTATGGCGACACGGTCGCGGTCCGGGACCTCGATCTCGCGATCGGCAAAGGTGAGCTGGTGGCGCTTCTCGGCCCCTCCGGCTGCGGCAAGACGACAACGATGCGCGCCATCGCCGGCCTGCTGACGCCCGCCTCAGGCCGCATCCGCCTCGACGGCGCCGATATCACCCGCGTCTCCGCCAACAAACGTGCCGTCGGCCTCGTTTTCCAGTCCTACGCCCTCTTCCCTCATCTGACGGTCTATGAGAACGTCGCCTTCGGCTTGCGTCTCAAGCGTATCTCAGGTGCGGATCTCGACGACCGTGTCGGCGCCGGCCTGAAATCGGTCGGCCTGTCGGCTTTCGCCGGCCGCAAGCCCGCCGAACTCTCCGGCGGCCAGCAGCAGCGCGTGGCGCTCGCTCGCTCGATGGTGATGGAGCCGAAGGTGCTGTTGCTCGACGAGCCGCTCTCCAATCTCGATGCCCGCCTTCGCCTTGAAATGCGCGCCGAATTGCAGCGCGTGCAGAAAGAGACCGGCGTCACCATGATCTTCGTCACCCACGACCAGGTGGAAGCCCTGGCGCTTGCCGACCGCATCGTCGTGATGCTGAACGGCGGCATCGAACAGATCGGCACGCCGGAGGAAATCTACAACAATCCGGCCTCGGCCTTCGTCGCCGATTTCGTCGGCTTCGAGAATGTCTTCGCGCTGAAGGATGGAAAGCTTGCAACGCCGAATGGGCCGGTCGGACTTTCCGGCCCGGCTCCGGAAGCCGCAGCCGGCCTCGCCTGGCGTCCGCGCATGGTGACCCTTGGCTCCGGTGCTTTCCAGGGCACCGTGCGCGGCACGTCTTTCGCCGGCAACACCCGCGAATACCTGCTCGACACACCGCTCGGCCCGATCAAGGCCGAGATCGATGCGGGCCTGCCGCCGCACGAGATCGGCAGCCCGCTCGCCTTCGATCTGCCGGTTGCCGGCGCGGCAAGCCTCAAACGGTTCGGGTGAAATCATGGGCGTCTGGATCGATACGGACATGGGATTCGACGACATCGCCGCCATTCTGGTGGTGGGACAGTCGGAACTCGAGATCGACGGTGTATCGCTGATCTTCGGCAATACGCCGCTGCCGCAGGTGAGGATAAACGCCGCCGGCGCCGCCCGCGCCTTCGGCTGGACGTTCCCCATCCACACCGGCCGCGCCATGCCCGTGCTCGGCAAGCTCGAAACCGCTCAGGCGATCCTCGGCGAAACCGGCATCCCGACCATCGGCAGAAGCCTGCCGCAGGCGGCTGCCCTTGCCGAAAGCGATGCCTTCGCAGCACTCTGCCGCTGGCTGGAGCGCCAAGGCCAGCACCGCATCCTGGCGCTTGGACCGCTCACCAACATCGCCGCCGTGGCGCTCGCCCGGCCCGATCTTGCTGCCCGCATCACCGAACTCGTCTGGATGGGCGGCGGCGTCACCAGCGGCAACCATACGGCCTCCGCCGAATTCAACGCGCTCGCCGATCCCGAGGCGCTTGCGATCGTCATCGCCCATGGCCTGCCGCTGCGCATGGTCGATCTCGACCTCTGCCGCAAGGTGCTGGCCAGGCCCGAAGACACCGAGCCGGTGCGCAATGCCGGCGGCGCCAACGCCGAGCTGATCGCCGATATGTTTTCGGGTTATATCCGCATCGGTACCAGCCGCGGCCGCCCGGCCATGGCGATCTACGATCCTTCCGCCGCCGTCGCCTTCGTCGCTCCCGATATCGTCAGCTTCCGCCCTGCCCGTATCGACGTCGAGCTGCATGGCAGCTTGACCCGTGGTCGCACCGTCGTCGAGACCCGCGCCACGCATGCGAGTTTCAATGCTCAATTCGCCGCCGACATCGATGCCGACATGGCGCGTGTCATCATTCTCGCTGCCCTGGTCAACGAGGCCCGCAAATGAACGTCACCGCTCGCCAAGAACCCGCCGATCTCAACGATCCTGCCTTGCGGGCCCGCGCCGTCACTGCTGCGCGCGGCGACGCCCCCTTCGACATGCTGATCACCGGCGGCCAGCTGATCGATACGGTGACGGGCCTGATCCGGCAAGCCGATATCGGCCTTGTCGGCGCACTGATATCAAGCGTCCATGCCCCGGCAAGCCGAACGGATGCCGTCGAGATTATCGATGCGGCGGGCAGTATCCTGACGCCCGGCCTGATCGACACGCACATGCATATCGAAAGTTCGATGGTGACACCGGCCGAATATGCGAGCGCCGTCTTGCCACGCGGCGTGACCACGATCGTCTGGGATCCGCATGAATTCGGCAACGTCCATGGGCTCGACGGCGTGCGCTGGGCGATCGAGGCGGCGCGCGGCCTGCCGCTGCGTATGATCCTTCTCGCGCCCTCCTGCGTGCCCTCCGCACCAGGCCTGGAATTTGCCGGCGCCGATTTCGATGCTGCGGTCGTCGCCGAGATGCTGCACTCCTCCGCCGTCGGCGGCGTCGCCGAAGTGATGAATATGCGTGGCGTCATCGACGGCGACCCGCGCATCACGGCCATCGTCAATGCCGGCCTTGCCGCTGGCAAGCTCGTCTGCGGCCATGCCCGCGGCCTCGAAGGCGCCGATCTCAACGCCTTCATGGCATCGGGCATCACCTCCGATCACGAACTTACCTCCGGCGCCGATCTCCTTGCCAAGCTTTCCGCCGGTTTGACGATCGAGCTGCGCGGCTCTCACGACCATCTGCTGCAGGAGTTCGTCGAGGTACTGAACGGTCTCGGCCACCTGCCCCCGACCGTCACGCTCTGCACCGATGACGTCTTTCCGGACGAACTCCAGGAAGGCGGCGGCCTCGACGACGTCATCAGGCGCCTGGTGCGCTACGGCATGAAGCCGGAATGGGCCATCCGTGCCGCGACCTTCAACGCCGCACAACGTCTGAAGCGTTCCGATCTCGGCCTCCTCGCCGCCGGCCGCCGCGCCGACATCGTGCTTTTCGAAGACCTCACAGAATTCCGGGCGCGGCTCGTCATATCAGCCGGCCGCATCGTTGCCCGCAACGGCAGCATGCAGGTTGCCGTCCAGCAGATCGATACGGCGCCGCTTGTCAATTCGGTGAAGCTGCCGCCGCTGACCGAGACTGATTTCCGCATTCCGGCGAAGGGCGAGCGCGTCCGCATCGCCACCATCGACCGCCCGCGCTTCACGCAATGGGGCGAGGCCGAAACCGAGGTCAGGGACGGTTTCGTCGTGCCGCCGGCCGGCAGCGCCATGATCGCCGTCGTCCATCGCCACGGCAAGACCGACGGCATCCCGCGCATCGGCTTCCTCACCGGCTGGGGTGAATGGCGCGGCGCCTTCTGTACCACCGTTTCGCATGACAGTCACAACCTCACCGTCTTCGGCGGCAATCCAGGCGACATGGCGCTCGCCGCCAACGCCGTCATCGCCGCCGGCGGCGGCATGGCGGTCGTCAAAGACGGTAGGGTCGAGGCGATACTGCCGCTGCCGCTCTCCGGTCTGGTGACGGATGCATCGCTGAAGGACACGGCCCTGGCCTTTGCCGGCATCCGCAAGGCGATGGAAAAGATCGTCGCGTGGAAGCCACCCTATCGGGTCTTCAAGGCCTGCTTCGGCGCAACGCTCGCCTGCAATGTCGGCCCGCATCAGACTGATCGGGGGATTGCCGATGTGGTGACGGGCAAGGTGCTGGAAAGCCCGGTACTGGCTGTTTGGTAGATCGAGGAAAGCGCAGCTCCGCCAGAAGGCGTGCCGTGTGCTCCTCAATGCCTAACTGGTCGAAGCAGGCGCCGTTACGGCAAAATCCCTGTATGCGTTGTTTGAGGTTGACCGCAGCCAGCCCATCGGGCCCTGCTGTCATCATTTTTCGGCCTCCGGTTCGGATCATTGTTGCAATTCATTCTTAATTGCACAATAGTCAAAGCAAGGGTCGTCAAGCATTTTTGCAAATCATTCTGAATCGCAACTTGTTCGGCTCTTCGCGGCTTTTGCAATTCGGTCGCAATAGCAGCAAGAGGAGAAATTTATGCTCAATAGGGAAAGACGGTCGGTTTTGGCCGGAGTTATTGGGGTGGCATTCGCGGCCGTGCTGGTTGCTTTTCCCGCCGTCGCCCAACAGACCAATTCGAAGTTCAAGGTGGTGACGACCTTCACGGTGATTGCCGACATGGCAAAAAACGTGGCCGGTGATGCCGCGATCGTGGAATCGATCACCAAGCCGGGCGCAGAGATCCACAACTATGCGCCGACGCCGGGTGACATCCAGCGGGCACAAGGTGCACAGCTCATTCTCTGGAACGGGCTCAATCTGGAGCGCTGGTTCGAAAAGTTCTTCCAGAACCTGCACGATGTCCCCGGCACCGTCGTCTCCGACGGCATCGAGCCGATGGGCATCTCGGAAGGCCCCTACGAAGGCAAGCCCAATCCCCACGCCTGGATGTCGCCGAAGAACGCCCTGATTTACGTCGACAATATCCGAGATGCTTTCGCAAACTATGATCCGGCGAATGCGGAGACCTACAAGGCTCACGCCGAGGCCTATAAGCAGAAGATCGAAGCGACGATCACTCCGATCCGCGCCACCCTCGAAAAAATTCCCGAGGACAAGCGCTGGCTGGTTTCAAGCGAGGGCGCCTTTTCCTATCTCGCACGCGATTTCGGGCTGAAGGAACTCTATCTCTGGCCAATCAACGCCGACCAGCAGGGCACGCCGCAGCAGGTCCGCAAGGTGATCGATGCGGTCGAGGAAAACCAGATTCCAACCGTCTTCAGCGAAAGCACCGTTTCCGATAAACCGGCCCGGCAGGTGGCGCGCGAAACCGGCGCGCATTATGGCGGCGTCCTCTATGTCGACTCGCTGAGCGAAGCCGACGGCCCGGTGCCAACCTATATCGATCTTTTGCGCGTGACCTCCGATACTGTCGCCAAGGGTCTTGCCGATGGGTTGTCGCAATGACTGTGCTGCTTGGCAATCATGTCCGTCCCGCATCCTCGGATGCGGGATCGGGGATCACGGTAAAGGATGCGACCGTCACTTACCGCAATGGGCATACGGCCCTGAGGGACGCGAGTTTCGAGATTCCGACTGGCACGATCGCCGCGCTGGTCGGAGTCAACGGTTCCGGCAAGTCGACGCTCTTCAAGTCGATCATGGGCTTCGTGCGGCTCGCCAGGGGCCACATTCGCGTGCTTGGCATGCCGGTCGAAGAGGCGCTGCGCAAGAACCTCGTCGCTTATGTGCCGCAATCGGAAGAAGTCGACTGGAATTTCCCGGTGCTGGTCGAGGATGTCGTGATGATGGGCCGCTACGGCCACATGGGCATGATGCGCATCCCGAAGGCTGCAGACCACGAGGCAGTTGCGTCCGCACTCGCCCGCGTCGCCATGAGCGAGTTCCGCAAGCGCCAGATCGGCGAACTCTCCGGCGGCCAGAGGAAGCGGGTCTTTCTGGCGCGAGCACTGGCGCAGGACGGCCGGGTCATTCTTCTCGATGAACCCTTTACCGGTGTCGACGTAAAGACCGAGGACCAGATCATCAAGCTCCTGCGCGAACTGCGGGATGAAGGTCGCGTCATGCTGGTCTCCACCCACAATCTCGGCTCCGTGCCGGAGTTCTGCGACCGGACCATCCTGATCAAGGGCACAGTGCTCGCCTACGGCCCGACCGTCGAGACTTTTACGCAGGAAAATCTGGAAAAGACCTTTGGCGGCGTGCTGCGTCATTTCATGTTGAGCGAAGCGCAGAACGGCAGGCCAACGTCGATCGGCGTCATAACCGATGATGAGCGCCCCCTGATTTTGCAGGGTGGCAAAGCGACTGCCCGGAGGTCCGATAGTGGCAATGGGGGCCGGGAATGATAGCCGAGCTCCTGCAGCCCTTCACCTATGAATACATGCTCAATGCCATGTGGGTGTCCGCCCTTGTCGGCGGCGTCTGCGCTTTCCTCTCCTGTTATCTGATGTTGAAAGGCTGGTCGCTGATCGGCGACGCGCTCTCGCATGCGATCGTTCCCGGCGTCGCCGGCGCCTATATGCTCGGACTTCCCTTTTCGATCGGAGCCTTCTTTTCGGGAGGGCTCGCTGCCGCAGCGATGCTTTTCCTCAACCAGCGCACCAAGCTGAAGGAAGATGCCATCATCGGCCTGATCTTCTCCTCCTTCTTCGGGCTGGGCCTGTTCATGGTTTCGCTCCAGCCCATGGCGGTCAACATCCAGACGATCGTGCTCGGCAACATTCTCGCCATCACACCCGAGGATACGCTGCAACTCGCCATCATCGGCTTCGTGTCACTCGCTGTTCTGCTCGTCAAATGGAAGGACCTGATGGTCACTTTCTTCGACGAGAGCCATGCCCGATCGATCGGTCTCAATCCCACCGCTCTCAAGGTCACTTTCTTCACGCTGCTGTCCGCCTCCACCGTCGCGGCGCTGCAGACAGTCGGTGCATTCCTCGTCATCTGCATGGTGGTGACGCCTGGCGCGACCGCCTATCTGCTGACCGACCGCTTCCCGCGGCTGCTTGTGATCGCCGTCATCATCGGATCGATGACCAGTTTCGTCGGCGCTTATGCGAGTTACTTCCTCGATGGCGCGACAGGCGGCATCATCGTGGTGCTGCAGACGGCAATCTTCCTGATCGCGTTCTTCTTCGCACCCAAACACGGCATGCTGGCGGCGCGCAGACGCGCCGCACGGGCACTCGAGGCAGCGCCATGAACATGGTCGACACTCTTCTTTCGCCTTTCCAGTTCGGCTTCATGGTCAATGCGCTGGTGATCTCGGTGCTGGTCGCAATCCCGATGGCGCTGTTGTCCTGCTTTCTGGTTCTGAAAGGCTGGTCTCTGATGGGAGACGCCATCAGCCACGCCGTCTTCCCCGGCGTGGTTATCGCCTATATCATCGGCATACCCTTCGCGGTCGGCGCCTTCGTGGCCGGCATGTTTTGCGCTATCGCCACCGGTTTCCTGAAAGATAACAGCCGTATCAAACAGGATACGGTGATGGGCATCGTCTTCTCCGGCATGTTCGGGCTCGGCCTGGTTCTTTATGTCAAGATCCAATCCGACGTGCATCTCGACCACATTCTGTTCGGCGACATGCTCGGTGTCTCCTGGCGCGACATCGGGCAGTCGGCCGTCATTGCTGCGATCACGGCTGTCATTCTTGGTGTGAAGTGGAAGGACTTCCTGCTGCACGCCTTCGACCCGGCACAGGCGAAAGCGGTGGGCCTCAGGATCAACCTGCTGCATTATGGCCTTCTCGCCCTCATCTCGCTGACGATCGTCGGTGCCTTGCAAGCGGTAGGCATCATCCTTTCGATCGCCATGCTGATTGCGCCGGGAGCCATCGCCTTCCTGCTCACCCGCAAGTTCAGCACGATGCTGCTCCTCTCCGTCGCCATTGCCGTGATCGGCTCTTTTGTCGGCGTCTACTTGTCCTTCTTCATCGACAGCGCGCCGGCGCCGACCATCGTGCTTGTGCTGGCGATCGGCTTCGTGCTCGCCTTCATCCATGCCACGCTCGGGACGACCCGGGTTGAGGAATCGCCGATTGACTGATGGACATTGACGAAGTCGCTGCAGCAGATAATCAAACCTTCAACTCTCGCTCGACCAACGCCACCCAATAGGCCGCCCCATATCCCAGCGCTTCATCGTTGAAATCATAGGCCGTGTTGTGATGCAGCGCCCCATCCACCGCCGGACCGTTGCCGAGCCAGACATAGCAGCCGGGCGCGTTTTGCGCGAAGAAGGCGAAATCGTCGCCTGCCGTCGACGGCGGAAAGCTTGTCTGCACCTTCCCGCCGAAGACTGAGCCAGCCGCTGCCAGCGCCCGTTCGGTCGCCTCCGCGTCATTGATGACAGGCGGAATCCGCCGCTCGAATACATAGTCCACGGCGATGCCGTACATGGCCGCAGTGCCATGCGCCAACCGCCCGATCTCGGTCTCCAGCTGGTCGCGCACATCGGGCGAATAGGCCCGCGCCGTCCCGCCGATCTCGACGATATCAGGAATGACGTTCAGCGCCTTCGAGTCGCCCGCCTGCAGGAAACAGGCGCTGACGACGGCCGGTTGCAGCGGATCGACCACCCGTCCGACGATCGTCTGCAGCGATGCCAGGAAGGTTCCGGCCGCCGTGATCGGATCGCGGCCGAGATGCGGCTTGGCGCCGTGCGTGCCGGTCCCACGGAAGGTCATGCGCCAGCTGTCGGAGGAGGCAAGCTGCGGCCCCTCGCCCACGGCGATCTCATCGACCGCAAGCCCAGGCATGTTATGCAGCCCATAAACGGCATCGCAGGGGAAAAGCTTGAACAGCCCCTCCTCGACCATGCGCCTTGCTCCGCCTCGCCCTTCCTCGGCCGGCTGGAAGATGAAATGCACCGTGCCGGAAAAACCCTGCGTCGCCGCTAGATGCCGCGCGGCGCCAAGCAGCATCGCCGTATGGCCGTCATGGCCGCAGGCATGCATCTTGCCAGGCACCGTCGATTTATAGGGCCGCTCCGCCATTTCAGGCATGGCGAGCGCATCCATGTCGGCGCGCAGCCCGATCCTGCGTGTGCCGTTGCCGAGCTGCAGCGTGCCGACCACGCCGGTGCCGCCGAGACCGCGATGCACCGTGATGCCGGCCTCTTCGAGAAGCCTCGCGACGATGCCGCCGGTGCGCTCCTCCTCGAAACCGAGTTCGGGGTGGGCGTGCAGGTCGCGGCGCAAGGCAGTAAGAAACGGCAGATCGTCTTTGATCCGGGCGGGAATGCTCATCGGGCAATGCTCCTGGGGCCTGGATAACCTGTCATGCGAAACGGGCGCCTAACCGGCGCCCGCGTCAGATTATCCTTGTTCATCAAACGGCCCACAAGTTCAACCCCCAGAACAGGATGATTTTAGGCCGGCCTAAAATCTGAATCCTGTTCTACATTATATAGTTAGAGCGTGATGTCGTCCGAAAACCGCTTACACTTTTCGGCATCACGCTCTAGCCCTCCTCGACGAACACCTCCTCGCGCTTCTTCTTGACGCTCGGCAGGAAGACGACGACCAGCACGGCGACCGCGATGGCCAGAAGAATGGCGCTGATCGGCCGTGTGACGAAGGTGGTGGGATCGCCACGCGACAGGATCATGGCGCGCCGGAGGTTCTCCTCGAGCAATGGCCCGAGCACGAAGCCGAGCAGAAGCGGCGCCGGCTCACAGCGAAGCTTCGCCAGCACATAGCCGATGAGCCCGAAGAAGGCGACGGCGTAGAGATCGTAGACGTTGGCGTTGACGCTGTAGACCCCGATCGAGCAGAAGGCCATGATGATGGGGAAGAGCACGTAGTAAGGCACGGTCAGGAGCTTTACCCAGAGCCCGATCAGCGGCAGGTTGAGGATGACCAGCATCAGGTTGCCGATCCACATGGAGGCGATGATACCCCAGAACAGCGCCGGCTGCTCGGTGGCGACGTTCGGACCGGGTACGATGCCCTGGATGATCATCGCCCCGACCATCAGCGCCATGACGGGATTGGCCGGAATGCCGAGCGTCAGCAGCGGAATGAACGAGGTCTGCGCGCCGGCATTGTTCGCCGATTCCGGTCCCGCAACGCCGGCGATCGCACCCTTGCCGAATTCCTCCGGCGTTTTCGACATCCGCTTTTCCACCGTGTAGGAGGCAAAAGCAGCGAGAATGGCGCCACCACCCGGCAGGATGCCGAGCGCCGAGCCGATCGCCGTACCGCGAATGACCGGCGCAATCATTTCCTTGAATTCCTGGCGGGACGGCAAAAGGCCGGTGACTTTGGCCATCAGCACCGTGCGTGTCGACTCGCCCTCGAGGTTGCGCAGGATTTCCGCCACCCCGAACACGCCGACGGCAAGCGCCACGAAGTTCAGCCCGTCAGCATATTCACGGATGCCGAGCGTAAAGCGTGGCGTGCCGGTGTAGATGTCGGTGCCGACGAGACCGAGCAGCAGCCCGAGCGCCACCATCGCCAGCGCCTTGACGACCGAGCCATGCGCGAGCGCGATCGAGGAGACGAGGCCGACGATCATCAGCGAGAAATATTCCGCCGAGCCGAATTGCAGCGCGATTGCCGTCAGCGGCGGTGCGAAGATCGCGACGAGGAAGGTCGAGACCGTGCCGGCAAAGAACGAACCCAGTGCCGCGATCGCAAGCGCTGCGCCGGCTCGGCCCTTGCGGGCCATCTGGTAGCCGTCGATCGCGGTCACGGCCGAGGAGGATTCGCCCGGCATGTTGATCAGGATCGCCGTCGTCGAGCCGCCGTACTGCGCGCCGTAATAGATGCCGGCGAGCATGATCAGTGAGGAAACCGGTTCAAGCTGGAAGGTGATCGGCAAGAGCATGGCGATCGTCGCCGTGGCGCCGATGCCGGGCAGCACGCCGATCAGCGTGCCGAGCAGCACGCCGATCAGGCAGAAGAGCAGGTTTTCCGGAGTGCCGGCTGTTGCAAAGCCGAGCGCGAGATTGCTGAAAAGATCCATCATCGTCTCCTAGAACCGGACCCAGGGGCCGAAGCGCTCGAACGGCAGGCCGAGCCCGTAGCTGAAGACCCCAACCGAAAAGATCGTCAGCAGCAACGACAGCACGATCGCGAAGAACACGTTCATCTTTCGCGATGCGAAGCAGGCGATGAAGGCGGTGAAAAACAGCGCTGGCGCAAATCCGAGCCCGCGCACCGTCAACCCGAAGAACACCGGCGCCGGCAGGATGAAGAACATGCCGCGCCAGGCAAACGGGTCGATCGGCTCGCCCTCGACCCGCAGCGCCTGAATGAAGATGATCGCTCCGAGAAGCACGAGCACGGCGGCAAGCACCAACGGAAAATAACCAGGCCCCATGCGCACTGACGTGCCGAGGTCGAGCCCCAGCGACTGGATGGCGAAGAAAGCACCGGTCGCGACGAAAAGCGCGCCGCAGATCGCATTGGTGGTATCGAAACTGATGGATTTCATGGTGTCTCCTGGGGAGATGGTTCGTGACGCACTGCTGCTGCGATTGCCCTCATTCGCCTGCCGGCACCTTCTCACCGCATGCGGGGAGAAGGAAAAATGCTGCTGCAAGCCCTTCGCCCCTTGCCGCCTTTGAGTGACGCAAGTCCCCTCTCCCCGTTCACGGGGAGAGGGTTAGGGTGAGGGGCTTATCCGGCATGTCCTGACGAGGATAATCCTCAGTCGGCATATTCGCCAGCGGCCTCGATCACCGTTTTCCAGCGGGCAATCTCGCTTTCGAGCTTGGCCTTCAACGCAGCCGGCGTCGCATCGGCGTCGGAGGATGGCGCCGTGCCGAGTTCGGCAAAGCGGGCGCCGACATTCGGATCCTTCAGCGCCACCTGCAGCGACTTCGACAGACGTTCGTTGATCTCGGCCGGCGTGCCCTTCGGCGTATAGATGCCGTGCCAGATACCGACCTCGAAGCCCGGCAGACCGGCTTCGACGGCCGTCGGAATGTCCTTCATCACGTCGAGGCGCTTGGGCGAGGTCACGGCATAGGCCTTGATCGTGCCGCCCTGGATCTGCTTCGTCGTGTTGGTCGTCTGGTCGCACATGACGTCGACCTGACCGCCGAGCAGATCGGTCATGGCAGGGCCGGTCCCCTTATAGGGAACGGTCGTGAGCGGCGTCTGGATGGCGCTCATGAACATCATGCCGCAGAGATGCGAGGCCGCACCGATGCCGGCATTGGCAACCGTCACCTTGTCCTTGTTAGCCTTGATATAATCGATCAGCCCCTTGAGGTCGGCCGGCTCCATGTCCTTACGGGCAACGATCGTCATCGGCACGTCGGTGACGAGGCCGACATAGTCGAAGGCGCCGAGCGTGTCGTAGGCGAGCTTGCGGTAGAGCGTCGCGCTGGTCGCCATGCCGATATGGTGCAGCAGGATGGTGTAACCGTCGGGATCGGCATTCGCCACGCGGCCGGCGCCGAGCGTGCCGCCCGCTCCGCCGACATTTTCGACGACGATCTGCTGGCCGAGATCCTTCGACATGGATTCGGCGACGAGGCGCGCGACGGTATCGGTCGGGCCGCCGGCCGCAAAGGGCACGACCATCGTAATGGTGCGCTCGGGATAGGTCTGCGCCGAAGCGGCGCCGGCGAGAAGAGAGACCGCGGCAGCCGCGGTCAGGCCGAGCATGGCCTTCAGAATTTTCATCGTTTCCTCCCTGATGAAATAAGCGAGCCCGCCGACACATCCTCCGCGCCGGTTCGGATCACCTATTTGCCGCCTGGAAAAATCGACCCGCAATCATTGCAGCCGCTTTCGAAAGACGATTTTACGACAGTGCGATGCAGCATGGGTCGATTTGGAAACAAACGGCTCCGGCGATGGGTGGAAATCCACCCACCGCACCGCGAGATTGCGCCGCCGCCAGCTCCGGGGCTAGCCTTCGGTCGTCAGCATCCGCTTGTCGAGACCGTATTTCTGCATCTTTTCGTAGAGGGTCTTCCGGGAAATGCCGAGCGACTCATAGACCGGCCTGAGGCTGCCGCCATGCGCCACCAGCGCGCTGGCAATGACCCCGCGTTCGAATTCGGCGACACGCTCCGCAAGCCCGGTCGCCTCCTCGGCTTGCCGACCGCCATTGTCGAGACCGAGGACCAGACGGTCGGCAGCGTTCCTCAGCTCACGCACATTGCCGGGCCAGTCGCGCTGAGCAATGTCGGAAATCACGTCTGGCGGCACGGCCATCTCGTCGCGGCCGTAGCGGGCCGCCGCTTCCCGCACCAGTTGCAGGAAAAGCAGCGGAACATCCGCCCGCCGCTGCGACAAAGACGGCACGTGCAGCGTCGCGACGTTCAGCCGATAGAAGAGGTCGGCGCGGAAGCGCCCCGCCGCCACCTCCGCCTCCAGATCGACCTTGCTTGTCGCGATGAAGCGCACGTCGAGTGCCACCACCTCGTTCGATCCGAGCCTGGAGATCACCCGCTCCTGCAGCACCCGCAGGAACTTCGCCTGCAGGTCGAAGGGCATGGAGCCGATCTCGTCGAGCAGGATCGTGCCGCCGCGCCCGTGTTCGAATTTTCCATAACGCGGCCTCACCGCGCCCGGAAAGGCCCCCACCTCATGGCCGAAGAGCTCGCTCTCGATCAAGTTCGCCGGCAGTGCGGCACAATTGATCGCGATGAACGGCCGGCTCGCCCGGGCGCTGATGTCGTGGAGCGCCCGCGCCACCACCTCCTTGCCGGCCCCGGTCTCGCCCACGATAAGCGTATCGGCATCGCTCGCCCCGATCGCCCGGATGCGGTAGCGCAAATCCACCATCACCTGCGTGCGCCCCGGCAACCGCGCCTCGATATCGTCGCGCTTGCCGGCCACCGCTTTCAGCAGCCGGTTTTCGAGCACGAGGCCGCGCCGCTCCATCGCCCGGCGGATGACGCCGGCAAGCATCTCCGGCGTGAACGGCTTCTCGATGAAATCATAGGCGCCTTCGCGCATCGCCTTCACCGCAAGCTGCACGTCGCCGTGGCCGGTGACGAGAATGACCGGCACCTCGGGGTCGAGCTCGCGGATCTTCTGCATCAGCGTCATGCCGTCCATGCCGGGCATGCGGATATCGCTGACGACGACACCGGGAAAACTGTAGCCGATCAACTCCAGCACGTGGTCGCCGTTCGAAAAGGTCTCGACGCTGAAGCCGGAGAGCTCCAATGCCTGCGCCGTCGAGCGGCGCAATTCCTCCTCGTCGTCGACCAGCAGGATCTTCGCATCGTTCATTCCGCTGCCTCCGGCATCAGCCCTGCCGCCGATTGCAGCTCGATGCGGAACACCGCGCCCCCTTCGGGATGATTGGCAGCAGTAAGGCTGCCGCCGAAATCCTTGATGATGTTGTAGGAGATCGAAAGCCCGAGACCGAGCCCCTTGCCGACGCCCTTCGTCGTGAAGAAGGGATCGAAGATACGCTGGGCGATCGCCGCCGGCACACCCGGCCCATGGTCCCGCACCGTCAGCACCACTTTGCCGGCCTCCTCGAAGGCCGAAACCTCGATACGCCTGTCGTCCAGCCCTTCCACCGCATCGGCCGCATTCGAGATCACGTTCACCAGCACCTGCTGCAGACGCACCGAACCGGCGCGCACGACTGGCGGACGCGGTCCCAGATCGAGCAGGAGTTCGGCATCCGCCGCCTTCAGCCGCCAGGCTATGATCTCGAGCGTATCGCGCATCGCCTCGTCGAGGGAAACGGGACCGAGCTTCTCGTTCGGCTTGCGGGCGAAGTTGCGCAGGTGCCGGCTGATCGCGGCCATGCGGTCGATGAGCCCACCGATACGCCGGATATTGTCCCGCGCCTCCTCCGTCCGCCCACGCTCGATGAGAACGGAGGCGCTGTCCGTATAGGTCTTGGCGGCGGCGAGCGGCTGGTTGAACTCGTGCGAAAGGGCAGCCGACATCTGCCCCAGCCCGGCAAGCTTGCCCGCCTGGATCAGATCGGCCTGTGTTTGTCTAAGCTGTTGCTCGGTCAGCCGCCGTTCGGCGATTTCTTCTTCGATGCGGCTGTTGACGCGGGCAAGATCGGCCGTGCGCTCCTCGACGCGCCGCTCCAGCTCGTTGCGGGCTTCGGCTTGCATCTGCATGCGCTCGGCAAGCCGCGCCCGCCTCTGACGCAGAACCGCAACCGCGAGCCCGGCGATGCAGAGAAAGAGAAAGACTGCCGCAAGCGCCGTGCGTGCCTGGGCACGGATGGAACTCGTCTCCATCAGCACGTTCACCGTCCAGTCCTCGGCCGGCATGTAATGCGAAAGCACCAGATATTCGCTCGAACCGCGCTCGCCGGCCAGCGTCATCAGCTCATGCTGCTCGAAATGGTGACGCGTCACCGGCAGCGCCGCCAGCCTGGCATTGGCATAACGCCGCGACGCCTCGGTGCGGGCGACGCGATCGGCCGTCAGCGGCAGGATCGCGCCATAGAGCCATTCCGGGCTACCGGACATAAAGATGATACCCTCCGGATCGGAGACGAAAATCTTGTATTCGCCGCCGCCCCAGGAGGATTCGATCATGTCGATATCGACCTTGAAGACGATGACGCCGCGAATATCCGTGCCCGTCCGGATCGGTGCGGCAAAATAATAGCCGCGCTTCAGCGAGGTGGTGCCGAGCGCGTAAAATCGTGCCTGCCGGCCTTCGATCGCATCCTGGAAATAGGGCCTGTAGCTGAAATTCTGTCCGACGAAGCTTGCTGGCCCATCGTAATTGCTGGCCGCGATCGTCTCTCCGTCTGGCTTGACCACATAGATATCGGAGGATTTCAGCAGCCCGTTGATCTCCTTGAGATAGAGATTGGCCGCATCGCGCAGCGCCGCATCTTCAGGCGCGCTCACCAGTTCCTTGATGTCGTCATGATCGGCGATCAGCGCCGGCAGCGCCTCGTAGCGGTTGAGATGGCCGCTGAGTGCCGAAACGGCAAGGCGTAGCGCCGTTCCTGCCTGCGCCGAGGCTTCCTCCATATAGGCGCGCGTCGCAATCGCGCTCCCATAGGTGAAGAAGGCGAAAATGATGAGCGGCACGACGAGCAACGCCGCTATCGCACGATATCTCGAAGACAGATCCAGCTCCTCCCTTTCTGCCTCCGCTCCCCAGCGAGGCATACCCGACGGCGCCAAGTCTAGCGCATAACCCCGAAAATCGGAATCGATTTTCGGAAAGGATTATGCGCAGATTCAAAATGATAGAGCGTCCTTAGCGCTATTGAGGCCGGCCGCGATTTCCAAGGGGCTGCTGAAACTTGACACCCGGTAGGGGCGGATGTCCTATTGCTGCATCGCAAGGAGATCCCGCCTATGAGCGACGACCAGACGCCCGCCGACAGCAAGCTCACCACATCCAAGCGTCGCTGGGCGGCAGAGGGCAAGTTCCTGACCGGCCGTATCAGCCGTCCGGAAGCCGAGCGCCTGCCGCCCGGCCAGCACCTTGTCAAGAACTGGCCGGTACTCGACCTCGGCCAGCAGCCTGTCATCTCGACCGAGACCTGGCGGCTCGAGCTGCGCGGCCTCGTCGAAACGACGCGCACCCTTACCTGGGCCGACTTCCAGGCGATCGAACAGAGCACAAGCGTCAGCGATATCCACTGCGTCACCACCTGGTCGCGCTACGACAACAAATGGAAGGGCGTTTCGACGCGCGATCTGCTCGACCTCGCCATGCCGAAGCCGGAAGCAGCTTACGTCATGCTGACGAGCTACGACGGCTATACCACGAACCTGCCGCTCTCCGATTTCGCCGCCGAGGATGCAATCCTCGCCACCGCCTGGGAAGGCCTGCCGCTGACGGCGGAGCACGGCGGCCCGATGCGTCTCGTCGTACCGCATCGCTATTTCTGGAAAAGCGCCAAATGGCTGCGCCGCATAGAGCTGATGCCTGCTGACCAGGCGGGCTTCTGGGAAAAGAACGGCTACCACATCTATGGCGATCCGTGGCGCGAGCAACGCTATTCCGACGATTGAGCTTTCGGCCGCGTGAAACGGCGAAGCGCAAACACGCTAAGGCCGAACAAAGAGGCGAGCCCCGTCAGCGATGCCATGCTGGCGGCATGAAACGGGATTCCGCTCCAGCGCGGCTCGACGATATCGGCCGTGTTGAAGGCTGCGCCGCTGAACCGGCAACTGATCAGCGCAAGCCCGCGCCGCGCCATGTCGGCGTCGACCGCGGAAATGATTTCACCCGCCGCAGCGGCCTCCCGCGGCATCTCGCGCATCGAAAGCAAGACCGCCTTGGTCGCGGCGAGATAGGCATGGGCGCATTCGTTGAACGGGCTCTCCTCGTCCGTCACGCTGCCCGGCACCCGGCCCCACAGACAGTAGGCGTACTGGATTTCAGCATAGTTCAACACACGACGGAACGGCTCGTTTGTCTCGACGGCGCGGGATGCAAGATCGATGATCCGACCGCGATAGTCAGACATGACAGCCATCTCGCCATGGGAGATTTGCGGGATATTCAGCCCGGCATAGCTGCCGCCGCCGCCGCGGCTATGGGCAAAAGCGCTTCCGGCGACCACACAAAAAAACGCGGCGGCAGAAAACGCCGCCAGCAGCAATGGTCTGGCTCTGTCGTTTTTCATAATCGCCCGAAAAGTTTAGGGCGCCGGCAAAGCGGTGCCCTTCGATGCGTTCAGTGAAATGCCGTTGCCGGTCGGCCGCGTTGCCCGCCCTTAACGGCAAGCCGCTTTTCCGCCAGCGCCCCGAAGACGAGGCCGAGCGTTGCCCAGAGGATCGCATGCATGCCGAGCGAGGTCGTGCGGAAGCCCCAGAGCACCATCGCCGAAAAGTTCTCCGGCACCTCGTTGATCGGCGGCAGCAGAGAGAGCACGAGACCGATGAAGACGAGATAGGCGATGCCGGCGATGATCGCGCCGTTCCAGGGACCGAAGCGCTCGGAGAGACGACGTGACAGCGCCACCGCGGCGATGAGTGCGGCAAGCGAAACGACGATCATCAGGAAGAATAGTTCGGTCCTGACGCCGATCGTGTCGGGATTGCCGACCGCCGGCGGAGTGGCGGGATATTTGATGCTGGGAACAAGCACGACCGCCACGAAGGCGGCAATGGCGATGGCGGCCGAGGTGCCGCGCGCCGAAAGGCGGCTGAAGCGACCGTGCACGAAGGCGAAAGCGAGCGCGAAGAGCCCGCCGACGGCGACGCTGTAGGCCATGACGCCGGTGAAAAGGCCGAGACCGGCCTGCGTGGCGCGGCTGACAATTTCAGGTTCGGCAGCTTCGCCGGCCGCCTGGGCGCTCGCCTCCTCGAAGGCGATCGCCGCATCGACCAGCGGCTCGCCGAAGGTATGGGCGAAAGCAAAAACGAGGATGCCGGCAATCAGGCCCGCGAGCATGCCGCGAAGCAGAAGGTTTCCAACCATGTCAGGAACTCCGATCGCGAAGCGCGCTTTAGTGGCAGGGAAAGCCGAGGAGATGGCGGCCGTCATGCACGAATTCGTGCACATACATGCCGTTGAACAGCGCCATCGCGCCTTCCTCGGTACCGACGAAATAGAGGACGATCAGCATCAGCAGGCCGCCGAAGATCGCCCAGGGCAGGATCTCTCCTACAGGGATCGGCGCCGGTACAGCAACGGGCGCGAAAGTGGTGTCAGACATGTATTCCTCCGGGAATGACGCGTTCAGTCGAAAGAGTGCTTGTGCAGTAGGGTCTGACTTCCAGCGCGAAGAGTTTCGACACGCTGGTCACAGTGGCGCGACCGCGCCGGACTTACACCGGCTTCCAAACCCGCAACAGCACGGTTATATCTGCACGCCGAAGAGACTGTCAACGAAACTTCACAAGCCGGCGAAGGACGCTGTCGCTGCATTCCGGGAGACAAGAACGACCGTGAACACGCGCCTCACCTGGATCTGCCATGGCGCGACGGCAGCAAGCCGCAAGGCCCTGTTCCCGCTCGACGAACCGCTGGAGGACAAGGCAGTGGAGGAAGCCGGCAGGATGATCGCCCCGCCCCGCGCCGACCGTATTGCCACGAGCCCCGCCTTGCGCGCCCGCCAGACTGCTGACGCGCTCCGCCTCGAAGCCCGGGTAGATCAGGCGCTTTGCGACTGCGACCATGGCCGCTGGGCCGGCAGGTCGATCGCGGCGATCGGAACCGAAGAGCCGGAGAACCTCATGGGCTGGATGAGCGATCCGGAAGCGGCTCCGCATGGCGGCGAGAGCCTTCTTGATCTGCGCAAGCGCATCGCCGGCTGGATGGATGGCCAGACCGTCCTCGGCGGCCACATCATTGCAATCAGCCATGCGGCCGTCATCCGGGCAGCGATCGTCCATGTGCTGCAGGCGCCGCTCTCCTCCTTCTGGCTGAGCGACGTCGAGCCGCTTTCCGTCATCCGCATGACCAGCAACGGACAGCGCTGGTCTCTGCGCTTCCAGCATTAGAGACTGCTGATCTTATCCAGCTTTGCACAAGCAAATCGCGTCATCTCTGTTGAACCCGGCTTTGCGGGGACTACTTCCTTGTCCCAAGGAGATGGAAGAATGACATATGATTGGAGTGGCGAGCGCACGCGACGCCTGCGTTTCATGCGTGTCGCCACAGTCACGGTTCTGGTCGGTCTCATCGTCAGCGTCCCGCTGCTGATCGTCACCGCCTGAAGCACGAGAAAGGGCGAGCGATGCAATAGCACGCTCGCCTTCGTTTTTTCCCGCATCAGCCGGTCTCCCAACCAAGAATCGCGCTGCCAACGACGCCCTGGTTCCCCACAAGCCCTGTCGGGTCTCTCTGCGGCACAGCAACAGGCTGCCGCCTCCGATAATTCGCCTTCTGGTTTCAACAAACATTTCAGACTTTCGTGATAATTCGGCGAAGGGTGGAGATGGAGAAGGCATAATGCCGGTGTTTTTCCAAAGCAGGGCCGGACGGCAATGCGTGTCGATTGTCGGATTTGGGGTAACCCTCTGGCTCCTCGGCACGCTGTTACAGCTCGACGACAGCCTGGTCGCCTTCATGACCGGTTTCGGCGAGTACGGCGCCGACAAGCTCGTTCTGGCCCTCGGCATAGCCGGCGCCATGAGCTTCATCTATTCGGTGCTGCGCATCGCCGACCTGCGTAAAGAAATGGAACTGCGCGCCGCCGCCCAGGCAAAGGCCGATTGGACCGCAACCCACGACCATCTGACCAAGCTGCCGAACCGATACGCCTTCGAGCGTAAGATCCTCTCACGGCCGATCAAGGACGATGAGGCCGAGATCGAGGAGTGGGACCGCAACGTCACCATCTTCTCCGTCGACCTCGACGGCTTCAAGAAGGTCAACGATCTCGTCGGCCACAAGGGCGGCGATGTCCTGCTGATCGAGGTTGCCAGACGCATCTGCGCGCTCGGCAATGCCGATTGCGTCTATCGCTTCGGCGGCGACGAATTCATCATCGTCGCCTTCGCCCTGACCGCGCAGCGCGAGGAGCGTTTTGCCAAGCTGCTGATCCAGGCCGTCACCCGGCCGATCCATATCGATGGCTTTGCCGTCGAAGTCGGCGCCAGCGTCGGCTATGACCGCTGGGCCGAGGGGGCCGAGCCGCTGGAAGATGCCGCCCACCGTGCCGACCTCGCCATGTACGAGGCGAAATCACGCGGGCCCAACCACTATTTCGTCTTCGAAGCTTCGATGCAGGACAAGGTAACGGAGCGTGCCGCGCTGGAAACCAGGCTGCGCGTCGCAATCTCCAACAAGGCGATCAAGCCCTTCTATCAGCCGCTGATCGACCTGAAGACCGGCCAGCTCTGCGGCTTCGAGGCCTTAGCGCGTTGGATCGGTGACGACGGCGTCAACATTCCGCCGCCGGTCTTCATCGATATCGCCGAGGAAACCGGCATGATCACCGCATTGTTCGAGGACCTTCTCACCCAGGCCTGTAGCGACGCCCTCACCTGGCCGGAGCATGTGATGTTGTCCTTCAACGTCTCGCCGGTGCAGATGGAAGACAGATTATTGACGTCGCGCATTCTCAAGGTCCTTTCGGCAAGCCGGCTGCCGCCGCAGCGCCTGGAAGTGGAGATCACCGAAAACGCGCTGATCCAGGATCCCACCATTGCCGCGCTTATTCTCGATGAGCTGCATGCCGCCGGCATCCAGATCGCCCTCGACGATTTCGGCACGGGCTATTCGAGCCTCGCACAGCTCGCCCGCTACCGTTTCGACAAGATCAAGATCGACAAAAGCTTCATCGCCACCTATCGAGACGACGAGCGCCAGGAGAAGATCGTCCGCGCCATGCTCGGCCTCGGCAGGAGCCTCAACATCAAGACGACGGCCGAAGGTATCGAGGAGCACGGCCAGCTTGCCTTCCTGCTGCAGCTTGGCTGCGACATCGGCCAGGGCTATCTCTTCGGCAAGGCCATGCCCGCCGCCGAGGCGGGCATCTTTATCAGCGATCGCAATGCCAGTCTGGCCTCCACGGCCTGACGGTATGCTCTAACCTTTTGTTTTGACGCCGGGAATTTTCTCTAAAAAACCTGGCGCATGATCACAAACAGCACGAAGGCGATCGCAATCGAGGCCGGCAGCGTCAGCACCCAGGCCATCAGCATGTTGCGCACGGTCGACCATTGCAGGCCGGAGCCGTTCGCCGCCATGGTGCCGGCAACGCCTGATGACAGCACATGGGTGGTCGAGACCGGCAGGCCGAGATGGTCGGCCGAAGCGATGGTGACCATCGCCACGACTTCGGCTGCCGCGCCCTGACCATAGGTCAGATGCGTCTTGCCGATCTTTTCGCCGACAGTGACGACGATGCGCTTCCAGCCCACCATCGTGCCTAGGCCGAGCGCGATCGCGACCGCCACCTTCACCCAGAGCGGGATGAATTTCG
This sequence comes from Rhizobium changzhiense, assembly GCF_013087625.1. Classification (NCBI taxonomy): domain Bacteria; kingdom Pseudomonadati; phylum Pseudomonadota; class Alphaproteobacteria; order Hyphomicrobiales; family Rhizobiaceae; genus Rhizobium; species Rhizobium changzhiense. Next base: position 37,821 of record NZ_JABFCQ010000011.1, read on the forward strand.
TCGCGTTGTCGACGGCCTTGTGGTAGTTCGTCACCGCGCTGAGGTCACCGGCATCCATCGGCAGCAGCTTCTGCTTGTCGATCAGCTTCAGCGCCTCGCCGATCAGGTAGATGTCGTTGCGGACGTTGCCAACGAGATTGGTCGGCACTGCTTCGAGCGTCGGGAAGCCGGCGACCTCAGCGCTGGTCTGGTGGATATATTGCTGCAGAGCCAGCGTCGTCGCATCCGTCCAGGTCTTGTTCTTGACGGCGTTGCTGACCTCGACCTTGTAGTCCGCAACCGTCACGCCAGGCTTCACATATTTGCCGAGCGCGGTTTCCACCTGAGCCGATGCCGACTTGTAGGCTTCGAGATAGTTGACATCGGGCGTGCGGTTCAGCGCGAAAGCCGTCGGCACCAGGCCAATCAGGATAAGCATGATGAGGCCCATGCCCTTCTGGCCGTCGTTGGAGCCGTGGGCGAAGCTGACGCCGGTGCAGGTGAAAATCAGGATGGCGCGGATCCAGAGCGGCGGCGGCCGGTTGCCCTTCGGCTCTGCATAGAGAGCCTTGTTGCGCACCAGAAGCTTCATGACCAGCAGAAGAATAGCCGACAGGCCGAAGCCGATCAGCGGAGAGATCAAAAGCGAGAGACCGATATTGGTCGCCTGCGACCAGTCGACGCCGCTGGTCGCGGTACCTGCCGGTGCCAGGAACTGGTTGGCGAGGCCGACGCCGATGATCGAGCCGACCAGCGTGTGCGAACTCGACGACGGCAGGCCGAGATACCAGGTGCCGAGGTTCCAGACGATCGCGGCAATCAGCAGCGCGAAGACCATGGCAAGGCCGGAGCCGGAACCGACCTGCAGGATCAGTTCCACCGGCAGTAGCGCCAGAATACCGAAGGCGACGGCGCCGCTCGAGGTCAGCACGCCGAGGAAGTTGAAGAAGCCGGACCAGATGACGGCGAATTCCGCCGGCATGGAACGGGTGTAGATCACGGTGGCGACGGCATTGGCCGTATCATGAAAACCGTTGACGAACTCGAAGCCGAGCGCGATGAGCAGCGCAAGGCCTAGGAGAATCCAGGGAACGGCAACTGCAGTTGTCAGGTCGCGGGCGAGTGCATAGGCGACATATCCAAGGCCGCAAACCAGAACGAGCGCGAACAGCGGCAAGAACCATTTGCCGGCCGAATTCGAACTGTGTAGCGGGTGGGACTCGTCGCTATGAACCTGGCTGGGGGCAATATCGGCCATGTCATAGTTCCTTGTTCCGTTTTGCAAATTTGCCTTTTGTTAATAATTCTGCAGCGTGAACCTCTCATGACGCCTTACCCGGCCCACCCGTAAGGTACTGACATCGGCCAATATTCACTGTCACATGCCTCCATCCCGGCACGTTCATGCAGGATGCCGTGGCACGATCCCGCCAGCACAAGAGGATAGGCCGGGCAGCGACAAAATGCGGGAATGGCGATGAGATACCTTTCCGTCCAAGGCCCCGGCACTAAGTTCGGCCATCGTCACCTCAACACGGAGTCTGAGAGGACATGTCATCGACCGACCTCCTGCTGACCTTCAACGCCGGCTCCTCCACGATCAAGATCGGCATCTTCGCGATAGACGGCTCCGAGGCGCAGCGCATCGGCAAGGGCGTCATCGATTTCCGCGCCGAACCGCTGTCACTCGGCCTGACAAAAGGGCAGCAGATAGTCGAGATGCCGTTGAAGGCCGAGGTGACGGAAGACCTGCACGACGTCATCGATGAGACTTTTGCGCGTCTTGCCGATCACTTCGACATGACAGCGACGCGTGCTGCCGGCCACCGTGTCGTCCATGGCGGCGGCCGCTTCACCAGGCCGATCGCCCTCGACGCCGCCGCAATCGATGCCGTCGATGCGCTGACCCCGCTTGCGCCCCTGCACCAGCCGCAGGCGCTGCGTTTCATCCGCGCCCTCCGGCATCTGAAACCGCATCTTCCCCAGACGGCCTCCTTCGACACGGCTTTTCACGCCACGCAGGACGATCTCCTTCGCCGCTTCGCCATCCCCCGCGCGCTGCATGACGAGGGCATCAAGCGCTACGGTTTCCACGGCCTCTCCTATAAATTCATCGCCGGAGAACTTCGCCGCAAGGCGCCACGTGCGGCAAAGGTGGTTGTCGCCCATCTCGGCAGCGGCGCCAGCCTCTGTGCGCTGGATGACGGCGTCAGCCGCGATTGCAGCATGGGCTTTTCGACGCTCGACGGCATCCCGATGGCGACGCGCCCCGGCTGGCTCGATCCCGGCATCGTCCTGCATCTGGCCGGTCAGAAGAAACAATCCTTCGAAGAGATCGAGGACCTGGTCTATCACCGTTGCGGCCTGCTCGGCGTCTCCGGCATCAGCGCCGATACGCGCGATCTGTTGAAGGACGGACGCCCGGAGGCGCGCCAGGCAATCGACCTCTTCACGCTGCGCATTGCCGGCGAAATCGGCCGCATGGCGGCAACGCTGAATGGCCTTGACGCCATCGTCTTCACCGCCGGCATCGGCGAGCATCAGCCGGAGATCCGCGCAGGCGTGGCCAAGCGGCTGTCCTGGCTTGGCCTTGCGATCGACGAAAAGACCAATGCCGCCAATAGTTTCACCATCAGCACCGGGGAAAGCCGCATCGCCGCCCATGTCATCGCCACCGATGAGGAGCAGATCATCGCCGAGGAGGCACTGTCCGTTCTTGGCGGTGGCTGATCCAGATCAACAGCTTGCCGGCGTCAGCCGGTAGAATTGACGTTGAAGACGTTTTCGAACGGGAGAAACCCATGGAAAAGCATGTCTCGACCGCCGCCCTGACCGACACCGAACTCACGCTCATCGACCGCTACTGGCGCGCTGCTAACTATCTCTCGGTCGGCCAGATCTATCTGCTTGCCAATCCGCTGCTGCGTGAGCCGCTGAAAGCCGAGCACATCAAGCCCCGCCTGCTCGGCCACTGGGGCACGACGCCCGGCCTCAACTTTATCTATGCGCATCTGAACCGCCTGATCCGCGCCCGCGACCTCGACATCATCTATATGTGCGGCCCCGGCCATGGCGGACCGGGCATGGTCGCCAACACCTACCTCGAAGGCATCTACAGCGAGATCTATCCCGATATCTCCGAGGATACGGAGGGCATGCGCAAGCTCTTTCGGCAATTCTCCTTCCCCGGCGGCATTCCGAGCCACGCAGCACCCGAGACACCGGGCTCGATCCACGAGGGCGGCGAACTCGGTTACGCCCTCGTCCATGCCTATGGCGCCGCCTTCGACAATCCCAATCTGATCGTTGCCTGCGTCGTCGGCGACGGCGAGGCCGAAACCGGGCCGCTGGCTGCGAGCTGGCATTCCAACAAGTTTCTGAACCCTGCCCGCGATGGCGCCGTGCTGCCGATCCTGCATCTGAACGGCTACAAGATCGCCAATCCGACCATTCTTGGCCGCGCCAGTCACGAGGATTTGCAGAGCCTCTTTGAAGGCTATGGCTACGAGCCCTTCTTCGTCGAGGGTCACGAGCCGCGCGACATGCACCAGCAGATGGCAGCAACCTTCGACAGGGTCTTCGACCGCATTCGCGAAATCCAGGAAGAAGCCCGCAATGGCAAGGCGCCCGATATCTGCCCGCGCTGGCCGATGATCGTGCTGCGCAGCCCGAAGGGCTGGACGGGCCCGAAGGAGGTCGACGGCAAGAAGGTCGAAGGCTTCTGGCGCGCCCACCAGGTGCCAGTCTCCAATTGCCGCGAGAATGAAGGGCATCGCAAGATCCTCGAGGACTGGATGCGGGGCTATGATCCCGAGGACCTGTTCAGTGCCGACGGCCGGCTGAAACCCGAGTTGCGCGCACTCGCCCCTGTCGGCGAACGCCGCATGGGCGCCAATCCGCATGCCAATGGCGGCTTGCTGCGTAAGGAGCTCGACGTTCCGGATATTCGCGACTATGCGGTCGATATCGGCAAGCGCGGCAGCGCCATGGTGCAATCGACGGAGATCCTCGGCCATTATCTGCGCGACACGATGAAGCGCAACGCCGATGCCGCCAATTTCCGTATCTTCGGCCCCGACGAGACCGAATCGAACCGCCTCGGCAGCGTCTTCGAAGTCACCGACCGTGTCTGGATGGAGCGTATCGAACCCTACGACGTCCACTTGTCCCGGGATGGACGTGTCATGGAGGTGCTGAGCGAACATCTCTGCCAGGGCTGGCTGGAAGGCTATCTGCTGACCGGCCGGCACGGCCTGTTCTCCTGCTACGAGGCCTTCATCCACATCATCGATTCCATGTTCAACCAGCACGCCAAATGGCTGAAGGTGACGCGCGAACTCGCATGGAGAAAGCCGATCTCGTCGCTGAACTATCTACTGACCTCGCATGTCTGGCGTCAGGACCACAACGGCTTCAGCCACCAGGATCCCGGTTTCGTCGACCTCGTCGCCAATAAGAAGGCCGATATCGTCCGCATCTACCTGCCTCCGGACGCCAACACCCTGCTTTGGGTCGGCGACCATTGCCTGCGCACCTATGACCGCATCAATGTCATCGTCGCCGGCAAGCAACCGGAGCCGCAATGGCTATCGATGGACGAGGCTGTGAAACATTGCGAGGCCGGCATCGGCATCTGGCACTGGGCGAGCAACGAGGACGACACCATCCTGCCTGATCTCGTCATGGCCTGCGCCGGCGACGTGCCGACCATGGAGACGCTTGCAGCGGTCGATCTTCTGCGTAAAGCCATTCCCGAGCTGAAGATCCGCACCCTCAACGTCGTCGATCTCCTGGCACTGCAATCCAGGGATCAGCATCCGCACGGCCTGACCGACGAGGCATTCGATGCGATCTTCACCGCCGATAAGCCTGTCATTTTCGCCTATCACGGCTATCCCTATCTCATTCACCGCCTGACCTATAAACGCACCAACCACCGCAACATCCACGTCCGCGGCTTCATTGAGGAAGGCACGACGACGACACCCTTCGACATGACCGTCCTCAACGAACTCGACCGCTTCCACCTCGCCATCGAAGCGATCGAGCGTGTGCCGGGCCTGAAGGAAAAAGCAGGCGAAGCGCTCGCCGCCTTCCGCGGCAAGCTTGCCGAGCATCACGACTACGTCCGTGAATATGGCGAGGATATGCCGGAGGTGCGAGACTGGACGTGGCCGGAGGTGTGAATCGAAAGCCAAACGGAATCGCACGGAACTGGTCGGCGGAGATCATCCGACAGAAGCGATCGTCAAGCAAAGTCTAAAGTTGGTGAAAACCATCGGCGCGCTGTTCCTGGAAGGCCGCATCCTAGGCTATGTGTCTCGGGCAAGCTTCAAGGCCGTCGACCGAGGAAACGACATGAAAAGTTTCGCTGCCACGCTTACCGCAGCCCGGCTGGAAAAGGCGCTCGCCTTCTACCTGACGCCCGAAGCCCAGCGCGATGGCTCAGACGATACCGTCAAGCCAGCTGAGCAACGAGACGCATACGAGACCCGCACCGGCGAACGCGCCCGCAACACGGAAGAGGGTGTCGAAGCCTGGTAAGGCCGTTGCACCGGGCAACCCCTGCGCCCGGCCTATACACCTTCAAGTCGAACCTTCTCCTTCATGCGCCAGACCCGCGGCGTTTCTCCGGTGTACTTGACGAAGAAGCGCGAGAAATAGGCGGGATCGGCAAAGCCGAGGCGAAATCCGATCTCCTGTACGCTGCCCATCGTAAAGACCAACTGGCGCTTCGCCTCCTCGATCAGTTTGCCGGCGATTAGCTCATGCGGGGTGTTTCCGGTCATCGTCCGGACGATACGGGTGAGATGCGTCGATGAAACGCCAAGCTCCCTTGCATAGAAGGAAGCCGGCTTGTGCGATCGAAAATGCTGCTGAATGAGTTCGGTCAGAATGTCCATCCGCCGCGCGTTCTCGTTTGGCGCAAGATCGTGCGCATTTCCCTCACGCGAAATTCTTGCCGTCAGCCGTAGCACCAAAGCGACATAGACGCCCAACATCTCGTTGCGGCCGCTGCGACGATTTGCGAATTCGTCGCCCAGCCGCCGCAACGTCTGCATCACATAGAAAGCCTCGGCATCATCGGGATCGAGCGGCGTCAGATGCGGCGCCGCCAGCCATTCGCCGAGCTGGCTTCGGTCGCCGGGCGCATGGCTGAGATGGGATTTCAACAGGGTGATCACCAAGCCGTCAATATCGCGTGAAAAACGAAAGCCGTGATTGAGACCGGGCGGCACAATGATGATGGCCGGCGGACGGATGGCGTGGCTTTTTTCGCCGAAGATCGCATCGCCCGAACCGCCTTCGATGTACAATATCTGAAAGAAACTCTCGTGACGGTGCGGGCGAATCTCCCATTGATGCAAGCTGCTGCGGGAGCGAATTGTTTCGCAATGCAACCAAAAATCGGGCTTTCGCCCGGTATTCTCGCCGTAGAGTTCGTAGGTAGGGATATGTCTGCTCATGGGGCTCCTCCCGCACCAATGTTCGATTAGTGCAATTTTTCGGCCGGAATGTCCATTGCTGCGGCAGGGACGACACGGCAGAATCTGGCAAAACGCAAAATTGCAGGGAGGCAGCAGTTGCGAACGCAGGTCGCTATCATCGGTTCTGGACCATCCGGCCTGCTGCTCGGCCAGCTCCTGACCGAAGCTGGCATCGGCAATGTCATTCTCGATCGTGTGAACAAGGATTACATCCTCGGCCGGGTTCGCGCCGGCGTTCTGGAGGGAGGCACCGTCGGGTTGCTGGATCAGGCAAAAGCCGGGACGCGGCTGCACACCGAAGGCCTGCCGCATGACGGTTTCTCATTGGCCTTCGACGGACGCGACCATCGCATCGACCTCCACGACTTGACCGGCGGCAGGCGCGTGACGGTTTATGGACAGACCGAAGTGACGCGCGATCTCATGGAGCGGCGTGAAGCGAGCGGCTCCCTGTCGATCTACGATGCCGTCGATGTCGCGCCGCGTGACTTCGAAGGCCATTCTCCCTTCGTCACCTTTGTGAAAGACGCTGTTGCCAAGCGCATCGATTGCGACTTCATCGCCGGCTGCGACGGGTTTCACGGCGCCAGCCGCAAGGCCGTCCCGGAACGGGCGATCAGGAGTTTCGAGAAGGTCTATCCCTTCGGCTGGCTGGGGGTGCTTGCCGATGTGGCGCCCGTCAGCCATGAACTGATCTACGCCAACCATCCAAGGGGCTTTGCGCTCTGTTCGATGCGCTCGGCGACCCGCAGCCGCTACTACATCCAATGCGCGCTCGACGAGAAGATCGAGGACTGGAGCGACGATCGCTTCTGGGACGAGTTGAGACGGCGGCTGCCGGCGCATCATGCCGAGGCATTGGCGACCGCGCCGTCCTTCGAGAAATCGATCGCTCCGTTGCGCTCCTTCGTCACTGAACCGATGCGTTTCGGCCGGCTTTTCCTGGTCGGCGACGCCGCCCATATCGTCCCGCCGACCGGCGCCAAGGGATTGAACCTTGCCGCCAGCGACGTCCACTACCTTTTCTCCGGGCTGATCGAGCATTACCGCGAAGGCTCGAATAGTGGCATCGACGCCTATTCGCAGAAGGCGCTCGCACGCGTGTGGAAAGCCGTGCGTTTTTCCTGGTGGATGACGACGATGATGCATCGTTTTCCGGATACCGGGGATTTTGACCAGAAGATCCAGGAGGCGGAGCTCGACTATCTCACCCATTCCCGCGCCGCCTCGACGGCGCTTGCGGAGAACTATGTGGGACTGCCATTCTGATAGGAGTGTCTGAGGCCGGCATGAACCAGAATTCGACCGTAGAACCGGCGGCCGATAGTTCCGATCCTCGACATACAATCATAATTGCACAGTTATGGATTACGGTATTTATTTCATTTTACATCACCATTTCGCATGACAGGTTAGCGCTAATTTCTAGCGGCTAGCGAATACGGCGCTGGAGTGCGCCCAAAAGGGAGAGAGAGAATGAAGAAACTATTTCTGGCCGCCATTGCGGCAGTCGTCATGGGCACGAGCGCCTATGCCGACACCATCAAAGTCGGGGTCATCGGACCGTTCTCCGGCCCGTTCGCGCTCCAAGGCAAGAACTTCAAGGCCGGCATCGACGCCTATATGGCGGTCAACGGCAACAAGGTCGGCAACGATACGGTCGAGATCGTCTATCGCGACGTGCCGCAGGCCGATCCCGCCCAATCCAAGGCGCTGGCGCAGGAACTGATCGTCAAGGAGAAGGTCCAATATCTGGCCGGCTTCTACTTCACCCCCGATGCCATGGCAGTAACGCCGATCTTGAAGCAGGGCAACGTGCCGATGGTCATCATGAACGCCGCCACCTCGGCGATCGTGACCAAGAGCCCGCTCGTCGTTCGTACCTCGTTTACCACCTGGCAGACCTCGACGCCGATCGCCAAGGTCGCCTTCGACGCCGACGTCAAGAAGGTGATTTCCGTCGTCAGCGATTACGGCCCCGGCATCGACGCCGAGAACGCCTTCAAGGCCGGCTTCGAAAAGGCCGGCGGCCAGGTGGTCGAGGCGATCCGCATGCCGCTTGCGACCAACGATTTCAGCCCGATCATGCAGCGCATCAAGGATTCCGGCGCTGAGGGCGTGTTCGCCTTCCTGCCCTCCGGCCCGACGACGCTCGGCTTCGTCAAGGCTTACAACGACAATGGCCTGAAGGCTGCCGGCATCAAGTTCTTCGCGCCAGGTGACCTGACCCAGGAATCCGATCTGCCGGCGCTCGGCGATGCTGCCCTCGGCATCCAGACGACCTTCCACTACGCCGTGTCGCACGATTCTCCGGAGAACAAGGCTTTCGTCGAGGCGGCGACCAAAGCGATCGGCAACAAGGCCGAACTCTCCTTCCCTTCAGTCAGCGCCTATGACGGCATGTATGTCATCTACAAGATGATCGAGGCGACGGGCGGCAAACAGGATGCTGAAAAGGCTGTCGATGCGGTCAAGGGCCTTGCCTGGACGAGCCCGCGCGGCCCGGTTTCGATCGATCCGGAAAGCCGTCACATCACGCAGAACATCTATCTGCGCGAAGTGACGAAAGCCGATGACGGGACCTACATCAACAAGGAGGTCCAGACTTTCGAGAAGCAGGGCGATCCGGGCCTGGCGGCCGTCAAGTAACATCGAGCGTCAAGGCAGACGACGGACTTGGCCTGCGATCAGGCCGAGCCCGTCGCTTGGAAGCAAGGTATTTCCATGCAGACAGTCTTCAGCATAGCCGTCGACGCCCTTGCCTATGGCATGGTGCTGTTCGTGATCTCGATCGGCCTTTCGGTGACCATGGGGCTGATGCGTGTCGTCAACCTCGCCCATGGCGCCTTCGCAATGATCGGCGGCTATATCGCCTCCTATGTCGCACGTGATCTTGGCCTCGGTTATGCCGCGGCGGTCGTTGCCGCCGTTGCCATCACGATCATCGTCGCCATTCCGATCGAGCGTTTTCTCTACCGCCGGATCTATGGCGCGCCGGAACTGACCCAGGTGCTGATGACCATCGGCATCACCTTCTGCGTCATCGGCATCGCCAATTATGTCATGGGGCCGACGCTGAAGACCATTCCGCTTGCCGGCGCGCTGCAGGGATCGGCCGATCTCGGCTTCCGCACCATTCCCGTTCACCGGCTTTTCGTCATCCTCTGCGGCCTCGTCGTGGCACTCGCCCTCTGGTTTGCGATCGACAGGACGAGCTTCGGCATCAAGCTGCGCGCCTCCGTCGATGATGCGGCAATGGCTGCGGCACTCGGTGTGCGCACCGAGATCATCTATGCCGTGAGCTTTGCCGTTGCCGTCGGGCTTGCCGCCTTCGGTGGCGTGGTCGGCGCCGAACTCCTGCCAGTCGAGCCTTATTACGCACTACGCTACATGGTCACCTTCCTAGTCGTCGTCTCCGTCGGCGGCGCGGGTTCCATTCCGGGTGCGCTCATTGCCTGCCTGCTGCTTGGCGCGATCGATACGACAGGGCGATATATGATGCCGGAATTCGGCGAATTCTTCTTCTATCTCGCCGTGATCGCAATCATCTGCGTCTTCCCGCGCGGCCTTGCCGGAAGGGCGAAATGAGATGGCACTTGTCATGAATGACGAAAACGGAGCTCTCCAGCATCGCCGCGGGTTCATCGGCCGCGATCTTATCGGAATAGCGGTGATCATAGCCATTGGCGCGGTTGGCTATTTCGCCTTCCCCGATAATCTCGCCCTTCTGACCCGGATGATCACGATCGCGCTGCTCGTCCTGTCGCTCGATCTCGTGACCGGTTATTGCGGCGTCGCGACGCTCGGCCATGCAGCACTTTTCGGCTCCGGCGCCTATGCCGCCGGGATCCTGTCGGCGCATTACGGCATCAATGACCCGCTGCTGATGATGCTTGCCGGCGTTGCCGGCGGCGCGGTTGCCGGACTGCTCTGCGGAGCCATCATCCTGCGTGCGCATGGGCTGCCGCAGCTGGTGCTGTCGATTGCGCTGATCAACCTCTTCCATGAATTCGCCAACAAGGCCTCGTCCTGGACAGGCGGCAGCGATGGTCTTTCCGGCATTGCGCCGGACCCGGTCTTCGGCCTCTTCGAATTCGATCTCTACGGTCACACCGCCTTCTTCTTCGGAATGGCGCTGCTGCTGATCGTCTTCGTGCTGCTGAGATTCCTGGTTCGTTCGCCCTTCGGCATGCTCTGCCGCGCCATCAAGCAGGATCCGCTGCGCGTCCGCGCCATGGGCGCTTCGCCGAAGGCAGCTCTGATCAGGATGTACGCGATCTCCGGCGCCGTTGCCGGTGTCGGCGGCGCCTTGAACGCGATTTCGACGCAGGTCGTCGGCCTCGACAGCCTGTCTTTCACGCAGTCGGCCGAAGCGCTTGTGATGCTGGTCCTCGGCGGCACCGGTTCTCTCTTCGGGGCACTTTCCGGCACTGTCATCTTCATGCTCTTCGAGGACTATGTCTCCGCCGCCAATCCCTTCCATTGGCTGACCATGGTCGGCGCGCTGCTGATTGCCGTCGTGCTCTTTGCGCCGAAAGGCCTCTACGGCACGGCCGCAGCCTTCGTTAGCCGCCGCAGGGAGCAGCGCTCATGAGCCCGGTCTTCGAAGTCGCCAATCTCAAGAAAGCCTTCGGCGGCCTTGCCGTGACCAATAATGTCTCGCTCACGATGTCGCCTGGCGATCGTATCGCGCTGATCGGCCCAAACGGCGCCGGCAAGACCACCTTCGTCAACCTCGTGACCGGTAATCTCTCTCCCGATTCCGGCGAGGTTCGCCTCGGCGGCGAGGTGGTGACGAAGGTCGATGCGATCGGCAGGGTCAGACGCGGCCTTGTCCGCTCCTTTCAGGTAACCCGGCTCTTCCAGGACATGACGCCGGCCGAACATGTGGGACTTGCCGTCCTCCAGCGCGACGGAAAGACCGGGCACATGTTCGGCAATTTCCTGCGTATGCCCGGCGTCATGGCGGAGGTCGATGATCTCCTCGGCAAGCTCGGGCTGGCTTTCCTGATGCATCGCAAGGTCAGCGAAATCGCCTATGGCCAGCAGCGGCTTCTCGAGATCGCCGTGGCGCTGGCATTGAAGCCGAAAGTCCTGCTGCTCGACGAGCCGGCAGCCGGCGTGCCGCAGAGCGATACCGGCCGCATCGAGCAGGCGCTGGCCGATCTGCCCGCCGATCTCGCCGTGCTGATGATCGAACACGACATGGACCTCGTCTTCCGTTTTGCGAAACGCGTCATCGTGCTGGCATCAGGCGCGATCATCTTCGACGGCCTGCCTGAAGACGTCACCAAGGACGCGCGCGTGCGCGAGGCCTATCTCGGGAGCTATGCCAATGCCAGCCATATCACTTGAGGTCGAGAATCTGTCGGCCGGATATGGGCCGACAAAAGTGCTCGAAGGCATTTCCTTCGCCGTGCCGGCAGGTGCACGGCTTGCCGTGCTCGGCCGCAACGGCATGGGCAAGACCACGCTGCTCGCGACGCTTGCCGGGCAGACCAGGCGATACGAGGGCAGCATCCGCCTCGGGGATTCGGATGTCACGACGGCACCGAGTGCTGCACGCGCGCACAAGGGCCTCGGATATGTGCCGCAGGCGCGCTGCGTCTTCCCGACGCTGACGGTCGAAGAGAACCTCTTCGTCGGCTTGAAGGCGCGACCGAAAACGGCGCTGGAAGAAGCCTATGCGATGTTCCCGCGCCTGAAGGAGCGCCGCCGCAACCTCGGCAGCCAGCTTTCCGGCGGCGAGCAGCAGATGCTCTCCACGGCCCGCACCATTCTCGGCCGCCCCTCCGTCCTGCTGCTCGACGAACCGCTGGAGGGCTTGGCACCCGTTATCTGCGAGGAACTTATGGCGGCCTTCACCGACCTCGCCAAGACGGGAGACATGACCATCGTGCTGGTAGAGCAGCGCATCCAGAGCGCGCTCGATTTCGCCGATCAGGTCGTCATTCTCGAACGCGGCAGACTGGCCTGGACCGGAACGCCGGAGAACCTCACCAGGGATCACGAGGCTGTCGAGAGCCTGCTCGGGGTCGGCGGCCTGCATTGATGGGATGGTCGGCAGAAGCTCCGGCTCTGCTGATTGCTCCCCTTTCGCCTTCAAGATTGCTCTTGGCGCGCCGAGCAATTCATGCAGTATATCGTCATGACGACGTCATGATTGATCCGCCATTATTATCCTGCCTGAAAGTTTTCCGCTGGCCGAATTGATGGATCGCCTGAAAAGGCGAGCAACACCATGATCGATGAAGCGGCAGCAACGTAAGACAAGACGTAAATCCTGGTTCATAAACAGGATCGACGTTTATGCCGCTCCCTTTACCTGAACCGTTGAAGTGTAATCGACCGGAATGTGTGGCGTTGACGGGCGGAATTGCTTTGGCGCTCCCTCAATTTCGGTTGCCAGATACCCTATAGGGTTGCATAGTCGAACAGAAAATCACATGGGAGGTAGAAATGGCAAACCACAAGCCAGTCGCAGGTGATGTATACCAGCCTATTTTCAACATCGACAACCCGATCGACGGCAACATCCTGGACAATACCAGTTCGGTGGATGCCGACGGAGATCAGGTGCGTCTCAACTTCGTCAATGGACAGCGAATTCCGCAACCAGCCGATCCGAACGGGCCTGCCACGACCACCACAGTCGAGGGAAAGTACGGCACTCTGACCGTCTATTCCAACGGCAACTACACCTATGAGCTCGATCCCACCAACCCGGTGGTATCAGCGCTCGGCCCGGGAGACCAACTCGTCGACCAGTTCAATTTCAAGATCTCGGATGGCAAAGGCGCCACCGACTTCGGCTTGCTCAACATCGCGGTCGACCTGCCGGAACGCGGCGACGTCTTCGTCAATTTCGAGGATGTCGGCAACCACGACTTCCCGACGGGCTACAAAGGCTTCGATTGGGGCGCCTGGTACGATGGTGACGACGCGACTGTGCGGCAGGAAGCGGATGGCAACCACTATCTGGGAGGAGGCGTGTTCTGGACACCCATCCAAGCCGCCGATGGCGGCAACTTTCAGATCGAGCAATTCAGTGTCGCAAACGGCACATCGGACTACGACAACGTTCTGACGATCGAAGGTAAGCTGGACGACGATACCGTATTCTTGGTCACGGTCAACGTCACCGCCGACAGCATTCATGACCCGCAAGTGATCGATCTCAGCGCCTACGGCGAAATCGACTATCTCGTGCTCGACACCGAACCCGTCATCACAGAGACGAGCGGCCCGGATTATTACGGCGCGCAATACGACAACTTTCATTTCATCGTTTGATTGATGGGGAATGGGCGCCGCATCACCGAAATCTGTGCACCTTCATCGACTGCGCTCTGCGGCGCCTATCTGGGTACCAATTTCTTGCGATAGCTGACGGGCCTGCATCTTGCTAACATTGGATCGTTCGAGGGGGGAGCGATTATGCTGGGATGGAGGAAATGATGCAGCCAGTCGGGATCAGGTTAGCGGCGGTCATGTTCTCGCTCGCCGTATGGGCTATTATTATCGCTGTCGCATCCCACCTTTGGGCGACGAAGATGCCTCTGTTGCTTCTGACGCTCTACAGATAGGCCCGTCCTCGGAGTGAGCGCACATCGTGAAGGATCAGGGGCGCAACTGGTTTTGTCCCCTCGCCGCCATATTTGGCGCTCCTAAATCACCGCTCACTGTTTCACCGACGGGGGAACGTAAGTTCAATGACACCGGAAGAAAGAACGATCCTTAAGGCGCTGGCCGCCATGTGCTTTCAGTACCTGGACGACGGTCGGGACGGGCTGGTTCACAAGTCCATGAGCGCCGGCGAAGGCGCGGTAGAGGTGCTTGCATCCTATGGCCTGGTAAAACCGGAAGCATGGGGCGGCGTCTGGACCGATGAGGGCCTCCATCTTTTGGACGAAGATTGACCTTCCATGAGTTGGTGGGGTGCCTCAATCGGCGCCGACCGGCTTGCCCTAGTTCAACACTCTCAATCCTACTCCCCGCGCGGGAAATAGAACGGGGCGCTTTGCAACGCGCCGACAGTGCTGTTGGCAAGCTCCACATACAAAGTCGGTTATTTGCGTGAGGTTATCATCCATGACCCGGCTCTCCGTTTGGGCAAAGTCGATGAAGATGTCCAGCCACCATTCAACCGGCAGGTCGTGGGCTTCTCAAGATTGATTTTTAACAATGAGAGCGAAGGAGGCGAACGACGAGAATTCAAGCTTGTTCTTATCGCCGAACCATTGGCAATAGACGGTGTCACCGTCAATGTCCGATTCTACTTCGGTTACGGTCATTAGTGGACCGCCCGACTTCAGCTGCACTACCCAGCCTTTTTGCATTTTTACCACGTTTTCCGACATTGGTTCGTCCTGGGTTTGATTTGTTGGTCGATGCATCACTCGCACCACGCGAAGTCAATGTCGAGATATCCCGGAGGTATTTCACAGGTTGTGCTACCGCTCCGTCGGTTTCGGGTCGTGATACTCGATCTTTATCGGGATGTCGGTCATTGCGTAGTGGACGAACTGGTCTCCTAGCGCTGTCAGCTCGTAGTATTCGCTATCATCGAAAGCTGATTTATGAACGTTGCCAGTGCTGGTGCTCCGCGGGCGCGAGGAGTTTTTTATGAAGTTGCCAGCGTAGTCGACTTCTCGATGCTGTCTGATAATACCGCCGGTGGAGAGATCGCGTATCAAAAGCTTGAATAGGTCGGCTTCCGGCGAGTCCTCCCTGACTGGTGCACGCCCTAAAGCCTGCCATATCCTGCCGCGAGTAATCCCGTTCTGGTTATAGATTTTGCCGATTACGGTTAAGTGCAATTCCGAGAAGTTTTTGATCCAGTCCATGAACAAGCGGATAACATCGTCACTGCAGACTGTTGAGGACGCGGCATTAGCTAGGAGATTGCGGACGAAACTCCGCTTATCTTCGCTTTCTGCTCCCGCCCAATCACGGAAGGATTTTCTAAGTAGCGATTGAAATTCGGGAGACTGAATGCGATCCGCAATCTTTTCATCATGAAGATCAAGACGCTGCATAATCTCAAGGATTGTCTTCTCTTTTTCGCCCATCTCAGCACGCAGCATATCGATCCAGTGGCGGAAGAAATCGTTCGCGCGCTCTTGTTCGTGCTCACCCCAGGCGCCCGCCGCTGCAGAGATAAGGCCGCCAGCGAAGGGTATCATGCCGCCGGCGGCGTTCAGCGCCCCGCGGATGTACTTGCCGCCCTTGGCGCCCTCTGGGAAATCCTTATCTTCCTCGTCGCTCATGCTGATCGCTGCGAATCGTGGGACACGTGAACCAAAGATTGCACCACGCAGGCGCGATGTCGAGGCAGCAAAAACTATCCACAGGTTGCGACGCAAAGTCATAGAAGATGGTTGAACGCAGGCTAGATTTGGCTCAGTAGTCAACGGCACAAGGTTGAGGAGAAGATGAGTCATGAAAATTTGCGGCGTTCAGATTAAATCTAAAGACGCCTTGTTCGCGCTGGTCGATAATGCAGGAAATATTCCCGCTCATGTTGTCTCATCTACTAAGAAACTTACCTTGGGTAATGATGAGGAAACAGCATCCCTAGAATCGTTTCTCCATTCTGCAAAGAACTTCTTTCGTGAAAACGGCGTGGAAAAGATCGTTATTAAAATTAGGCCAGGCGGTCACATGCAGGCATCACCGGTGACCTACAAAATCGAGACACTTCTTCAACTTGCCTGCCAACAAGTCGTTTTCATACACGATGCGACAGTCAGAGCCGCCCTGAAGAAAACCAACTCCATCGCCTCTCCGCAGACATGCCTCACCTATCAACGGGATGCCTATGAAGCCGCGGCGGCGCATTTGTGGTCGCTGGACAGAAAATAATGCCGATAGACTACTCCACATTTCCGGCCGAGATTGTTCCCACAATACGCTCGCTTGAGAAGGATATTGATTTTGAGAGAGCTAGCGAAAAGGGCGCCAATGGCTACGTCCTGTTCGGCCAAAACCGTCTTTTAGAACGAAGCGTCGTTATAAAATTTTACTTCTGGGAAAATGGCGACCACATAGAACCTAAACGACTGGCACAATTGGAACACGACCATGTAGTGAAAATCTATGATGCTCAGTCAATCGATGACGATTACGCGTTTTACATGATGCGTCATTGTGATGGCGGTGACATCGACAATCATCTGTTTGCGGGAAAAATTGGACTTATCAAAGCTACCGACCTCACTACGCAGGTGGCATCGGCGGTGAGCTTTTTACACGCTGAAGGTTTTCTCCACCGGGATCTGAAGCCGGAGAACATATTTTTGGACAATGATCGCTGCGTGATCGGCGATTTCGGTTCAGTCGTTGAACAAGGTGAAACTGGATCAGCGGTATCTTTGACGAAACATTCTTTGCTTTACAGGCCCCCGGAACTCTTCGTAGCGAACACATATTACAGGGCTGGCGACGTCTACCAGTTGGGAATATTCTACTACCAAATGCTAGGCGGTTTTCTCCCCTATGGTGAACGTGACTGGCTGTCGGTCAAGGAACAGATAAAATACGACGAACTGCAAGGATATGAACAGCAACTGTTTTCCGCGAATGCCATTGAGAAGAAAATCAAAGCTGGTCGTCTGCTAGACTACGACAGCTTGCCTGCTTACGTGCCTAAAGCGCTGGTGGCGATAGTTCGGAAGGCGACCAGGGTTGTGTATGCGGACAGATACGACACCGTGGCTGATTTCTGCGCTGCACTGACGAACGCGCGAGCCGCGATCCCGGATTGGACCGAAATCGATTGGCCCACGCTCCGAAGAGACAACAAGACAATCCGGCTCGTTAAGGAAAAAGCAGACTGGGTGATCGAGAAAGATTCTGGGACGGGATGGCGGCGAGATCGAAAAAATTATTTCACGTCTTTTAGGAAAGCAGTTGAGCACGCTGAAGCGATTTGACAACTTAAATAACTTGGAACATAAAGCGAACAAGCGAGGAGCGCACATGAGCACGAAATTTATTGTTGTGTCATTCGGCATGATCGCTGCGGCTGTCGCCCCACAACGAACGATTCCAGCCTCAACGGATACTGGCGCGCTGCGAATCGCAGCAGCAATTGCGCCGCGCTGGGCAGGTGTAGCCGCCTACGCTGTCGAAGTTAATGAAGATACTGGGCTCGCCGCAGCGCCGCGTTTGTTAAAGAGCTTTGGAAAAACCGCTGAATTGAATCCGGCCTAAAGACGGACAAAAGCCCGCCGAGCTTGGGAGCTCGGTCGCTTGACTTCCCGTTGGGTTTCGCGCAAAAATTGCTCGCGGCTACCAACCGAAGCGGACTCACCACCCGCGCGCATTCCACCACAGTAGGAGACGAAGCATGGCAACGGTTTTAACCGGCCGACTTCGCTCGGCCTATTTGTGGAGTATTAGGCAGTGCGTGAACGGATTGAAAATCTCATTGAGCAACTAATCGAACTGCTGGACCGTCTCGACGGCGATCCAGATATTGAGCTCGATCCAGCGGAAGACGGAGTAGCCGACTTCGATGGCTTGATTGAGCAGATCGCACTTCCCGGCTTCCGCGAGGTAGCCGTATGAAGCGGGCCGTCATTCTCGAAATTAAAGAACTAGCCGCTGGTGCTGGCGCCATCAGTTGGGAGCTTGTCCGAGAGGGCAAGCATCTGATCATCGATTTCCGATTCCCCGACCAGATAGTCCGGCAAGTCGTTGCCGCTACTCCATCTGCCCCCTCGGCTCGTCGAAATGAGGCGGCATGGCTGAGGCGGCAGGTCAGAATTTAGCGGTTCACCGATGGCCGGCGCGATCACCACCTGCGCCAACACAAGCAGCGCGCCTTACTCGCAGACGAAAATTAGCCCTCAATCTCGAGAACGCTGGTTCTGTTCCGAATTCGAGGCGTGGGCCGCAGGATGGCGGAAGTCGAAGGCATGAAGCCTTGCCGTCGTCGGATTCACCGGCCGGGGGCTTTTCCGTTTCTAGCTGAATGCTAGAGCCTTTCAGGTTTTGACGGAAGCGTATCCGGCATTGGCGAAGTAGTTGCTGCATTCGTTGGGCTCGATGGTTGTGACGAGGTGTCCGATGTGG
>NZ_JABFCQ010000012.1:0-51366 GCF_013087625.1 Rhizobium changzhiense
CGGAGGCCTTGACCGATCCCGATGGCGCCGACCGCAAGGCGCGCTCGCTGACCGAGGGCGACTGCCTGATCGAGGTGGTCGAACCGGCCGGCTCCGATACCTTCGCCGTCACCAAGCTCGGCGGCAAATCCGTCGTCGCCCGCCTGCGCGCCGACACAGGCATCGCGCCCGGACAAAACACCCGCCTCGCATTCAATCTCGACAAGGCCGTCTTCTTCGATCCGGAAAGCCAGGCCAGGATCGGGTGAGGGTCGTTAGAGCGCCGCGCGTCCATAAGACGCTAAGGACGCTCTAACACTTTGAGTTTTCGCTAGGCGGCCGTCACGCCGAGCGTCACTGGCGCGAAACGCGTGGAAACCGCTTCGACGGTGATTTCGCCAGTGAACCCTGTCGCCTCCAGCCAGAAGCCGGCAGTGCCGCCCTGCAATGGCACGTTGGTCGGGCCGACGATCCTTGCCGGGCCGTGAACCTTCAGCGAAACGCTGTCGTTCATGAAGGGCAGGCGCTGGCCGCGCTGGTCGAGGGCACGGATGATGACGCGCGTGCTGTCGCGTTCACGGGCTTTCAGCGTCGAGCTGTCGGCAACCACTTCCAGCGCCGTCGGCAGCGGATCGGCCGCCAGCGTCAGGCTGGTCACCGGCTCGCCACCTATATAGCCGGTGAAGGTGCCGTCGATCCATTCGAGGCCCCAGGTGCCGAGCTCGTCGGCGGTAAAGTGCCGATGGTCGAGCACGACGGGCGGATGCGGCAGATGCGGGTAATTCTCGCGGTCCGGACCGATGCGCTTGGAAAGCGCGCCATATTGCAGCTCCACCTCGTCGCAGTTGGTCAGGATGATCAGCGGCAGCACGCCGCCGATATTGCGTTCGCCGCGCGCCCAGAAGGTCACCGGCTTCATGACGATCTCCTCGGAAGGATCGCACTGGCTGATATAGGCATAGGCCGCGAATTTCGGCTCGCGGAACATGTCCATCACGCCGTGATAGCAGATGCGGTCGCCGGATCCGAAATCCTTGTGGGTGTTGTAATCGAACATGCACCAGCCGATGGCGCCGGAGATATCGGGATCGCCATAGGCGGCATTCAGCACTTCCAGGTGACGGCGCACATGCTCGGCCTGGCGCTGCTCCTGGTCATAAATCTTCGTCGGGTGCATGTGGCCGTTGAACTCGGTGATGAGGTACGGCACCTTGTGGGACAGTCCGGTATTTTCCTGCTGAGCGCGCAGCGCGGTGCGCGGGCGGTTGGCGCCCGGCAGCTCTTCATTGCCGAGGATGAAGTCGTTCATCGTGTAGACGTCTTCGAGCAGCTCGCTCTCGGTGAGATAACGCACGCCGCCGGTCTGGCGGGTACTGTCGAGTTCACGGGCGAGGCGATTGGTCTCGGCGTAGAAATTGTGATTATCCTGCGATTCATTGATGCGCACGCCCCAGATGATGATCGAGGGGTGGTTCCAGTCGCGCTCGATCATGCGGCGGACGTTCTCGATCGATTCCTGCTGCCAGTCGGCATCGCCGATATGCTGCCAGCCGGGGATCTCCTCGAAAACCAGCAGACCGATCGCGTCGCATCGGTCGAGGAACCATTTCGACTGCGGATAATGCGAGGTGCGGACGATGTTGCACTTCAGCACCGTCTTCATGATGTCGGCATCGCGCTCCTGGGCGGAACGGCCGGCGGCATAACCGACATAGGGGAAGGCCTGGTGCCGGTTGAGGCCGCGCAGCTTCAGCGGCTTGCCGTTGAGGAGGAAACCTTCCGGCGTGAATTCGGCGGTGCGGAAGCCGAACCTTGTCGAGACACGGTCGGAGCCGTGTTCGGTCCGGAGCTCGACGGTGACATCATAGAGCGTGGGATCGGTGATGTCCCAGAGGGCGATGCCGGTGAGGCCGCCAAAGGAGAGCGTGGTGCGGCTGCCGATCGTTTCGGTCGCGGCAGTGGCGACCACCGTGCCGTCGGCCTGCTTCAGCGTGGCGGTGACGGTCGCCGAGAAGTTGCGGCCCTCGGGATTGGCGATGTCGACGCGTATGGTCGCCGACTTCTCCGGGCGAAGAACGTCAGTGGTTTCGATCTTGAGATTGCGGATGGAGACCGGGTCGGTGACCTTCAGCCAGACGTCGCGGTAGATGCCGGCATAGGTCAGATAATCGATGCGGCCGCCGAAAGGCGGAATGTCGGGATTCTCGCTGCCGTCGATCTTGACGGTGACGAGGTTCTCGCCCTTGACGAGCTTGCCGGTGAGGCGGGCCTCGAAGGGGGTATAACCGTCCTTATGGGCAATGATTTCCTCGCCGTTCAGATAGACGACGCTGTCGGCCATGGCGGCGTCGAAGACGAGCGAGACTTCGCGGCCTTCGAATTCCGGCAGCCAGCGCAGCACCTTCTGATAGGTGAAGGCGCGCTGATAGCTGGTCTCGTCGAAATAGCTGAAGGGCAGTTCGACAGCGGTATGCGGCAGGCTGACCGACTTGGCCGCATCGAAAGCTTCGAGCAAACGCTGGCCGAAGCCCTCATGGAAACTCCAGCCTTCGTTGAAGGAAACGACGGAACGCATCTCAGGCTCTCCCGGTTACGGCATCAGGGACGGTGCGGCGCCTTTCGGCGCGTGAAAATTGAGTCATACTATTCCTCCTTGATGCAATGGGTATGCGAGCTGTTAGGCGGTCGAGCCCCAGCGGGCGGTGCAGGTGAGCGTGATGCTGTGCGGGCCTTCGATCTCGGCGTCATGGCGTTCGATCAGTTCGACGACGGCATCAATAAAGGCAACGTGGTCGAGGCTCAGCGTGGTCAGGTCGTTGCAATCCCAGGCGGCCATAGCGATGCCGTCTTGGCCGACGATGGCGATATCATCAGGTGTGTTCTTGCCAAGCACTCGGCGGGCTGCATCGCGTGCGCCGATCGCCATGACGTCGTTGCCGCAGATGATGGCGTCGACCTTGTCACGGTGCAGCAGGAGCACGGCTTCCTTGAAGCCGGAATCATAGGAGTAGTCACCGAAGGCCTGCGCTTCGAAGGAAAGGCCGCGCTTGGCCAGCGCATCGGCGAACCATTTTCGCCTGAGTTTGTCGATCCAGCTTGAATTGGTGCCGGAGAGGTAGGCGAAACGCTTTTTCCCGTCGCGGACGATCTTGTCGATGATCTCGTCGGCGGCTTCAGCGCCGTCGATGCGGATACTGGAGACGCTTTCGTTGTCGAGCGGCTCGAAGGAGACGATGATCGGCTTCGTCGTGTGGAAGATGTCGACCGCATCCTGCATCGATACCATGTCGGAAAAGACGACGACGTGATCGACCTGATAGGTGGAGGCAAGACGCATCAGCTGCAGCCGGTCGGAATGATCGGCGCAGCAGAGGATGATCGGCAGCAATTGTCTTGCCTGCAGGCGGTGAACGAGAAGCTGCTGCTCCTCGGCCTCGCAAGGGTTGCCGATCGCATTGACGACGAGGGCGACGAGGCGGGAACGCTGGTTGTTCAGCGAGCGGGCGATCGCGTTCGGCTGGTAGCCATGTTCACGCGCGACGGCGAGGATGCGGTCGCGCGTAGCGCTGCCGATACGCGAATCCGGCGAGAAGGCGCGGGAAATGGTGGCGGAGGAGACGCCGGCGAGTTTCGCCAGTTCCTTCGAGGTGATCCGCCGTCTGCTCATACCGCTCATCTTCAGCGCCTGTTAGGCGGCGATCCTGACGGAAGCGCCGTCGGCCGCTGCCGATTCCTTGATTGCATCCCATAGCCTAGCGAATCTGAGGCCCATTTCAACGGAGCCGGAGTTTTCCATCTTTCCCTCACGAATGGCGAGGAAATTCTTCATCGGGTTGCCGAGAATCTCGGCTTCCTCGCGCGGCTCGGCGGTGCGCCCTATACTGATCTCGCGCCAGCCGCCCCAGGCGTCGATGCGTACGATCGCCTTCGAATAGAAGAAGGTGATATAGGAAGCGCAGCCGGGAGGGCCTTCGCCGGCGGCCGTCAATGTCGCCAGCGCTCCGTTCTTCAGCCGGGCGGAGACGGCGGTGGCGATATCGACCTGTCTGCCGTGGTTGTTCATGTAGGCCGACACGCTGTCGAAATCGGAATTGGCGAGCAGGCAGACCGTATTCATCATATGGGCGCCGGTGTCGAACATGAAGCCGCCGCCGGAGATGTCAGGCTGCTGCTTCCAGTGGCCGTGGTAATTGGACGACCAGCTTTCCCAGATCATGCCCGATATGGCGATCAACTCGCCGAACTCGCCGGCGAGAGCCCGCCGGCGCGTGTCGAGCACCAGTGGCGACAGGCCGCCCTGGAAGGCGGTGACGATGGTGACGCCGCTCTTTTTCTGCGCGGCGATCAGCCTCTCGGCTTCAGTGACAGTCGTCACCATCGGCTTTTCCAGGAAGAGATCGAGGCCGGCCTCGGCAACGGCGGTTGCCTGCTCGGCATGGAAGGCATGCGGGGTGGAGACGTAGACGATTTCGAGTTCGCCCCGGCACTCGGCGAGCATCTGACGATAATCCTCGAAACCCTTCGGTTCGGGGGCGCCGGCGGCGAGGCAGACGTCGATCAGGCGCTGGCGCGAAGCCGCCGTGGTGTCGGCGAGTGCAGCAAATTCGATCTCCGGCATCTTGACCCAGCTCTCGGCATATTCCGCCGCCTTCAAGCCGGCACCGATGACGCCGAGACGCAATTTCTCAGACATGAAAATTCCTCCCTGGATGGATTGTGCACACGATTACACAAACGGTATGGCGATGGCAATATCTAAATAAACAAGTAATATCAGTATATTAAAAATCGAGTTCGAATCTTTTCAAAAACCGCCTTGCCAGCATTTGGAATGCGTGTACATTTTCACGACCGGTGCTGGAGGGCGCCGTGTCTCTACAAAAGGGAGGACTTCCGTTGAAGAAGATGGTTCTTGGCGGCCTATGCGCCGTTCTGCTGAGCGCGGTTTCGACGCTGGCGCAGGCAGAAACAATCCGAATTGCAAATCATGGTCAGGCCGGCATCGACGCGATGAAGTCGACGGTCGAGCGGATCGAAAAGAAATATGGCGTCACCGTCGAGGTCATCGAATATCCGGCGCCCGACAAGGATTATCTTACCAAGCTTCTGACGGAGCTCGGCGCCGGCAACGCGCCCGACCTGTTCTCCATCCCAACGACGGCTGCCGTTTCCGACATGGTGGAAGCCGGCTACCTCGCGCCTGTTACCAAGGAGTTCAAGGCCTGGGACGGCTACGCCAACCTCTATGACGTCGCCAAGGAGCTTGCTGTCAGCCCGGATGGCGAAACCTATGTGATGCCGTTCATGCTCGGCATCCAGGAAATCTATTACCGCAAGGACGTTCTCGAAAAAGCCGGCATCTCCACCGAACAGCCGAAGACCTGGCAGGAACTTCTCGACCGCGCGGCCGAGATCAAGCAGAAGACCGGCGCCTACGGCCTGCTCTTTCCGGCCGGCGTCTCCTGGGGAAGCGGCGCCTTCGACGAAGGCTTCCAGCATCTGCTCGTCGGTTCCAAGACGCCGCAGCTCGTTGATGCCGACGGCAAGCTCGACCTCAATGGCGAGGGCATCAAGGACGTCTTCAACGTCTACAAGGAACTGATCGACAAGGATCTGATGCCGACGCAGCCGCTGCTCGGGCCCGAGCCCTGGGTCGTGCCGAAATACCAGATGTTCCCGGAAGGCAAGCTTGCCGCCACCACCTGCGGCTCCTGGTGCTACATTTTCGACTGGGGTCGCGAAAGCAAGAACCCGATCCCTGACGTAACGAAGGTGGTCGGTACGTGGACGGTTCCCGGCCAGAGCAGTGGCCAATATGTGCTGGCCAATCTCGCGGCGCCATGGGCCGTCAATTCCAAGTCGGCCAATACGGAGCTGGCGATCAAGGCGTTGATGGAGATCGGCTCGATCGAGACGCAGGTTTCCTACGCCGCCCGCATCGGCAACATCCCGGCCAGCAAGGATGCGGCTGACAATGCCGAGTTCCAGAAGCTGACGGAACTGGTTCCGATCCATGCCGCGGCCGGGAACGGCGTGTTCCTGAAGCAGGCCTCCGGTTTCGGCACGGTTTCCGAAGGTGTCGCGCGCGCCACCGAAGCGCTGCTGCGCAAGGAAACCGATGCCGCCGGCGCCCAGAAGATCCTTGTCGACTACGTCAAGGAAACGCTCGGCGACGACATGGTCAAGTAAGCTCCGGCATCGTCTCTTCCGCCAGGACGGGGACGCGGCGCCAACGCCCGCGTCTTCCCGCTTTCTTCGACAAGCCGGTTCCATCGATAAGGTTGTGAGCTTCCATGGCCCGAAACTCTCATGAAAAGCGCGCCGAGCGGCAATGGCTGCTGATCCTGCTGCCCTCGTTGGTGCTGCTTCTGGCCTTCGTCATCTATCCGGCCCTCTATTCGATCTATCTGAGCTTCACCAATGAGGCGCTGACCGGGGCCGCCGCCCTTCGACCCCGCTTCGTCGGTCTCAGGAATTACACGCGGCTCTTCAACGATGCGAAGTTCTGGAATTCGCTGTTCGTCACCTTCGTCTTCGTCATCGGTTCGGCGGTGATCGGCCAGTTCGTGCTCGGCCTGATCTCGGCAGTTGCGTTGCGCCGCCCGATCCGCTTTCGGCGCGTGTTTTCGTCGATCATTCTGTTGCCGAATGCAGCCCCTGAGGTCGTCGCCGGTTTCATGTGGATCTCGATGCTGGCAGGCGGCGACAATGCCACACTCAGCCGCATCGTCAGTTTTTTCGGCATCACGCCGGCCGACTGGCTGCAGGTCTTCCCGCTGTCGATGATCATCGTCGTCAACACCTGGCGCGGCATCGCCACGGCGATGATCCTGTTGACGGCCGGCCTCAGCACCATTCCGGCGGAGATCTATGAGGCGGCGCGCATGGACGGCGCCACCCCGTCGCAGATGTTCCGCCGCATCACCCTGCCGCTGATGATGCCGACGATCCTGCTCTATATGCTGATCTCGGCCGTCTCCACCATTGCCGTCTTCGGCCTCGTCTATGCGCTGACGCGCGGCGGACCGGGCGGGGCGACCGAGGTGGTCAGCATCTATATCTACAACCAGTCCTTTACGTCGTTCCAGCTGGGCTATGGTGCCGCGGTGGCCGTCGTCGCACTCGTCATCTCGCTGATATTAGGCATCGCCTATGTCCGGGCCATGAAGGTGGAGGTCTGACATGGCCGTCGTTTCCCCAAGTGAAACTGCAAACAAGGGTCGCTCCGACCTCATCGCCTATGCGACGTTGTCGCTGATCTCGATCTTCTGCGCAGTGCCCTTCTTCTGGGTGCTGCTTGCCTCTCTCGACGGCAATGCGCAGCTCTTCCTGCATTGGCCGGAGCAGTGGACCTTCGCCAACTATGTCAGAGTCTTCACCAAGGAGGACGGGGCGAAGTGGCTGTTCAATTCGCTCTTCGTGGTCGCTAGCGCGACGCTGCTCGTCATGGTGCTTTCGGGGCTCGGCGGTTATGCGCTGTCGCGCACCCGGGCCTGGTGGAAGCTGCCCTTCCTCTACGCGATCCTGCTCATCCGGGTGCTGCCGCCGACGGCGCTCGTCGTGCCGCTCTATAAATTCCTGCTGACGTTGAACAACGCGGAAGCGGCGGTGCTCAGGCCGATCTTCGGCAGCTATACGCGTGACATCATGCGCTGGACCGGCTTCATCGACGGTTATCTCGGGCTGATCCTGGTGCTTGCGACGATGCAATTGCCGCTGGCGCTCTGGATCATGAAGACTTTCTTCGACGGGCTGCCGCGGGACTACGAGGAGGCAGCGCTGATGGATGGGGCAACACTAATACAGCGCATCCGCCGGGTGTTGATCCCGCTGGCGCTGCCGGGGCTTGCCGCCGCAGGGCTCTTCGCCTTCATGTCGGCCTGGGGCGATTTCCTGCTGCCGCTGATCCTCCTGTCGTCGCCGGAGCTGCAGACGCTGCCGCTCGGTCTCTTCCGCGCCTTCCTGCGGATCAACGAGATCGATTACGGCCTGCTGACCGCGCTGGCATTCATCTATCTGCTGCCCGCCGTCGTCGCCTTCGGTTTTGCGCGGCGCTTCCTCGTCCAGACATTTTCGGGCGGCGTGAAGGGCTGAGATCAAGAAAGAGAAACAGATGATCAATCTCAGAAACGTTCGCAAATTCTACGGCGCGCTCGAGGTCATCAAAGGCGTCGACATCACCGTGGAAGACGGCGAATTCGCGGTTTTCGTCGGTCCGTCCGGCTGCGGCAAGTCCACGCTGCTGCGCATGATCGCCGGCCTCGAAGGCATCGACGACGGCGACCTCATCCTTAACGGCAAGCGCATCAACGACGTGCCGCCCGACAAGCGCGGCATCGCCATGGTCTTCCAGTCCTATGCGCTTTATCCGCATATGAGCGTTGCTGAAAATATTGGCTTCTCGCTCAGCCTGAAGAAGGTGCCGGAGGCTGAGATCCGCCGGCAAGTGGAGGGTGTTGCCGAGATCCTGCAGCTCACCGACTATCTCGACCGCCGCCCGGCCGCTCTTTCCGGCGGCCAGCGCCAGCGCGTCGCGATCGGCCGCGCCATCATCAAGAAGCCGGCGCTGATCCTGTTCGACGAGCCGTTGTCGAACCTCGATTCGGCGCTGCGCGTGCAGATGCGCGCCGAGCTGCAGCGCCTGCACCGCGAGCTGAAAGCGACTGTCGTCTACGTCACCCACGACCAGGTGGAGGCGATGACGATGGCCGATCGCATCGTCGTGCTGAACAAGGGCCTCGTGGCACAGGAGGGCGCGCCGATGTCGCTCTACCATCAGCCGGACAATGAATTCGTCGCGACCTTCATCGGTTCGCCGAAGATGAACATCATTCCCGTCACCGCGACACGGCCTGCGGCCGGGAAGGTGCATCTCGACAGCCCGATCGGGCTTTCGCTCGATCTTGCCGATGGCAACGGCGCGGTGCCACAGGGCGAAGCCAAGCTCGGCATCCGACCGGAACATCTGAAGATCGCAGCCGAAGGCCAGGGCCATTTCACTGCCGAAGTCGTCATCGTCGAGCGCCTCGGCGTCGAAACCTACATGACCGTCGGCTCGCAGCAGGAGCCGATCGTCGTGCGCGCCGAGGGCGATATCGCGGTGCGGCCGGGCGACCGCGTATCGCTGACGGCCGATCCCGCCGCCTGCCATCTGTTTGATTCCGCCGGCCGGGTGGTCCGTCCGGCAACTGCCTGACAATCGCGCCTGAAACATCGAGGCCTGAGAAACATCGAGGAATGCCATGACAATTAAGGTCACCATCTGGAACGAGGGACGCCACGAGCAACTCCACAGGGAGGTCCAGGAGATCTATCCCGATCGCATCGACGGGGCGATCGCGTCAGGCATCGCCCATCCCGATTTCGAAATTCGCCGCGGCACGCTTGACGATCCTGATGAAGGCCTGCCGGACAGCGTGCTCGATGATACCGACGTGCTGCTCTGGTGGGGGCATATGGCGCATGAGGAGGTCAGCGACGGACTGATCGACCGCGTGCAGCAACGCGTGCTTAAGGGCATGGGCCTGCTGGTTCTGCATTCCGGCCATCATTCCAAGCTTTTCCGCCGGCTGATGGGCACCAATGCCAACCTTTCCTGGCGGGAGACGCCGGAAGGCGACCTGGAGCGCGTCTGGGTGGTCAATCCCTCGCATCCGATCGCCGAGGGACTGCCGCCCTATTTCGAGGTCAATGCCTCGGAAATGTACGGCGAGCCCTTCGACATTCCGCAGCCGGACGAGCTTGTCTTCATCTCCTGGTATTCCGGCGGCGAGGTGTTCCGCAGCGGCTGCACCTTCCAGCGCGGCCGCGGCCGCATCTTCTTCTTCAGCCCCGGCCACGAGACCTACCCGATCTATCACGACAAGACCGTGCATAAGGTGATCTCGAACGGCATCCGCTGGGCGCGGCAGAAACACACCGATGGCCGCATCCTGGAAAACTGGCATCGGGCCGAGCCGCTGCACGGCCGCCCCGACAAGGCGAAGGCCTGATCTATGGATATTGTGCGCCGGTCGTCTTGATATAGATCGAATAGACCGAACGCGTCGCGGTGATGAAGAGCCGGTTTTTCTTGGGGCCGCCGAAGGTGAGGTTGGACACCGTCTGCGGCACCCTGATCTTCCCGAGCAGCGTTCCTTCGGGCGAAAAGCAGTGCACGCCGTCGGAGGCACTCGTCCAGAGATTGCCGGCGACATCGAAACGGAAACCGTCGGGATGGCCGACATCGAGGCTGCAGAAATAGCGGCTGTTGGCAAGCGCCCTGCCGTCGATGACGTCGAAAACGCGGATATGGCGCGGCACTTCATGTTTTGCGGAGCCGGAATCGGCAATATAAAGCTTCGTCTCATCGGGCGAGAAGGCAAGGCCGTTCGGCTGGATGAAATCCTCGACGACGGCATCGATCGCTCCGCTTGCCGGATCGATCCGGTAGACGTTGCGCGTCGTCTGCTCGGGCTCGGCCTTGTGGCCCTCGTAATCCGACAGGATGCCGTAGGTCGGGTCGGTGAACCAGACCCCGCCGTCGGAGTGCACGACGACGTCGTTCGGCGAGTTCAGCCGCTTGCCCTGGTAGCTGTCGGCGAGAACGGTGATGGTGCCGTCCGTCTCGGTGCGGGTGACACGGCGGCCGCCATGTTCGCAGGAGACCAGCCGGCCCTGCCGATCGCGGGTGTTGCCGTTGACGTAGTTGGAGGGCGAGCGGAAGACGGAGACCGTACCATCCGGTGTCCAGCGCATCATGCGTTCATTCGGGATATCGCTCCAGAGAAGGCAGTTCAGGTCGGAAAACCAGACCGGACCTTCCGTCCAGCGGCAGCCGGAATAAAGCTCCTCGAGGCCGGCGCTTCCGATGACCATTGCACCGAAGCGTTCGTCGCGGATCTCATAAATCGGATTGTCGCCCATGCCAGTTTCCTCCCTGAATGCTGCCGTTCTTTTCCTAGCGGCAAAAAGCTGGAGGTGCCAGAGCCCGGCGATGGAAATGCCGGACTCCGGTTTCTTCAGAGGGCCGCGACTGGATGCGGCGAGCCGTCATAAGCACCCCAGATCGATTGGTCGAAGCAGATGACCGAGCCGGTCATCAGGCCGGATTCGGAAGACGACAGGTAAGCGCAGGCGCGCGCCACCTCGTGCGGATCGACGAGGCGGCCGAAGGGCTGGCTTGCCGCCGCCTTCTCCAGCCAGTCTGCCGCTGCGCCGTGATATTCGCGCTGAATGCGGTCCTCGCCTTCGGAGGCCATCCAACCGATGTTCAGACCGTTGACGCGGATGCGGTTGCGCAGGAGCGCGTAGGCGGTGTTCTTCGTCAGCGTTTCCAGCGCGCCCTTGGAGGCACAATAGGCGGCGATGAAGGGCTGGCCGGCTTTGGCCGACATCGAGCCGATATTGACGACCGTACCCTCGATGTTTTCGCGGCGCATGACCTTCACCGCCTCCTGCATCAGGAAAAACGGCGCGCGAACATTGACGGCGAACATGGAGTCGAAGAGCTCCGGGCTGGTATCGAGGATGGTGCCGCGATCGGTGATGGCGGCGGCATTTACCAACGCGTCGACGCGGCCGAAGGTCTCGTCACAGGCGCGCACGACACTCTGTGCATCCTCGACCTTGCCGAGGTCGGCCTTGAGGTAGACGATTCTGGCGCCGGTCGCGGCCGATATCTCCGCCGCCTTTGCCTTGCCCTTGGCTTCGTTGCGGCCGCAGATGACGATGCCTTCCGCGCCGCGTTCGGCGAAGAGGCGGGCGATGGTCGCGCCCAATCCTTGCGTGCCGCCGGTGACGATGGCGATCTTGCCTTCGAGGCGGCTGTGGTCTGTGCTCATGTGGTTCCTCCTTTGTGATGACGTACGAACGGCCTCCCGCCGATGCGGAAGGCCTGTCGGTGTGGATAGGCAGCTTGCTCCCGTGGCCCGTCAGCTCAACTTCTTGCCCGCCTGCTCGGCAAGTGCTGCCGTAAAGGCTTCATCGCTCCAGCCTTCCTTCAGCGCCTCATGCATCAGCTGCGCCTGTGTCTTCGGCGCCAGTCCGCCGAGCGGCGGGTCGCGGTCGAGGTTGGTCGGGAAGGAGTAGCCCTCGGCGCAGGCGGCGACGGCGTTGGCGACTTCGTCAGGCGAGAGCCTGCCCTGCAAGGCCTTCAAGGCGGGAAACAGCCTGGCGCTCATCCTCTCGCGGTTGACGGTTTCCATTGCTCGGCCGAAGGCGGAGGAGACCTGCAGGAGGTTGGCGACGCGCTTGATGTCGGCCGAGCGGTTGGTGCCGGCGGCATGGAAGAGGGCGGGATTGAAGAAGACGACGTCGCCTTTTTCGAGTGGCAGCTGGACATGATTGGTCTCGAAATAATCCCGGAACTCTTGCCGCTTCAGCGCGAGGTAGCCCGGCACATAGGTCTGGCTGTGCGGCAGGAAGAGCGTCGGACCGCTTTCGAGCGGCATATCGCAATGAGCCACCGCACCCTGCAGCGTCAGTACCGGCGAGAGCCGATGCACATGTGCCGGGAACTGCTCGATCACTTTTGAGGACTGAAAGCCGAGATGGTAGTCGCGATGCGCCGACTGCGCCGAACCGCCCGGATTGACGCGGTTGACCTGCGCCGTCATCTGGTAGCTCGGGCCGAGCCAGGCTTCGCTGGCCAGCGCGATGATGGCGTTGCCGTAATATTCGGCGAAATTTGCCGGATCGGCGAGGCAGTGTTTTTCCAGCGAGTTCCAGATACGGTCGTTGGCACCAGGCTTGGCGAAGTGATCGCCGCCGCCGGTCGAGGTGCGGTGCTGTTCTTCGATGATCGCATCGAAGATCGTGCTGGCGCGGTCGATGATGCCGGTGTCTTCGTAAGCGCGCTTGAACACGACGACACCAGGACCCTCGCCGAAGGCGTCGCAGACTTCCGCCAGTACGGCGCGTCGGCCTTCTGGCGTTGCGGCCGCCGCCATCACCTTGTGGCTGTCATAGATCAGCACGTTTTTTTCGACCGCGGACGCCGAGGGGTAATCGGCAAGCGCGGTCGTCTTTTCCGCAAGGGCGCGAAACTCATCGAGATCGCAGGCGTCTTCGCTCAGCCAGACGCGGTCGGCGCGCAGTTTCTGCTGGTTGTCGGTTTTCATGGCGGGCTCCTCCCTCTTTCCAATGGAGGCACTATACGCCGCGATGCCGGGTGATATAGATCAGAAATCCATCAAAAAACCATCAGGCCGGTCGCGTGGCACACCTCTTTCTCGTGAAGGATATTGCCTTCCAGGCAGGGCTCAGCAGCGCGACCGTCGACCGGGTGCTGAACGGCAGACCGGGTGTGCGCCGGCAGACCGAGATGCGGGTAAGGGCGGCGATCGCGGAGTTGGAGAAGCAGCAGGCCGGGGCGATGGGCAGCGGCCGCATGCTGGCGATCGATATCGTCATGGAGACGCCGCAGCGTTTCAGCGATGCGGTGCGGGCCGCCTTCGAGGCGGAGATGGCGACCTTCCTGCCGGGCGTTTTCCGCTGCCGGTTCCATTTTACCGAGGTGATGAAGCCGGCCGAGCTGGTACAGCTTCTCGATCGCATCCGGCTGCGCGGCACGCACGGCATCGTACTCAAGGCGCCTGACGTCGTCGAAGTAGCTGCCGCTGTCGCGCGGGCGGATGCGGCCGGCATTCCCGTCGTGACGCTGGTGACCGACCTGCCGAATTCGGCACGGATCGCCTATGCCGGCGCCGACAACCGGGCGGCGGGAGAGACCGCCGCCTATCTGATCGGCGAATTTCTCGGGGATGGCGGCGGCAAGGTGCTGGTAACGCTGTCGAGCGGACGGTTTCGCGGCGAGGAGGAGCGCGAAATCGGCTTTCGCCGCGTCATCCGTGCCCGTTATCCCGACATCGGCATTACCGAAATCAGCGAGGGACACGGCACCGATGCCGCGACGGGAACGCTTGCCGCGGCAGCGCTTGCAGCCGACCCCGCCATCAACGCCGTCTATTCGATCGGCGGCGGCAACCGGGCGGTGCTTGCGGCCTTCGACATGGCCAGACGCCCCGTCCGCGTTTTCGTAGCCCATGATCTCGACGCGGATAATCGCGCCATGCTTGCGGCGCGTCGGATCGGCTTCGTGCTGCATCATGATCTCAGAAGCGATGCGCGTTCGGCCTTCCGGGCGATCATGAGCCGGGCACAAGCGTCGGGGCGGGCGATTCCGGCCTCGCTTTCCTCCGTCGAAGTTATCACGCCCTACAATATGCCGGCGGGCGATTGAGCCAATTGAGTTTCCTTCCAAGCCCAATTCGCGCTACAGCTTTAGCACGAGTGAAGGTGAGAACATGGATTACAGCGACGTCAGCACGATTGCAGCCTGGATCACGGAGCAGGGACTGAAGGGTGCTTCGGAAGCCGAGCTGATGACCGGGTTCTGCTCGGCTTGCCGGGATGCCGGCCTGCCGCTCGACCGCGGTCTGGCGCTGATGGATACGCTGCATCCGGTGCATGAGGGCCGCGCCTTCCGCTGGGACAGCATCGAGGAAATCCAGACCGAATTCGAATATGGTCCGACGATCTCGGGGGAGGCGGCATCGAACTGGCAGCGCTCGGCCTTCTATCATCTTTGGTCTCGCAACGAGCGGGAGATCCGCCGGCGTCTCGGCTTCGGCGATCCGATCGATTTCTCCATGCTCGATACGATCGCTGAAGCCGGTCACACCGATTTCGTGGCGATGATGCATCGTTTTTCCGAGGCCGGCACGATCGGCGAGATGGATTGCTTCTTCTCGCATTTTGCGACGAAACATCCTGAGGGCTTTTCCGATCACGACCTCGCCATCCTGCGCAAGCTGGTGCCGGTGTTGGGGCTGGCGATCAAATGTATCGCGCTCGGGCGTATCGCCCGCACCATCGCCGAGGTCTATCTCGGCGAAGACGCCGCGCGCCAGGTGATGGAAGGCAAGATCAGCCGCGGCAAATCGGAGCGGATTTCCGCGGCACTCTGGTTTTCCGATCTGCTGAACTACACCAAGATTTCCGACAGCGTGCCGCCGGAGGAGATCATCCCGCTGCTCAACGACTATAGCGAGGCGGTGATCACGGCGATCCACGAGTCCGGCGGCAATGTGCTGAAGCTGATCGGCGACGGTGTGCTCGCCATCTTTAAGGGCGAGGTGCCGGCGGAGACGTGCCGTGCGGCGCTGAGCGCCGAATCGTTGCTGCGGGAAAAGCTCACCACGCTGAATGCCGCGCGTGCGGCCGACGGCCGGGCGACGACCGACGTCTATATCGGCCTGCATATCGGCGATGTCTTCTACGGCAATATCGGGAGCCAGGACCGGTTGGACTTCACCGTCATCGGACCTGCCGTCAACGAGGTCAGTCGGATCGCCTCGATGTGTCGTTCCGTCGATCTCAACCTGTTGATCTCCTCCGATTTCGCCGCGGCGATACCGGAGCAGCAGCGTACTGCACTCGCCTGCGTCGGACGCTATGCGTTGCGCGGCGTCCAGCGCGCGCAGGAACTGTATACTCTCGACAGCGCCCGGCTGAACGGCTGAGTTCCTGATTGCGAGGCTATCGCAGCAGACCTTGGCCGCCGTCGATCCAGATCGGCGTACCGGTGATGTGTCGGGCGCGGCCGGAGGCGAGGAAAAGGATTGTTTCGGCGACGTCCTCGCTCTTGCCCGCTTTTCCGCCGGCAATCGGGATATCCCCCTGCGGCCAGATGACCGGAACCTCCGTCTCCTCGCGATGGCGGCTGTCGGTATTGGCGCTGATATTGGTCTCGATTTCGCCGGGACAGACGGCATTGACGCGGATCCCGTGGCGGCCGAGCTCGAGGGCGAGCTGCTGAACCATGGCGACCTGGCCCGCCTTGGTTGCGGTGTAGGCAGTGGCGCCCGGCGTGGTGAAGGTGCGGGTGCCATTGATCGAAGAGACGACGATGATCGAACCGCCGTGGCGCTTCAGATGCGGAACCGTCAGATGCAGGGTCAGATAGGTGCCGCGCAGATTGACGGCGATGGTCTTGTCCCATTCTTCCGGCTTCAGATCGTCGATCGGCGCCCACACACCGTTGATCCCAGCATTGGCGACAACGATGTCGAGGCCGCCGAAGGTGTCGGTCAGTTGCGCGACGGCGCCTCGCATTTGAGCTTCGTCGCTGGTATCTGCCGTCAACGCGATCGACTGGCCGCCGGTGGCCTTGATCTCGGCGCACGTCTTTTCGACCTCGTCGGCGGTGCGGCTCAATGCTGCGACCCTTGCACCCTCGGCGGCGAGCCGCAACGCGGCCGCTTTGCCGATGCCGGAACCGGCGCCTGTCACCAATGCGATCTTTCCCTTCAGCTCCATGGGGTGGGCTCTCCTTGCCGTTTTGCCGACATGCCAACTGTTCGGCGCGGCAGTTGGTTCCGGAAGGAGGCGGGTCGTCGCGGTTATCTTAGAAGCGTTTGCTTCAACGCCCATCTCTCCGGTCCGTGGACGGCGGCAAAGAGCAGACCGGCGAGGAAGGTAAAGTGATCGATGAAGAAGCCGAATTCGGCCTGGTTCTGCTGCCAATGGGACGGACCGTGGAAGGCAAAAGCGAGGAAGATCACATAGATGGCTGCGAGCAAGCTTGCCTCGGTGAAGAAGGCTCCTGATATGAAAGCGAGCGCCAGCGCGATCTCGAAGAAGGCGGCGATCCAGGTAAGGAATGTCGCCATCGGAAAGCCCGCGGCAGTGATATAGCCCGCCGTTGCGCCGATATCGGCGAACTTGAAGCCGGCGGCCATGAAGAAGACGAAGCTGAAGATGATGCGGGCGACGATGATTGCGATTGCTCTGGCCATCCTGAAATCTCCTCTTTGAGCTTCCACTATGACGGACGAGACCCCCGATATCCTACACGGTGAATGTAAAAGGGCCGCTTGCGCGACCCTATCACTTTGAATTGCGCACAATCCTTTCCGAAAATCGGTTCCGATTTTCGAGGTTATGCGCTCTCACCACTCGGCGAAGCTGCCGTCGGCATGCCGCCAGATCGGGTTGCGCCAGCGGTGGCCCTCCTTGGCGCGTTCGATGACATAGGCCTCGTCGACCTCGATGCCGAGCCCTGGACCCTGCGGGATCGAGACGAAACCATCGGCATACTGGAACACCTCCTTGTTGGAGATATAGTCGAGGATGTCGTTGCCCTTGTTGTAGTGGATGCCGAGGCTCTGTTCCTGGATGAAGGCATTGTAGCTGACGGCATCGACCTGCAGGCAGGCGGCAAGCGCGATCGGACCCAGCGGGCAATGCGGCGCCAGCGCCACGTCGTAGGCTTCGGCCATCGACGCTATCTTGCGGCATTCGGTGATGCCGCCGGCATGGGAGAGATCCGGCTGGATGATGTCGACGTAGCCGTCGGACAGAACCTGCTTGAAGTCCCAGCGCGAAAAGAGCCGTTCACCGAGCGCGATCGGCGTCGAGGTGTGGTTGACGATATCGCGCAGGGCTTCCTTGTTTTCGGAAAGCACCGGCTCTTCGATGAACATCAGCTTGTAGGGATCGAGCTCCTTGGCGAGCACCTTCGCCATCGGCTTGTGCACACGCCCGTGGAAATCGACGCCGATGCCGATATGCGGGCCGATCGCCTCGCGGATGATGGCAATGGTCTCGACCGCCTTTTCCACCTTCTCATTGGTGTCGACGATCTGCATTTCCTCGCAGCCATTGAGCTTGATCGCCTTGAAACCGCGGGCGACCACTTCCTTGGCATTGTTGGCGACATCCGAGGGACGGTCGCCGCCAATCCAGGAATAGACCTTGATACGATCACGGAGCTGGCCGCCGAGCAGAGAATGGATCGGCTGGCCGAGCGCCTTGCCCTTGATGTCCCACAGCGCCTGGTCGATGCCCGAGATGGCGCTCATGTGGACGGCGCCGCCGCGATAGAAGCCGCCGCGATACATCACGGTCCAGTGGTCTTCGATCAGGAAAGGATCCTTGCCGATCAGATAGTCTTCCAGCTCATGGACGGCGGCCTGAACGGTGAGCGCACGGCCTTCGACGACCGGCTCGCCCCAGCCGACGATGCCCTCGTCGGTCTCGACCTTCAAAAACAGCCAGCGCGGGGGGACGATATAGGTGGTGAGTTTGGTGATCTTCATCGCTGTTCTTTCAGTCTCTTCCCGGGTTTGCGATCGGCGGCGCGTCCGCAGATTTGTCGTGATCCTTCATTTCGTTCTGCCGATCGCTTTTTCGGCGGCGGCAAGATCGCGCACCGCAAGATCGAGCATGCGGTTGGCGCATTCGCGGGCGCCTGCTTTGTCGCGCATGCGCAGGGCCTCGACCAACTGGCCGTGAACGAGCACCGCATCCTCGCGATTCTCGACGCCGATATTGGAGGCATGCAGCGCATATTTCAGCGCCGCGTGAATGGCGCTCGACAGGCGGCGGAAGACCTGATTGTGGCTGGCGGTGAGCAGCACCGTGTGGAACATGACATCGGCATCGGTGAAGCTTTCTGGGTCGCGGGCGCTGTCGCGCATCTGCCGCCAGGCATTGTCGAGGTCGGCGATCTCCTGGGCGCTGGCGCGCTCGGCGGCATATTCGGCGGCTGCCGGCTCGATGGTGCGGCGGGCTTCGAGGATGCAGCCGAGCAGGTCGAAATCCTTGATATAGGGACCCATCCATTCAAGCACGTCGGCGTCCAGGATATTCCAGTCGTCCTTGTCGCAGACGGTGGTTCCGATGCGCGGCTTACCACGGACGAGGCCCTTGGATTCCAGCACTTTCAGCGATTCGCGAATGACGGTGCGGCTGACGCCGTAGAGCTCGCAGAGATCGTTCTCGCGGGGCAGCGGCGAGCCCGCGGGATAGCGGTCCGCACAGATATCCTGAGCGATCGCCGCCGTGACGTTGCGGCGTACGCGCGGGCGGCGCTCGATGCGGCGGCTTTCGGCCCCGCTCTGTCGCTCGATTGTTTCCAACTCACCTCTCCGCTCTGTCTCGCGTGCTAGGCAACCGAACCTGATTATCCGGATTCGATCCGCTTTGCGACGCTTCCTCCCGGCACCTCGTCAATAATCCTATTATTCCAATCATCATACATTGGCAATTGACTGGTATGATGATTTATCATAATTCAATGGACGTTGCCTGGGAGGCAGCGGCTCGGTTTTTTGAGAGTTAGGGAGAGAGACATGCGCTTGTTCAAAGCAGCCATTCTGGCTGGCACTTTCGCCATTCTAGCAGCCGGCTCGGCATTTTCCGCGGACGTCAAGATAGGGTTCATCGTCAAGCAGCCTGAGGAGCCGTGGTTCCAGGACGAATGGAAATTCGCCGACCAGGCCGCCAAGGAAAAAGGCTTCACCGTCGTCAAGATCGGCGCCGAAGACGGCGAGAAGGTTCAGTCGGCGATCGATAATCTCGGCGCCCAGGGTGCGCAGGGCTTCATCATCTGCACGCCCGACGTCAAACTTGGCCCCGGCATCGTCGCCAAGGCCGAAGCCAACCAGCTGAAGCTGATGACGGTCGACGATCGCCTCGTCAGCGCCGACGGCAAGCCGCTGGAAGACGTGCCGCATATGGGCATTTCAGCCACCAAGATCGGCGAAACCGTCGGCCAGGCGATCGTCGACGAAATCAAGAAGCGCGGCTGGGACATGAAAAATGTCGGCGCCGTGCGGGTCTCCTACGACCAGCTGCCGACGGCCGTCGACCGTGTCGAAGGCGCGATCTCGGTGCTGAAGTCCGCCGGCTTCCCGGCCGAAAACATCTATGATGCGCCGCAGGCGAAGACGGATACGGAAGCAGCGCTCAACGCGGCGACCACTGTTCTCAACAAACATGCCGACGTGAAATACTGGGTCGCCTTCGGCCTCAACGACGAAGCCGTCCTCGGCGCCGTCCGCGCCTCCGAATCGGTCGGCATCCCGGCGGCCAACGTCATCGGTGTCGGCATCGGCGGTGCGGAGTCGGCGATCAACGAGTTCAAGAAGCCGGCGGCGACGGGCTTCTTCGGCACCGTCATCATCTCGCCGAAGCGTCACGGCTACGAGACGGCGCTCAACATGTTCGACTGGATCGCCAACGACAAGGTGCCGGAAAAGCTGACGCTGACTTCCGGTTCGCTGGCACTGCGTGACGATTATGAAAAGGTCCGCAAGGATCTTGGCATCGAGTGATCGTCCTTCCAAGATGATATCGTCCGGCGGCCGCTCAGCGTGCCGCTGGCTCTTCTCGGCGGAGCGATGATGGCTTTCCTCGAATTCAGCAATATCTCCAAGGGTTATCCCGGCGTGCAGGCGCTGGCGAATGTGTCCTTCACGGTCGAGAAGGGTGCCGTCCACGGACTGATGGGCGAGAACGGTGCCGGTAAATCGACGTTGATTCGGGTGCTGTCCGGCGATCAGGCCGCCGATGGCGGCAACATCCTCCTCGACGGCGAGGAGCAGAGATACGGGTCCGTCCGCGACGCCTTCCATGCCGGTGTCATCGTCATCCATCAGGAACTGCAACTCGTTCCAGAGTTGACCGTCGCCGAAAATCTCTGGCTCGGACGCTTCCCGGCCAAGGGCGGCGTCATCCATTCTAAGACGCTGATCGAGACGGTGCGCTCGAAGCTCGAGGAGATCGGCATCGATGTCGATCCGCAGACCAAGGTCGCCGCCCTTTCGATCGGTGCGCGGCAGATGGTCGAGATCGCCAAGGCAGTCATGCTCGATGCGCGGGTGATCGCGTTGGACGAGCCAACCTCCTCGCTTTCCTCGCGTGAAAGCGAAATCCTGTTTTCACTCATCGACAGGCTGAAGGCGAAGGGAACGGTCATCCTCTACGTCTCGCATCGTCTCGACGAGATCTTCCGTCTTTGCGACAGCCTCACGGTGCTGCGCGACGGCAAACTTGCCGCCCACCATCCTCAGATCGCCGAAACCACGCGCGAGCAGATCATCTCGGAAATGGTCGGACGCGAGATCAGCAATGTCTGGGGCTGGCGCGAACGTCCGCTCGGCGGCATACGTCTGGAGGTCAAGGGCCTGTCGGGACCGAGGCTACGCCATCCGATCAGCTTTTCCGTCCGCCAGGGCGAGATTCTCGGTTTCTTCGGCCTGATCGGCGCCGGCCGTAGCGAGATGGCGCGGCTGCTTTACGGCGCCGACACCAGGCATCAGGGCCGGGTGACGATCGACGGCGTTGCCGTCTCGCCGAACAATCCGAAGGCGGCGATCAATGCCGGCATGGTGCTTTGCCCCGAGGATCGCAAGTTCGACGGTATCGTCCAGGGCCGGTCGATCGAGGAGAATATCGCGATCTCATCACGCCGGCATTTTTCGCCTTTCGGCATTCTGAGCCCGAGACAAGAAGCGGCGCTGGCAGACCGGTTCATCGCCAAGCTTCGGGTGCGGACGCCGTCGCGCAAGCAGGACATCATCAATCTCTCGGGCGGTAACCAGCAGAAGGTCATTCTCGGCCGCTGGTTGTCCGAGCAGGGGATCAAGGTGCTGGTCATCGACGAGCCGACGCGCGGCATCGATGTCGGGGCGAAATCGGAAATCTACGAAATCCTCTATGAGCTTGCGGCCGGCGGCATGGCGATCGTGGTGATCTCCAGCGAGCTGCCCGAAGTCATGGGCATTTCCGATCGCATCATGGTGATGTGCCAGGGCAGGGTGGCGGCCAATGTCGCCCGCCAGGATTTCGACGAGCGCAGCATCCTGACGGCCGCACTCCCCGATAAGAATGCCGCAGGCACCATTTAGAACCAGGAATACAGACGATGTTTTCGTTGAAAAAAATTCTTCTCGGCGAGCAGGGGCTGGTGATGATCTTCGCTGCCGCCTTCGTGATCGTTTCGCTCTTCGTTCCGAACTTCCTGACCGAGCGAAACATGCTGGGGCTGCTGCAGTCGGTCGTCACGATCGGCATCGTCGCGTGCACGATGATGTTCTGCCTGGCGTCGCGCGATTTCGACCTTTCGGTCGGATCGATCGTCGCCTTCTCCGGCATGATCGCGGTGATGGTGTCGAATGCGACAGGCTCCATTCCCGTCGGGCTGCTCGCCGCCCTGCTTTGCGGCGCCGTCGTCGGTTTCGTCAATGGTATCGTCATTGCGCGGTTTCGCATCAATGCGCTGATCACCACGCTTGCGACCATGCAGATCGTGCGCGGGCTGGCGCTGATCGCGTCCGATGGCCGCGCCGTCGGCATCAACGATCCCGCCTTCTACCAGCTTGCCCTGTCGCGATTTCTCACCGTGCCGACGCCGATCTGGATCATGCTGATCCTTTTCATCCTCTTCGGTTTCGTGCTCAATCGCACCGTCTTCGGCAAGAACACCCTGGCGATCGGCGGCAATCCAGAGGCCTCGCGGCTTGCCGGCGTCAATGTCGTCAACATGCGGGTCTGGATCTTTGCGCTGCAGGGGCTTGTCTGCGGCATTGCCGGCATTCTGCTTGCCTCTCGCATCACCTCCGGCCAGCCGAATGCGGCGACAGGGCTTGAGCTTTCGGTGATTTCGGCCTGCGTTCTCGGCGGCGTTTCGCTGGCCGGCGGCCGGGCGGCGATGAGCGGCGTCATCGTCGGCGTGCTGATCATGGGCATTGCCGAAAACGTCATGAACCTCTTGAATATCCAGGCGTTCTATCAGTATGTGGTCCGCGGGCTGATCCTGCTGATCGCAGTGTTGCTCGACAATTTGAGGTCTTCGGCTGCGGGACGGCGCGGATGAACCAGGGACAAGCCGGCGATGACATCGAACTGAGGCACGGTGATCTCGCTGTCCGGGTCAGCCGTCGGGGTGCGGCCGTCACCGCCGCGACGTATCGAGGCATGCCCTTTCTCGTGGCGGCCGGCGGCCCTGAAGGAATGATGGCGAATTTCGCGATGGTGCCGTTCGGCAATCGCGTTGAAGGCAACGCCATGTCCTTTGCCGGACAAGACTATGCCTTCCAAGCGAATGCTTCCGATCCGCTCTATCTCCACGGCGACGGCTGGCTCAGCCTCTGGCAGCTTGAAGATGCCAGTGCGGGGCATGCGCGCTTCTCCTTTTCCCGTAGCGCCGACAAGGTTTCACCCTATGCCTATCTGAGCCGGCAGGAGATCCGTCTCGCCGGCGATGCCTTGGTGCTGAGGCTTTTCGTGGAAAACCGCGGCGAAGCGGCTCTTCCTTTCGGGCTCGGTCAACATCCCTTCTTCGTGCGGACGCCAAAGACGCGACTGACGATTGCGGCCGATCGTTACTGGAGCGAGCGGCCGGACCATCTCCCTGAGATGCCCGGCCCTGTGCCGGACTATTTCGATTTCAGATCCGAAAAGCTTTTGCCGCAGAGATGGATGAACAATGCCTTCGAGGGTTGGAATGGGCGAGCTGCGATCGTCTGGCCGGAACTTGGAATTCAGGCGGCGCTGGAAGCCGGCGGTGCGCTCGATCGCTTCATGCTGTATATGCCGATCAACCGGAGCGATTTCTTCTGCCTCGAGCCGATGAGCCATCTGCCGAACGGCCATCACCTTCCTGATTTCGGTGGGCTCACGCCGCTTGCGCCGGGGGAGGTTCTTTCCGGCACGGTGACGATCCTGATGTCGGCGCTGCCGGTTCAACCGAAGGAGGGATAGATGGGCAGCCGTCTGCAGGGCAAGAACATCCTGATCACCGGTGCTGCGCAGGGTATCGGCCTTGCAATCGCGAAGGCTTTCATGCGGGAGGATGCCGCCGTCTTCCTCGTCGATCGCGATGCGGCGCTGCTGGCGCAGGCGGTGAAAGAGCTCCAGCGCAGCGGCGGCCAGATTGGGTATCTGCCGGCCGATATTACCGATGCCGGCACGATCACGACATTGGTCGCTCAGGCGAATGAAGAGATCGGACAGCTGAACGCGCTCGTCAACAATGCCGGGGTGAATGTCTTCGCCGAACCGCTCCAGACGACGGACGAGGAATGGAACCGCTGCTTCGACATCAATCTCAAGGGCGCATGGAACTGCTGCAAGGCGGTGCTGCCGGGCCTGATCGAACAGGGCGGCGGCGTCATCCTCAACATCGCCTCGACGCACGCTTTTACCATCATCCCGCATACATTTCCCTATCCGCTGGCAAAACACGCCCTGCTCGGAATGACGAAATCCTTAGGGCTGGAATATGCCGCCCGCAATGTCCGCGTGAACGCGCTGGCGCCGGGCTATGTCTCGACGCAGAAGGTGATCGATTACTGGAACGGCTTCCCTGATCCGGAGGCGGCAAAGGCCGAAACGATGAAACTGCATCCCGGCGGGCGCATCGCGACGCCGGAAGAGATTGCCATGGCGGCCGTATTCATGATTTCCGACGAGTGCCCGTTCATCAATGCCACCTGCCTGACGATCGACGGCGGCCTCAGCGTGCTGCAGCATCCCGCCTGAAGGGCTTCGATCCCGCTATTTTTACAAGCCTGTCGTCTTCTCGGGATAGAGCATTATATTGCCAATCGGGAAGGCTATCTGATCTCCCGCAGGCATGGAGCGGCCCCTGCCGCTTTCTGGAAACAGTTGGAGCATGATGTTGTCCGAAAACCGCGCACACTTTTCGGCATCATGCTCTGAAAGCACAATCGAAAACAGGAGGACGGCATGCAGATCAATCGCACGGCTTCGGCTCATTGGACCGGTGGCCTCAAGGACGGAAAAGGCCTGATCTCGACGCAGAGCGGCGCCCTGAAGGATTATCCCTACGGCTTTGCGAGCCGCTTCGAAGGCATTGCCGGCACCAACCCGGAAGAACTGATCGGTGCCGCCCATGCCGGCTGCTTCACCATGGCGCTGTCGTTGATCCTCGGCGAAGCCGGCTTTACCGCCGAGCATATGGAAACCTCCGCCAAGGTGACGCTCGAAAGCGTCGAGGGCGGTTTTGCCATAACCGCCATTCATCTCTCGCTCTCCGGCCGTATTCCCGGTGCCGATGAGGCGACCTTCACCGAACTCGCCAACAAGGCAAAGGCGGGCTGCCCGGTTTCGAAGGCGCTTGCCTCCGTTCCGATCACACTCGACGTCAAGGTCGTCTGATTTCCGGCCGCCGGCGATGAGGTGCCGCGCTCGCTTTCGCGTCGCGGCACTTTCAATTGCGTTCGATGTCCATCGTTCAGCCGCTCCAAATCCCCACATCCAATGCATGCGTGGTGCGCCGACGAGCACGAGCAGAGCCGACCCGAAGCTGTATTGCGCTCCGGGATGTTGACAAGTGACGCCTGATATTTTACGACTGACGAAATTCAAAATTCGTCAGTCGTAATTCGAGGCATCGAAAGTCATGGACGAGATCGCGGAAAACACACTCGACGTCACCCGGCAGGAGAATGTCACCCGGATTCTCGACGCGGCCGAGCGGCTGTTCCGTCACTATGGCTACAGCAAGACGACGGTGGCCGACATTGCCCGCGATCTCGGCATGTCGCCCGCCAATATTTATCGTTTCTTCGCCTCCAAGGTCGAAATTCACCAGGCGCTCTGCGGGCGCATGCTCGCCACCGCTTATCAAATCGCCTACGACATCCGCCATCAACCGATCAGCGCCAGCGAGCGGCTGCGCCGCTATGTCGAGACCCAGCATCAATTGACGCTCGATCTGATGCTCGACGAGATGAAGGTGCACGAGATGATCGTGGTCGCCATCGAGCGCGACTGGCATGTCATCGAAAAACACATCGATCGTGTTCATGATCTGATCGCCGAAATCATCGCCGAAGGCATTGCAGCCGGGGAATTTGCCGAGCAGGACCCGGTCGTTGCCTCACGCTGCTTTGGTGCTGCGACGAACACACTCTGCCATCCGCAGATGGTGGCGCAATGTCTTGCCAAAACAAACCGCGCAAGCGTCGACGAGCTGATCAATTACGTGATCAGGGCGCTGAAGAAATAATGGGCGGCAGCCGCCGTCGAATCCCGAAACAATCCAGGAGTGCGGAAGATGTTTTCGCTCAACACCCTCAGCCATCGCATGCCGTCCGTCGCCAGTCTCATACTCGTCGGCGCCATCGGCATCGGCGTTTCCGCCTGCTCGGAAGAGAAGGCTGAGGTCAAGCAAGTCATCCGGCCGGTGAAGGTCGTCGAGATCGCCAAGGCCGGCGACA
Organism: Rhizobium changzhiense; assembly: GCF_013087625.1. Classification (NCBI taxonomy): domain Bacteria; kingdom Pseudomonadati; phylum Pseudomonadota; class Alphaproteobacteria; order Hyphomicrobiales; family Rhizobiaceae; genus Rhizobium; species Rhizobium changzhiense. Next base: position 25,992 of record NZ_JABFCQ010000012.1, read on the forward strand.
CCCGCAAGCTCGACTATTCAGGCTCGGTCAAGGCACGCACGGAGATGAACCTCGGCTTTCGCGTCGCCGGCAAGATCACCGAACGCCTCGTCGATATCGGCGACAAGGTGAAGCCGGGCGACGTGCTCGCTCGGATGGACTCCACGGATTACCAGCTGGCGGTCAAGACGGCGGAAGCCAATCTCGCAGCCGCTGAAAAAGGCGTCGAAACCGCCGATCTCGTCAACAAGCGCAATCAGCAGCTCTTCGACAAGAATGTTTCGCCGAAATCCCAGCTCGAGCAGGCGTCGCTCAGCTACGATCAGGCCGTTTCAAGCCGCGATGCCGCCGCTTCGGCGCTCGATCAGGCGAAGAACCAGGTGAGTTATGCGGAGCTGAAGGCCGACCACAACGGGATTGTCACGACGATCAATGCCGATGTCGGCCAGGTCGTTGCGTCTGGCACTCCCGTCGTTGCCGTTGCCGTCGACGGCGAAAAGGAAGTGCAGATAGCGGTTCCGGAAAACGACATTGCCGAATTCAAGCCGGGCAAGACAGTCAAGGCCAGCTTCTGGGCCGACGACAGGCTGGTGCTCAACGGCAAGGTGCGTGAGGTTTCCGGCAGTGCCGACCAGCAGTCGCGCACCTTTGCGGTTCGGGTGAGCCTGCCGAACGATCCGCGCGTCCTGCTCGGCATGACGGCGACGATCGAGGCCAATGTCAGCAACGGCAACAGCTATGTCTCGATCCCGCTCAGCGCCCTGGCTGAAAAGGACGGGAAGCAGATGGTCTGGACCGTCGACCGCGACACGGCGACCGTGCATGGCCGCGACATCAAGGTTGCCGATTTCACCGGCGACGGCGTGCATGTGACCGAGGGTCTCGATACCGGCGATCTCGTCGTTTCCGCCGGCACGCAGTTCATGAGCGAAAATCTGAAGGTGAAGGTGCCGGACCAGCAGTCGGCCCTGGCCGCCACGGACCAAACGGTCCGCTGATCGCGCCATAGGATAGGGAACAAGACCATGGACGCCACCACCGAAAAGCGGCCCTTCAATCTGTCGCGCTGGGCGATCGGACATCCAAGCATCGCCCGCTTCCTCTTCGGGCTGATCATCATCACCGGCGTGCTCGGCCTGATGCGCATGGGTCAGCGCGAGGACCCCGAATTCACCTTCCGCGTCATGGTCGTGCAGGCGATCTGGCCGGGCGCTTCCATCCAGGAGATGGAAGATCAGGTCGTCAACAAGATCGAGCGCAAGCTGCAGGAAACCCCGCATATCGACTGGGTCAAGTCCTATACGCGGGCGGGCAGCGCGATCATCACCCTGCAGGTCAAGGGCGACACGAATTCGAAGGATGTGGCGGACGCCTTCTACCAGGTGCGCAAGAAAGTCGGCGACATCTCCAGCGAGCTGCCGCAGGGCCTGCTCGGCCCCTATTTCAACGACGAGTTCGGCGACACGTTCATCACGCTGCATTCGATCAGCGGCGACGGCTATTCCTATCCGGAGCTGAAGAAATTCGCGATCCAGGCGCGCGACATGCTGCTGACGACGCCGGGCGTCGAGAAGGCCGTCATCATCGGCGACCAGCCTGAGAAGATCTATGTCGACGTCTCGTCCAAGGCGCTCGCCGAGCGCGGCCTGACGATCCTCGATCTGCAGAACGCCATCAAGGGCCAGAACAATGTCGATCCGGCGGGCTCGGTCGATACCGGCCTGCGCTCGGTGCGCATCTCCGTCGAAGGCGACGTAAAGAAGGCCGCCGATATCCGCGAACTGCGCCTGCGCGCCGGCGGCCAGGTGACGCGGCTCGGCGATATCGCCACCGTCAGTTCCGGGCTCGAAGACCCCTATCAACGCAAGTACCGCTTCAACGGTCACGACAGCGTTCAGGTTGGCGTCGTCATGGCCAAAGGCTTCAACGTCACCGATGTCGGCAAGGGCGTGGAGGCGACCTATCAGCGCTTCGAGGAGGCGCTGCCTTACGGCGTCGCCGTCGATCAGATCGCCAACCAGCCCGACGTGGTGACGGATGCGGTCAGCGAATTCATGCATGCGCTCGGCGAAGCTCTGATCATCGTGCTGGTCGTCTCGTTCGTGTCGATCGGCTGGCGATCGGGCCTCGTTATCGCCATCGCCATTCCGCTGGTGCTGGCCGCCACCTTTGCGCTGATGTACGAACTCGGCATCGACCTGCAGCGCATCTCGCTCGGCGCGCTGATCATTGCGCTCGGCCTGCTCGTCGACGATGCGATGATCGTCGTCGAGATGATGGAGCGAAAGCTGGAGGAAGGGCTCGTCAAGATCGAGGCGGCAAGCTTTGCCTATTCCTCGACCGCCTTCCCGATGCTGACGGGGACGCTGATCACCACGGCCGGCTTCATTCCCGTCGGCTTCGCCGCCTCGACGGCCGGCGAATATGTGCGGTCGCTGTTCTACGTTGTCGGCATCGCGCTTGTCACCTCGTGGTTCGTCGCGGTCTACTTCACGCCGTGGCTCGGCTATATGATCCTCAAGCAGCGCCATCACGCCGGCGAGCATCACGACGCCTTCGACACCGGTTTTTATCGCCGGCTGCGCGGCACGGTCGGCTGGGCGGTGCGCCACCGCGTCATCGTGCTGCTGCTGACACTCGGCACCTTCGTCACCAGCCTCTGGGCCTTCCAGTTCATTCCGCAGAATTTCTTCCCGCAATCCTCGCGGCCGGAAATTCTCGTCGATCTCTGGCTGCCCGAGGGCACCAGCATCAAGGAAGTCGAAGTGCAGGCAAAGGCGCTCGAAGCCAAGATGATGGATGATCCCGACAAGCGGTTCATCGCCACCTATATCGGCGAAGGCGCGCCACGCTTCTTCCTGCCGCTCGACCAGCAGCTGCGTAATCCGAACTTCGCCCAGCTGCTCGTCATGGCCAATGACGAATCGGCACGCGAGCGGCTGATCGTCAAGCTGCGGACGATCCTTGCGGAAGACTTCCCCGACATTCGCGGCAAGGTCGACCGCCTCTTCCTCGGTCCGCCTACCGGCTGGCCGGTGCAGATGCGGGTCATGGGGCCTGACCGCCAGGAAGTTAGGCAGATCGCCGATCAGGTAAAGGCGCGCTTCCAGGCCAATCCGATGCTCGGCGCCATCCATGACGATTGGCTGGAAGAGGTGCCGGGAATGAAGCTGGTGATCGACCAGGATCGCGCCCGGGCACTCGGCGTCACCTCGCAGCGCGTGCGCCAGATGCTGCAGACCGCCATGTCGGGGGCTGCGCTCGACGATTTCCGCGACGGCGAGGAGACGGTCTCGATCGTCGCCCGCGAGCCGGATGCCAGCCGCTCGCTGCTGTCGGCGGTCAATTCCGTCTATGTCCCGACAGATTTCGGCGGCTTCGTGCCGGTCTCGCAGGTGGCCAAGGTCGTGCCCGTCATGGAGCAGGGCATCGAATGGCGGCGCAACCGCCTGCCGACGATCACCGTGCGTGCGACGCTGCCTGACGGCGTGCAGCCGAACGACGTTGCCATGAAGATGTATGCCGACATGAAGGACCTGCGCGACAGCCTGCCTGCCGGCTACAATGTCGAAATCCAGGGCGGCGCCGAGGATGCGGCGGAAAGCCAGATGTCGATCGCCGCCAAGGCGCCGATCATGCTCGCCGTCATCATCGTGCTGCTGATGGTGCAGCTGCAGCATTTCGGCAAGGCGATGCTGGTGCTCGCCACCGGACCGCTCGGGATCATCGGTGCGGCGGCGGCATTGCTGATCAGCGGCGCCCCCTTCGGCTTCGTGGCGATCCTCGGCGTCATTGCGCTGCTCGGCATCATCATGCGCAACTCGATCATCCTGGTCGACCAGATCGACCAGGATATCAAGGCGGGCATGCACCGGCAGGAGGCGATCGTCGGGGCGGCCGTGCGGCGCTTCCGGCCGATCATGCTGACGGCGCTGACCGCCGTGCTGGCGCTGATCCCGATTTCCCGCGGTGTCTTCTGGGGTCCGCTCGCCTACGCGATGATGGGCGGCATCCTGGTTGCGACCGTGCTGACCATTCTGGTTCTGCCCGCCGGTTACGCCCTTTTCTTCGGCCGGGAGCCGAAGGCGAAGGACGAGCCAGGCAGGGATGCCGACGCCATCCAGGAAGAGGCGGATGACAGACATCCGCCGGCGTTGGCAGCAGAGTGAGGACGGCGCGGCGAAAGCCGCGCCGTTTTCCTTACAGGTCACAGCTTAATCATCAAAGCGCCTTGCTGCCTACAGCGCCGCGCGTCTTTACTGCCTGCCCCGTCTTGCAACTGCGCGCCGATTCCATTGCCGCCTCGAAAAAGCTAAGCTGCGAAAGCATGCCGGGAGACCAACCGCGATCCCGGCCACTCAGCGACGAGGCAGGGCATGACCATGGCCGATTACCATCTGGAAGCAAGTTGGAGCCCGGTCGAGGGCAGTTTCGGGCGCCTCACTTTCACGCTTTTCAATCTTTCGACCGAGCCGCTATCCGGCTTCTCGCTCGTCTATACGTCAGAGACGCGGGTTGCCGACAAACATGTCTGCGACGGCGGCAGCCTCAAGCGGCGGGTCGCGCATTTCCATGAATTCCTGCCGCCCGAGGGGCTGAGCGTGCCGCCCGGCGGGCGCTGGCGGTTCACGGTTGAGGGGCTGACCAGGGCGCCGAAACATATGACATCAGGCGTCAAATCGGCCTATCTGACGCTTGGCGACGGGCGCCACGTTCCGGTTGGTTTCGGCGATCTGATGCTCGAAGGCCGGGATGGCGGCATGGCACCTCCGCTTCTGCCGCCAGGCCGGATCGAGGAACCTTTCTCGCTGCTACCCTGGCCGCTGGCGCTCGGGCTGAAGGCGGGAGAGCTGCCGGTCGTCCTTTATCCGGCCGCGCGGACGCGGCCCGATGCGATCAAGGCGCTCTCGCTGGTTCTCGCGCTCTACCAGCGGCTCTATCCGGCCGACAACGTGCCGTTTTCCCTCAGTGCCGTCGAAGCCGGGCGGGCCATTCGTTTCGTCACCGAATCGTCGATCGCCGCCTTTGCCTATGAATTGCGTTTTACCGCGCATGAGATCGTGCTTTCGAGTGCGGATGCCGCCGGGCGGCAATACGGGCTGATCAGCCTGGCGCAATTGCTGCACGGTGCCCGCGCCGATCGTGAGCGCTTCAAATTCCCCAATTTCGGCACGATCGCCGACCAGCCGCGTTATGACTGGCGCGGCTGCCATCTCGATGTGTCCAGGCAATTCTATTCGGTGGCGGACGTCGCGCGGCTGATCGATATTCTCGCTTGGAATAAGCTCAACATCTTCCACTGGCATCTGACGGATGACGAAGCGTGGCGGCTGGAAATCAAAGCCTATCCCGCGCTGACGGAGATCGGCGCCCGGCGCGGGCCGGACGAAGTCCTCGTGCCGCAGCTTGGCGACGGGGCGGAACCGCGCTCCGGCCATTACACTCAGGAGGATGCCAGGCGGATCGTTGCGCATGCCGCCTCGCTGCATATCGAAGTGGTGCCGGAAGTCGACATTCCAGGCCACAGCATGGCGACGCTGTTCTCCCTGCCCGAGCTTGTCGACGGGCAGGAGGCGCCGGACAGTTATCGCTCGGTGCAGGGTTATCCGAACAATGCTCTCAATCCGGCGGTCGAATTCACCTATGAGTTTCTCGGCAAGGTGTTCGACGAGATGGTGACGCTGTTTCCCGGCGAGTACCTTCATATCGGCGGCGACGAAGTGGCGCGTGGCTCCTGGCTCTCCTCGCCGCTCTGCAAGGCACTGATGGAGCGGGAGAAACTTGCCGGCACCGCCGAGCTGCAATCCTATTTCCTGAAACGTATCAAAGCCATGCTGTCTGAGCGCGGCAGGAAACTCGTCGGCTGGAACGAGGTCTCGCATGGTGGCGGGGTCGATCGCGACGGCACGCTGCTGATGGCCTGGGAAAATCCCGCCGTCGGCATCGAGCTGGCACAGGAAGGCTACGACGTGGTGATGACGCCGGGCCAGGCCTATTATCTCGATATGGCGCAGGCCGAAGCCTGGGCCGAGCCCGGCGCGGCCTGGGCGGGGTTCAGCCCGCCGGAACACACCTATGCTTACGAGGCTGAGGGTGAGCTGCCGGAGGCGCTGCAGGAGAAGATGCGCGGTATCCAGGCCTGCATCTGGACCGAGAACTTCCTGTCGCGCGCCTATTTCAACCGGCTGGTTTTTCCGCGCCTTTCGGCCGTTGCCGAGGCTGCCTGGACGCCTTCGGCGCGCAAGGACTGGGATCGCTTCGCAGCGATCGTGCGGATGTGGCCGGTGCTTTAAGCCGCCGCTTCGGCCTTCAGCCCCAGCAGTGCCGCGCCGATCAGGCCGGGTTCGATGCGGCATTCGCTGCGGACCACCAGCGGGCGATCGAACTTGCGCAGGATGCGGGCGCGCACGGCGTGGTCGAGCTCGGCAAGCAGCGGCTCGACATTGGAAAGCCCGCCGCCGACCGGCACGATGGTCGCGCCGGTGATGTTGATCGTTAGCGCCAAGGGCGAGGCGACGAGATCGACATAGACGTCGATCGTCCGTGTCGCCTTCTCCTCTCCGTGGCGCCACTGAGCGATGATCTCCTCGCTGGCAAGGTCGAGATCGTGCAGCGTCTTGTGCAGGCGCTCCAGGCCGCGAGCGCCGCCGACGGTGTCGACGCAGCCCCTCTGGCCGCAGCCGCAGGCATAGGCAGGAATGGCGACGGGCGGATTGCCGGCCGCCGATGCGATGATCGGCCCGTGACCCCATTCGCCGGCAAAGCCGCCGGCGTCGTTGACGAGGCGTCCGTCGGCAACCAAGCCGCCGCCGACGCCGGTGCCGAGGATGGCGCCGAAGACGATGCGGTGGCCGCGGCCGGCGCCGAGGCCGGCTTCGGCCATGGCGAAACAGTCGGCGTCGTTCGCAATCAGTACGGCCAAGCCGAGTTCGACTTCGAGATCGGCCGCGAGCGTGCGGCCGTGGATGCAGGGAATGTTGGCGCAGATCAGGCGCTGCGTATCGGGATCGACGACGCCGGCGATGGAAAGGGCGATACGGCTCGGCTGTTCGCCGGTTTCGGCGATGATGCCGCGCAGGGTCTCGACGAAAGCGGCGAAATCATCCCTGGGCGTCGGGCGGCGGCCGAGGGGAAGGATGTCTGTCTTGGAGCGGGCGATGCCGCCCTTGATGGCGGAGCCGCCGATGTCGAATGAAATGATCATTGCCACTCTGCCGTTTTTCTGGTCTCCGAGCGTCTGCTCGCACTGTTGGCGGGGAATTACAAGCCTTCATTCGGCCGCCTGCCGTCTGCGTCTGCGGCGCAAACGGAGGATGATCAAGCGCAAATCGCCACTGACAGGCCTTCCGTCCGATTTCCTGTTCCGCAAGTCATTCAATTGGCATATTGCACGGCCAAAATCCGAGCCTGCAATTCCATCATCCACTGGTATCATGACGATCGAAAACGCCGACACCGACAGACGCAGAAGCCGAAGACCACGTCCCAAAGGCCGTCGCCTCTCATCCATTTTGCGGCAGATGGCCGCCGACCAGAGCCGCGAGCGGATTTCGATCGGCGATCTGTTCGACACGATGGGCGACAGGGCGATCAGCGCGCTGATGCTGATCTTCGCCCTGCCGAACGCCTTTCCCACTCCGCCGGGCACCTCGGCCGTGCTCGGCGCGCCCTTGGTCTTCCTGGCAGCGCAGCTGACCTTCGGGCTGAAACCTTGGCTACCGAAGGTGATTGCCAACCGTTCGATGCGGCGGGAGGATTTCGAAACCATCGTCGGCCGCATCCACCGCTGGCTCGCCTGGGCCGAGCGCATGCTGAAGCCGCGGCTTGCGATCTTCGCCGAACCGCCGGCGGAGTATCTCGCCGGGGCGGCATGCCTGCTGCTGTCGATCGTGCTGCTGCTGCCGGTCCCGCTCGGCAACATCCTGCCGGCAATCACGATCTCGGTCTTCGCGTTCGGCATCTTGGGCCGTGACGGGCTCTTCGCGCTCATCGGCTTCGTGATGACGGCCGTGTCGCTGGTCATCGCCGGCGGGGTGATTTACGGTCTCGTGAAGGCGGCGATCTATATCGTCGTGCAATGGTTTGCCTGAGCGGGTTTGCCACAATGATGACGGTTATTTGGCGAGGCCCTTTGCAACAGGCTCGACATTTGCCGGAATTTTGTTTTGATCTGGCGCGATAGAAACTCAAATCATGTTCGGCGGCGGCACGCCGGCTCATTTTGCGCGGTAGGCATTAGATGGTAAAAAGATCCGAGACCCCTGCACGGCTCGACGATGCGGCGCGTGCCGGCTGGCTCTATTACGTCGCCGGGCGCACGCAGGACGAAATCGCCGCTGCGATGGGTATCTCGCGGCAATCGGCGCAGCGGCTGGTGTCGCTGGCGGTCGCCGAGCGCCTGATCAAGGTGCGGCTCGATCATCCGATCGCCGCCTGCCTGGAGCTCAGCAGTCAGCTGCGGCGGAAATTCGGGCTGAAACATGTGGAGGTGGTGCCGAGCGATCCCGCGTCGTCGTCGACCACGGTCGGTATCGCCGAGGCGGCCGCTGCCGAGATCGAGCGGTGGCTGAAACGGGCCGAGCCGATCGTGCTTGCCATCGGGACCGGCCGCACGCTGAAGGCGGCCGTCGACCAGCTTCCGGCGATCGAATGTCCCAATCACCGCATCGTTTCGCTGACCGGCAATATCGCCCCGGACGGATCGGCGGCCTATTACAACGTCATCTTCAGCATGGCCGATGCCGTGAAGGCGCGACACTATCCGATGCCGCTGCCGGTGCTGGTCACCTCGGCGGAGGAGCGGGAGCTGCTGCATGGCCAACAGCTGGTGCGCTCGACGCTTAACATGAGCGCGCAAGCCGACGTCACCTTCGTCGGCATCGGCGAGCTCGGCATCGATGGGCCGCTTTGCGTCGACGGTTTTCTCGAGAAGGACGAGATGATGGAGCTGATGCGCGGGGGTGCTGTCGGCGAGATCTGCGGCTGGATCTTCGATGTCGACGGCAGGTTGATCGACAACCCGATCAACGAGCGCGTCGCGTCGGCGCCGATCCCGTCTCGCGACGCATCGATGGTCATTGGGCTGGCCAAGGGCAAGCGTAAATTCAAGGCGATCAGGGCTGCCGTTGTCGGCCATCAAATCAATGCTTTGATCACCGATGAAGAGACTGCTGAGTTTTTGCTCAGGAATTGAGCAAAAATATCATAGTTAAATCAATTGGATGAGTATTCTCTTCGGCATCGCAGCAACGATTGCCGATTGACATTCTTTATCGTTTGTTGAGTAATTGCCCATGAGCGAAGCGAATGCTCACACCCCATCTTCTGGGAGGAAGATTATGACATTGAAAACTTTTCTGCTGGGCGCCTGCTCAGCACTGGCGTTTGCCGGCATGGCTTCGGCCGAGACGCTGACAATCGCAACCGTGAACAACGGCGACATGATCCGGATGCAGAAGCTGACGGATGATTTCAAGGCGAAGAATCCCGGCATCGACCTTGAGTGGGTAACCCTCGAAGAGAACGTGCTGCGCCAGAAGGTCACGACCGACATCGCGACCAAGGGCGGCCAGTACGACGTCTTGACGATCGGCACCTATGAAGTTCCGATCTGGGCAAAGCAGGGCTGGCTGGTGCCGCTCGACAATCTCGGCGCCAATTACGACGTCGACGATTTGCTGCCGGCGATCCGCAGCGGCCTGACCCTGGACGGCAAGCTCTATGCGGCGCCGTTTTACGGCGAAAGCTCGATGGTCATGTACCGCAAGGACCTGTTCGATGCTGCCGGCCTGAAGATGCCGGACGCCCCGACCTGGGACTTCATTGCCGACGCTGCCCGCAAGATCACCGACAAGGACAAGGAAGTCTATGGCATCTGCCTGCGCGGCAAGGCCGGCTGGGGCGAGAACATGGCCTTCCTGACGGCCATGTCCAACTCCTTCGGCGCCCGCTGGTTCGATGAAAACTGGAAGCCGCAGTTCGATCAGCCGGAGTGGAAGGACACGCTCGACTTCTACGTCAAGCTGATGAAGGATGCCGGTCCTCCGGGCGCTTCCTCCAACGGCTTCAACGAGAACCTGGCGCTCTTCCAGACCGGCAAGTGCGGCATGTGGATCGATGCCACCGTTGCCGCATCCTTCGTCAGCAACCCGAAGGAATCGACCGTCGCAGACAAGGTCGGCTTTGCGCTGGCTCCCGACAAGGGTCTCGGCAAGCGCGGCAACTGGCTGTGGGCCTGGAGCCTTGCCATCCCGGCAGGTTCGCAAAAGGCTGAAGCCGCCGAGAAGTTCGTCGCCTGGGCCACGAGCAAGGATTACACCAACCTCGTTGCCGAGAAGGAAGGCTGGCTGAACGCACCTCCGGGCACCCGCAGCTCGCTCTATGCGAATGCCGAGTACCAGAAGGCGGCTCCCTTCGCCAAGACGACGATCGACTCGATCAACGCGGCCGATCCGAGCAAGCCGACCGTCAAGCCGGTCCCCTATGTCGGCGTCCAGTTCGTGGCGATCCCGGAATTCCAGGGCATCGGCACGGCGATCGGTCAGCAGTTCTCGGCAGCCCTTGCCGGCCAGCTTTCGGTCGATCAGGCGTTGCAGAGCGCACAGCAGCTGGCCACCCGCGAAATGACCAAGGCCGGCTACATTAAATAAAGCCTCCCGAGCAAGAGGTGGATCCTTGACAATCCGCCTCTCTGGGCCGCCGATTGCCCGAACTGCATCGGCGGCCGCTTTTTTCCAGACAAGCTGCCTTGCGGCCGCTCCCCGCTTCAGTCCAGATCGGTGATTGCCATGGCAACGTTACATACCCGCTCCTCCGCGCGCCTGATGATTGCGCCCTCCGTGCTGCTCCTCTTTGCATGGATGATCGTCCCGCTGGCGATGACGATCTACTTCTCGCTGCTGAACTACAATCTGCTCAGCCCCGGCATGGAAAGCTTCGTCGGTTTTCTGAACTATCAGTACTTCCTGACGGATCCGGCTTTCTTCGCCGCGCTGATCAACACGCTGCTGCTTGTTGCCGGCGTGTTGTTGATCACCGTCATCGGCGGCATCGCCTTTGCGCTGCTGCTCGACCAGCCGATGTATGGCCAGGGCATCGTGCGCATCCTGGTGATTGCGCCGTTCTTCGTTATGCCGACGGTGGCGGCGCTGGTCTGGAAGAACATGTTCATGAACCCGGTCAACGGGTTGTTTGCTCATCTTGCCAAGGCGCTCGGCCTGCAGCCGATCGACTGGCTGGCGAATGCGCCGCTGTTTTCCGTCATTCTGATCGTCGCCTGGCAATGGCTGCCGTTTGCCACCCTCATCATGCTGACGGCGCTGCAGTCGCTCGACGAGGAACAGAAGGAAGCCTCCGAGATGGACGGCGCCGGGCCGATCTCGAAATTCATCTACATCATCCTGCCGCACATGGCGCGCGCCATCACCGTGGTGATCCTGATCCAAACGATCTTCCTGCTTTCGGTCTTCGCCGAAATCCTCGTCACCACCAATGGCGGGCCGGGCACCGACAGCACCAACCTTACCTATCTCGTCTATGCCCAGGCGCTGCTGCAGTTCGATATCGGCGGCGCATCGGCCGGCGGCATCGTGGCTGTTATCCTCGCCAATATCGTCGCGATCTTCCTCGTGCGCCTCGTCGGCAAGAATCTGGAGGCTTGAGATGGCCAGAAAAGTCACAACCAAGCGTAAGCTCATCGTCACCGCGATCGCCTGGACGCTCGGCATCCTGATCTTCTTCCCGATTCTGTGGACGTTTCTCACCAGCTTCAAGTCGGAAGCCGACGCCATCGCCTCGCCGCCGCAGTTCCTGTTCTTCCACTGGACGACGGAGAACTATGCCGAGGTGCAGAGCCGGTCGAACTATCTCGGCCACTTCATGAACTCGGTGATCATCTCCTTCGGCTCGACGCTGATCGGCCTGATTATCGCCATTCCGGCCGCCTGGGCGATGGCATTTTCGCCGACCAAGCGGACCAAGGACGTGCTGATGTGGATGCTGTCGACCAAGATGATGCCGCCGGTCGGGGCGCTGATCCCGATCTACCTGATGTTCCGGAATTTTGGCCTGCTCGACACGCGCACTGGCCTGGTGATCGTGTTGACGCTGATCAACCTGCCGATCATCGTCTGGATGCTCTACACCTACTTCAAGGAAATCCCCGGCGAGATTCTCGAGGCGGCTCGCATGGACGGGGCGTCGCTGATGAAGGAGATCGTCTACGTGCTGACGCCGATGGCCGTGCCGGGCATTGCCTCGACGCTGCTTTTGAACATCATCCTTGCCTGGAACGAGGCGTTCTGGACGCTCAATCTCACCGCCTCGAAGGCAGCACCGCTGACGGCCTTCATCGCCTCCTATTCCAGCCCCGAGGGCCTGTTTTACGCCAAGCTCTCGGCGGCATCGACGATGGCGATCGCGCCGATCCTGATCCTTGGCTGGTTCAGCCAGAAACAACTCGTCCGCGGCCTGACCTTCGGCGCTGTGAAATAACATAAAGGGAGAGAAACATGGGCAGCATTACCCTTCAGAAGGTTTCCAAGGTCTTCGGCGAAGCCAAGGTCATCCCTTCGATCGATCTCGACATCAAGGACGGCGAGTTCGTCGTCTTCGTTGGCCCGTCGGGTTGCGGCAAGTCCACGCTGCTCCGGCTGATCGCCGGGCTTGAGGACGTCTCCGGCGGCAAGATCGTCATCGACGGCAGGGACGCCACCGAAAAGGCGCCGTCTGAGCGCGGCCTTGCCATGGTGTTCCAGTCCTATGCGCTTTATCCGCATATGAGCGTGCGCAACAACATCGCCTTCCCGCTGAAGATGGCCGGCATCGACAAGGCGGAGATCGATCGCAAGGTGAGCGATGCCGCCCGGGTGCTCAACCTCACCGACTATCTTGAGCGCAAGCCACGCCAGCTGTCGGGCGGCCAGCGCCAGCGCGTGGCGATCGGCCGCGCCATCGTGCGCCAGCCCTCGGCCTTCCTGTTCGACGAACCGCTGTCGAACCTCGATGCCGCGCTGCGCGTCAACATGCGCCTCGAAATCAGCGAGTTGCATCAGCAGCTGAAGACGACGATGGTCTACGTCACCCACGACCAGGTGGAAGCCATGACCATGGCCGACAAGATCGTCGTCCTGAACAGGGGCAATATCGAGCAGGTCGGCTCGCCGCTCGAACTCTACAGCCGCCCCCGCAACCTCTTCGTCGCCGGCTTCATCGGATCGCCGAAGATGAACTTCATCACCGGCCAAAACGCCGCCGCGCTGAACGCCCATACCATCGGCGTCCGGCCCGAGCATGTGCTGCTGTCGATGGAAAGCGGCGACTGGAAGGGCAGGGTCGTGGTCGCCGAACATCTCGGTTCCGACACCTTCCTGCATATCGATGCCGAGGGCATCGGCATGCTGACGGCGCGCGGCAGCGGCGACTTCGCCGCCAAAGCGGGCGATACGGTCTTCCTGACGCCGGACCGTTCGCGTATTCATAAATTCAACGAGGGCGGCCTTGCCATCTGAGGCAGGCGGCCGGGCTGGGGGCAGGCATGCGAGCCGGGCGATGGCGCCCCGGCCGTCTCGGCAAGACCTTCAAGAGGACTGAAATATGACGTGCAAACTATCGCTGGCAACGCTTTCGGATGTGGCGCGCACTGCTGCCATCCCTGGATATGACAGGGCGTCGCTGAAAGCCGGCATCGTGCACTTCGGCGTCGGCAACTTCCACCGTGCCCATCAGGCGATCTATCTCGACGATCTCTTCAATGCAGGCACGGATCACGACTGGGCGATCGTCGGCGCCGGCGTGCTGCCGTCGGATGCCGCAATGCGCGAAAAGCTTGCGGCGCAGGATTTCCTGACGACAGTCGTCGAACAGGACAATAATAAGACCGCGGCGCGCGTCACCGCGCCGATGATCGACATACTGCCGGTCGGCGATGCCGCAGCGATCATCGGCAGGCTTGCCGACCCCGAAATCCGCATCGTTTCGATGACGATCACCGAGGGCGGTTACTTCATCGATGCATCAGGCACGTTCAATCCAGCCCATCCGGCGATCGCTGCAGACGGAGAGAACCCCAACGCGCCGAAGACGGTGTTCGGCCTGATCGTCGCCGGCCTGAAGGCGCGCAAGGACAAGGGCATTAAGCCCTTCACCGTCATGTCCTGCGACAACATTCCCCATAATGGCATCGTCACCGCCAATGCCGTGGTCGGTACGGCGGCACTTTCGGACCCCGCCTTTGCCGACTGGATCCGGGCGAATGTCGCCTTCCCGAACGCCATGGTCGACCGAATCACGCCGGCGACCAGCCAGCGCGAGATCGATTTCCTCAGGGGCAATTTCGAGATCGAGGACAGTTGGCCGGTCTATTGCGAGGAATTCAAGCAATGGGTGCTCGAGGATAAGTTCACCGCCGGCCGGCCGGCGTTGGAAAAGGTCGGCGTCACCTTCGTTGCCGATGTCACGCCTTACGAGCATATGAAGATCCGCATCCTTAACGGCGGGCATGCCGCGATCGCCTATCCGGCGGCGCTGATGGACATTCATTTCGTGCATGATTCCATGGAAGACCCGTTGATCCGCGCCTTCCTCGCCAAACTCGAGAAAGACGAGATCATTCCGATCGTACCGCCGGTGCCGAACACGTCGCTGACGGATTATTTTGCGCTGATCGAACATCGCCTGCTCAATCCGAAGATTGCCGACACCATTCCGCGGCTGGCGCAGGACGGCTCGAACCGCCAACCGAAATTCATCCTGCCGTCGACGCTCGACAATCTTCGCCAGGGCCGGGACGTCGTCGGCCTGGCGCTGGTTTCAGCACTCTGGTGCCGTTATTTCGCCGGCAAGACCGACAGCGGCAAGGATATCGTCTTCAACGATGCGAGCGCAGAGCGACTGCATGCCGCAGCGCTGAAAGCCAAGGACGATCCTTCGGCCTTCCTCGTCTTCGACGATATTTTCGGCGAAGTGGCGAAGTCCGAACTTTTCCGCAAGCGTTTCGCCCATGCTCTCAAAACCTTGTGGGAAAAGGGCACGCGGGAGACGCTGCAGCTCTATCTCGACGGCAAGCTCGCAGTGTAAGGAATCCGGATGGCGGTATCTATTGCTGCCATTCATCCGGCCTTGCGAGTGAAGCGGGACGGTAACGTGTCCGAATTGAACTCAGGTTGGGTCTTCCATGGCTGATGCTGAAACACGGCTGGTCATCTTCGATTGCGATGGCGTACTCGTCGACAGTGAGCCGATCTCGATCAGCGTGCTTGTCGGGGCGATGAACGATCTCGGCGTCTCGATCACCGAGGACCAGGCCTATGAGCGCTTTCTCGGCCGCAGCCTGTCGACCCTCATCGATACGCTGGAAACCGAATTCAACGTCCATGCCGACGAGGAATTCCTCGAGCGTATCCGCATCGAACTCTACGCCCGTTTTCGCACGGAACTGAAGCCGATCGACGGTATCGCCGCGGCGATCGACGGGCTTGGCGTTCGCTGCTGCGTTGCCTCCTCCAGCCAGATGGAACGAATCCGGTTCTCGCTGTCGGTGACCGGGCTTCTCGATAAGCTGCCCGACATCTTCAGCGCAACGATGGTCAAGCGCGGCAAACCGGCGCCCGATCTCTTCCTGCATGCGGCGCGTGAAATGCAGGTCGAGCCGGCTCATTGCCTTGTCGTCGAAGACAGCCCGGCCGGCATTGCCGCCGCCAAGGCGGCAGGCATGACGGTCTTTGCCTTCACCGGCGGATCACACGCCAACTTCGCCGGATATCGTGCCGAACTCGACCGCCTCTCGCCGGAAGTGGTGTTTGACGCCATGCCGGATTTGATACACCTTGTCCGCAACCATAAGCTGGACGGGACCAAGACTTGATGCGTGATCATGTGGTTGCGGTGGATATCGGCACGGGCAGCGCGCGCGCCGGCGTCTTCGATGCACGCGGCCGTCTGCTCGCCAAGGCCGAGCATCCGATCGTGATGAACCGGCCGCGCGAAAACCATGCCGAGCATGATTCCGAAGACATCTGGTCGGCCGCCTGCACAGCAGTGCGCAGGGCGATGGAGCAATCCGGCGTCGCCGCCGCCTCGGTCGGAGCGATCGGCTTCGACGCCACCTGTTCGCTCGTCGTCCGTGACCTCGAGGGCCGGCAGCTCAGCGTTTCCACAGGCGGCGAGAGGCGTTTCGACACGATCGTCTGGCTCGATCACCGGGCGCTGAAGGAAGCTGATTTCTGCACGGCGACGGGGCACAGGGTGCTCGAACATTCCGGCCACGTGATGTCGCCGGAAATGGAAATGCCGAAGCTGATGTGGCTGAAGAAAAAGCTGCCCGCCACATGGGAAAAGGCCGGCTACTTCTTCGATCTCGCCGATTTTTTGACGTGGAAATCGACCGGATCTCCCGCCCGTTCGCGCTGCACGCTGACGGCGAAATGGAACTATCTCGCCCATCTCGAAAAGGGCTGGCAGCAGGACTTCCTGGATCAGATCGGCCTCGAGGACCTTCAGGCGCGCGGCCACCTGCCGGATGAGACCACGCCTGTCGGAGACAGCGTCGGCCGGCTGACCGAGCAAGCGGCGGAAGCGCTGGGGCTGACTGTGGACTGCTGTGTCGCTGCCGGGATGATCGACGCCTATGCCGGCGCACTCGGCGCGCTCGGCGGCTATGCCGCAGATCCTGTCAAACGCGAGCACCAACTGGCGCTGATTGCCGGCACGTCGAGCTGCATCGTTACCTTCTCGCGGGAGCGCAAGCCGAGCCATGGCATGTGGGGTCCCTATTACGAGGCTGTCTTCCCGCAATCCTGGCTGGTGGAGGCCGGGCAATCGGCGACCGGCGCGCTGCTCGACCACATCGTGCGCATGCATGCGGCCGGCGGTGAGCCGACGGCGGCGCTGCATCAGAGGATCGTCGCGCGCATCGCCGAATTGCGGGCCGAGGAGGGGGATGCCTTCGGTGCGCGGATCTTCGTGCTGCCGGATTTCCATGGCAACCGCTCGCCGCTCGCCGATCCGCATGCGGTCGGCGTCGTCAGCGGGCTGACGCTCGATACGTCCTTCGATGGGCTCTGCGCGCTCTATTGGCGCTCTGCGGTGGGGATTGCGCTCGGCATCCGCCATATCCTGGAAATGATGAAGGAATACGGCTACATGCCCAATACGCTGCATATCGCTGGCGGGCATGTGAAAAACCCGGTGCTGATGGAGCTTTATAGCGATGCGACCGGCTGCAAGGTCGTGGTGCCGAAGATGAACGAGGCAGTGCTGCTCGGCACGGCGATCGCAGCCTCCGTCGCCTGCGGCTTGTACAAGGATCTGGCGGCGGCCGGCGAGGCGATGTATCCGGGCGCCGACGAACGGCTTCCCGACCAGGCGAAGCAGGCGCTCTACGACCGCGACTACCGCCGACTTCTCGCCATGCACCGGCACCGCGCCGAATTGGAAACGATGCAATAGAGCGCCGCTCTAAGGACGCTCCATCACTTTGAATCTGCGCATAACCTTTTAAATTAGTGATTCGCCGTCTCGCCGAGGACGGTTGCGAATTCCATCATGCGGCGGCGGCGAAGGGCCGCCTCTTCTCCGACTTGGAGGATGACGGATTCCGACAGGCAATCGAGCAGTGCGATCAGCGGCGGAAGATTGTCGAGATCGGGGGCGCGAGCGGGCGGCAGAGGCAGCATGACGTTCGACTGGTCCGCCATCCAGTCCGCTTGCTGCGGTGAAATGAGCACAACCTTATAGCCGTAGCGCCGCGCCGTCCGAGCAAGCAGCCGCGCCTTGGCGAAGCGACGACAGTCAATGATGACAAGCAGCGCGTCGTCGACCGCCAGCCGGGCGAAGAGTTCCGCAAAACGGTTGTCGGCGGCGTCGAGTGTGCGCACGCCGTCGCGGGCTTGCGTCAGCCGCTGGCAGAAGTGATTGGCCAGGCTTGCGAGCCGCGCATGAGTGGCGATCGACACTTCGCGGGCCGTGCTGATCAAGCCGACGGCTTCCGACCAGTTCGGCTGCGCCGTCAGATGATAGATATGATGGAGGGCCTGGATCTGTTCGGCAACCAGCACGGCGAGCGGTTTGCCCTCCGCGGCGTCGGCATGCAGCTCGCTCATGGCGCTCTGCAACTGCGCCGGCGATGTCGTCACGGTCTCGCGAATCTCCACCTTGACGCTGTCCAATCCCTGATAACCGAGCGCGCGCAGGAAGCGCCCGACGGTCATCGGCGAGAGATCCAGCCTGTCGGCAACGGACGCAGCCGTCTCGAACGGCAGGTCGTTCAGATGTTCGGTGAAATATTTCGCGATACGGCGCTCGGCCGGTGTGCCGGTTTTTGCGTATTGCCTGAGTTTTTGCACAAAGTCTTCCACGTTAGCCTCCCCGTCTTCCTCAGAGGCGTTCCGTGGATGCGCTGTTGCGACCCCTTGTCTTTGCAACTATTTCGGAAGCTGCTTCTCAGGCCCGTGCGTATTTCATATATGCCACAATATTATATTAGTATTTAGTTTTCGACAAGTTTTCTATTACTGAATGCAATTTTTATTCTCTCTTGTCGGTGGCCTGCATCTTTCCTACATCTTCGGCGCAACCGGAGACGCCTGAGACATGATTCTTGACGCCGCTCGACTTTCGCTCGCCAATCTGTTCGCATCGGAAACACGTTCTGTCTTCTGGAAGGTGCTGGGTCTGACGATCCTCGTGCTCGTCGGCCTCTGGTTCGCGCTGCGCGGGGCCTTCATGGCCTTTCTCTTTCCCTGGCTCACAAGCTTCTTTCCCGATATGCCGGATTGGGCGGGGTGGTTCGCTCTCATCTTCGCGATCCTTGCCGGTATCGGCCTTGCCCTCATGCTGGCCTTACTGCTGTCGCCGGTCACAGCGCTGATCGCCGCCCTGTTTCTCGACGACGTCGCCGATGTCATCGAAAAGCGCGACTATCCCAAGGACGCGCCGGGCACCGCCATGCCGCTCGGTCCGGCGATGGCAAGCTCGATCAAGTTCCTCGGTGTGGTGATCCTCGGCAATATCGTGGCATTGCTGCTGCTGTTCATCCCCGGCGTCAATCTGGTCGCGTTCTTTCTGGTGAACGGCTATCTGCTCGGACGGGAATTCTTCGAATTCGCCGCCATGCGCTTCCGTTCGCCGGATGAGGCGCGGCTCTTTCGCGCCAAGCATGCCTCCACCGTCTTTCTCGGCGGGCTGATGATCGCCCTTTTTCTGGCGATCCCGATCGTCAATCTTCTGACGCCGCTTTTTGCCGCCGGCATGATGGTGCATCTGCACAAGCTGATTTCCGCTAAGGATCCCGGTTTGCGCGCCTAGACTAAAGCTCAGCCGGGCAGGGCGGAGGCGTCGTACATCGCCGCAAATTCGGCGCTCGGCGGGATCGGCTTGATGATGTCGATCAGTACGCCGTTCGGATCGGCAGTGATGAAATGCCGCTGGCCGAAATCCTCGTCGCGGATTTCTCTCAGAATTGGCAGACCGGCGTTCCGGCAGGCGGCATAGATCGCATCGACATCGGCGACCTCGAAATTGAGGAGCAGGCCGGACACCCTGCCGCGGGCTATGGCCGGGATGGTCTCGTGGCTGCCGTCAAGGATGGCAAGCGCAATATGCTCCTCCTCTGCCGATTGCAGGTGAACATACCAGTCGCTTTCGAACAGAGATTTGAAGCCGAAATGCGTGCAATAGAAGCTGGCGGTGCCGGCAACGTCGTCGGTCATGATGACAGGATAATAGCTCGTCGATTTCATCTCTTTTTCCTCCTTTTTTGTTTACATACAATCTGTATGTTTTTGTCTATTAACATACATTCTGTTTGTATGTAAAGAGATATGCATGAGCCGCAGCAATCGCGAGAGAACGGAGCAGACGAGACAGGCACTGATCGATGCCGGTCGGCGTCTCTTCGTCGAGAAAGGTTATGCCGCAACAGCGACGCCGGAGATCGTCGCGGCGGCGGGAGTGACGCGTGGCGCGCTCTACCATCATTTTGAAGACAAGAAGGCGCTTTTTCGGGCGGTTATCGAATGCGAGGCGCGCGCGGTGGCCGCGGCGATCGAGGCGCACTCGGCGTCCCACGACGCGCCGCGTGCCATGCTGATTGCCGGTGCCTCGGCCTATTTCGATGCGATGGCGGCGCCAGGGCGCACGCGGCTGCTGCTGATCGAGGCACCTGCGGTTCTCGGCCCGCTGGCGAGTGCGGCGATCGATGCAGAGAATGCGGAAGCGACGCTGCGGGCAGGGCTTGCAGCGATGCTTCCGGAGGCCGGCGCTATGCTTGAACCGCTGACGTCGCTGCTATCGGCGGCCTTCGATCGCGCGGCGATCGCGATCGAGACAGGTGCTGAAAGGCGGCATTACGAGCAGGCGATCGCTGTCCTACTCGACGGCCTCGCCGACCACCTGCGGCGGTAGCTCGACCAGCGGCGCCGGCACATCCCAACTCTTCTCCGGCGATTTGCAGAGATCGGCCATGATACAGCGCTCGCATTCGGGCCGGCGCGCCTTGCAGGTGTAGCGACCGTGCAGAATCAGCCAGTGATGGGCGTGATAGAGGTAGTGGTTCGGGATCACCTTCATTAACCGCGCCTCGACCTCGTCCGGCGTCTTGCCGGGGGCAAGCCTGATGCGATTGGCGATGCGGAATATGTGGGTGTCGACGGCCATCGTCGCCTGGCCGAAGGCCATGGAAAGCACGACATTGGCGGTCTTGCGGCCGACGCCCGGCAACCTCACCAAATCGTCGCGCGTCTCCGGCACCTTGCCGCCAAATTGGTCGACCAGCAACTGCGATAGCGCGATGACGTTTTTCGCCTTGTTGCGGTAGAGGCCGATCGTCCTGATGTAGTCGCGCAGCCGCTCTTCGCCGAGATCGAGCATCTTTGCCGGCGTATCGGCAACCTTGAAGAGCGCGCGCGTCGCCTTGTTGACGCCAACATCGGTCGCTTGCGCCGAAAGTGCCACGGCGACGACGAGCGTGAAGGGGTTGGTGTGCTCGAGTTCGCCCCTCGGTTCCGGCCGCTGCACCGAGAAGCGGCGGAAGATCTCCTCGCGCTCGGCCAGCGAATAGGCCGTGCGCACCGCTGCCGCCGGTTTGCGGCGGGCGATCACATTCACGTCCTGCGGCGTCTTGGTAACGGATTTGAGTTTCGGATTCGCCATGGAAACTCTATAATCAGCAGCCATGACGGAAAGCAACGCCGACAGCTTCAATGAGCAGCCTGTTTTCGCTGCCGAGCTCTTTCCCCACCGGTCGCTCGGCCGCCGGGGCTTCAAGGTGCTGCTTGCCCTATCCGGTGCCGTCTGCTTGCTTTACGGCACGTTCTTCATCGCGACGGGGGCCTGGCCGATCGGCTTGTTCTTCGGAGTGGATTTTCTGCTTCTCTACGGCGCCTTCTGGCTGAATTACCGCTCCGGGAAAGCGCGCGAGCAGGTGACGGTATCGCGCACGGATGTGTCGGTGCGCAAGTTTGCGCCCTCGGGACGGATGGTGGAGCATCATTTCAATCCGTTCTGGGCGCGCTTCCTCGTTCGCCGGCACCAGGAGATCGGCATCCTTTCCATGCATATCTTCGGCGAGGGCCGGCGCACGGATATCGGCTCCTTCCTCAATCCCGACGATCGCGAAAGCTTCGCCAAGGCCTTCAAGGGAGCGCTGGCGACGGTCAAGCAGCGGATCTGAGCTAGAGCGGTTCAGCTTTTCACGGAGGCGCAGAACCGCTCCAGCTTTTGTTTTTACGCAATTCCCGGCAAAAGCGCTTCGCACTTTGCCTGGGAAAACCGCTTCGCACTTGTCCTGGCATTGCTCCATCCGGCGGCTACGCAAGAATCGGGTGGTTTGCTCACCGCCTATTGACTATCTCCTGGTTACAAGGAGAAAGACGATGAATATGATCGCCAACCTGCAGACAGACATCACGCCTGACGGCCCTGATTATGACATTGTCCGTCGGGTGATCGAACTCATCACCGAGGATTACCGCGACCAGCCGTCGCTGGAGGCGATCGCGGCGCGGCTCAACCAGTCGCCAACGCAGCTCCAGAAGACCTTCACCCGCTGGGCCGGGCTGTCGCCCAAAGGCTTCCTGCAAGCGGTGACGCTCGACCACGCCAAGCGGCTGCTGCGCAAGGAAGACATGCCGCTGCTCGAGACCTCGATCGAGGTCGGCCTTTCCGGGCCGAGCCGCCTGCATGACCTTTTCGTCACCCATGAGGCGATGTCGCCCGGCGAATGGAAGGCCAAGGGCGGTGGTCTCATCATCCGCTACGGCTTCCACATCTGCCCCTTCGGCGTGGCGCTGATCATGGTGACCGACCGCGGCCTTGCCGGCCTTGCCTTCAGCGATTCCGGCGACGAGAGGGCCTGCCTCGAGGATATGACCTGTCGCTGGCCGAACGCCGAATATGTCGAAGACCTGCAGGCGACGGTTCCCTACGCTGCCCGCATCTTCGAACCCGGCAAATGGTCCTCCGATCAGCCGCTGCGCGTCGTGCTGATCGGCACGGACTTCCAGGTGCGCGTCTGGCAGAGCCTGCTGAAAATCCCGTTCGGCAAGGCCGTCACCTATTCCGATATCGCCAACGATATCGGCAGCCCGACGGCGCAGCGCGCCGTGGGCGCGGCGGTCGGGGCAAACCCGATCTCCTTCGTGGTGCCCTGCCATCGGGCGCTCGGCAAGAATGGGGCGCTGACGGGCTACCATTGGGGCCTCACCCGCAAGCGGGCGATGCTCGGCTGGGAATCGGCGCACGCCTGATAAAATTTCCCGGGTAGAGCGGTGAGTCGGTCGTGGCTTATCGCTCTGACCGGTCGGTCCTTTCGTCGCTCAACCGCAACTGCTTGTCGGTGCCGACCGGGGTCGAGCCACGGGTCTCGACCCGTCCTTCGGACCCCCGCTGGGGAGAAGAGGCGGGCGGCGAGGCTTCTGCCAATTCCAGCAATGCGCGTGCAGCACTTTCATCGGTAATCAGCGTGTTGCAGCCGATGCGCTTGATCGTCGCACGGATCGCCACGGCCCGATGGGCGCCGCCGGAGGAGAGCACGATGTGCTTTGCCTCCTTCAGCGTGTCGAGATCGACGGACATCACGCGCCGATTGATCGAGTGGTCGACCGAATTACCGTCCTTGTCGAGAAAGTTGAACATGGTGTCGCAGACGCAGCCGGCATCGATCAGTTCCTGCAGTTCGGCCTTCGAGATCCAGCCCTCCGACAGCGAGGTCGAATGCGGGCCGATATCGCCGCAGCTGACGATCGCCAGATCGAGATTCTCGGCGAGGCGGTAGATCGTGTCCAGCCCGCATTTCTCGATCAGATTGCGCTTCGTCTCGATGGAATCGACGAGAAGCGGCGCCAGGAACATGTAGCACTCGGCGCCGAGCTGATTTGCCAGCCGCCATGTGTAATCGATCGGGTTCGTCTGATGCACGGCGACGATGCCGCCCAGCAGCGAGACGACCTTGCAATTGGCGCGCCGCGGCGGCCGGAAGCTCGACAGCGAGGCGGTCATGGTGCGGCCCCAGCCGACGCCGATGGTGTAGTCGTCCGGGATGGCTTCGGAGAGGAACCGGCCAAGCGCCAGGCCGACATTTTTAGCCAGCGAATTGACGTCGCCATTGACCGGCGCAGGGACGACGATCGCCTCGTCGAGGCCGTAGGCGCGTTCCAGCTTCACCGAAAGTTCAACGCAGTCGCCGATCGAATCGTTGATCCAGATCTGGACTTCGCTGCGCTTCATCGCCTCGTCGAGCAGACGGATCACCGTGGTACGACTGATGCCGAGCTGTTCGGCGACGTCCTTCTGGGTCAGGCCCTCGTTGTAATAGAGCCATGCCGCCCTTAGCCGTAGCGAGGATGCCTCCGAATAGGCCGTGTGCGTGCCGCGTTTGAGCTTGACCACATCTCCTCCGCACGATTTCCTGCCCTAGATCCCTCGTGGGATGAAAGGCCTTAGCGACGCTTTTGTTGCCGGGGATAATGACGGGTGTGACACTTATGTCAATTGAAATGCACAAATGTCCTTGACTTTTCGTAAGGCGAATGGCGATAGTCCGGGTGACACACGTCGTTCTTGTCCGTCCGAGGAGGACATAGTGCGGGCATGCCGAAAGTCACGACCGGCCTTCCAGCCGCAAGCGGCATCGCTTGCGTACGAACAGCCGTTCGTTCGCGGCCGGAACACGGCCATTGTCCTTCACGTTTATGAATCATCCGTGACGGATGCGCGCATTTTCGCCTGCAGCATACAAACAACCTGTCGGTAGATCACCTTTGCCCGGCGGAACTCGCGCCGGTCGCAGCCCAAGTTCAACAAGGATTATTGACCATGACATCCAAGCTTGACCAACTCCGCGAGATTACCACCGTGGTCGCCGATACCGGCGACATCGAGGCCGTCGCCCGCCTGAAGCCGGTCGATTGCACGACGAACCCGAGCATCGTGCTCAAGGCTCTCGGCACGCCGATGTTCGCCGACGCCATCAAGGAAGCCGTTACCTGGGGTAAGAAGCAGGGCGGCAATCCCGAAGCCGTTTCTTCCGCCGTCGCCGATCGTCTCGCCATTTCCGTCGGCGCAGCCCTGGTGAAGCTCGTCCCGGGCCGCGTCTCGACCGAAGTCGACGCCGATCTTTCCTTCGATACCGAGGCTTCGCTTGCCAAGGCGCGCGCGATCATCGCCGCTTACAAGGATCGCGGCATCGACCAGGACCGCATCCTCATCAAGCTCGCTTCCACCTGGGAAGGCATCCGCGCCGCGGAAGTGCTGCAGAAGGAAGGCATCGACTGCAACCTGACGCTTCTTTTCAGCAAAGCCCAGGCGATCGCTTGCGCCGACGCCAAAGTGTTCCTGATCTCGCCTTTCGTCGGCCGCATCCTCGACTGGTACAAGAAGTCGACGGGCAAGGACTACACTGCCGAGGAAGATCCGGGCGTCATCTCTGTCCGTGAAATCTACAACTACTACAAGGCGAACGACATCAAGACGATCGTCATGGGCGCCTCCTTCCGCAGCGCCGGCGAAATCGAAGCCCTTGCCGGCTGCGACCGCCTGACCATCAGCCCGAACCTGCTCGACGAACTCGCCAAGGATGACGGCAAGCTGGAGCGCAAGCTCTCGCCGGAGAGCCGCAAGCCGGATCCGAAGGTCTCCGTCGACGAGAAGACCTTCCGCTGGATGATGAACGAAGACGCGATGGCGACGGAAAAACTCGCCGAAGGCATCCGCGCCTTCGCCAAGGATCTCGGAACGTTGCGCACCATGGTGCAGAAGGAACTGCAGCTCGCCGCCGCCTGATAAGGCGCGGCATACAATTAGAGACTTTCCGGGTTAGATTGCAGCATTCTGTTGGCTCAAACGGAGTCGGATGGTCGACCGGCCGGCGCGTGTCGTAGCCCGGCTCTACGGCCAAGCCGGC
>NZ_JABFCQ010000013.1:0-21067 GCF_013087625.1 Rhizobium changzhiense
GATCTGTTCGTCTGTGAAACGGTTGCGCTTCATTCTCTGGTCCTCTCAATGGGCCAGAGCTTACTTCAAAATGGATTATTTCAACGGGGCAAGGTCAAAGCTCACCATAACCTGAAGGGTGAGCGGTCGCTCGGGCCAAGCCCGATAAAACAGTCCAGTGGACTGTTTTAAGACCCGAACGGGACAAACCCTGCCCCCGCAACCAACGATCCCTGCGATCCACAAAAGCCCCCTCCGCGGGGCTTTTTGCGTTTATGGTTGCGGAAGAGCTAACGCCTCATCGGGGCCTGTCCTCGACGGACGGCATGACATGGCTAAGGTTTTCCGAGGCGTTCGATGGCAGACTGTAATGGTGCATCCGAAACATGGACCAGCCCGACATAGGGATTGGCCATATCCGAGATCAGGAAGATCGCGCCCGCGACGGACAGGGCGCAGACGAGCAGGATTGACAGCACCGTTGGATTGGTCGGTGCCTGCAGCCCGAAGGTCGCAAAAAGCAGCGCGAGCCAACAGACGAGAACGGTAAGGAAGGCCCAGGGCAAACCCTCTTTACCGGATTCGACCAGCAGCCAGTGGGTCTCGGCCACCATGCCGCCCACTTCCAAAGCACGCGCCTGGAGAGAGCTCTGCGCCGCATCCTTCGGCGTCAGGGATCGAAGGTCGGCCTGAACCGCCTCTATATCCTGATATTCTCCCAGCGCCTTGGCGGATGGCTCGTCGGTGGTTTCGGCAGTCCAGCCGCGGCTTAGCCGTTTTTCGATGAGTTCACGTAGCAATTGACGCGCCTTGTCGGTTTCCGGCCCGTATTGCGCCATGACGCGGTCAAGCAGCAGTACCCGTGCGGCCGCCGTTCTCATCTCCACTTCGGCATTGTCGTAGGTCGACTTGGCGGATGCGATCAGGAGGCCGAGCGCCAGGGCCGACAGCGTTCCCACCACTGCGGTCGCCAGCCTGATGGCGTCCTTGGATTCCGCATTGAGATGGTGATCCGGCAAGCGGCCACGCACGATCAATCCTATCGACGTCGCCATCGACAGAAATAGAAATACAAGCCCGCCAACCAATAGTGAGCCCAAGTCCGGTCTCCGTATCGCCACTTAGGTCCTGCAGCCGCCGCGACTGCTTGCAAGCTGTGCAATAGCTCCCGTCATCATAGCGGAAGACAGACCAAGCGCGGAACTCTTTACCTTCCTGATCTCGCGCGGCCGCCATCGGGCGGGTTTCATTGCTGGAAAATCAACATCACGTAAGCCAGGAAAAGCACCAGATGCACAGCGCCTTGGATAAGATGCGTGCGGCCGCTGGCAAAGGTGATGATGCTGACGGCAAGCGTGAGCAGGAGCATCACCAGATCTCCATGCTCCAGGCCGAGTGTCACCGGGTGCCCGTAAAGCTGACTGACAACAAGCATCGCCGGCACCGTCAGCCCGATCGTCGACAGCACCGAACCAAGGAAGATGTTGACGGAACGCTGAAGATTATTGGCGATGGACGCACGCACGGCGCTGATCGCCTCAGGCGTCGCGACAAGGATGGCCATGACGACACCGCCAAATGCGGTTGGAGCATGCAGGGTTTCGATAATGTAATCGATCGGCCGAGCAAGCTGTTCAACCAGAAAGACGACGGGACCCATATAGGCGAACAGCAGGATGGCATGAGGCCATACGGGCCCATGGACAGGAGCACCACGTTCGCCGGGAGGTTCATGACGGTTGCTGTCGTCGGTGAAATAGTCCCGATGCCGGCCGGCCTGAAGAAACAGAAACGTGGCGTAAAGGCCGACCGATATGATGCCCAGTATCAATTGCCGCGCCGCCGATGGATGTTGTCCGTCCGGGCCCGCAAGAAATGTCGGCATCACCAGGCTCAGGGTCGCCAGCGGGACGATGACACCGAGATAGGCGTTGGCGCCCTGGAGGTTATGCTGTTGTTCCGGTCGCCGCCACGCACCCAGCAGCAATGACAGGCCGACCATGCCGTTCAGGATGATCATGACGACTGCGAACAGGGTGTCGCGCGCAAGCGTGGGATTGTTCTCGCCGTGAAGCATGACGGCGGATATTGCCATCACCTCGATCGAGGTGATGGCAAGCGTCAGAATGAGGGTGCCGTAAGGCTCCTTCAGCCGCTCCGCCAGATGATCCGCGTGCCGCACGACCGACAGAGCGGAGCCGAGGACGACGGCAAACAGCCAGACGAAAACCACAGTGAACCATAGCGGATCGGAAAGCCGCCCGAAGAGCTGTTCCCGGAAGGCAAGAAACGCCAGGCTGGTCGCGACGCTGACGCCGAGGAACCATTCCTCGCGCACCAGGCTGGTTGCGCCGACGGCGCGCGATGCCGGACCCTCCGTCATCGAAACCATCCGCCTTCTGGCAAATGCCGCCGCAATGCGATCCTCAAGACCATTGTGTCCGCCCGCTGTCTCGTGCCCACCACATGAGCAGGCGCAGACGAGGCTGCCTCAAGGCGAACCGAACCTCAAGCCGGATCGTGTGTCACTGACTGAAACTTGCGGGTCTCTGTGGTCTCGTTACCCGCTGCTCCCGACAAAGGGACCGCGGCCGAAACGGAGGGCAAGGCGAGGTCCGGGGAACTCAGCGCGGCGGTTGCAGCGCCTTCCGGCAGTTATTCGCGGCCTGTCGCCGGGATTGCCGCGCCGGTGACGACGGCTGCGGCCGGTGAAATCAGGAAGGCGATGAGGCGGGCGATCGATTGTGGCGATACCCAGCCATCCGTCTTCGCATCGGGCATGGCCGCGCGATTCTCAGGCGTGTCGATCGTCCCGGGCAGGATGCAGTTGGCGGTGATGCGGTCGTCGCGACTTTCGGCAGCGATCGCCTCGGTCAGCCGGATGACGGCGGCTTTGGAGGCAGCGTAAGCGGCCTGCTTAGCGCCAGCCTTCAGGCCGGGCGCGGCCGCTATATGAACGATGCGGCCGTAGCCGGCCGCCTTCATGGTCGGGAGAACCGCGGCGCTGATCGTTAGCGCAGTGCGGGCGTTTGCGGTCATCATCGTCTCCCATTGGGCGGGAGCGTCCGGCCCGACCGGCCCCATCTGGAAACCGCCGACGGTGTTGACCAGTGCGCTAACGCCGCCGAAGCGCTTGACGGCCCGAGCGACGGCGGCGGCGCAGGAGGCATAATCGGTGAGATCCGTTCCAGCGATCGCCAGAAACTCGGTGGAGGCGGGAAGATCGGCGGCCAAGGCTTCCAGCTCATCGCTCGAACGGTTCATGCAGACGAGTTTTGCGCCGGCGTTGGCAAGTTCGCGGACAACGGCGCTGCCGAGGTTGCCGCCGGCTCCCGTGACGATCACGGCTTTCTGGTCTTTCATGGCAATCGATCTCCCGACGGTGCCCGCGCTGGACAGTGCCGCGCATTGTTGATCCAGGCTGCGCGGCAGCGCAAGCCCCCGCCCAAGACAGGTCGGATGTTTGCGAAACGGCCCGCGGAGCGATCCGCGGGCCGTTCGTCTTTGATCGTCTGGCGGACCTGATTCAGTGATATTTCGCCCGTTCGCGGTCGAGGATGACAGGCGCGTCGAGGCCTGAGATCGGACGGGTGACATCGGCCGGGATGTCGCCGGTGAGCTGCAGGTCGAGATAACGGGCGCAGCAGACCCGCAGGAAGGACGTGAAGTTACCGAGATCGTGGCCCGCATCGATCGATTCGTGATGCAGCCGGGTGATCAGCTGGACGACATTCATGCCGTCGCGCCGGGCGATCTCCTCGAGCTTCGCCCAGAAGAAGTTCTCCAGCCTGACGCTGGTGACCATGCCGTCGATGCGCAGCGACCGGGTGGCACTTTCCCAGAGCCGCGCATCGGCCTTGATGAAGAGTTCACACATATCGTCCTCCCCAGTGCGCCCTTCTCAGGCGGCGTTGGTTTCGAGCAGTGCTGCGGCATCGAGCACGGCCATGAACTGGCGCAGCCACGACGGATGCGCCGGCCAGGCGGGCGCCGTGACCAGATTGCCGTCCGAGACTGCATCGCTGATGGCGATGTCGGCATAGATGCCGCCGGCAAGTTCGACTTCCGGCCGGCAGGCGGGATAGGCCGAGCACGTGCGGCCCTTCAAAACGCCGGCAGCGGCAAGCAGCTGCGCGCCATGGCAGATGGCGGCGACGGGTTTTCCGGCGTCGAAGAAATGCCGGACGGATTTGATGACGTCGGCATTGAGGCGCAGATATTCAGGTGCGCGGCCGCCGGGGATGACGAGCGCATCGTAATCTTCGGCGCGCACGCTGTCGAAGGTGGCGTTCAGCGCAAAATTGTGGCCGCGTTTTTCGGAATAGGTCTGGTCGCCCTCGAAATCGTGGATGGCGGTGGCGACGGTCTCGCCGGCTTTTTTGCCGGGGCAGACGGCGTCGACCGTATAGCCGCAGGCGAGCAGCGTCTGGAACGGCACCATCGTTTCGTAATCTTCGGTGAAGTCACCCGTGATCATCAGGATCTTTGAGGCTGGCATCGTATCCTCCTTTGAAACCAACAGGCGGAGAGTAGCAAAGAGCTGCTGCGAGCAGGTACTATGGGAATACTACAGGCGAAATTCCCACCGGACGGGCGACAGCATCAGATCGCCCTGACCTTCACATCAGGCACTGCGCAAGCCTCGCCTCCGCCGAAGAGGCGGGAGCGGGTGAGGAAGCGCTTCTCCCGGCCGTTGTCGAGCGAGAACATGCCGCCGCGGCCGGGCACGACGTCGATGATCAGCTGCGTATGCTTCCACGCCTCGAACTGGCTGGCGCTGATATAGACCGGTACGCCGCCGATCTCGCCGAGCTTGACGTCGCTGTCGCCGATCATGAATTCGTTAGCCGGATAACACATCGGCGAGGAGCCGTCGCAGCAACCGCCGGACTGGTGGAAGAGGATCTCGGGGTGATCCCGCTTGATTTCTGCGATCAAATCGAGGGCTGTGTCGGTTGCGAGAACACGCGGTTCGCCGTTGACGGTGGTTTCCATGGCTGCCTCCTCCAGCGCATAACCCGAAAATCGGATCGATTTTCGGAAAGATTACACGCAAATTCAAAGCGTTAGAGCGTCCTACGGAATGCGTGGCGCTCTAAAGACAAGGCCTTCTCCCCGTGTCGGGGAGAAGGCTTTTCATCATAACACCATTGGCTGCTCTTAGAAGAAGCCGAGTGCTTTCGGGCTGTAGCTCACCAGCATGTTCTTGGTCTGCTGGTAGTGGTCGAGCATCATCTTGTGGGTTTCACGACCGATGCCCGATTGCTTGTAGCCGCCGAAGGCGGCATGGGCCGGGTAGGCGTGGTAGCAGTTGGTCCAGACGCGGCCTGCCTGGATCTCGCGGCCGAAACGGTAGCAGCGATTGGCGTCGCGGCTCCAGACACCGGCGCCGAGGCCGTAGAGCGTGTCGTTGGCGATTTCGAGCGCTTCCTTCTCGTTCTTGAAGGTCGTGACCGAAACCACCGGTCCGAAGATCTCCTCCTGGAACACACGCATCTTATTGTGACCCTTGAAGATCGTCGGCTTGACATAGTAGCCGTTCGCCAGCTCGCCTCCGAGATCGTTGCGCGAGCCGCCGGTCAGCACTTCCGCGCCTTCCTGCTTGCCGATGTCGAGATAGGCGAGGATCTTTTCCAACTGCTCCGTCGATGCCTGAGCGCCGATCATCGTCGCGGTATCGAGCGGGTTGCCCTGCTTGATCGCCTCGACGCGCTTGACGGCCTTTTCCATGAAGCGGTCGTAGATCGATTCCTGGACGAGGGCGCGGCTCGGGCAGGTGCAGACTTCGCCTTGGTTGAGGGCAAACATCGCAAAGCCTTCAAGCGCCTTGTCGAGGAAGTCGTCGTCCTCGGCCATCACGTCGGCGAAGAAGATGTTCGGCGATTTGCCGCCGAGCTCCAGCGTCACCGGAATGAGGTTCTGGCTGGCATATTGCATGATCAAGCGGCCTGTCGTCGTTTCGCCGGTGAAGGCGATCTTGGCGACGCGCGGGCTGGTCGCCAGCGGCTTGCCGGCTTCAAGGCCGAAACCGTTGACGATGTTGAGGACGCCTGGCGGCAGGAGGTCGCCGACGAGTTCGGCCCAGAGCAGGATCGAAGCCGGGGTCTGCTCGGCGGGCTTCAGCACGACGCAGTTGCCGGCGGCAAGCGCAGGTGCCAGCTTCCAGGTGGCCATCAGGATCGGGAAGTTCCACGGAATGATCTGGCCGACGACGCCGAGCGGCTCATGGAAGTGATAGGCGACGGTATCGTGGTCGATCTCGCCGATCGAACCTTCCTGGGCGCGAATGCAGGAGGCGAAATAGCGGAAGTGGTCGATCGCCAGCGGAATGTCGGCCGCCATGGTTTCGCGGATCGGCTTGCCATTGTCCCAGGTCTCGGCCTGGGCGAGCAATTCCAGCTTGTCTTCCATGCGCTGGGCGATCTTCATGAGGATATTCGAGCGCTCGGCGGCGGAGGTGCGGCCCCATTTTTCCTTCGCCGCATGGGCGGTGTCGAGCGCGAGATTGATGTCCTTTTCATTGGAGCGGGGAATGTCGCAGAGTTTGCCGCCGGTGACGGGCGTCAGGTTTTCGAAGTATTTTCCCTCGACCGGCTCTCGCCATTCGCCGCCGATATAGTTGCCGTATTTCAGCTTGAACGGCGACTCGACGATTTTCTGATGAAGCATGTCATCCTCCCTTGATGATCAGGTTCCTAAGCGAACCAGTGGGAGGAAAATGAGCATGTTTTGGCGGAGGGACTAGGGCGGGTCTTCCATACCGCAGTGCACAGTGTCGCAGTCCTGCGACAGGAGGGGCTCACGATTGGCGCAGCGGCGGAACCTTCGGCGCCATCAGTGGAGATCGAGCTTCTTCATCTTCCTGTGCAGCGTGGCGCGGCTGATGCCGAGCGCGATTGCCGCCTGCGAGACATTGCCGCCGGCGCGCGACAGCGCCCGAAGCAGGGCGGCCTTTTCCGCCTCGACCATCTCGTCATGCTGGGGGACGCCAGCCTCGTGCAGGGCATCGGCGGCAGGAATGCCGGCGGCGATGCGCCTGTCGTCGAGCTGCAGCGCGATGCGGGCGGCGCGCGTCGCACCGAGCACGAGATCGTGCCTGTCGACGGCAAGCAGGGCGGCGGCGGAATTGGCGCCGGCCGGGACCATCAGGAAACGGGCGCCTGTAAAGGCCGAACGGAAGAGGTTGAGCTCGATGCGCATCGCCGCATCGCGCACGGTCTGCGTCAGGATCGCCAGCGTCATCTCATTGACGTCTTCGCGGCATGTGGAGATGTCAAGGGCTGCTGCCACCCGCCCACGATGATCGCGGATCGGTGCCGTCGTGCAGCTGAGACTGGTGTTCGAGCAGAAAAAATGCTGATCGCGGAAGATGGCGACGGCGCGCTCGTCGGCAAGTGCGGTGCCGATGCCGTTGGTGCCGATGCTGGCCTCTGTCCAGACCGAGCCGGTCCAGAGGCCGAGTTCGCGGAATTCCTTGTCGTCGCCGGCAGCCCCCCGGCGCTCCAGTGCGATGCCGTTCTTGTCGGTCAGAAGCAGGCAGCAGCCGGCCTTGCCCACAGTAGTGAAGAGACGATCGAGCTCTTCCGTCGCGCTGGCGATCAGCTGTTCGGACTGCTCGCGGGCACTGCGGAATTCCTGGTCGGTAAGGCGCAGCGGCGCGCGTTCATCCTCGGGGGCGAGCTGGTGCATGGTCATGCACCGCCGCCATGAGGCGACGATGGGAGAACTGGCTGCGGCGGAATCGCGCTGGGCAGACGTGTAGACGTGCTCGGCGTGTGCTGAGTGTTCGTGCATCGGCTCCTCCCACCGAAGTTCAGCATAGTCTGATGGAAAAGCGGCTGGTTGGCAATCGGTCGGCACTGGCGGCCAATTGCCGCCAGTTTGTCGAATGCTGCCAGCCTAGCGCTGCAACCAGGCTTCGATGCCGCGCGCGGCAGCCCGGCCGGTCGCAAGGCAGGCGGTGAGAAGATAACCGCCGGTCGGAGCTTCCCAGTCGAGCATTTCGCCGGCAACGAAGGTGCCCGGCAGCGCCTTCAGCATGTAGCCTTCGTCAATGCCGCTCCAGCGGATGCCGCCGGCCGAGGAGATCGCCTCGGAGATCGGGCGGGTTTCGATCACCGGCACCGGCAGGGCTTTGATCAGGCCGGCGAGACGTTCGGTATCGGTCCGGTCGCGCTCGGGAGTAAGTTCGCGCAGCAGCGCCGCCTTGACGCCGTCGAGGCCGGCGCCCTTGCGCAGGCGGTTTGAAAAGCTTGATTTGGCGTCCTGCCGCGCGAGGTCGCGGCTCAGCCTCTCGATGGTGCGGCCGGGTGCGAGGTCGAGGGTCAGGGCAGCGCTGCCGTGGTTCAGCAACTGGTCGCGGAGGCTGGCGGCATGGATATAGACGAGGCTGCCCTCGATGCCGTTCGCGGTGATGACGAATTCGCCGGGAAAGGTGCCGGCCTCGGATGTTGCGGTGACCGACTTTACCGGCTCGCCGGCGAAACGCTCACTGAAGTTCCCGCTCCAGCCGACGACGAAGCCGCAATTGGCGGGTTGAAAAGTATCAATTTCCACACCCCTGCCGGCCAGCCGAGGCACCCAGGCAGCATCGGAGCCGAGGCGCGGCCAGCTTGCGCCGCCGAGCGCCAGCAGGGCCGCGTCGCAATGGACGATGCTGCGCCCTTCGGGCGTTTCGAAACCATAGCCGTCTTCGGCAAAACCGGTCCAGCGGTGGCGGGTGCGCAGCGTGGCGCCCTGTGTCTCCAGCCGCCTGAGCCAGGCGCGCAGCAAAGGCGAGGCCTTCATCACCTTCGGGAACACCCGGCCCGACGAGCCGACGAAGGTCTCGGTCCCGAGTCCTGCTGCCCAGTCCCTGATATCATGAGGGGTAAAGGCATCAAGAGCGGGGCGCAGACGGGCGGAGGCCGCGCCGAAGCGCGTGGTGAAACGGGCATAATCCTCGGAATGGGTGATGTTGAGACCCGATTTGCCGGCCAGCAAGAACTTGCGGGCAAAGGTCGGCATGGCGTCGTAGACCGTGACCGCATAACCGGAACAGGAAAACAGTTCGGCAGCCGCGAGACCCGCCGGGCCGCCGCCGATAACTGCAATCCGCTTCTGGTTCATGATGTCTTCGCCCGATTCTCTCTGCATTCAGTTTTGGCGCGGGCGCGGTTCGCCTGCAAGGGCGGCGATCAGTGATGCGGATGCATGCACTGGCCGTGATCGGCGAGAACCTCGATGACGCGGCATTGGTCGACGCGGCCGTGGCCACAGCCTTCCACCATGGTTTCCAGCTCGGCCTTCAGCGCCATCAAGCTGCGGATGCGCTGCTCGACCTCGATGAGGCGGGCCTTGGCGATGGCGTCGGCCGAGGCGCAGGACTGGTGCGGATCATCCTGCAGGGTGAGCAGCGTGCGGATCGCCTCGATCTCGAAGCCGAGCTCACGGGCATGGCGGATGAAGGCGAGGCGGCTGATATCCGCAGGCTCGAAGGAGCGCTGGTTGCTCTCGCTGCGGCTCGGCGCTGCGAGCAGGCCGATGCTCTCATAATAACGGACCGTCGGCACCTTGACGCCGCTTTGGCGGGCGGCTTCACCGATCGTGATCTTTTTCATGATTTTCCACTTGCACCTCTAGTCGCTAGAGGATGTAGGAAAGATGCTTCTATTTGACAAGGAAGCGGATCATGGCTGAGAGCGAGACACGATACCGGGTTGGCGGCATGGATTGTGCCTCCTGCGCAACCAAGATCGATACGGCGGTCCGACGCGTGTCGGGTGTCGCCGATGTTTCCGTCTCGGTAATAGCGGGCACGATGACCGTGCGGCACGATGGCAGCAGTGATCTCAAGGCGATCGAGAAGAAGGTGACCGGGCTCGGCTATTCCGTCGCGCGGCTTGCCGGAAACGCTGCGCCTGCGCATGCCCACAGCTCGCAGTATCGTCACGACCACGCACGTGATCACCGTGATCACGCGGACCACAACAATGAAGGGCATGATGATGCGGGCCATAGCCATGACCATGCAAGTCATGACCACGACCATTCTCACGATCACGGCGAGAAGGAAATCGAGGGGTTGCACGGGCACGACCATGCGCCGATGGCCGGTCCCTGGTGGCAGAGCAGGAAGGGCCGGCTGACCATCCTTTCGGGGGCGGCACTCGTTGCTGCCTACACCGTCGGTCATCTCGTACCGGCGATTGCGTCCTATGCCTTCATCGTCGCCATGCTGGTCGGGCTTGTGCCGATCGCGCGGCGCGCCGTGATGGCGGCTTTCTCGGGTACACCGTTTTCGATCGAGATGCTGATGACGATTGCCGCCGTCGGCGCCGTCATCATCAATGCCGGCGAAGAGGCGGCAACCGTCGTGTTCCTGTTCCTCGTCGGCGAGTTGCTGGAAGGGGTGGCGGCGGGCAAGGCGCGCGAAAGCATCCAGTCGCTGACGGGTCTGGTGCCGAAGAATGCGCTGCTCGAAGACAATGGGCAGACGCGTGAAGTGCCGGCCGAAAGCCTTGCCGTTGGCGCCATCATCATGGTTCGTCCTGGCGACCGGATCTCGGCGGACGGCATCATCCTCTCAGGCGAGAGCGCGATCGACGAGGCGCCGGTGACGGGCGAGAGCACGCCGGTGCGCAAGGGCGTCGATGCCGTCGTTTTTGCCGGCACGGTCAATGGTGATGCGGTGCTGAGGGTTCGCGTCACGGCGGCTGCCGCCGACAATACCATCGCCCGCGTCGTCAAGCTGGTGGAGGAGGCACAGGAATCGAAGGCGCCAACCGAACGCTTCATCGATCGGTTTTCGCGCTATTACACGCCCGGCGTCGTCGTGGTCGCAGCGCTGGTCGCGGTCGTTCCGCCGCTGCTGTTCGATGGGCCGTGGGGCGAATGGGTCTATAAGGGCCTTGCCATCCTTTTGATCGGCTGCCCCTGCGCGCTTGTCATTTCGACACCGGCGGCGATCGCCGCTTCGCTTTCGGCAGGTGCGCGGCGCGGGCTCTTGATGAAGGGCGGCGCGGTGCTGGAAACGCTGGGCAAGGTGACGATGGTCGCCTTCGACAAAACCGGCACGCTGACGGAAGGCAAGCCTCAGGTGACCGACATCATTTCCTTTGGTCTGAGTGAGGCGCAGGTGCTGTCGCGCGCGGCGGTGCTGGAGCAGGGTTCCAGCCATCCGCTCGCGCAGGCGATCCTTAACCGCGCCAAGGCGGACGGCCTTCCCGTGCCGCCGGCCTTCGAGCTGGAAGCGCTGCCGGGCAAGGGTGTCAGCGGCAAGGTCGGCGGCGAGACGCTGGATCTGCTGTCGCCGCCTGCCGCTCGCGAGCGGGGGACGCTCAGCGCGGACCAGGATGCACGCATCACGGCGCTGAACGACGAGGGCAAGAGCGTATCGGTGCTGCTCGTCAACGGTGTTGCGGCCGGCCTGCTCGCCATGCGCGACGAGCCGCGCGAGGATGCCGAGGCCGGACTCGCTGCTCTCAAATCAGCAGGCGTCAAGGCGATGATGCTGACCGGCGACAACAAGCGGACGGCGGCGGCCGTCGCCGGCATGCTCGGCATCGACTGGCGCGGCGAGATGATGCCGGAGGACAAGCAGCGGGTGGTCGGCGAATTGAAGCGCCAGGGCTTTGTCGTCGCCAAGGTCGGCGACGGCATCAACGACGCGCCGGCGCTGGCGGCTGCCGATATCGGCATCGCCATGGGCGGCGGCACCGATGTGGCGCTGGAGACGGCGGATGCCGCCGTGCTGCATGGACGCGTCGGCGACGTGGCGCGGATGATTGAACTGTCCAAACGCACGATGCGCAATATCCTGCAGAATATCACCATCGCACTCGGGCTGAAGGCGGTGTTTCTGGTGACGACGATCGCCGGCATCACCGGGCTCTGGCCGGCGATCCTCGCCGATACCGGCGCCACCGTGCTGGTGACGATCAATGCGCTCAGGCTGCTTCGAGTAAAGGGATGAATGTTTTCCCGATGGCGGTCTGAAGGCCGACGATTCGGGCGAAAATCGCCGAGCCGGTCATCAATTGGGTCGGCTCTCAGTTTGTTGACAAAGTCTTCTCCGTCATGCTCGGCCTTGTGCCGAGCATCTGACCACTGCAATTGCTTGACTGGAAACCATTTATTTTCAGATGCTTAATTGACCGGCGCAGATCCTCGGCATAAGGCCGAGGATGACGTCGCGGGTTTTGCAGTCTGCAGCTTGGGAGCCGGCTGCAGGCCGGCTCTCGTTGTTCAGGCCTTCTCCACAGCTCGTTTTTCTTAAGCTTTCGTTATCCCTGTTTTTCACAGGAATGTAGCGATTTCAAACCTGCCGTAACGCAATGCACCAACCATCCGTTGACGCGAATTTGGATTGGCGTACTATATCTAGTGTTCGAGGTTCCATCGATTCGTAGGGATTGATGGCTAAGACGGGAATTCGGTGCGCTTCGCCATCATGGCGCGGCAATGCCGGAGCTGCCCCCGCAACTGTAAGCGGCGAGCAACTGTCCGATTTCAGGTCACTGGAGCATGATGCTCCGGGAAGGCTGGGGCAGGGTGCTTTGACCCGTGAGCCAGGAGACCTGCCTTGAACGAAACGTCCACGGGCGGGGTGTCCGGAAGGTCGCGTTGCATGGCTGCGGGAATGTCCGCATCGCGTTTCGCAGGCCCGAACCTCCGCCCCGAAACCTTCGCATTGAGCCACTTCGGGGTGAAGTCATGTTAGTATCTCAGTTCAGGCCGCCACCCGCACCAGGTAGAGGGCGGATTACGCCCAGCGGCTGAACGAGCCGCATAGTTCAATTCATCAGAGAATTTTTCGACGGATATCGACAGATTTCCGATCGATGTCTTGCGCCCAATCGCGTCGTCACGAGGAATATCATGACTATTACCGTCTACAGCAAGCCTGCCTGTGTCCAGTGCACTGCCACCTACCGCGCCCTCGACCGTCTGGGCGTCGATTATGACATCGTCGATATTTCGCAGGATGCCGAAGCGCTCGATCGCGTCCGCAGCCTCGGCTACGTGCAGGCTCCCGTCGTCATCGCCGGCGAGCAGCATTGGGCGGGTTTTCGCCCCGACATGATCAGCGCGCTTTCCTGATCGAGAAAAGCGATGGGCCTGATCGTCTACTATTCCAGCCGGTCCGAGAATACCCATCGGTTCGTCGCCAAGCTCGGATTGCGCGCGGCGCGCATTCCGGCAGGTGGCGCAGACGCGTTCCATATCCGCGAACCCTTCGTGCTGATCGTGCCGACCTATAGCGGCGACGGCGGCAAGGGGGCCGTTCCCAAGCAGGTGATCCGTTTCCTCAACGATGCGGAAAACCGAGGACACATCCGGGGCGTGATTGCCGCGGGCAACAGCAATTTCGGCGAGACATACGGGCTCGCCGGCGACGTGGTTTCGCAGAAATGCCAGGTGCCGTACCTTTACAGGTTCGAGTTGCTGGGCACGGCAGACGACGTCGCCAACGTCAAACACGGAATGGAACGGTTTTGGACACGGGAACAACTCTGACGCGGGATGCGGGCGCAAAACCGCATCACACTGTTGCTCGGCCCGCCGGGGAAAGGCTGCCGAAGGCAGCAGAAACCCTCGACTATCACGCGCTGAACGCGATGCTGAACCTCTATGACGATGAGGGGCGGATCCAGCTCGACAAGGATCGAATGGCTGCCAAGCAATATTTCCTGCAGCATGTGAACCAGAACACGGTGTTCTTCCACAATCTAAGGGAAAAGCTCGATTACCTCGTCACCGAGGGTTATTACGAGCAGGAGGTTCTCGACCAGTATTCCTTCAATTTCGTGCGGGATCTGTTCGACCAGGCCTATGCCAAGAAATTCCGTTTCCCGACCTTCCTCGGCGCCTTCAAATATTACACCAGCTATACGCTGAAGACTTTCGACGGAAAGCGCTATCTCGAGCGCTATGAGGACCGCATCTGCATGGTGGCGCTGGCGCTGGCGCGCGGCGACGAGGGCTTGGCCCGCGACATGGTCGATGAGATCATTTCCGGCCGTTTCCAGCCGGCGACGCCGACCTTCCTCAATGCCGGCAAGAAGCAGCGCGGCGAGCTGGTTTCCTGCTTCCTGCTGCGCGTCGAGGATAATATGGAATCGATCGGCCGGTCGATCAATTCGGCGCTGCAATTGTCGAAGCGCGGCGGCGGCGTGGCGCTGTCGCTGACGAATATCCGCGAGGCGGGCGCGCCGATCAAGCATATCGAGAACCAGTCCTCGGGCATCATCCCTGTCATGAAGCTGCTCGAAGACAGTTTCTCCTATGCCAACCAGCTCGGGGCGCGGCAGGGGGCGGGTGCGGTCTATCTCAACGCCCATCACCCCGACATCATGCGCTTCCTCGATACCAAGCGCGAAAATGCCGACGAGAAGATCCGCATCAAGACGCTGTCGCTCGGCGTCGTCGTGCCCGATATCACCTTTGAGCTCGCCAAGAACAACGAGGATATGTACCTGTTCTCGCCCTATGACGTGGAGCGCGTCTATGGCGTGCCCTTCACCGAGATTTCGGTGACGGAAAAGTACCGCGAGATGGCGGACGATGCCCGTATCTCCAAGAAGAAGATCAAGGCGCGCGAATTCTTCCAGGTGCTCGCCGAAATCCAGTTCGAGAGCGGCTACCCCTACATCATGTTCGAGGACACGGTGAACCGGGCGAACCCGATCGCCGGGCGTATTTCGATGAGCAATCTCTGCTCGGAAATCCTTCAGGTGAGCGAGGCGAGCGAATATCATGACGACCTCTCCTACAAACATCTCGGCAAGGACATCTCCTGCAATCTCGGCTCGCTGAACATTGCTGCGGCAATGGATTCCGTCGATTTCGGCAAGACGATCGAAACCTCGATCCGAGCGCTGACGGCCGTTTCCGACATGAGTCACATTTCCTCGGTGCCCTCGATCGAGAAGGGCAATGATGAGAGCCATGCGATCGGCCTCGGCCAGATGAACCTGCACGGTTACCTCGCCCGCGAACGGATTTTCTACGGCTCCGAGGAAGGCGTCGATTTCACCAACATCTATTTCTATACGGTGACCTATCACGCGATCCGCGCCTCGAACCTTTTGGCGGTCGAACGCGGCACGAGCTTCAAGGGCTTCGAGAACTCGAAATATGCCTCCGGCGACTATTTCGACAAATATACCGAGCA
The DNA here is from genome assembly GCF_013087625.1 of Rhizobium changzhiense. Taxonomy (NCBI): domain Bacteria; kingdom Pseudomonadati; phylum Pseudomonadota; class Alphaproteobacteria; order Hyphomicrobiales; family Rhizobiaceae; genus Rhizobium; species Rhizobium changzhiense. The sequence continues at coordinate 15,134 of NZ_JABFCQ010000013.1, forward strand.
GCTCTGGGAGCCGGCGACGGAGAGGGTGAAGGCTCTGTTCGAGACGGCGGGCATCCATATTCCGACGCAGGAAGACTGGGCGGCGTTGAAGAAGCTGGTGATGGCTTCTGGCCTCTATAACCAGAACCTGCAGGCGGTGCCGCCGACAGGCTCGATCTCCTATATCAACCACTCGACCTCCTCGATCCATCCGATCGTCTCGAAGATCGAGATCCGCAAGGAAGGCAAGATCGGCCGCGTCTACTATCCGGCGCCGTTCATGACCAATGATAATCTCGACTATTATCAGGATGCCTATGAGATCGGGCCGGAGAAGATCATCGACACCTATGCGGCGGCGACCCAGCATGTCGACCAGGGCCTGTCGCTAACCTTGTTCTTCCGCGACACGGCAACGACGCGCGACATCAACAAGGCGCAGATCCATGCCTGGAAGAAGGGCATCAAGACGATCTACTACATCCGCCTTCGCCAGATGGCGCTGTCCGGCACCGAGGTGCAGGGCTGCGTGTCTTGTACGCTGTAATTTGATTTCGGGCCTCGAGCCAGAAGCCCCCTCACCCTAGCCCTCTCCCCGCTGGGGAGAGGGGACTTGGTTGGGGATGACGCTGCCACAAATCTCTTCTCCCCAGCGGGGAGAAGGTGCCGGCAGGCGGATGAGGGGGCGCCCAGACATATTCCTCAAGAGGGACCACCTAATGAACATGCAAATCAAACCCGCCTCGCGCGTGCGCGCCGTCAACTGGAACCGCATCGAGGACGATAAGGATCTCGAAGTCTGGAACCGGCTCACCGGTAATTTCTGGCTGCCGGAAAAAGTGCCGCTTTCCAACGACATTCCCTCCTGGGCAACGCTGACGCCGGCAGAGCAGCAGCTCACCATTCGCGTCTTTACCGGATTGACGCTGCTCGACACGATCCAGAACGGCGTCGGTTCCATCCGGCTGATGGAAGATGCGGCAACGCCGCACGAGGAGGCGGTGCTTTCCAACGTCTCCTTCATGGAGGCGGTGCATGCGCGCTCTTATTCCTCGATCTTCTCGACGCTGTGCTCGACGCCCGATGTCGACGATGCCTATCGCTGGTCGGAGGAGAACGAATTCCTGCAGCGGAAATCGGCGCTGATCATGGAGCAGTATCGCTCCGGCGATCCGTTGAAGAAGAAGGTCGCGAGCGTCTTCCTCGAAAGCTTCCTGTTTTATTCCGGCTTCTATCTGCCGATGTACTGGTCGAGCCGCGCCAAGCTGACCAACACGGCCGACATGATCCGGCTGATCATCCGCGATGAGGCGGTGCACGGCTATTATATCGGCTACAAATTCCAACGCGGGCTGGAACGCCTCGGCGAGGAGAGAAGGCAGGAGATCAAGGATTTCGCCTTCGAACTGCTGCTCGAGCTCTATGACAATGAGGCGAAATATACCGAAGCGCTCTATGACGGCGTCGGGTTGACCGAGGACGTCAAGAAATTCCTGCATTACAATGCCAATAAGGCGCTGATGAACCTTGGCTACGAGGCGCTGTTCCCGGCCGAGGCCTGCAAGGTCAATCCTGCGATCCTGTCGGCGCTTTCGCCGAATGCCGACGAGAACCACGACTTCTTCTCCGGCTCCGGTTCCTCCTATGTGATCGGCAAGGCAGTGGCGACCGAGGACGAGGACTGGGATTTCTGAGGCTTGATCGCCGTCTGCCTCTTATCATTTGCTCTCTCATCGCCCACATTCAGCGGAAACTAAATTCGGTCCTCGCCGGTGATCCGGCGTAGCGGGAGTTTTTGATGTCGTCTTTTTTGAACAAGGCCGGGACTGCCGTCGAAGCGGGCGAAGGCGTCTGGCCGATCCGCAGAAGACGGATTCTCGACTGGCTGGTGAACGAGACGCGCGGCGAGCGCTTCATCGACAACATCCTGGTGGAAATGTGCGAGAAGCTGCTGGCGGCAGGGGTGCCGGTGGCGCGGGCGACATTGCATTTCAGGACGAACCATCCGCAATGGATCGGTGCCCGCATCCTCTGGAAGGAAGGCCTGGCGGAGGCGAAGATCAACACTTTCGCCTATGGTGTCGAAAACACGCCGGAGTTCCTGAAGAGTCCCGTCAACGCGATCCATCAGGGTTCGGAGGAGGTGCGTAGACAGTTGGAAGGCACAGCCGACGGCGACGAGGATTCATTCTATCAGGAACTGCGCGATGACGGCCTCACAGAGTATATCGCCTGGCCGCTCGAGCATACTTTCGGCAAACGGCATGTCGCGACATTTTCGACCAGCCGGCCGGGCGGTTTTACGAGCGAGCATGTCGATTTCCTGCGCGATCTGCTGCCGGCCCTGACGCTCGTCAGCGAAATCCGGCTGAAGAACATCATGGCGCGCACGTTGCTGCAGACCTATGTGGGACCGCATGCGAGCGAACAGATTCTGTCGGGAGTCACGACGCGCGGCAGCGGCGCGACCGTCGGGGCGGCAATCATGATCTGCGATCTGCGCGACTTTACGGCGATCTCCGATCTCTGGCCGCGTGACGATGTCATCCATCTGCTCAACGATTATTTCGACGCCATGTCTGATCCGATCGAACGGTATGGCGGAGAAATCCTGAAGTTCATGGGCGACGGATTACTGGCGATCTTCCCGCTGAGCAAGGACACGGCCTGTCACGATCTGCTGCAGGCGATCCGCGAGGGTCAGACGTTGATGGCGCAATTGAACCAGCAGCATGCGAGCAACGGGCGCGAACCGCTACGCTACGGCGTCGGCGTGCATGTCGGCGACGTCATGTACGGCAATATCGGCTCGCGCCGGCGGCTGGATTTCACCGTCATCGGCCCGGCGGTCAATGTCGCCTCGCGACTGGAAACCCTGACCAAGGAGGTCAAGCGTCCGGTGCTCTTGTCGCGAGCCTTCGTCGAAATGGCGAACTGCGCGGAAGAGATGGACAGCCTCGGCACCTTCCCGCTGCGCGGGCTTGGAGAGCCCGTCGATGTCTTCGCCTTTCCAGAGAGCAGATAGCTCAGACCCCACGCTTGTTTCCCCAAAGCAGCACGTGCAATTGAGGCAGCACGCGGGCTGCAAACCATCGGTCGGCCGTCACCTTGTCCACAAGCCAGTGCATCCGATCCATCACACCGTCGATATCAATGCGGGCGTCGTCGTCATCGGGCGGCGGCGGGGTGTGGTTGCCTGGTTGGAGAAACAAGGGAATTTGGGGGTAGCGCTCACCCGCCCGTTGGGCGAATTCGTAGTCGGCATCGTCGAAGACGACGATCTTCAAGGCGATCTCCGGGCCGCCAGTGGCCAGTTGAAGACAGTTGTCCACCTGGTCCCAATCCGTCAACATTCCGCTGGATGGCGGTTTGGGGCTGATCACCAGCATATCGAGATCTCGAAACCATGCCTGGGCGACGCTCCCCTGGGTTTCCAGTGCAAAGCGGTATCCTTGAGAATGGCCGAGTTCGATCAGCGGCTTTAAGGGCTGTATCGCCGGATTGCCTCCTGACAGAGAAACCGTCAGTGGCTTTGCCCCGGAGAGTTCGGTGACCTTACGCCAGATCGCCTCAGTGGACATCGGAATCCATTGATCGCGGAACGCACTGTCGACCGCGTGACGACTGTCGCACCAGGAACATCGATAATCACAACCGCCTGTCCTGACGAACACCGTCGGCAACCCGATCAGGGCGCCTTCGCCCTGTATGGTCGGGCCAAAGATCTCGCTGACGCGAATGGTTCCGCCACTCACGGCCTGTACTCCGCCCAGGTTTTCGGCGTCTCGCTGACGCGAACGGACGATGTCTCCGGGAAGTGCTGCTTGCACCAGTCGTAAAAGTGCCGTGCCAAGAATTCGGAGGTGACTTTCGAATGGCCGAAGACGTCGTTCAGGTGACGATGATCGAGAGCTTCGTCGATATAGCGCTTGAGCGGCGAGAGGTCGTGATAGTCACGGACGAAGCCATCATCATTCAGGCTTTCGGCGGCCAGCTCGACGACGACGATGTAGTTGTGACCGTGGAGCCGAGCGCATTGGTGGTCGGCAGGCAGGTGATCCAATTGATGGGAGGCGGAGAGATGAAACTCCTTGGTGATGCGGTACATCAACGCACCTCCGTGGCCGAGTATCGCGAGATCGCGGCTCTCCAGAAGTCCCGGTCTTCGTACTCCGTAGGATCGGGGACGCCGGCAAGATGGAAAGCTTCACGGCGTTCCACGCAGGTTCCGCAGCGCCCGCACTGGAGCTCGCCGCCCTTGTAGCAGGACCAGGTTTCCGAAAACGGCGTGCCGTGTTTTTCGCCGTCAACCACGATCGCCGCTTTGGAAACATCGACGTAGGGGGCAAGCAGTTTCACGCTGGCATAACCGTCCAGCGCTTCGTGCTGCATGCGCTGGAAGGCATCGATGAAGCCCGGACGGCAGTCCGGGTAGATGAAGTGGTCGCCGCCATGCACGGCGACGGCAACGGCATCTGCTTTTTGCGCGGCAGCCAAACCGAACGCGATTGCCAGCATGATGGCATTGCGGTTCGGCACCACGGTAGCTTTCATCGTCTCCTCGGCGTAGTGGCCATCCGGAACCTCGACATTGTCCGTCAGGGCCGATCCGCTGAGATGGCCGCCGATGCCGGCGATGTCGATAATATGATGGGGAACGGAGAGCCGTGATGCGCACTTAGCGGCGAAGTCGAGTTCCTTGCGATGCCGTTGGCCGTAGTCGAAAGAGACGAGGCCGATAAGCTGCTGTTCCGCGGCTACCTTGTGGGCAAGCGAAACGGAGTCCAGTCCGCCGGAGCAGACGACGATGGTTTTCATATTTTGGATCCCTTGTTTTGACCGGGTGGGCTGCGACCGGATTGCGCGGTGCTTCTAGGACAAATCACGCGTCATGGAAACAGTTTTTAAATGTCGGCCATCACAGCCGGGCGGCTACCCGACCGGAAAGTTGATCTGCCGTGACAATAGGAGCTGCAGATCCTCGGCCTCCGGATTGTTGCCGTCGTTCCGTTAGCGACCCCGAAATTCGTATAAAATTCAAGCTGATGCCCTAGTAGTCATATTTTTCTCGGGAGTCGAGAAAGGACTTGACGACAGAAGACTTATAACGCTTTAAATTGTTAACCGCGCGGAGGAGCGCGGTCGCGTGTTGCCCACTGCAAGGTGGTAAACATAGGGCGGCGGGGAGGGTCCTGCCGCCGATTTTCAATGGGAGGAAATTCATGAACAAGTTTTTGAGCTCGGCAGCTGTTGCTGTCGTGATGATGGCTGGCATCGGTGCGGCCCAGGCTGCCGACGTGAAGGAAGTGCAGATGCTGCACTGGTGGACGTCTGGCGGCGAGGCAGCGGCGCTGAACGTCTTGAAGGAGGATCTTTCGAAGGAAGGTTTTGCCTGGAAGGACGTGCCGGTGGCCGGCGGTGGCGGCGATGCGGCGATGACGGCGCTGAAGGCGATGGTGGCGGCCGGCACCTATCCGACAGCCTCGCAGATGCTGGGTTACACCGTGCTCGATTATGCCGAGGCCGGCGTCATGGGCGACCTGACGGAGACGGCGAAGAAGGAAGGCTGGGACAAGTCGGTGCCGGCAGCGCTGCAGAAGTTCTCGGTCTATGACGGCAAGTGGGTCGCAGCCCCGGTCAACGTGCACTCGGTCAACTGGCTGTGGATCAACAAGGCGGTGATGGACGAGATCGGCGGCACTCAGCCGAAGACCTTCGAGGATCTGATCGCCCTGCTCGACAAGGCCAAGGCCGCAGGTGTCATCCCGCTGGCGCTCGGCGGCCAGAACTGGCAGGAAGCGACGATGTTCGATTCCATCGTGCTGTCGACCGGCGGTCCGGAGTTCTACAAGAAGGCTTTCAACGACCTCGACGAGGAATCGCTGAAGTCCGACACGATGAAGAAGTCCTTCGACAATCTGGCGACGATCATCAAATATGTCGACCCGAACTTCT
>NZ_JABFCQ010000014.1:0-2500 GCF_013087625.1 Rhizobium changzhiense
TTTGGTTGCGGGGGCAGGATTTGAACCTGCGGCCTTCAGGTTATGAGCCTGACGAGCTACCGGGCTGCTCCACCCCGCGCCATTTGGCAAATCGTTGAGATTTGCTGCAGTATTATAACACGAAAGGCCGCTTTGTGAGCGGCCCTTTGTTTCGGCTTTGGGCCGTTGGCTGTGAATGAGAAGATTGATTTATAAAAGTTGCGTTTTGCAGACCTGGCAGCGACCTACTCTCCCGCGTCTTAAGACGAAGTACCATGGGCGCAGGGGCGTTTCACGGCCGTGTTCGGAAAGGGAACGGGTGCAGCCACCCCGCCATAACCACCAGGTCGGCAAAGCGCAACTTTATTGTTTGAGAAGCTGGGGATGAGGCAGTAGTCAGCAGCCATTAGGCAGCAGTGACTAGCGTCATCGCATTTTTTGAACACGTCTTTGGTGCTTGTGAGGAAAGAGGCGGAGCAGTTTTCACCACTCACTACTGCCTATTCACTACTCACTATCGATCCGGACAAACACTTCGTGTTTGCCGGGAGTTCGATGAGCATAGTCAATGAGAACGATCAAGCCGATCGAGCTATTAGTACCGGTAAGCTTCATGCGTTGCCGCACTTCCACACCCGGCCTATCAACGTGGTCGTCTTCCACGGCTCTGATAGGGAATACTCGTTTTCAGGTGGGTTTCCCGCTTAGATGCCTTCAGCGGTTATCCCGTCCATATATAGCTACCCTGCTATGCCCTTGGCAGGACAACAGGTCCACCAGAGATATGTCCATCCCGGTCCTCTCGTACTAGGGACAGATCCTGTCAATATTCCTACACCCACGGCAGATAGGGACCGAACTGTCTCACGACGTTCTGAACCCAGCTCACGTACCGCTTTAATTGGCGAACAGCCAAACCCTTGGGACCTGCTCCAGCCCCAGGATGCGATGAGCCGACATCGAGGTGCCAAACAACCCCGTCGATATGGACTCTTGGGGGTCATCAGCCTGTTATCCCCGGCGTACCTTTTATCCGTTGAGCGATGGCCCTTCCACGCGGGACCACCGGATCACTATGACCGACTTTCGTCTCTGCTCGACTTGTCAGTCTCGCAGTCAGGCGGGCTTATGCCATTGCACTCGACGACCGATTTCCGACCGGTCTGAGCCCACCATCGCGCGCCTCCGTTACTCTTTCGGAGGCGACCGCCCCAGTCAAACTACCCACCATACACTGTCCCGGACCCGGATGACGGGCCGCGGTTAGACATCCATGACGATAAGGGTGGTATTTCAAGGATGGCTCCACGGAAACTGGCGTCCCCGCTTCAAAGCCTACCACCTATCCTACACATGCCGACACGAATGCCAGTGTAAAGCTATAGTAAAGGTGCACGGGGTCTTTCCGTCTGACCGCAGGAACCCCGCATCTTCACGGGGAATTCAATTTCACTGAGTCTATGTTGGAGACAGCGGGGAAGTCGTTACGCCATTCGTGCAGGTCGGAACTTACCCGACAAGGAATTTCGCTACCTTAGGACCGTTATAGTTACGGCCGCCGTTTACTGGGGCTTCGATTCAAAGCTTGCACCTCTCCTCTTAACCTTCCAGCACCGGGCAGGCGTCAGACCCTATACGTCGTCTTGCGACTTCGCAGAGCCCTGTGTTTTTGATAAACAGTCGCTACCCCCTGGTCTGTGCCACCCCATCATACTTGCGTAAAATGGGGTCACGCTTCTTCCGAAGTTACGCGTGCAATTTGCCGAGTTCCTTCAACATAGTTCTCTCAAGCGCCTTGGTATACTCTACCTGACCACCTGTGTCGGTTTCGGGTACGGTCTATACGGTGGAGCTATTTCCTGGAACCGCTCCGCTGCCCTGATAATCCAATAAACCAGAACAACTTGTGCAATCCGTCACTACCACCAGGCCCACGAATATTAACGTGGTTCCCATCGACTACGCATTTCTGCCTCGCCTTAGGGGCCGGCTAACCCTGCTCAGATTAACTTTAAGCAGGAACCCTTGGTCTTTCGGCGAGAGGGTCTCTCACCCTCTTTATCGTTACTCATGTCAACATTCGCACTTCCGATACCTCCAGGAGCCCTCACAGGTCTCCCTTCATCAGCTTACGGAACGCTCCGCTACCACGTGTATTGCTACACATCCTCAGCTTCGGTGCATGGCTTCAGCCCCGTTACATTTTCGGCGCAAAGACCCTTATTTAGACCAGTGAGCTGTTACGCTTTCTTTAAATGATGGCTGCTTCTAAGCCAACATCCTGGTTGTTTTGGGATCCTCACATCCTTTCCCACTTAGCCATGACTTGGGGACCTTAGCTGGAGGTTAGGGTTGTTGCCCTTTTCACGACGGACGTTAGCACCCGCCGTGTGTCTGCCGAGTAGTACTCCCCGGTATTCGGAGTTTGGTTAGGATCAGTAAGACGGTGAGTCCCCATAGCCCATCCAGTGCTCTACCCCCGGGGGTATTCGCTCGACGCTCTACCTAAATAGATTTCGCG
>NZ_JABFCQ010000015.1:0-3597 GCF_013087625.1 Rhizobium changzhiense
TTCAACGACCTCGACGAGGAATCGCTGAAGTCCGACACGATGAAGAAGTCCTTCGACAATCTGGCGACGATCATCAAATATGTCGACCCGAACTTCTCCGGCCGCGACTGGAACCTGGCGACCGCCATGGTCATCAAGGGTGATGCGCTGGTGCAGGTGATGGGCGACTGGGCCAAGGGCGAATTCGTCGCCGCCAAGAAGACGCCGGATACCGACTTCCTCTGCTACCGCTTCCCCGGCACCGACGGCAGCGTGGTCTACAACTCCGACATGTTCGGCATGTTCAACGTTCCTGACGACCGCAAGGCCGCTCAGGTGGCGCTGGCGACGGCCACGCTGTCGAAGAGCTTCCAGTCGGCCTTCAACGTCGTCAAGGGTTCGGTGCCGGCCCGTACCGATGTTCCCGATACCGACTTCGACGCTTGCGGCAAGAAGGGCATCGCCGACCTGAAGGCAGCCAACGAAGGCGGCACGCTGTTCGGCTCGCTGGCGCAAGGCTACGGCGCACCGCCGGCGATCGCCAATGCCTACAAGGATGTCGTCTCGAAGTTCGTCCACGGCCAGATCAAGACCTCCGACGAGGCCGTGACCCAGCTCGTCCAGGCGATCGACGACGCCCGCTGAGACCACTGTCGACTAAAAATGCTTCCCCGCATCGTCGCGGGGAAGCTTCAGGCTCCACGCCGATCATACGAGATGATCATGGGGCCGATTGCGGGAGGAGATGACATTCCATGAGCACCGTTGCGACCACCGATCCGGTTCTGACGCCGAGGCAATCGACGGCGATCTCGTTGAGGGGCCGGCTGCAGGATGCGCTGCCGAAGATCGTCTTGGCGCCGAGCTTCGTCATCACCATCATCTTCGTCTACGGCTTCATCGTCTGGACGGCCTATCTGTCGTTCACCAATTCCAAGACCTTTCCCTCCTATGCGCTGACCGGAGCACGCGCCTATCAGCGGCTGTGGCGCTGGACCTTCGAGAGCGATCCGCCGTCCTCCTGGTACACCTCGATCACCAATATGGCGATCTTCGGCTTCCTCTATGTCGGCATCTGCTTAGGCCTCGGCCTGCTGCTTGCCATCCTGCTCGACCAGAAGATCCGCGGCGAGGGGCTGCTCAGGCCGATCTTCCTCTATCCGATGGCGCTCTCCTTCATCGTCACCGGGGTTGCCTGGAAATGGTTCCTCGATCCCGGCCTCGGGCTGGAACAGACGCTGCACCACTTCGGCTGGACGAGCTTCCACTTCGACTGGATCAAGAACAAGGACTTCGTCATCTACACCGTCGTCATCGCCGGCGTCTGGCAGGCGTCGGGCTTCGTCATGGCGATGTTCCTGGCGGGCCTGCGCGGCATCGACGGCGAGATCATGAAGGCCGCCCAGATCGATGGCGCCTCGCCCTTCCAGCTCTATCGCCGCATCGTCATTCCGCTCTTGCGGCCGATCTTTCTGTCGGCCTTCATCGTGCTCGCCCATATGGCGATCAAGTCCTATGACCTGGTGGTGGCGCTGACCTCGGGCGGGCCGGGCGGCTCGGCCTGGCTGCCGTCGAACTTCATGTATGAATACACTTTCAAGCGCAACGAGATGGCCGTCGGCTCGGCCAGCGCCATCATCATGCTGATGACCATCTCGGCGATCATCGTTCCCTATCTCTATTCCGAACTGAAGGAGAAGGCGCGATGAGCAGCGTGACCTCTCCGATAGCAACCTCGCAGAACAGCAACAACACCCGCTGGATCGGCCGCACCGTCATCTACGGCCTGCTGCTGGTCTTTGCCGTCCTCTATCTGATGCCGCTCTTCGTCATGCTGACGACCTCGTTCAAGACCATGGACGAGATCCAGAACGGCAACATGCTGGCGCTGCCGCAATCGCCGACCTTCGATCCGTGGATCAAGGCCTGGGGCGAGACCTGCGTGGGGCTCACCTGCGCCGGCATCAAGGGCTACTTCTGGAACTCGATCAAGATGGTGGTGCCGGCGGTGGCAATCTCCACCATCATGGGGGCGCTGAACGGCTATGTGCTGACCAAATGGCGCTTTCCCGGCCACACGCTGGTGTTCGGGCTGATGCTGTTTGCCTGCTTCATTCCGTTCCAGTCGGTGCTGTTGCCGATGGCAACGATCCTCGGCAGTCTCGGCCGCTTCGGCATGACGCTGCAGAACGCCACCGGCTGGAACTTCGGCTTCGGCAATCCGACGGTCAATCTGGTCTTCGTCCATGTCGTCTATGGCTTGGGCTTCACCACCCTGTTCTTCCGCAATTTCTACGAGGCCTTCCCGACCGAACTGGTGCGGGCCGCCCAGGTCGATGGCGCCAGCTTCTTCCAGATCTTCCGCCGCATCATGCTGCCGAACTCGCTGCCGATCATCGTCGTCACCGTCATCTACCAGTTCACCAATATCTGGAACGACTTCCTGTTTGCCTCGGCTTACGCCGGCACCGGTGACTCCATGCCGATGACGGTGGCGCTCAACAATGTCGTCAACACCTCGACCGGGGTGGTCGAATACAATGTCAACATGGCGGCGGCGATGATCGCCGCCGTGCCGACGCTCATCGTCTATATCCTCGCCGGCCGCTACTTTGTGCGCGGTCTGATGGCGGGGGCTGTCAAAGGGTAATCCATGGCCTTCCTCGAAATCTCCGGTCTCAAAAAACGCTTCGGCGCCGTCGACATTCTCAAGGGCATCGACCTCGAACTCGACAAGGGCGGCTTTCTCGTGCTGGTCGGCCCGTCCGGCTGCGGCAAGTCGACCCTGCTCAACACCATTGCCGGGCTGGAGACGATCACCTCTGGCGATATCAGGATCGACGGGCGCGACATCAGCGGCCTGCATCCCTCCAAGCGCGACATCGCCATGGTGTTCCAGTCCTATGCGCTCTACCCGAACATGACGGTGGCGGGCAACATCGCCTTCGGCATGGAAATCCGCGGCGTTCCCAAGGACGAGCGCGAAAAGGCGATCAAGCAGGTCTCCGACATGCTGCAGATCGGCCATCTGCTCGACCGCAAGCCGAGCCAACTGTCGGGCGGCCAGCGCCAGCGTGTCGCCATGGGGAGAGCCTTGGTGCGCAATCCGCAGGTCTTCCTGTTCGACGAGCCGCTCTCCAATCTCGATGCCAAGCTGCGCGTCGACATGCGCACCGAGATCAAGCGGCTGCATCAGCGCATGGGCACCACCTTCGTCTATGTCACCCATGACCAGATCGAGGCGATGACGCTGGCGACCAAGATCGCCGTGCTGAAGGACGGCGTGCTGCAGCAGTTCGGCACGCCGGCCGAGATCTATAACAGCCCCTCCAACATCTTCGTCGCCGACTTCATGGGATCGCCGGCGATGAACCTCTTGAACGCCACCGTCGAAAACGGCGCCGGCGGGCTCGAAGTCTCGCTGGAGCGGCCGAATGCCGCGCCGCTGAGGCTCCCCGTCATATCAGGCAATGACGGTCTGACCGCCTATACCGGCAAACAGGTGATCTTCGGCATTCGCCCGGAGGCCTTGACCGATCCCGATGGCGCCGACCGCAAGGCGCGCTCGCTGACCGAGGGCGACTGCCTGATCGAGGTGGTCGAACCGGCCGGCTCCGA
>NZ_JABFCQ010000016.1:0-3087 GCF_013087625.1 Rhizobium changzhiense
GTAAGCGCTGTTCCCCTGCCACGCTGACAACTCGGCCTGTTCCCTTTCGGAGGCCACCGATAGGATAGAGACGCCAATAGCCGGTGTGCGGACGTTGACAGCGTCACAAGCTCCCCTCAGACTTCTCTGACTGGTCGAAACTTTGGCAGGTGCGTGGTGAGAAATGGTCGATAGTCGGGAACATTGGAGAGAGATCGACCCAGGGGAACGCGCCCTTTTGATGCACCTTCTGCGAGACGATTTTCAGGGCAGAGCAGAAATTCTTGAGCAGATGAACTCAGTGGAGGTCATGCGGGTTAGCCCTGAAGGAAGTTTGAAGCTCCGGACGAGCGGCCCGGTAGCGGAAGTAAAAGACAGTGATGCGCCGTCGCCGCGAGAGAACGACAAAATTCCAGTCGAAGGCTTCTATGACGACAAAACCGATAGCAAAAACAGCTTTCTAAGTGTGGCAAAAATCGTGCGTCTAGCGTTGCATGTCACCGACGGCCGACTTTCTGAACTTGAGATTTACAAAGAGGACGGCAGCACAATCGTGACCGATCCATACGAAATCGACCTTTCGAGGGTTCATTTCTATTAAGCAGCGACGCTATCAACCGCGACCAGTGTGACATCGTGCATGGTTTTATCTGAGAAGGAACGGCAGATGTCTTTGGGTAGAGCTTACGCAGCCCGGTAATTCCACGGCAGAAGTTCCTCAACCCGGCTCTGCTTGTGGCCGTTGACGATGGCTGCGAGTGTAGCAGTCAAATAGGCCAGCGGATCGACGACATTGAGTTTGCAGGTCTCGATGAGCGAGGCGATGGTCGCCCAGTTCTCGGCTCCGGCATCATGGCCCGCGAAGAGAGCATTCTTCCTGTTCAAGGCTATTGGCCGGATGGTTCGCTCGACGCTGTTGTTGTCGATTTCGATGCGGCCGTCGATCAGGAAGCGCCTCAGGCCATCCCAGTATTTGGCGATGTAGGCCAAAGCTTCGCCGAGCGGGGACTTCGTGGCGACACGGGCACGGTGATGGACAAGCCAGGACTGCATGTCGGCGACCAGTGGCGCTGACCTCTCCTGCCGTCCAGTTAGACGAGCCTGCGGATCAAGACCGCGCAATTCGGCCTCGATGCGATATAGTTCTCCTATCCGTTTGACGCCGTCATTTGCAATCGGCGTTGTTCCGTTGCGGATGATCTCCATCAGCTTGCGACGAGCGTGTGCCCAACAATAGGCAAGTTGGATGTCCGGTCCAATGCGATCTGGGGCAATCAGCCGATTATATCCGGCGTAGCCATCCACCTGAAGAATGCCCGTGAATCCTTGCAATATCCGCTCGGCATGTAACCCGCCGCGACCGGGTGCATAGGTGAAGGCTACCCCCGGCGGCGCACCTCCGCCCCACGGTCGGTCATCACGGGCCAGCGCCCAAAAGTATCCGGTCTTGGTTTTGCGGGAACCGGGCTCGAGCACCGGAGCACGGGTCTCGTCCATGAAGAGCTTCGTTGACCGCTTTAGGTCGGCAACCAAGGCGTTGAAGACCGGACGCAATTCGAAAGCAGCCCGACCAACCCAGTCGGCGAGTGTTGAGCGGTCGAGATCAATCCCCTGGCGGCTCATGATCTGGGCCTGCCGGTACAGCGGTAAATGATCGGCATATTTGGACACCAGCACATGCGCGATGGTCGCCTCAGTCGGCAATCCTGCATGGATCAGTCGTGCAGGTGCTGCAGCCTGAGTTACGCCATCGGTGCAGGCACGGCAGGCGTATTTTGGACGACGAGTAACGATGACACGGAACTGCGCAGGGATGACATCCAGCCGCTCAGACACATCCTCGCCTATGCAATGTAGGCCGCCACCACAGTTACATATCAAGCTTTCTGGCTCGATGATCTCCTCGACACGAGGAAGGTGGGCGGGAAGAGAGCCACGATTGGCGGCGCGAGATTTGGGGCGCGGTTTACCCGAAGGGCTGTCGGCTTCGTCCTCGGCATGGATAACCGCTATGGCCGTTTCCAGGTCCTCCAATGCGAGATCGAATTGCTCGGGATCGGCCTTCTCGGACTTGCGGCCGAAGGCAGCCTGCTTGAAAGCGGCGACCAGCTTCTCCAGCCGTTCGATCCGATCATCCTTGCGGACTTCACGCGCTTGCGCCGCGAGCAGCATCGCCTTCAAAGCAGCAATATCGTCCGGCAAATCGGCGGCATCCAACATGCTAGAAGTTTACCAAACTCTGCCTCGTCTAGCCGCCCGGATTTGTCGCCCGAGTCATCGTGTCGCACCTATTCGATTGCGGTCGGCGCTCTTGCCTCAACGGAACGGACCCTACGCCAATCGAGCCCCGCAAACAGCGCCTCGAACTGGGCATGCCCCAGGGTCATCAGACCGTCCCGGATATCTGGCCAAGTGAACGTGTGCTCCTCCAGCCGCTTGTAGGCCATCACCAGACCGCTGCCGTCCCAGTAGATCAGCTTCAACCGGTCGGCCTTGCGTGACCGGAATATGAAGACTGTCCCTGTGAACGGGTCCTTATGAAGCTCGTTCTTTACCAGCGCCGCCAATCCATCATGGCCTTTGCGAAAGTCGATAGGCTTGGTTGCCACCATGATCCGAACCCGGTTCGAGGGAAAGATCATGCCGGAACCGCGCAAGCACGCGCGATAGCGGCGATCCGGGCGGCAGACGCGCCTTCTTCCAGACGTATTGTGACAGCGCCGACGATGATCTCAGGACGGCTGGCTTTTTTGATCGGCGGCTCCGAAGCGGGTGGAGCGACGATCACCGCTGCGAACTCCACCGCATCCTCGGGTGCAGGCAGAATCAACTTGCCTTGCCGCGCCATGGTTCGCCAAGTGGACAGGTGGTTCGGCTTCAGGCCGTGGCGTTCTGCGACCTCACTAACCATCGCGCCTGGCCGAAGACTCTCCGAAACGATTTGCGCCTTGATCTCGTCCGGCCAATGCCGATGCACCTCACGTCCAGACTTCCTGGTCGTGAGAACCTCCAATGTACTCTCCATGGAGAAACTCCCGTTGCTCGTCCATGGAAAGGCGATCACAGATTAGAGCGGCATCGACAACGTGGGAGCGGGACACCGGTTAC
>NZ_JABFCQ010000017.1:0-1051 GCF_013087625.1 Rhizobium changzhiense
TAGAGCCTTTCAGGTTTTGACGGAAGCGTATCCGGCATTGGCGAAGTAGTTGCTGCATTCGTTGGGCTCGATGGTTGTGACGAGGTGTCCGATGTGGCGCCAGGTGTCATCGATGGTTCGCTTCTGAGCCAGGCGCATCCAGTGCTTGATTTTGGCGAAAGCCTGTTCGATCGGATTGAGGTCGGGGGAGTATGGCGGCAAGTACCAGAGCCGAGCACCAGCGTTGCGGATCATCTGACGGATGGCGACCGACTTGTGGGAGCCGAGATTATCCATCACGACGATGTCGCCGGGTTTGAGCACCGCTACGAGTTGCTGCTCGACATAGGCGCGAAAGCACTCACCGTTGATCGGTCCATCAAAGACACAGGGTGCGGTGAGCCGATCGCAGCGCAACGCGCCGAGGAAAGTCAGGGTGCGCCAATGTCCGTGCGGGGCGAAGCTGCGCAGGCGTTTGCCCTTCGGTCCCCAGCCTCGAAGCGGCGCCATGTTGGTCTTGATCCAGGTTTCATCGATGAAGACCAGCCGGCTTGGATCGAGGCCAGCCTGCCAGGATCGCCAGCGCTGTCGCCGTCGCGCGACGTCAGCGCGCGCCTGCTCAAGGGCGAACAGTGTTTTTTTTGAACCGCAGCCCCTCACGCCGCAGGAACTGCCATACCGTATCGTGGGATACCTTCACCCCTCGCGCGGCCAACTCTTCCTTCAACCTGTGCAGTGACACATGCGGCGTCTGGTTGATCCGCTCCATGATAAACGCCCGATGCGGCTCCAGAACCCGCTTGCGGTGGCCGCCCATCTTCCCAGGCGCCACAGATCCGCTCGAACGATAACGCTGAGACCACTTTACCGCTGAAGACACCGCAATACCGAACCGCACCGCAACCGACCGGCGGCTCTCACCGGCTTCGATGGCAGCAACAACACGCTCACGAAGATCATTTGAAAGAGGTCGAGTCATCCGATGCTGGCCTCCACTCCAGCCAGCATCTTGAATCACAAAACAGCCAAAAACGGAATCCCTTCCGATTCAACTAAATCCGGATACGCTCTA
>NZ_JABFCQ010000018.1:0-839 GCF_013087625.1 Rhizobium changzhiense
ATATCGGAACGACGAACTTTGCCGGAACAGGGAACTCGCTGGACAACCTAATCGTCGGCGGTAGCGGGACCGACACCCTTGCCGGTGGCGCCGGCAATGACACGCTGAATGGCGGGGCAGGTGCGGACAGCTTGATCGGCGGTGCGGGCGACGACACCTATATCGTCGACGATGCCGGTGACAGCGTTGCCGAAAACGCTGCCGCGGGAACTGACACGGTTCGCACGACCCTGGCAAGCTATACGCTTGGCGCCAATGTCGAGAACCTCGCCTATATCGGAATTGGTGCGTTTGTCGGGACAGGCAACGCGCTGAACAATGTCCTGGCTGGAGGAGCCGGGGTCGACACGCTAAATGGCGGCACGGGCGACGACACCTATGTCATCTCCACCGGTGACATCGTCATCGAGAATGCCGATGAGGGTATCGACACGGTGCAGACGAATCTGACCACCTATACGCTGGGGGGCAATGTCGAGAGCCTCACCTATGGCGGTACGACCGCGTTTACCGGCACGGGCAATGCGCTCGACAACATCATCAAGGGCGGTGTCGTTGCCGACAAGCTCACTGGCGCTGGCGGCAACGACACATTGATTGGCGGTGCTGGTTCCGACACGATGTCAGGCGGGACGGGTGACGACATTTATGTCGTCGATATCGCGACCGACCTTGTGATCGAGAATGCGAACGAGGGGACAGACACGGTCCAGACGGCGCTTTCAAGCTATACGATTGGCAACAATGTCGAGAACCTGAGCTACACGGGATCGGCGAACTTCACCGGCACCGGCAATGCGCTGGCCAATATGATCACCGGCGGCGCCGGCCATGACACG
>NZ_JABFCQ010000019.1:0-552 GCF_013087625.1 Rhizobium changzhiense
TCATCCGATGCTGGCCTCCACTCCAGCCAGCATCTTGAATCACAAAACAGCCAAAAACGGAATCCCTTCCGATTCAACTAAATCCGGATACGCTCTAAGCGCCGACGCCAAGCACGAGGCCGGTAGCCGCCTGCTGGTGATCCGCTGCTCCGGCCGCAATGGCGCTCGTTTCGCGCTTCACCACTCCCGCGTGGAATCACATAAAAACTATTGGCTGCAGCGATTGTTCGTTGCATTGGACTTTCCATTCCCAAGTGCTCGTGCCACCACCCGATAGGATGAAGATGGGGAGAATCGCAGATGGACTGGAACGTTTGGGGGCCGGCGATCCTGTCGAGTCTTGCTGCAGCTGGCATCGGTGGCGCAATCGTGAAATCACTGGTCGAAAACTCCGTAAAGCACGCCTTTGATCGCCAAATTGAGAAATTGAAGTCTGATCTCCGGGAAAGCGAAAGGTAAGCGCTGTTCCCCTGCCACGCTGACAACTCGGCCTGTTCCCTTTCGGAGGCCACCGATAGGATAGAGACGCCAATAGCCGGTGTGCGGACGTTG